>JAJDCX010000063.1 GCA_029260615.1 Phycisphaeraceae bacterium | reverse complement strand
ATGCAACGCTGTTGTATAGAAGATCACAGATGAGGATGCCGTTCCTGATATTGGCGTTAGCCTTGTTTGCAATCTTTGTGTGTCTCGCCATTTTTGCCTATTTCACAGTGCTAAGAGAATCCTGGACTTGGCCTCTTGCTGTGACAATGTCCCTACCGTTCATTGCTGTTTACCTTGTATTCGTTCATCCATTCATCTCTAGTTGGCTGTTTGTTCGCAAATTTCGAGCAGCAGGCGTGAACCCTGGGAAGTGGACGTTCTTGCGACAGGGAATCCAGTATGAGGACGGGCAGTTAGATATATGTTTAATGTGGAGCGTTGCCACTCGAGCGATCACTACAAATCGCTACGTACTGTTGGAACTTGGAGAGGGGACCTACCACACCTTCGAGTCCTCGATGTTCGGCAACTCCACTGACTGGCACAAATTCCGCGTTGCCATCATCCGCAACTTCGTAGGCTGCAGAGGGTGCAAATACGACCTGCACGGCACCGCCTCGGACACCTGCCCGGAGTGCGGCAAACCTATCGATTCAGCGGCCTGACACCCGCTTGAGGATCGCCCCCGAAACACCCCCTGCCGGGTCGCTGTACCCCCCGAAAACAGGTACAATATCCCCTTGAGAAAGCAGGCCAGTCAGGCCTGAAAAGCCCGCACAATCAGGACTGATCAGACCCATGAGCGACGACCCTCAAGACCCGACAAATTCAGATCTGCCCGGCTCTGATGACCAGCCAGAAACCCCGGACACCCCGGACACCCCGGATACGCCACCGGAAGATATGCCCACGGAAATGGCCCCCGTGGCGGCTGGGCGTGTGGTGGACCATCCGATCGAACAGGAACTGGGTGAGAGCTATCTGACCTACGCGATGAGTACGATCGTGGACCGTGCGTTGCCGGACGTGCGGGATGGGCTTAAGCCTTCGCAGCGGCGGATCCTGGTGGCGATGAACGACCTTAATCTTACCCCGGGCCGAAAGCACTCTAAGTGTGCCGGCATCGTGGGCGAGACGATGAAGAAGTACCACCCCCACGGCGACGGGGCGATCTACCCGACCCTGGTGAACCTGGCCCAGTTCTGGAAGACCCGGGCGTTGCTGATCGACAAGCAGGGCAACTTCGGCTCGATCGACCCGGACCCCCCGGCGGCGATGCGTTACACCGAGGCACGTCTGCACCGTCACGCGGTCGAGTTGCTGGAAGACCTTAAGCTGGACACGGTCGATTGGCAGCCGAACTTCGATGAGCAGTATGACGAGCCGAAGGTTCTGCCCGCCAAGCTCCCCAACCTGTTGATCAACGGCTCGACCGGGATCGCTGTGGGTATGGCAAGCTCGATGCCGCCACACAACCTCGGCGAGATCTGCGACGCGGTCATTGCCCTGATCGATAACCCGGAGATCAGCCTGCTTGAGTTGATGGCGATGGTCCCCGGGCCAGATTTCCCCACCGGCGGGAGCATCTGCGGCAAGGTCGGGATCGCCCAGGCCTACGCCACCGGGCGTGGGAAGGTGACCGTGCGGGCGAAGGTCCATAGCGAGCAGACCAAGAAGGGCCGAGAGTTGCTGGTGGTCACCGAGATCCCGTATCAGGTGTCTAAGAACGCGGGGATCGTCGATAAGATCGTCGCGCTGCGTAAGGCCGACCGGATCACGGACATTTCGGACATCGTGGATGAATCGTCAGGCCGAGGCGGGATGCGGGTGGTCATCACCCTTAAGCGTGGGGCCGACCCGACCGTGGTCGAGAACCAGCTCTACCAGATGACGCCGTTGCAATCGACGTTCAGCATCATCAACATCGCTCTGGTGAAGGGCCAACCCCGGACGCTGGGCCTCAAGGAACTGATCCGGCTGTTCGTTGACCACCGGATCGAGGTGATCCGCCGACGGACCGCGTACCGCCTGCGCCACGCACAGCAAGAGGCCCACCGGATCGAGGGGCTGATCTACGCGGTCTGCGACATTGATGAAGTCATCAAACTGATCCGCACCAGCCAGACGCGCGAGGAGGCGATTGAACGCCTGACCAAACGTGGCTTCCGTATCCCGGCGAGCCATCCCTCGGCCTCTCATATTCCTGAACGATTGCTCAACGCCTCGGCCGATAGTGATGTCTACCTTAGCCGAGTCCAGGCCGAGTCGATCGGCCGGCTGCAACTGATCCAGTTGGTCGGATTGGAGATCGAGACGCTGGTAAATAACTACGCCAAGCTGATCGGGCAGATCGAGGAGTTTGAATCGATCCTCGCCGACCAGCAGCGCGTGTTGGACATTATCAAGGAAGATACCGCCGAGTTGAAGCGTAAATACGCTGACGACCGCAGGACCATCATCCAGGCGGGCGAGGTTGGCGAGTTGGATATGGCGGCCCTGACCCCGGTCGAGCAGGTGGTGGTCACCATCACGCATGCCGGCTACGTCAAGCGGCTGCCGGTCGAAGAATACCGCGTGCAGGGCCGAGGCGGCCGGGGTGTGATCGGGGCACGCAGCAAGGACGACGACTTCACCGAGCAGGTGTTTGTCGCCTCAACGCACGACGATTTGCTGTGCTTCACCGACACCGGGCGCGTGTTTAAGATCAAGGTCTATGAGATCCCCGAGGCCCCGCGGACCACCCGTGGTCGGGCGATAGTTAATCTGATTGACCTGAAAGACGGCGAGCGCATCTGCGAGTTCATGCCGATCTCTGATTTTGAGAAGGGTGAGAACTTCCTGATGTTCGCCACCTCGATGGGCCTGGTGAAGCGCACCGCCCTGAAGGACTACCGCAACGTCAATCGCTCGGGGATCATCGCGGTGAATCTCCGTGACGGAGACTCTTTGATCGGCGTAACCTGGACCGAAGGCAACGACCACCTGCTGCTGGGCACGCATGACGGGATGTCGATCCGTTTCGACGAGAACGACGCCCGAGTGATGGGCCGAAACGCCAGCGGGGTTAAAGGCATCTCACTAAGCGGGGACGACCGCGTCGTGGGCCTGGTCAAGATCACACCCGGTGCCGCTGGTTCACTTGGCGACGAGGCCGACCTGCTGACGGTCTGCGAGAACGGCTACGGCAAACGGACCCCGTTGCACGAGTACCTGGTCAAGAGCGAAGACGGCTCGACCCGGACCCAGGGCCGAGGCGGCAAGGGCCGACGAGACATCGTCACCAACGCACGCAACGGCAAGGTCGTGACGCTCAAACGCGTCAGCCCGGAAGACGACCTGATGCTGATTACGTTCAACGGGATGATCGTCCGTATTAACGCTGGGTCCGTCAGCCGTATCGGACGCAACACACAGGGCGTGCGTGTCATCAAGATCGACAGCAACGACCGGCTCGTCGCCGTTGCCCGTGTGGCGGAATCCGAAGACGGGGGAGCCGATAGCGAGTCGAAGATAAGTGAGCCGAAAACCTAAGTCTCTCGTTTGTCTGGCAAGGGGGACCAGGCGGGACATCGAAAGGCCGTCAGCTGTGTCAATACAAGAGTGGTCAGAGAATATCTGGGTTGTCAGGCTAAACGACGACCCCGCATTTACAGAGGATATGGACCATCTCGCGGACCGTGCCTTGGCCCCGGACAGGATGCCGCACCTTATTCTGGATCTCTCGGCTGTAGTGAGTATCGGCAGCTCGAATCTGTCTTCACTGCTTCGGCTACGCAAGAGCGCGATCGACCGGGAGACCAAGCTGCGTCTGACCGCCCCGCCGGACCCGGTCTGGGCGGTGTTCTTAACGACGGGCTTGGACAAAGTCTTTCAGTTCTCCCACGACACCCCAACCGCTCTGACAGAACTGCAGATCGGGGCCTGATGCCGCCTCTCCCTTGCCGCCACGATCAAACCGCTTTTATCTGTCTTGGTAAAGACTCATGTGGGTCTATAAAACAAAGCCCACGTCATCGGACATGGGCCTTGGTGGATACAAGAATTTAGAGTGGGATATCCCACAAGCAATACTATTGAATACTGGCGCGCTCGCCGTAGCCTTCCAGACGGTCTTTCTGTTTAAGAGCGATCGCCTCGACATCACCATCCTCGGGAGTAGACCCTTCCGGTGCCAGTTCCAGAGCCAACTGGGTACCGGCCTGGATCGCTTCGGACGCTTTGGCGTTGAGGTCCGTCTGGGCCTGGGCGAGTTGGTCGGCCTGTTCCCGGTAGGTGCCGACCTCTTGGGGTGTGATACGTTCGACACTGCCAGCCAGAGCCCCAGCGGTGCTGGCCAGGTCACCGAGGTAACCCGCGTGGCTGGTCGCGATATACGCCTGATCGACATAAGCAGCCAGTAATTGGAGCCGGGTCATGCGCACGTCTTGGGCGGCGGTCTTGCGATCGGCGTTTTTGCCGGCGAGGCTGACCGCCCTCTCCAGATCGGCGACGGCCTTGTCGATCTTCTGCCCGGCCAGCGTCATCTGCTTCTGGACTGCGCTTTGGTGTACGCTCACGACCTGGCTGAACTCTTTAGCCATGGCCTGGGACGCTTCGGTGCTGGCCGCTTGTGCCTTGGCGGATTCATCGGTCAGGCGGGCCGTATCGGCGCGGGTGTCTTTCACCTGTGAAGCCAACTCGTCAAGCAACTTGTTGGCTGCATCTAACTGACCCTGTGCCAGATTCAAACGCCCGGACAAGTCTGTCCCGGCCACCTGCTGTTGCTCGGCAGACGCCGACTCAATCGCCGCACTGCGCTCGAGTTGGGAGGCCTGGTCCTGCAGGTCGTACATGTGCTCGCCTTGAGATACAAACGCTTTTTCACTCAGGTCCTGGGCCTGGGCGTTGCCTTCATCAGCGAGGTCTTTAAACTTCTGTATCTCGGTGTTCACGGCCTCCAATTGACTGGTCAGGTCGGCCGCCTCCGCGGTAAATTGCTCACGCTTGGCGGTTTGCCGTTGGATCTCTTCCTGCAGTTTGGCTAGCGACTCGGCGGTCTGGGGCTCCAGCGAAGCGGCCCGGGTGGCCGAGCCTTCAAACGCCGAGAGGTAACCCAGCAGCAACGTGGACCGCCCGGCGAGGACCGCGTTCTCATCCGCCGCCTGACCCGCCGCGTGCAGGGCCGCCGATGAATCGATATCCGCACCCATACGCAGGGCCTGGAGCTGCTGCTGTGGGGCGTTCAGTGACATGACCTTGTTTAGGTCCGCAAAGGCCGCGTCCATGGTTTCCTGGCGATAGACCAGCAATCCGGTGGAACCCTCGGACGAACTGGACTGCGGGACGTAGCCCGCGTTGGCTTGGCTTAGCTTCGCACGCGCCGCGTCGAGATGGCGTTGCGCTTCCGCCTGCTGAGAGGCCTCGCTGTTACAGCCGGCCAGACCCAATGCGATGCCTACAAGCATAAACAAAATGGAAAATTTCTTTGGCACGGGGCCGTCCTTTCGCTTCGCGATACCTGCCCATCAACGGGCGTCTTAATCAGGAACGATTTAATGCAAACTCAAAGGCTGTGGCAAGGGCTGATCGGCGGTGCTTATTCACCCGCCGTGTCTGTTTCGGCTCCCCGCTCCTGCCACATCGGTGGGCGGTAGCCGATCCCGTACTCGGGGGTCGGCTTCCATAGCTGATCGATCACACCGACGTACTGCTCAAACCGGATGTCCTGCTCGTTAACGAACTGCGAACGCCAGCCCGGGACGTCCGGGTGAGGGGTCGCCGCGGCATCCCGCTTCAGCCCATACTGAACCAGCAACGACCGCCGGGGATTGTCCCGATCGATCACAGCACCCTGCGAATTCTGCATCCGGTTGAGGATGTAAAAGTTGGTGTAAACGGTCGCGTCACTGTTGGGATGGATGCGGAAGACGAACAATCCGCCCGGGGATTTATCGCCGTGGCACCCGGTCGTGCCGCAGTAATTCAAGACATACCGCTGGTGCAACTGCGAACGGAACCCTTTGATGGCGGGCGAATCCTGCCGGATCACCACATCTCCGTAAAGCTCGCGGGCCTGCAGCTCAAACAGCACGCCCAGTTGCTCGTAACCGGGCATCCGACGAAACGCACGCTTGTCCTTGACCAGCCGGTCGTCGCTGGCATAGGTTTCAAAGAGCTTCTCAATCGTTTCCGGTGTAAGAGTCACCCGCGGCTGGGCGTCGAGGTCGGCCTCATAAACACGGATGACGTTGATCTGTTCCTCGGTCAGCAACTGCTCCGGGCCGGGGGCCTGTGTCACCACCGTAACCGTGTCTTGACCAGGCGTTACACCCCCACCATGGGACGCTCCGGCTTGACCTTCACGGGTCGTGGTATCCTGCGCACGGTCCAGCCTGCTCTGCACCACGGTCATGAGCGAACGGACCTTGTCGCTATCTGGAAAATCTCGCTCCAGCGCGTTCAGTTCCGACCTCGACAGGTCGAACCACTTCTTCTCGTACATCGTGTACGCCAGGCGGTACCGCCCATCCAGATCATCGTCGTCTAACTCTGATCGCAGCTGCCGGTACCGATCCTGCGGGGCGGCCATGAGTTCCACGCTCTCGATCGATCGCCGTGGGATCGGTGTCTTGATCCCGGAGATCAATAGCGTCACCGTTAATTCGTCCTGGCTGACCAGTTCGCCGGCAAGTGTCCGCCCATCAAGGGTCGTCACCACGGCATCGCGTGCCCAAACGATGCCTGATAGCACCAGGACCGTCACAGCACATGTCATTGTGAGCCACGCGCGAAAATCAGATGCACGCATCATGATGCCTCCAAAGCAGGGCCAAGGGTGCCTACACCCTTCGGCTGCCATCATCTAACCCGTTTAGTCCGATCACACGCGACCGGCCCCGGACACTCACGCCCGTCATTTACCACTTAAAAACACTGTCACTATTATATGGCATCAGCACTTAGGCGAACACCGGGCTATCCCATCGCCAAAACCCGGATAATCCAAGTCAACCGGGGGATAAACCCGGGGGTCAGGATCGGGCGTCCAGCAGCTTCTGGGCCATTGTGATCAACCGCTCCAGCCGGACCGGCTTGAGGATGTACCCGTCCACCCCAAGGGTTTCTGCATACTGCTGATGCCGGCGCCCCTCATTCGCGGTGACCATCACCACGACCGGGGCA
Source organism: Phycisphaeraceae bacterium (assembly GCA_029260615.1). Classification (GTDB taxonomy): domain Bacteria; phylum Planctomycetota; class Phycisphaerae; order Phycisphaerales; family Phycisphaeraceae; genus JAJRRS01. The sequence goes on along the minus strand of JAJDCX010000063.1, from coordinate 27,391 downwards.
TTTTCGATCTTCTTGATCCTATCCAGAACCAGGAACCCTGACCGCTTGGGCAACATCATATCCAGCACCACCAAGTCAGGCGGCTCGGCCTCACAGATACGCACCGCGGAGTTCCCGTCACTGCAGTACTGGGTCAAAGCGCCCTCGGCTTGCAGGGCGTGGTCGATCGCTGCCCGCACCTCCGGGTCGTCATCCACGATCAACACCTTGCGTGATTCCAGCCTTAATTCTTCGGATTCGTCCATCATCGGGTCCATGTGGCATTCTCTTCTTCTGTTAAGTGCGTCAGTGAGCTCCTGTTGAGCCTACGCATACGGGGTTGATCCGGTGGAGGGTGGTACCGGGTTCGGTGGTGATCCTGTTTCCCTAGGTGGGTCTAAGGATCTTAGGCGGGGTCTGGGACTTGGGCCGGCTTCATAAGCCGATCCATCTGGGCCTGGTCCATCCAGGGCAGGTCTTCAAGGTTACGCCTTAACGCCTTGGGCATCTCGGTGCCCTGTCGTTCATAGCGGGGCCGGCTCTTCCACCGCCGGTGCATCCACAAGTACTGCTTGGGCCGCATCCTCACCATCGTCTCGATCGCCCGGGCGTACCTTGCGGTCACATAATACAACGGGTCGTGCCTGTCTTGCCAATCGCCGGGCTGGATCACGTCGGCGACCCCTATTTCGTAGTGGAATCCGGGCCCGACGCGGTGGGCATACCCACAAACAATCGGGACCTCCTCACGGATCGCCAGGAGCCCGATGGACTTGTACGAGCTGGCCAGCCTCCCAAAGAACGGCACGAACATCCCCTTGTCCCCGGCGTTCTGGTCGGCAATAAACCCCAACGTACCGCCCCGGCCCAGCACCTCCAGCATCCGCTCGGTCGCGTCCCATTTGGTGATGATCCGCATCCCCTTGCTCTCACGGATACCTAATAGCCAATCGTTAATCAGCGGGTTGTCAATCGGCCGGGCGATCGCCTCCACCTCGTAACCAATCACCGCCAGCAGGTACCCCAGCACCTCCCAGTTGCCCAGGTGCCCGGTCACCAGGATCACAGGCTTACCAGCATCCAGTAAGTCCAAGGCTGGGCCCAGATCCCCCGTCGAGGTCCGCTTCGGCCAGGAGTCTTTGGAAATCACACGCGGCGTATGACAGACCTCGATCGCAAGCTGCACAAAGTGCTCAAACGATCCTCGGCATACACGCTGGACACGCTCGGGCGTCCAGTCGGGGAACGCCAGCGAGATGCTCTTGCTGGCACGCTCTCGGTGACGCTTGTCCCACGCATACATCGCCCGACCGATCCCCGCAGCGGTGCGGAGGTTCGTGTCGATATCGAACATCGTCAGCCCCATCGCGCCCAGACGGGCGGCGATGTACTGCGACCAAATGGCAATCGGGCCTTGGTTTTTCTTCGCCATCGGCGGGCCGTCTAGCGGTCGTAGTGACCCGTCAATGCAAGGAACCGGTTCTGGTTCAGCACCGGGATACTCAGCGACGGCGAACGAGCCTCGCCGATCAACTGCTGGTAGGTCTCGAACTCTCGCTGCGCCGCAACGTACTCGGCGATCTTCACGGGGTCCACTTCGCCATCCGGCGGAGGTGTCGGCAGCGGAGGCTCCGCACCCAGCACCAGGTAGTCCACGTCGTAGGTTAGGCCATCGGTCATCTTGCCGCCCCACTGGTTAATCCTGCTGACAATACGGCCAAGCCCATCGGGGTCGGCGACACCGTCACCGTTGATATCGAATTCGCCGTAGACAAAGAACTTATGAACCGTCTGCGGGTCGTATACCAAGTTAACAACCTGGTCGTCATCCATAATAGTCTTGCCCCGCTCCAGCCGGACGATCCGGGCGACCGACGCCGCGTCATCCACGCTCACCACTTCCAACGTCGCCTTGCCCCGTACCTGCTGGTACTCATTGAGCTTGACCAATTCATTGGCACCGAAGACCTCAAAGGTCATACCCATCTGCAACCGGTCACCCCGGCCCAAGCTGATGTAGACCTCCGGCCGCCCACCGATGATCGAAACGATACGCCCATCCGCACGGGTCAGGTTCCCCGGCCCAAGATCCTGCTCACCACTGCCACTCAGTACGGCGTTGAGCTTCACCAAACGGGCAATCTCAAACTTGTACTTAGATATCTCATCTTCTAATGCCGTTATCTGGTTGACGTACTCGCTGCGGGTGTCGGCCATCTGGCCATCCAGCGTATTCTTCTGCTGCTGGATCTGGGTCTGCGTCGTCTTGAGCACATCGCCGGTCTGGCCAACGGTCGCTCCGAGGTTCGCAAGCGAGTCCTTATAACTCTGGTCCAATGTGCTCTTAGCTTTCTCAGCCTCATCGGCACGCGATCGCGCCTGCGCCAAGTCCTGCTCAAGCGTGTTATTTAGTTCCTTCATCGCCGCATCTTCGTTCTGAAGACGCGCCACTTCCTGCAGCAGCGATCGGCCGTCTACACCCAGCGTAGTCAGCGAGCTACCGATCTCCTGTCGGCTCTTACCCGGATCGTTGGCGATCACGGTGCGCAACCACTGCTGCTCTTCCAGCAGTGCCCCGACCACAGACCCGCCGCCGGACTTGAGGCCTTCTATCTCAGGTGAGCTCTGCTCGGTTGGGCTGGCAAATTCCGCCAACCGGCTTTCCGCGCCCGTCTGACCCTGACGGGCCCCGCTGACCTGGGTGAAGAAGATGATCGCCAGGAGCAGGCTGATAAAAAAGCCCGCACCAAACACCACCAACGCCCAAGCCGAGCCCGATCCGCCTCCACCGCTTCGCGCACGTGCCATGTGAAATACTCCAAATGTACAAGTATGTGCCAGCTATCCTACTTAAGCCAGCATGCCTCGCCCGCGCCGCGGACGCTGTCAATCAACCCTGACCCCCTCGAAAACCACACCCGAAAATCCCCGGAGGCCCCCTCTATCGTCCCTAATCATATCTTGTAAGTGTCGCTGTAAATCAACCTTTCGTCAACCTCGCCACCCATCCTCACATAGCCTCCCCCGCCCAAGACCCATTCATCAACCGTAATACCATAAAAACCCGATCCATCAGCGTTAATCACAGTGCCCGATAGCACTTACCCATCATCACGCCTGGGCCTCCCCCGTGGCCGCACCGTGGCCTCCAACCCGTGTAGCCTGACCATCCGTTGCCGCCACTTCGCCGAGCCATACGGGCTGCACCGGTTCGCCGCCATACGCAACGCCTCCAACTCCGCCAGAGTCTGCGCACCGTTCACCTTCTTCAACCACCCCGCGGGCCTACGACCCGATGGCAAAGGCCAGGGGCTTAACAATCGCTTCTGCTCCGCGTTGCCAAACTTCCAACGCCACAAGCTCGACCAACGCCAAGACTCCGCACGCGCCCGAGGCGTAGGCAGCCCCGCCCGCCTGGCATTACGCTCCACATACCGGCAGACCGCGACCAGATAAGCCCCACCCTCGACCATGAACGATTTGTATCGCCCTTGATAGACGTGCCCCGACCCCGTGCTGTGACGGTGCGCATGCCAGCGCTGCGTGTGTGTCAGCGTCAGCCAGCCCATGAACTTCGACAGGTCCCCATCGCGCCTCGGCCAAAGGACCAGGTGCCAATGATTAGGCATCAAACAATACGACACCACCCGCATCCCAACGCGCTGCGCCGCCTGCTCCAGAATCGCCTCAAACGCCGCGTAATCCCCCTCATCATCAAAGATCGTCATCCCCGCGTTGCCACGGTTCAGAACGTGATAGACATGCCCCCCGACATCAACCCGTGGTGATCGTCCCATAGAGCAAGACTAACACGCATCGGGCGGATCGTCAATTTTAAGGTTCCTGACACCTTTTTCGGCCCCGTCATCACCTTCACCGACGGAGTTAAATCACACGCCGCCTGATTAATCCCTCATCCACGACTTTTGACAGTATCTCGAAAGTCTCATATGTCAAGTAATGTACTAGTGCCGTCCTGCCACATGATCTGACCGTCTACGACCTCACCAAGAACACGTGTGCCGTCGCGACCCAAGCGTACCGGTGCTACGACAGCGGTAGCATCCGTGTCGGAAAAGCCTGCCGCCGCCAGGAAGGTAGAGAATACTTTGGATCCCTGACCCTGATATCCGAACGTAAGAATCGGAATGTACGAGTCGGCTCCGGCACTAAGTCCGACGCCATCTGCAAATACTAGGACAGACTTGGCCATGTATGGCCCCTTGAGAAACACGACCTCACTGAGCGATCCGTATGCTGAAGCTAATTTAGCGAAGATTTGTCGCCCATCCCCACTATCGATTGCCCTTTGAAGGGCGTTTACCTTCCCACTACCTTGATTCCTGAGTTTGTCGAAATTTGCGTCGAGGTGTTTCATGATTTCATCCTATTTTTCGCAGATACCCCGAGTGTTCAATGCATTCACCCCTTACACCATTCCATATCATATTACTGTGCAGGCTCTAACTAGACAGTGTGTAACGATGTCATAGGGAGTGTTAATGCTTCAGAAATCTCTTTTAGTACTTCCTCATGCGGAAGATCGAAGGTTGCGAGGCCTAAGTATCCAGCCACTCTGTCTTGTTTCATACGTGTGTCGGCGTGTATAAGTGCATCGAGAGGACACATGAACATGCCGATGACATAGGGAGTGTAATCGGGCATACGGCTGGCGGCGAATCCCTCCCGTATTGCTGAACCGAGCCGCGTTGCATCAGGATATATTGCGGTGGTGGCAAGAATAGTCTGGATGTTCTGTGGCTCAAAAAGGTCTCCACTGAGAACATTCCAACCACTGTCGCGCACTCGTGGCTCGCGCTCCGCAACCCGCTCACTAACAGCCTTCTTGGCATGCAATGCATAGTTTCCGGAGATACCATCGTCGTCTGAGTTAAAAAAGAAGACTCCAAAGGCAATGCCACCGACCGTATTGTGACGGGCTTCGTTCGCCATATCTTCACTCCATTGCTAGTGACACATTTGAACCTGACCCTCTCGGGTTCTTTGGTCCAGTCATTATTGGATTTTCCCTAACACGCTACAGCTTGACCTGAGGGCAGTTTATTCCATCTGTAGCGATTTGACAAGAATTATTTTCACAACCTCTTGACGGGAGCCTCTTTTACGTCCAGACTATATAATGGGGTCTCTGAATAACCCCCTCTATTTGCAATCAGAGTAAGAAAAGGGGATAAGCCCCTATAAACACAGCATGGGCCATCACGGGAATCGAAACGGGGTTAGACCCCCGTTTTTCGTCTCGGCATCGTCTGGCTCATTAAAAGGTTTATCGTGTCGCACAGACGGTAGAAGCCGAATAAGACGTTCGGGTTAGACCCCATCGTAATCCAGATGACAGATGCGCAGTGTGGTTCATTGGCATCTTATTCAGTCTCACAATTATCACTTTCCTTGTCCGAAACGAGTCTAGTACTACCAACTTCAAGCGACTTCTCGGTTTCACTGTTGTGTCTTTTACACAGCGGAACTATGTAAGTACTCCGGTCGGTCGGATCAACTTTTTGGACATGCGCACCGACCTCGCACTTATTACTGCAATTCTCAACCGAACAGTGGATAGGAAGCGTGAGACCACTGCCGTTACTCCAATGTTTCAACCAAGTACCGCAGCATTTACAATCTTTGCCGCTTGTCCCCTCGATATTTGTGACTTTCATGAATCATTCCTTCCGGTTGTGTCGCTCCAGCAATTGCCTGTCTTGGGCTGGAGCAGAGCCCCGCGACAGGAAGATCAAGTAGAAAACTTCAGTTGTTGATAGCGTGCAACGACTGGCGAGTAAAGGGAAATATATCCAAATCTAGTGATTTATTGTAATAAATGGGAAAAGAAACGGAAAAGAAACGGTGTCAGACACCATTATTCAGTGTCCCTCAGCAAGTGACTCCCCAATCTGCGTCATCTGCGAAATCTGCGGACACTCCCCTCCCCCACCTCCTCCGGAGCGGAAAAAGGTGTCAGGAACCTTAGAATCGATGATAGAGAATGATGGGGTCAACACCCGCTTTCGTGCGCACAATCTGACCGATTCTCCCACCAAAAATCGCGCAAACCAAACATTTTTTTACCCCCCGTACCACCCACCACTTACACCAATCCCAACACCCCCAATAGCCGCCTTTGTGCGCACAAACCTGTCGCGTCATCCAAGGGTGGAGGCGTAACTTATCCTTGGATTGATATCCGGGGGCGGGAGCGTCTGCCGACAACCTCACGGCGACGATCGACAGCTACCCCGAGCATCCAAAGATTAAAAGGACCGGGACTCGAGGGCTGTTGTGATCGGGGGCACCCGATCGCAACCTTGGTAGCGGACCGTCCCGGCTAGATAACGGATCACAGGACGCGGGCACGACCCGGTCCCGCTGACCCCGCGCCTGCCGTTACCGCCGGAACACTGTGAGGCCTTTTAGATCGTTGATTTACAATGTGTGATGTGTGATTTGAATAACTAAAAAAAAGATAAATCTTTTCCCCAATCGCCATAATAAAACAGCCCCGCAATCCGTTGCGGGGCCGTGAGGGGTATGAGGCACCTGGGAGGGTGCTTGTTTACGGTGTCTTGCGGGTCAGGCGATCTGCTTGGCCTGCTTGTTGAAGACGTACAGCAACACAGCGAACGCGAACAGTCCAACCAGGCCGTTCTGACCGAAGCTCGTGATCAGTTGCGTGATGTTCGCCACCACGTCCTGTCCGAAGAAGCTCGTCGTCCCGAACAGGATCTGCACCAGCACAGCGACCGCGATGAGGCTGATGCCAAGTTCGATGGACAAGCCGATAATGCCACGCACGTTACCGATTACTTCTTTCATGTTCAGGCTCCTTGCCTAAGTGGTCCAGGGCCGATTCCTTTGGCCGCCTACGCGGCGACCGGGGACGCCCAGGAATGAACCCGGGGAATCCGGGGGAAATCCGGGGGGAATCCGGGGGCAGGGCCACATAGCCGCTGCCATACAACCCTGATCGTGCAGTTGGGTCCGATAGCCACAGTTTTTAACGGAGATAAATACTATGAAATATCTAATTGATTGCTGTTACAGGAGTTGCAACAGACGGGAATTTCGTGTTTCTTGCCCTTTTGCGCGGTCCGGGCCGAGTCAGGCCAAGATACCCGCGGTGGCGTGAAAAGGGAGCAAAAAGATGCCAGATCCCTAATTGAGTCGGCGTGGGCTGGTCATGTGCCTGTACCTACCTCACCTCAAACATAAACTCCACCTCCACCGACGCCCCCAACGGCAGGCAAGGCACACCCACGGCCGCGCGGGCGTGGCGGCCTAGTTCTCCGAAGATCTCAAGTAACAATTCGCTGGCACCGTTGGCGACCAGGTGTTGGTCGGTGAAAGTGGGGTCGCTGGCGACAAAGACGCCGACACGGGCAACACGGACCAGACGTGACCAGTCGCTATCGATAAGTGGGTCCACGGCCGCCAGTGCGTTGAGGACACAACGTCGCGCGGCGTTTTGAGCGGCTTCAAGGGAGGTGGATGACGGGACCGGGCCGGTGACGGTGAGTTGACCGTCTTCCAGGGGGAGTTGTCCGCTGACGATAATCAGGTCACCCGCCCTGATCGCGGGGAGGTAGGCGGCGACGGCTTTGGGTGCGGGGGGTAGTGTCAGGCCCAGATCGGTAAGTTTTGCTTTGAGGTTCATGCGCGTGGGGTCTGGGGGCTAGTGGTTGTTCGAGGGAGATGATTTTACGGTAGCCGATCGTTTTGCCTGGCTCAGGGCGTCGGTGATCTGGGTCGCGGTGTACCAGTTGGCTTTGAAGACTTCGCTGCCATCGGGGGTGGTGATGACCAGCCAGGGGATGGTGACCGAGCCGGTCTGTTTGAGTTTGAGTTTGCCATCGGGGTATCCGCCGGTGAGGTCGACTTTCATCGCGACGACGCCGGGGCTACGTAACAAATCCGAGACCTCATCTGTATCCAGGACGGTCAGTTCCAACAGGTGGCAGTTGGCGCACCAGTCGGCGGTGAAGTCCAGCAATACCACGTTGCCCTCGGCCAGCGCCCGCTCGAAGCGTTGCGGTGTGTAGTAAACCCATGTGTCGCGTTGGGTCATGGCTTTTGCCCCAAGCCCGCCAGCGGCGATCAATACCAGCCCAAAAATCACAAAGACGCCCCGCTTTACCGGTGACCGTGTCGCTTGGAAGACGCGGACGATCAACCAGGCACCCGCCATAGCAACCAGCGCACCGACCACCCACCAATGCCCCTTGGGCGCAGCTTGCGTGCCGTCACTCATCAGCCCACTGATCCCCGCACCGACAAAGAACGCCGCAGCCGCCAGCATCAACAGCCCCATGACTTGTTTAAGGAGTTCGCTGCCCGGGCCCGACCGAGGCAGACGGTCGACCAGTTTCGGATTGGCCGAGAGGACCAGGTACGGCAGCGCCATCCCGACACCGATCGCGGTGAAGGTTGCGAGGGTTGAGCCGGGGTTCTGTGTCGCCGCCCACGCCGCCGCCGCGCCCATCATCGGCGCGGTGCAGGGCGTGGATAAAACCGCCGTCATCACACCAAACCCAAACGACCCGGCGTAGCTGTCATGCTTGGGGCTGATTGAATAGACAAAGTTCGGCAGCTTCACCGCGAACAACCCGCACATCCCCACCGCCATGACCGCGATGATAATGCCGACGGTGATCGAGAACGCCGGGTACTGGAACAGCTGATTTGATGCGGTGAACCCGCTGACCCCAGCGATCGCCACGCCTATCCCCAGCCAGAAACTCACCACCCCCATCGCCATCACAGATCCTAGCGCCAGGGTTTTTCTACGGTTGCCTGCGGTCTGTGCAAGACCCAATATCTTGATCGGGATCACCGGCAGCACGCAGGGCGTAAAGTTCAACAGCAATCCCCCCGCCGCCGCCAGTATCAACAGCAATGCGAAGCCCATGGGGCCCGAGGGGTCTATCTCGACGATCAGGAGATTCACTTTCTCCTGGCGCACATCCGCGGTTGAGGACTCCCCTGTTGGCATGCCCCCCATCGTCTGAAAAGCAGCGGGATCAAACGCCTCAAATAATTCAGCCGATCCCCTGCCACTTGCGACGACCGTGTCCACCGCGACCACTTCCAATTCCGCATCGACACGCACTTTCACCGGGAAGTCGCAGGTCAGGTCATCGCAGGCCTGGTAGCTAGCCGCGACCTCGACGCTGACTTTCCCCGGCTGGGTCTCATTTGCCACAAGCACGGGCAGGTAAACCACCACCCGCCCATCAAAGACCGCTATCGGCTCGGGGAGTCCGCCGACACTGAGCTTGTGTGGCTTAGGGAACTGGGCCGGCCCAAACGTCAGGCATGGGTCGTCTGTCTTGACGGTTACCTTCGTGAAGTACGGCTTGAACTTGCCGACTACAGCCTGATCTTTATCCGAAGCGATGTGCCAATCCTCGATCACATCAAATACGACCGCCAAGACATTCTGCCCCCCAGGACGGGCCTGCTCATCCAGCCATACCGCATGGATGCGCACTTTCTGATCGCCCACTGTCGAAAGTACCGTATCCTGGGCACTCACGCCCCCCGCCATCACCGATATCACCAAGAGTGCGATGCCAATGCCACCCCCCGCCGTGAGCCGGCAAGCCTCACGCCACACACGCCAACGCCTATCTCTAAAAAATCGCTTCATGCTCACCTAACCACATATTCTACCGCTTCTATTCCTACATCACCTCTTTGCCGAACATGTATTGAAGCCCAACCGCCAAGAAGGCCGATAACACTCTCGTAACTCTTTGATAACAGGACCCCGGTACTAATCAATTATGTCCGACCTGCTTGACCAAAACGATATTGATGCCCTGCTCTCGGCCGTAGACTCAGGCGGTGACGATGAGGAATCCTCTTCGCAAGCTACCCGGGTCTTCTACAGCAGCCGGCGGATCGGCGGCACCGAAGACATCGAGGTCCGTGATTACGATTTCAAACGCCCCGAGCGTGTCAGCAAGGACCAGATGCGTGCCCTCCAGACGCTGCACGAGGCCTTCGCCCGCAGCTACGGGGCCCTGCTCTCGGGCTTCCTCCGCACGATCGTCGAGGTCAAGGTAGCCAACATCGAGCAGATGACCTTCAGCGAGTTCACCCACTCCCTGCCGACCCCGACCTGTTTTAACCTCCTGTCCTGCGAACCTCTGGACGGGAACATGTGTCTGGAGATCAGCCCGCTGATCATCTACCCGGTCATCGACCGCCTGCTGGGTGGGTCCAACGCCGACCTCTTCATCCCCCAACGCCCGCTGACCGCGATCGAATTACGCCTGGTCAGCAAGATCATCGACAAAGCGAAGGCCGGCCTGGCCGAGGCTTGGGCGAACATCTCACCGTTGAATTTCCAACTCGAAGAATGCGAGAGCAACCCCGCACTCGTCCAGATCGTCCCGCCCAACGAGGTTGTGGTCGTCGTCAACTTCGAGGTCAAGATGGGCAGCCGGGCCGGCACCATGAGCCTGTGCATCCCCTACAACGTCATCGAGCCCGTGATCGACAAGCTGTCCAACCAGACCTGGGCCGCCTACAAAAAGAACAAGAAAGACGATCAACTCCGTGTCCGTCTGGAAGGTCATCTCGAAACCGCCAAGCTCGATGTCACCACCATCCTGGCCGACACCACCATGAACGTCAATGACCTCATAAACCTCCAGGTCGGCGACATCGTCCTCACCGGCAAACCCGCCTCCAGCCCGCTTTCCCTCTCCGTCGAAGGCAAACGCAAATACATCGGCCAACTAGGCCAATACCGCGGCAACCGGGCATTCAAAGTCACCCGTTCGATCTCACCCAAGGACCGCGTGTGACGGTCGTGACAGATCTGTGACCCATATTCGAACGTCTTGCCTCTGTAACGGCCGCCGCCCAATCACTTCCCCCGCAGACACGCGACGCGTTGTGTTGGCGTGTATATTTGAGTACAACCAATGACTAATGCCCATCGCCTGATAGGGCACGGTAGAAGCTGCCGTGGCACCCGCTTTTTCAGGTGACACACAGCCGCGCGGTTCGATCAGGTCACTACCGATCGCACAAATACCCGGATCAATCACCGATCCAGCCGGAGGCCTCGGATGAAACAAATTTATATCACCATCCTTTTACTGATCGCCTGCGCCGTCAGCGGCTGTCAGGCAAAAGGACGAAATTTCACCGAAGTAAGACACACGTCTGGCGAGGCGGTGATTTATGTCTACCGCCACGGCGAGTTCCAAGGCTCGGCAGTGACGTTCAAGATCAAGGTCGATGACGAACTCGTAGGCAAACTCAAACCCAACGGATACGTCTACGCTACAGTCCCCCCCGGCCGACACCTCGTCTCATGTAAGACCGAAGCGGAATCGACCGTGGAAGTCAACGCCCGGCCCAACGGTGCGTACTATATCGAATCCGAAGCCGTCATGGGCTTCTGGATGGGACGGCCAAAGTTATTCATGGTTGATCCAGAAATTGGACGCGCGAATATCGGTGGCAAGAAATACTCCGGCAAAGAGCCCGCGAACGGAAAATGACCTGTAGCATCCAATCCCAACCGTAGCCTTCCGCGCAATCTACGGATGTTTCGCCCTGTCTGCTTTTGCGTTCTTTGCGCCTTCGCGGTTATTCATCATTGCTGGCAATCATCTTTGCCCACCGCCCGATACATTTTCTTGTGCGTCACTTCAAATCCCAACCGCTCGTATAACCGACTTGCCGGGTTATTCGAGAAGACCTGCAACTCCACGGGCAGCCCCTTGCGATCAGCTAAGGCCAATACGTCTTGAATGATCTGTGTGCCCAGCCCCTGCCCCTGGCGTTCCGGCACCAGGCCAATCTCAGCCAGATACACAAACCCCCCGTCCACTACGACCTTGACCATCCCCGCCGGTTCGCTTTCCACCAGAACCAGGTGCGCCCCGACCATCACCCGCCTCAGAACGTCTTGCGCTTCCTGGGCATCCCAGCCGTATAGTTCCTCAATGTACGGCTTAAGCGTCGCAACCTTCAACGACCAGAGAAAATCATAATCGCATTCAACCACAGGCCGCAGCGTGTACCGGCCGTGGCTCGGCTCAAATTCAAGCATCTCGCTGGCCCCCAAACCGCTGCCGGGCACGTTCGATGAACGGACGAAGCCCACGGTGTGACAACAAGTACACCGGGTTCATCGTTTTCGTCCCCAGCGCCACATGGCTCGCACCCGCCTCCGCATAATCATCAATGTCACCCACCTCATAAATCCCCCCACCCCCGATGATCGTCAGTCCTTTACCAAAAGACTTCCCCCGCAGTTCACGGATACACGCCAACGACTTAGGCTTCAACGGCTGCCCACTCATCCCACCGGCCGGCACAGGCAACGTATTACAACAATGAAACGCTCTGATCCCCGCAGCTACCGCCTGCTCCACCATCTGTTCATAATTCACCGGCGGCAGTTTCACGATCACAGACACACCCGCCCCCGGATTCCCGGCCCCCACAGGCTCCCCCGGCCTCCCCACCTCAACCGCGCGGGAAAACAGTTCCACGGGCCAACCGATCTCCCCCACATTCGGACAACTCATATTCAACTCGACCGCCATCGGCCTGATCCGACCGATCCGCTCCAGCAACCCCGTCCACTGCTCGTCATCAAACCCGTGGATGCTGACGATCTTGTCAAATACATCGCATCGCCCCCGTGTCACCCGATCGGCCAGCCAGTCGATCCCCGGGTTGCGTAGCCCGATCTTATTGACCCACGCCCGCTGCCCCCGCCGATACCGCACCGTCTTGATGATCCGCCACAGCCGCCCCGGCCGACGATGCAGCGTGAACGTTCCCAACGTCGGAGTCGCCCCCTTCGGCTGGATGTAATTCCCAAACGGCGCAGAGATCACCAACGGCAACAACCCGGGCACCCCCGGTTCCCCCGGCACCCCCGACCTCGCCGACCCTTCAGGCGAGGCATCCCTAGCTGGTAAATTCGTGTCCGGCACGTCAACCCCTGTCATGTAATCAGCACAAAATACTCTGGCCACCGTGACCACGCGGGAGTATAACCGGACACGTCATGTCCATCGTCCGCACACAACTTCTCACCCGGGCCGGCACCTGGCTGGGGCAACTCATTGACGAGCTGATCCCCCCGGGGACCCAGCCCGAAGGCGCAGCGGATTGGCAGCCCGATGCAATCGATGCCTACTGCCCACGCTGCGGAGCCTCCGCGGGCCCCGGCTCGGTCACGCCCCGTGGCTGCGCCTTCTGCCTCAATCAACCGATCCCCTGGCAACGCCTCACCCGCCTGGGAGTCTACGGCCAACCCCTGGACGACTGGATCAAACAACTCAAATTCCACCGGCGTTGGCGCTACGGCCAATGGCTTGGCAACCAACTCGCCCAAGCCATCAACCAACCACGCGACCCCAACAAACTAATCGTATGCCCCGTCCCCATGCACCGATTGCGCCTCTGGCGTCGCGGCTACAATCAGGCCCACCTCATCGCCCAGGCCGTCGCCCACACACACGGCTGGCGCTTCGCACCCATCCTCAAACGCACCCGCCACACACCCCCACAAACCTCGATCGCCCCATCACGCAGACACGACAACGTCCGCCACTCCTTCGACATCGAAAACATCGACCTCACCGGCTACGACGTGATCCTGATCGATGATGTAAAAACTTCTGGGGCAACCCTAAGCGCCTGTACCCGCCTTCTCACACAGGCCGGCGCCCAAAGCGTCTACGCCGCCGTCATCGCCGTCGCTGATCCCAAGGGGCAGAGTTTTGCGGCGATCTGATGTTGGCTATTAACGCACTTAATTCATTTAATCTTACTGGCCAGCATCCAGAATTATCTGACGCAATCTGAGAGACGAACTACAGTCTGGTTCGAGGGCAAGGGTCTTATCTACGCAGTCCAATGCTAGTCGTTTATTTCCCATTCCATACCAATAACAAAGAGCTAAGGTGTTCAGCATATTTCCATGGTCCACAACACCTTGTGATCGCAATTGCTCTATCTCATTCATGGCTTGTGTATATTCGCCCAACATAGCTAATACGGATGCCATACCTCTCCTCAGCGGCACATTCTCAGGATATAACGACACCCCTTTTTGAAAAACTGTCAAGGACGATTCAAGATCATCCAACTCGTTATACGTCTGCGCCACCCCAATCAACGCGTGCAGATTGTCGGGTTCCTGGTTAAGCATCTCACGATACAGAGCATGCGATTCCTCACACCGATCGATTCGTTGAAGGCGTACCGCCAAGTAATCCTTACTGTCGATGGTATGGTCTAGTGCAACGGCACGTTGCATAATTTGGATGCCCTCATCTATAAAATCCATGTCGAATAGTGCAGCTCCACTCAACCGTGATACAAATGCCTCGGGGAGGTTAGGGCTAGCTAAAAACACTGCTTTATCCAGGAACGATCGATCCATAGCAGATGTCGAATCTAGGATACCTTTCAACAGTGTGGCTATGCCGGGCGGGTGTTCGTCTCTAGCCTGTGCATCAATTTCCTCGTAATCGCCTCTAAGGTTATTCCACCAATCCATGATCGACTCCATACTGAACATCATCCCGTGATGTCTCACACAACTGTTTTGCATGCCATTTGACATGTACTTGTATTATAATTAATTTTGAGATTGCTATCACATCGGTTGGAGAAGGAAAGAGACCCAAAAGGGGGAAGCCCTGTTTGGCGTCACCCGGACGTCTGACGGCACCCACTTGGCATATTTGCCCAAGTGTGCTACAATACTGTGCTGCGCGGCACCGGCCTCGCTTCAGGCCAACGGATCCGATGATTCTGGCGGCCTAAACCACCGCCCGGACTACCTGGATTTATCCCCTCGATTTATCTGCGGCTACTTCCGGCCATCATTATGGGCCCAAGGCCCAGAAATAGACCTGTACACATGTCATTTAAACAGATGCGGCTCATTGAGCCATTGCTATTGTCCTTGTCATCCAAGGGTTACACCACTCCAACACAGATCCAGCGAGAGACATTCGCCCACGCCATCGCAGGCCGGGACATGCTCGGGTGTGCCCAGACAGGCACCGGCAAAACCGCCGCGTTCGCCCTGCCCATCCTCCAGATGCTGCACGGCCGAAAGCCCCAGAAACACACCCAAGGCAAGGCCGGACGCACACCCGAAAAGCGCGCCATCCGTGCCCTGGTCCTTAGCCCGACCCGTGAGTTGGCCGCCCAGATCGGCGATAGCTTCCGCAACTACGGCAAGAACTTGGACCTCCGCGGCACCGTCATCTTTGGTGGCGTCAACCAACGCCCACAGGTCCAGTCGCTGAAGCGAGGCGTTGATATCGCCGTCGCCACACCGGGCCGACTGATGGACCTGCTCAACCAACGGGCCCTGAACCTCAACAGCGTCGAGATCCTCGTCCTGGATGAGGCCGACCGCATGCTGGACATGGGTTTCATCCACGACATCCGCAAAATCATCGGGATGATGCCCAAGAAGCGCCAGACCCTGATGTTCTCCGCGACGATGCCCAAGTCGATCCAGGTCTTTGCCGACAAGATCCTCACCGACCCCGCCGTCGTGAAGATTGCTGCCAAGACCAAGACCGCCGAGACCGTCAAGCAGTCCGGGTACCTCATCGATCCGCGCAGCAAGGCCGACCTCCTGGACAAGCTCCTGGAAGACAAGGACATGACCCGCACGCTGGTCTTCTCCCGCACCAAGCGCGGCGCGGACAAGATCACCAAGCGGCTCAATGGCTCCGGTTTTACCGCCGAGGCGATCCACTCCAACAAGACGCAAAACGCGCGCATGAAAGCTTTGCAGAACTTCAAGACCGGCCGGACCCTCGTGCTGGTTGCCAGCGACATCGCCGCCCGTGGGCTGGATGTCAATGATATCTCGCACGTCGTCAATTTTGACATGCCGGGCGACGCCGAGACCTACGTCCACCGCATCGGCCGTAGTGGTCGCGCCGGCGTCAAGGGACAGGCCATCACCTTCTGTTCCTATGACGAGCGACGCACCCTCCGTGACATCGAGAAGATGATCGGCACGCAGATCACGCTCCTGAAACACTCGATCCCCGCGCCGTCCCCCAAGGCCTCCGCCTCACCGACCGGCCAACGCCCGACAAAATCTGCCGGCGGCTCCAAGCGCAAGCCCTCAAACGGTGCCAAACGCAACGCCTGGCAGAAAAAGTCGTCCCAGGGTCAAAGCAATGCCGCCCCCGCATCAGGCCGAGCCAAGCCCAGTCGCCGACGCGCCAGACCCAGCAAAACCACCAAGCGGTAAGCCTGGCCCGGAGCGCATAGAGCGCAAGCGGATGACATTGAAATAATCAGCCCAGCACGAAGATTACACCGGTGTAAATCGCATGTGTAAGTGCGCGGCGCCTGAATCTGCGTAATCTATGGATTCTTCCCGCCGACCCTGCCGTACTCATCCGCGCCCTTTGCGTTCTATGCGGTGAAATCTCATTCCCGGCTGCTATCATCCATCATGATGTATTCATTCATCATCCCCGCACACAACGAAGAACCCTTGCTGCCGCGCACCCTTGAGTCAATCCACGCGGCGGCCAAAGAATTGGGTGAGGCTTACGAAATCATCGTCGCCGACGACGCCTCCACCGACAGTACCGCCGAAGTAGCCAAGCAAATTGGGGCCCGGGTCGTCCACGTCGATCACAGGCAGATCGGTAAGACACGCAACAGCGGCGCCGCGGAAGCCAGGGGCGATGTGCTTGTTTTTATAGATGCCGACACGACTATCAGCCCGGCTCTGCTGCGTGGCGTAAAGAAGAATATCCACGCCGGCGCAGTCGGCGGCGGCGCGGGGGTCGCCTTCGAAGGCAAGATGCCGTTGCACGCCCGGGTCACCGTCCCGGTTTTCATGTTCTTCTACCGGCTGTCAGGCCTTGCCGCAGGTTGTTTTATTTACAGCACCCGGCAAGCCTTCGATGCCGTGGGTGGATTCGACGAAGAACTCTTCGCCGCCGAAGAAGTCGCTTTCAGCCAGGCGATGCACCAGCAAGGCAAGTTTGTCCTGTTACGCGAGCCGGCCGTCACCTCCGGCC
Source organism: Phycisphaeraceae bacterium (assembly GCA_029260615.1). Lineage (GTDB taxonomy): Bacteria > Planctomycetota > Phycisphaerae > Phycisphaerales > Phycisphaeraceae > JAJRRS01. The sequence goes on along the minus strand of JAJDCX010000063.1, from coordinate 10,346 downwards.
GAAAGCTGCGCACCTACGGCTTCTGGGAACTCATCCGCATGCTGCTGAACTTCGGGCTCGGCGGTATGAACTCCATGAAAAGCCGCGATAAATTGGGCCTCTGGTACGACCCTCGGCGCGAGGACACCGGCCCACAGAAACAGGTTAGATAGAACGCTACACACCGGGAAACCGCCCGTCTCACGCCGCCATCTTACTCCTGACAATGGTATTGACCCCATCGATCGCCTTGTTCAGGAAGATCGCCATCAGCACGATGTTAGCCAGACTGATGAGGACCCCGATTACCGGGACGATCGCCGCGAGTGTCAGGATGCACAAGGTCAGCGCCAGCCCCTCGGGCATCTTCGGTGCGCCTTGCAAGGCTTTCTCCTGCACATATGTGTTGTAGTCCACCGCCCAACCCCAATAGGCTTGGAAGATCCAGTAGAGACCGAAGAACGGGATGAACAAAAACCCCACCGCCTTGCCCGGCGTCGTCCGCGCGGGCCCGTCCTGGATCGCGTCCCACATCTTATACACCAGGATCATCAGGATCACGATCCCATAAATCATCAGCGGGTACATCATGCAAAAAAATATGAGGATCGCCGGGTTGGGTTCATCGCCGCTGGCCGCCATCGCGACGGCCCCGATAAGCACCATCAGAATTCCAAGCCCAAACGAACCAAAGATCGACCCCAGGTAGAACGGTTTAGAAAGTTCCTTCATCGATAGGACTCCTGTTTCAAGATGTGATATGTCTGCCAATATATGCCATGTGCCGTCAATTTCTAACTGGGCAAGCTACCCCCGTAACTCCGCCGCGACCCCCTGCTTCAGCTTCTCCACCACCGCGTTAACCTGCGGATCGACCTCATCGTGACGCAGCGTGGCGTCGGGATGGCGGAACCGCATCCGCAGGCTCAAACTCTTCTTGCCCTTGCCGATCTGCTTGCCACGGAAGATGGTGATGAACTGCAGGTCTTCGAGCATCTTCGGCTCAGCATCAAGGACGCACGTTTCAACCTGCCGCCAGGTGACCACCTCATCGACAACAATGCTCAGGTCGCGTTCGATCCCGGGGAAACGTGGAAGGTTGCCGACTGTGCGTTTGGGCGGGAAGTTCGCTAGAAACGGTGTGCAATCGACCTCCGTCAGCACGACCGGTGACTGCAGCCCAAACTGACTGAGTAACACATCATTAAGCACGCCGATCCGGCCGCGTTCCTCACCTAGCAGCATCACCTTAGCAGCGGGTGCGTAGTGTTCATCTTCGACAGGCTCGAATGAAAGCGTCTTCGCCGCCGCTTCGCCGCCGAGTGTTTCAGTCAGTTCCTCTATCGCCCCGCGTGCATTGCGGAACCCTTCGTGCGGGTCCGGCGCATCGGTCAGTGTGGCCAGGGATGTCACCTCGCAGGTCTTGCCCTCCCAATCCCCCCAGATACCAGCCACCTCGAACAATCGTACACCCTCGTTCCCCCGATCCTGGTTGTGTTTCCGGCAGTTCAACAAGCTCGGCAGCAGCGATGGCCGAAGCACCTTGTCTTTGCGTCTCGCTTCACCCGCTAAGCCCATCGGTTTGAGGAAGCTTGGGCAGAACGCCTTGGCATGGTCTTCGGTCAATAGCGAGGGGGTGATCGTTTCATGATACCCATGCGCCGCCAACACCCGCCCAAGCTCCTGCCGCGCGACGACCTCCAACTGCTTAGGCCGAACCTCAAGCTCCAGACGCGGCTTGATCTCGATGTTGTCGTAACCGTACTGCCGACCGACCTCTTCAATCAGATCAACCTCACGCTTGAGGTCCAGACGAAACGTGGGGATGCTGCAGGTAACCGTGTCGCCGTCCGCTTGTGGATTCAGGCCCAGCCGTCCCAGTGAGTCGCATATATGCTTAGCATCCAGATCAACCCCAAGCAGTGCCACACACCGGCTGATACGCATCGACACCTCCGTCGGCACCGGCTCGTCATCACCCACCCGGATCACCCCCTGGGCAAGTTGCCCGCCCGCCAGTTCCACAATCAACTGTGCCGCACGCCGGCTTGCACGGTCCACACCCAACGGGTCTACGCCCCGCTCAAACCGGAAACTCGAATCGCTCGCCAGCTTCAACGCCCGGCTGGTGCTTCGCACACTCAACGCCTCGAAGATCGCCGACTCCAACAGGATGTCCGTGGTCGCCTCTGTCACCTCGCTGTCCAGCCCGCCCATCACCCCCGCAACCGCGACGGGCTTCTGGGCGTCGGCGATGACCAACATTTTCCCGGTCAGCTCGTGCTTGCTCCCGTCGATCGCGGTGAACATCTCGCCACCCTGCGCAAGCCGCACCACGACCTTCCGGCCAGCCAGCTTGCCGATATCAAATGCGTGCAACGGCTGGCCCAATTCCAACAACACAAAGTTGGTGATGTCCACCACATTGTTAACGCTTCGCAGCCCCGCCCCCTCGACCCGCTGAATCAGCCACTTGGGGCTCGGCCCGATCTTAACGCCCGTGATGACCCGTGCCGTGTACACCGGGCAGAGTCCCGGCTCACTCGATTCAACGCTTGTCAGCCCCCCGATGTCCGCACCCCTATCGCCAGGCAGTTCAATATCCGGGGCCACCAAGGCTCGGTCGGATGCCGCCACCACCTCACGCGCCAGCCCTAGATGGCTCAGGCAATCGCTGCGGTTGCTGGTAACCTCTACATCCAGCAGCGTGTCCGTCGCCCCCGTAGAGAGCGTCAGCTCGTCTTGGCCGTCGAAGGGGAAACCCACCCCGGTCAGCAGCGGCTCGGCCTGATCCGCGGTGATCGGCTTATCCAAATAACTATTCAGCCAGGCAAGACTTGTCTTCATGGGGTCGGATGGTAGCAGGCCAACGGGCCCCAGCAAAACCCCCGCCACGGCCCCCACCCGGGCCCGCTTGTTGCCGCCCGTTACACCAGTTATACTTTAGGGCTCGACATAGTCCTGCCCCAGCAACCCCGGCACCCCCCGACCCCGGAGCCCTACACAGATGATCGAAGCACTCAAAGACGACAAGATCATTCACGACCTCGGCGGACGCTTCAAGTTCACCGCCCTCATCCAGCACCGCATCCGCGAGTTGATGGAAGGCGCACGCCCCCTGGTCGAGCGTGACGGCCGAACCGATTTCGAGATCGCCGTACAGGAAGCCGTCGAAGGCAAGATCAACTACGAATTGGAAAAAGGGCACGAACAAGAAGAAGCCTGACCAACCAGTCTCCCTAACCGCCGGAGCCGTCACGCATGGCCCCGCCAACTAAACCAACAAGCCAACAGTCTCCAGACCCCGCCAGCCCGCAACCGCCGGGCACGCTGTCAGGCCGACGCATCGCCGTCGCACTCTCAGGCGGGATCGCCTGTTACAAAACCGCCACACTCGTCAGCAAACTGGTCCAACAAGGGGCAGACGTCCGCGTCCTCATGACCGACGCCGCCACCCGCTTCGTCGGCCCGCTCACCTTCCAGTCACTCTCCGGCAAGCCCGTCCTCACCAGCGTCTGGCAATCCGACGACCACCCCGACAGCCAGCACATCGGTGTCGCGCGGTGGTGTGAACTGCTGGTCATCGCCCCCGCCACCGCCGACCTCATCGCCAAACTCGCCCACGGCCTCACCGGCGACGTCGTCACCCTCGTCACCTGCGCGCTACCCAGCAAAACCCCGTTGCTGGTCGCCCCCTCAATGAACGCTGACATGTGGGCCAACCCCATCGTCCAGAAAAACGTCGCCACATTCAAGACACTCCCCAACTGCCAACTCATCGGCCCCGATGATGGTTGGCAGGCCTGCCGCACCGAAGGCTGCGGAAGGATGAGTGAACCGGAAGAGATACTCGATACGATTATTAAATCGTTCTAACTCCTCTCATTCTCGGGGACTAATCTGATGGTTGAAAACCCCAAGCCTGAAAGCCCGATTAAGCTGCAGCGTCGAACATTGATGTTGACCGTGCCGACGGGCTTGGAAATCGCGTTAACATACACATTAGCCGGTATGACTCTTGTTGTAGCATCAGACGCAGTCATCCCTCCAGTCTGGGTGCCCTACGGATTATGTGCATTTCTTATTGTGCTTATCTATGCAGTAGTGCGGGGAGGTATTGCTGCTATCACCTGCCTACTCATCAAGCGCAGACCTCAATTAACCGGGTGGCTGCTAATAATCATTGGTTGTGCGATTATTGGTACATCGGATATGACCGATATCGATATGCGGTTGCGCCTTTGGCTTAGTGAAGACTCGTTTCTTCGTCAGGCAGATAGATTACAGCGTCTTCCGCAAGAACGGCGTATTGAAATACCTTCTGAAAGACATATGTGGAATTACGGGTTATTTACAGGCCACGTCTTCCATATACAAGATGACGGTCACACCGTCTGGTTTAAAACACAAGAAGGCACATGGCCTAATAGTCCAACAGGTGCGTTTTATGGTGGTGTCGTTTATGTGGAGAGTGGGGAACCGTTTCTGCAAGGCGAGTTTGCATGGGATCATCTATATGGCCAGTGGTGGGTCTGGCGATATATCGACTAACAGTGTCTATTTGCTTATCCGCGTTCATTTGCGGCCACATCGATTTCCACCTTCCACCCAAACCCCCGACGGTTATCAATTAGCCGCAGCCAGGCCGGTGTGATGCGATAGAAAGTCTGCTTCTCGACCGCAGCGCGGAGTGCTGCGTCGGCGGCGATGAACGGGAACCGGTCGATATACCGCGTCAAAACACGGCTACGCTCTGCTTCGTCGGTGATCGGCTGTACCCGCCCGTGCAGTTGCAGGCCACGGATGCTGGCTGGCTCCAGATCCTCAGGATGGTAAACGGTCAAAGCAACTTCCGGATTCACCGCGACATGTCGGCTGTGCGCCGCATCCTCACCGGATACGAAATAGAGGCGAAGCCGATCGTCGTGGACGTACTGGATGTTGGCGGCGTGGGGGCGCTTATGAGCATCAACCGTGGCCAGGCTCGCGGTGCGGCATTCAGCCAGGAGCACCGCGGCTTCGTGCAGGATGTCGATCGGTTCGTCGGGCATCGCGTTTAATGTACCTTTCTCTGGCCCGGCGTGGGAATAATCCGTGGCCGTCCCAGCCTCTATCCTATGGGTCTTTCGGTTCGTCTGCCCCTCGTCAGGCACCCACGGTGGCTGGTACATCGGCCAGAACCCCGTCCCGTGGTTAGTGGATTCAAGAAGGATAGCCCCAGCCATGCAGATATTGAAGCCACGCCCACACGCCCGAGCCCAAGCAGGGTATAGCTGCGGCCGGCTGCACTGCATGGCGATGGTGTTGATAGCTGTCACCTTCCCATGCCCCGTCCTGGCCCAGGTCGATCAACACGAGCAGTCGCCACCGCCGCCGCGTACATTCGTCGATGGGTTCATGCAGGCAAAGCCGGGCGATGAGCCGCAGATGATGCGCAGCGAGGTCTTCCCCGCGCCGTCCAACATGCCGATGGCACATACGGACAATGCGCAAATCCCGGCGGACGAGTTGATGCTAGGCGTACATATCGACGGCCAGGCGGTCGCCTTCCCGATACGGTTCCTGTCGCTTTTCGAGGTCCTCAATCAGGACCTGGGTGACCACCGACTTCTGGTGACCTGGTGCCCCCTGTGCGCTACGGGCATGGTGTTTGACCGACAGGTGGACGGCCAACCGCTGACCTTCGATTTCGCCAAGAGCCTGCTCAACGACAACCTCCTATTCGTGGACAGGCAGACCGGATCTCTGTGGTCGCAGCTCGCGATGAAGTCGGTCCACGGCCCGCTCAAAGACACGCCGCTATCCCTGCTGCCCTCTCGCCTGACCGATTGGGGCAGTTGGAAGGCGCTATACCCACAGACACTGGTCGCCTTTGTGCCTAAAAGCGAAGGTCGGCCGTACCAGTTCCACCCCCGCTTCATCCTCGGATTGGGGCTGCATATAGACACACAAAGCATCTTCATGCCTTTCGATGAGTTAGCCAAAACCCCTTCACCCCTGGAGCTGACCGTCGGCGAGCAACGGATACACATCGACCACCACACAGCCCCCCTGCCCACGGCTCGGGCACTCAATGAAGACGACCAGATGCTACCCGCCACGACTGTTTACCAACGCCGATGGCTCGCGTTCTACCCGCAATCAAAACTCTGGCAAGCCCCCCAAGAACCCGAGTCGCCGAACCCATGACCCCGTCAGGCAGGGGATGGTTAAATGAAGTTATAGGTTGCCGACGATCGGTTGATCCGAACCCCGCCGATGAAGAAACCGATCACACCGCCAACACCGCACCGATCCGCCGCATCGCCTCTTCCACATTCTCCCGGCTGTTAAACGCGCTAAGCCGTAAGTACCCCTCCCCCGCCGCACCGAACCCGCTGCCGGGCGTGCCAACGATGTGGGTGTCGCGCAACAGCGTGTCGAAAAACTCCCAGCTACTCTGCCCGGCCGGTGTCTTGATCCAGACATACGGGGCGCTCACCCCGCCGAACACGGTCATGCCAGCCCGCTCTAATGCCTCGCGGATGATGCGGGCGTTTTCCAGATAAAAACTGACCAGACCGGCGATCTGCTGCTGGCCTGCCTCGGAGTAGACCGCCTCGGCCCCGCGCTGAACGATGTACGACACGCCGTTGAATTTCGTTGATTGCCGACGCTGCCAAAGCCCGTGCAGTTCTACATCCGAACCATCCGCCGCCCTGCCGGTCAGACCCTTGGGCACGACCGTAAACGCGCACCGCGTCCCGGTGAACCCAGCGTTTTTCGAGAAACTACGGAACTCGATCGCCACCTCGCGCGCCCCGGGGATCTCGTAAATAGATCGCGGGATGCCCGGCTCGGTGATGTACGCCTCATACGCCGCATCGAACAGGATCAGCGAGCCGTGCACCTTGGCATAGTCCACCCACTTCTGTAGCGTCTGTTTCGTAGCGACCGAACCCGTGGGGTTATTGGGATAACAAAGATAGATGACATCGACCTTCGATGTAGGCAATGCCGGCGTGAAGTTGTTTTCCGCCGTCACCGGTAGGTAGACAAGCCCGCCATAGCGGCCGTCACCATCCGCCCCGCCGGTGTTGCCCGCCATCACATTGGTATCCACATACACCGGGTACACCGGGTCGGTCACCGCGATGATGTTGTCCCCGCCAAGGATGTCCAGGATGCCCGCACTATCGCATTTGGAGCCGTCTGAAATGAACACCTCGTCGGCACTGATGTCGCAACCCCGCGCCCGGTAGTCATGCTCGACGATCACTTCGCGCAGCCAGTCGTAGCCCTCACTGGGCCCGTACCCGTGGAACGAATCACGGCTGGATAGATCGTCTACCGCCTTGTGCATCGCCACCACACACGCCTCGGGCAACGGCTCGGTGACATCACCGATCCCCAACTTAATAATCTTCGCCGCCGCGTCCGGGTTGGCCTTGGCGAACTCATCAACCCGCCGCCCGATCTCGGGGAAGAGGTAGCCGGCCTGGAGCTTTAAGAAATTGTCGTTGATCGTAGCCACGGTGCACCTGGATTAATGGATGAAAAAGCCTAGATATCGGATTAGTGATTCTCGGCCTCGGAATCAGGTAGAGCACGCTCTACATAGCAGCGTTTGTCCCGAGCCTTGTCGATGTGCCAGTGTAACCCATCTTCACCTGTCAGGGGATCGCCCACATGCTCTTGTAACCACGCGCGTGCGTGCTCCCCCTGCTTGCCCGATGAGAAGCAATGCTGCACATGGATCACCTCGCCCGACACACACAGGCGGAAAAATATATAACGATTGTATTTCGCTGACCAGCCTGTCAGGTTGGGCTCGCCGATTCGATCACGATCGTCCGCACATAGAGCAAGCCAGTGCGCCTCCTCAAGGCTGATCTCACTCCAAGCGTCGATCTCTTCGGCCTCAAATCGCCAGGTCTGACGCTTTGTAAACGGGCTGTGCTGCTGTATTGACCCAGGCTGCAGAGCTAACCACGACCGATTCCCAACCAACAGAAGGCTCGCAAAGACGGCTGCAAATAAAATGAATACGAGCGGAGTCAAGTCCCCGTGGCGGATGATCCCATATACAGCTAGAGCGCCAAACCCAAGCAAAAAGAGCAGGGCTAACACCAGCACCCAACGAGATGGCCGAAGGATCGTCTCCACGGCAATATGATACACCCGTCACCGGGGTCGTTGCGGCGGGCGTTAGAGTTTTGACTCTGCAAAAGTCTTCGCCGCTTCCAACGCCTGCGGGATCTTCGCCGGGTCCTTGCCCCCGGCCTGAGCCGTGTCGGGCCGCCCCCCCCCACCGCCTCCGACAATCTTGGCCGCCTCCTTAACCCAGTCCCCCGCCTTGAGCCCCTTGCCGATCTTGTCCTTAGGCACAGACGCCATCAGCGCGACCTTGTCGTCACCTACCGAACCCGCAAGCAGCAAGGCCGACTGCGGGTGCTTCTTGCGGATCACATCCATCGCCGTACGCAGGGCGTTGGCATCCGCGCCTTCGATCGCGGTTACGATTACCTCGCCGGATAGCTGATCCGCCAGTTGTCTCGCGGTCTCGACCACTTTACCAGCACTGTCCTTGCTCTTTTGCTTCTCGATTTTCTTCGCCAACTCCTGCAACTTCGCCATGCCGTCGCGCAGCTTGGCACGGGCGACGGCGGGAAGCGTGGCTTCACCGAGTTCAGTAGTCAGCTTGGCGAGGTCGCCCGGCAGGCTCGCCTCATCCCCCGCACTCTTGATCGCTTCGAGACGATTAAGCAACCCCTGCGCGTTGGCCTCCGCCTGGTGCGCCGCCGATCCGGTCAGCGCGGTGATCCGCCGGACCCCCTTGGCGACCGCGTCCTCACTTAAAATCACAAACCCCTCAGCATCACCGGTCTTGGATAGATGCGTCCCGCCACAGAATTCGATCGAACGGTCCGCCCACTGAGCGTTGTCCGGGTTCGCAAGCAGGTCTTGCACCGGAGTCCCGATCGACACGACACGGACGACCGGCGGGTACTTCTCGCCGAACACCGCACGCAGGCTGTGGATCTTCAGGGCCTCTTCCTGCGGCGCATCGGTGTAGTACACCGGCAGGTCCGAGGCGATGTCGGCGTTGACCTGCTGCTCGACGCTGATCAACTCGTCCTGGGTCAGTGACGCCTTGTGTGAGAAGTCGAAACGCAGCTTCTGGTCGTCGACCAGCGAGCCCTTCTGCATCGCGTCGGGATTCACGTGGTCACGCAACGCCCGGTTCATGACGTGGGTCGTCGTGTGGTTGCTCATGATCTTCGTACGGCGGGTCCGGTCGACAGCCAACGCAACATTCGCGTTTTCTGACGGCACCAGCGTGCCCGCCACCACTGCGCCAAGATGAAAAGTAATATCGCCTATCTTGATCGTATCCGTGACATTGATCCGCGCCCCACCCTCGCCATCGGGGGGTGTTATCTGGATCACACCCACATCCCCAACCTGCCCCCCAGCCTCGGCATAGAACGGTGTCTTGCCCAACACCACCGCGCAAGGCCTCCCCGTCGAAACCTTCTCTGCCACCTTATACAACCCACAATTATTGCCCACACGGAACACATGCAACGGTGTCTCTATGGCTGGCAATTCGGTGTGGTCATACCCCACAAACTCCGTGACCGGCAGCCCCCCCCTCTGCACATGCTCCACCAACGACTGCCGGGAATCCGCACCGCAACTACCACCGGCCCTGGACTTCTCACGCGCCTCATCCATCAGCCTGTTGAAGCCTTCTGTGTCAACATCCAACCCTCGTTCTTCAGCCATCTGTTGAAGAATATCGATGTAAATACCATGTGTATCATGTAGGTAAAAGGCTATTTTACCTGATATCACGGTGGTTTTAATTGGGAGATTTTTAAGTATATCTAAAGTTGGCTTTGGCACTCCTGCCTTTTCCAAATCATTCAAAAAAGAACCAAGACGCTCGAAATTCTTTTGTAGTCGTTGGAAACTGCGTATAAATTTTTCTGAATTTAGTCCAGTACTAAATGAATCCGCAATACTCTTTACACGCATCGTGCTGCGATGAAAACTTGCCGCAAGCTCTTCGGTATGTTTCGTAAACGGCGCTAGATTTACTTGGACTGCTTCAATCTGTTTACGCAGCGAATCTTCGAACTTCTTAGCAGCTTTCATAGTGCGGAGAATTGGTTCCAACGTCTTGTTAGCATGACTTGTAAACGTTTGTATTAAACGTAAATGTTCCTGGTCAAAATAAGCGATACCTTTGTCTAATGTTCGGAAAAAGCTTTCTTCTTCCTCGCGGATGATCTCCGCAACATGAGCAGGGTCTTTCTTCAGTTCGGGGAACGCATCGCCCATCAAATTCACAACCGCATCGACGAGCTTGTAGAAGAACGGCT
>JAJDCX010000062.1 GCA_029260615.1 Phycisphaeraceae bacterium | reverse complement strand
GACACCGGTTCTCTGGACACCGCTCGCTGGACAGCCCTTAACCGCAAGGACAGCTTCAACAACGAGAAGCAGTACTACCACCCCAATCAGGTCGCTGTCACGGGTGACAATCTGGAACTCACGGCCATCGATGTGCCTCGTCAAGGCAAGGCCTATCAGTCTGGCCTCATTACCTCCAACGCTTTGTACGGCATCGGTCGGTTTGAAGCGCGGATCGATCTGCCGACCTCGCAAGGGATGTGGCCTGCCTTCTGGCTGAATGCCAATAACGTACAGTGGCCCTTGGGTGGCGAGATCGACATCATGGAGAACCGCGGTAGTCAGCCGAACTTGGTCAGTAGCGCCTACCACTGGCAGACGGATCCCGGGCCTTGTTGCGATCAACGTCAGTTCGTCTTTGACGAGTACACCGCCACCGAAGGCGGCCAGCCGGTTAACTTCCACGCCGGCTTTCACACGTACGCCGTCGAATGGGAAGAGACGAGCATCCGTTACTACGTCGACGACAACCTTTATCACACAGTCACCGAACAGCCTAACCGGCCAATCATTGAAACGCCGAAGAATATCATCCTGAACCTGGCGGTCGGCGGTGATTTTGGCGGCGACCCGGATGGTTCAACCGTGTTTCCACAGACCATGAAGGTTGACTATGTCCGCTACTGGCAGAAATCCACCAGCCCGCCCCAGCCTTCGGCGCTCGTCAACGGCAGCTTCGACGATAGCGGCGGCACCCTCAACGGCTGGACGACGTTTGGGAATTCGATCCCCAATGTCAGCGCACAATCTGAGGCCGTGCTGGACGGCACGAGTTCGCTGAAGATCTTCGGGCAGTTTTCGGGAGGTGAAAACTTCTCCGGCGTGCAACAGGGCATCGCCGTCACCGAGGGTCAGGAGATCACCGCAGACGCCAGCGCATTCATACGAAGCCAAGACACGCTGTCCGGCAAGGACAACGAGGTCTTCATGAAGCTGGAGTATTTCAGCAGCTTCGGCGCAGGCAGCGGTTCGCCGGACTTCTTGGGTGAAACCCAGATCCTCATCGCGGATGGATTCACCGCGGAAAATGCCTGGCTTCCCCATCAGATCATCGACACCGCACCGACCGGCTCGGTCGAGGCGAGGCTGAGCTTCCTATTCAGGCAGCTTAACAACCATAACGGTGCGATCCACATCGATAGCGTCACACTCTCCGCACTCGATCTGGGCCTGCTCGGTGACCTCAACGGCGACGGGTTTGTCGGGATCACAGACCTGAACCTGATCCTGGGGGCGTGGAACGCGTCGATCACACCCGGCACCGCGGCCGATCCTTCCGGCGACGGGTTCGTCGGCATCGCCGACCTGAACATCGTCCTGGGCAACTGGAACGCCGGGACGCCCCCGGCTACGGGCGGCGCGATCCCGGAGCCTGGCACTTTGGCTCTGTTGGGTTTCGGCGGTCTGGCGCTATTGCGCCGGCGGAATTGATCGGCCCTGAGTCCATAGTCGGTGTTGTGTTATGAATCAACGCACACATAACATTTCCCTTTGTTCGCGGTTATCGTTGACCGCTTGCGTGGTGGGGTTATGTCTCGGATGGGCCAGTCCCGACGCGGTGGCGCTGACCAACACGGAGTACGACGCGGCGATCGCGGGGGTCGATGCCTTTCTTGATCGCCAGATGGACCGTTTCACGCCGGTACCAAACGATTACCCGGCCCAGTTCTCCGATGCCCAGTTGATCCAGTCATACGACGTCCCGGTGGCCGACCCGTTGTTCGCTTCGATCTATCACCGCGCGGATATCTACGACACCGCGCTGGCGGCGATCTACTACACACGCCGGGGCAACCTGGACCGGGCGCGGAGGCTGTTAGACGGCATCCGGTTTGTCCAGCAGAACGACCCGGTCAAGGACTCCGTGGATATATCAATCGGTGACGGGCGGCTGCGCACTTCCTACTGGGCCAACGACCTGCTGGCGCCGGACCGGGTATCCCCCTCGATCGACACGTTCGATGCCGCGGTCGGCAACACCGCCTGGGCCGGTATCGCGCTGACCCACTACTACAACGCTACCGGGCAGCAGGCCTACCTCGACGCCGCCAAGCGGGCCGCCGATTGGATCATCGACAATACCCAGCAGAGCAAATCCGACGGCTTTGGGGGGTACTCCTTGGGGCTCGACGCCGCCAACGCCCCGATCGCCGGCACAACCTTGGCACGCAGCACGGAAAACAACATCGACGTTTACTCGCTGGCGAAGAATCTGGCTGGGTTGGACGGTGATCCCAAGTGGGCCGCCATGGCCAACCACGCGCAGCAGTTCGTGCAGGCGACCTACCACAACCAACCCGGTCAGGAAAAGTATTGGACCGGCACGCAGCCCAGCCCCGCCGGACCCATCGAACTCGCCTTCTTTCCGGTCCCCACCGACACACAGACGTGGACCGCGCTTGCCGGCCTCGACACACCCGACCGGCTCGAAAAAGTGATCCGCTGGATCGCCGATGCACCCGCCAACGATCCGACCGGCCTGAAGGTCAGCGACGACATCGGCGACGGACGGGTCTTCGACGGGCTACGGTTCAGCTCAGGCGGGCAGCACCTGCAAGTCGAAGTCACCGGCGGCTACGCGCTGGCCGTCTGGACCGGTCAACAGGCCGGTTGGCTGACCGAGATCGCGGGCGACCCGGCGGAGCGATGGTCGGACGAGTTGCAAACCCTGGTCAACAATCTCGACGCGATCCGTACCACCGCCGACGGCAGCGACCCCGCGGGCCTCGGCCTGGTCGCAACACCATGGGCCACAGGCGCGCCTTCCGGGTTCAGTTCATCGACCTACCCCAACCTCCGCCACGTCGCCAGCACGGTGTGGACGGGCCTGGCCCTGCTCGCATCACACCCCGACACCAACCAACGCGACCCGTTCGCAAACCCTTTAGCGCCGTTGACCCCGAGACTAATCGGCGATCTTAACAGCGACGGGTTCGTTGGCATCGCTGACCTTAACATCGTGTTGAGTGGATGGAACCAGTCTGTCCCACCCGGTGATCCCGCGGCCGACCCCTCCGGTGATGGGTTTGTTGGGATCGAAGATCTCAACGCCGTACTGAGCGATTGGAACACGGGCGTCCCACCTAATATTGAACTACCGCCTGGTGTGCCCGAGCCGGCTACGCTCGGTTTTATGGTGCTCGGCTTGCTTGCCCTGGTCGGCTACCACGGGCGAGATACTACGAGTTGACTAGCCATGCAGGGATCAATCATATGAAATCGATCAACACCAGCATTACGATTCCCCGATCACGCCCGGTAAGGGGCCGGGGTTTCACCCTTATCGAACTGCTAGTCGTTATCTCAATCATCGCGCTGCTGGTGGGGATCCTCCTGCCTGCATTGGGTGCCGCACGTAAGTCGGCTCAGAATATGCTCTGCCTGGCGAACGAGAGACAGATCGGGATCGGCTGCTGGGCTTACAGCAACGACAACGGGGGCGTATTCCCTCCAGCATGGAGCGGGGCTTCGGACTGGGGCGTGATCATCAATGCGTACATGGCTGCAAGTGGCAACAGCACTTACGCCAAAAAAGGAGACAAGGCCAACACCGAGGCACTGCAGTGCCCCTCTGCCCACATCAGTGCGGGCCGACTCCACTACGGGGCGTCGTTCTTAGTCTTGGTCAATACGACAAAACCAGCTTCAATACAGCTGGACCCATACCAACCCGACTGGGCGGTCCGGGCATCCGATGTCATGATGCACGGCGACGCCGCGCAGCAGTACGTCCCGAATAACGATACGTTCCACGGCAACGCCTTCGCTGGGCTGGATCGTCTCGACGCATTCCGCGTTGATTCGAAGGCCGATTACTACTTTGAGAGCAACACGCGTAACGACCGCAAGATCAGCGAGGGTCGGCGATATGTATCCGGCGCGGTTATTACGTGGCAGCAAGCCGACCTGAGATACAGGCACCCCGGCGGGGACGGCTCCGTGAACCTGCTTTACATCGACGGCCACGCCAGCAACATCATGCGGGGGGAAATCCTGGTGCGTAATGTCCAAGCCGACCCGCCACCCGGTCTTATCCGTTGACGTGTCTGATAACGGGAGTTCCCAAACGATGACAATCTATCCAAGACGCAGTTCTCGGCGTCTGACCACATGCGCCGCTGCGATTGGATCAGTGTTCGCTGGCTGCGCTCACACACCCCACGCCTCGGAACCCCCGATCTGGGAGCTCACTTTCAGCGACGAGTTCGACGGCCCCGAAGTCGATCTGGATAAGTGGGAAGTCCTCACACGCAAGAACAACCACAACAACGAAAAGCAGTACTACCTCCCCCAGCAGGCGTCGATCGTGGACGGCATGCTCAGGATCACGGCTACAAACGATCCTCACGACGGCAAAGCATACCGTTCCGCACGATTGGAGAGCTGGTTCACCCAGGCCTATGGCCGTTTCGAGGCCCGCGCCAAGCTGCCGACGACCAAAGGCATCTGGCCCGCGTTCTGGCTTCTACCAAGGACAGCAAAGTGGCCGCAAGGCGGCGAGATCGACATCATGGAGAGCGCCGGCAGTAAGCCCGAACAGGTAACATCTGCCTTTCACTTTGCCAACGACGCTGGCGAACATGAGCATGTCTCACATAAATACTTGGCAGAGGACGCCGACGGCAACCCGGTCCTTTTCCCAGATGGTTTCCATATCTACGCTGCTGAGTGGACCCCTGATGAGATGATGTTCTTCGTTGATGGTGTGGAGGTTTACCGGGTCAACAAGGATCGTGTCCCTGTTTCCAGCACACCGATGTGTATAATTCTTAACAACGCGGTTGGCGGCTGGTTCGACGGCGACCCGGATGAGACAACCATATTCCCTCAGCACTTCGACATCGATTACGTCCGCGTCTACCAAAGCGCCGGCGGGACCCCCGAACCAGCGAAGGGCTCGAAGTCCGCGCAGACTCACCCCGACTCGAATAAGTGACCCCACACCTACCGCCTGACTGTGTGATACAAGAACCCAAAAGAGGATGCCCATGCATTATCGTTACCGCGTACTTCTATTCACAACCATACTGTTCTCTTCTTGGTTCAGTTCGGCCAGCGCAGAAGATCCGTTGGTTGTTTCGCTCTCCCAACTCAGCACCCGGGGCACGCAGATCATCGACAACACGGGCACTCCGGTCGTCTTGAAGGGCTGCAACGTTGGCAACTGGTTGCTGCTTGAGATGTGGATGTTGACCGTCGATCACGGACAGTTCCCTGACCAGTATATGTTTGAGATGAATCTTGAAGACCGTTTCAGCCCATCGCAGCGAGACCGATTGATGGAGGTGTACCGAGAGAACTGGATCACGCCGCGTGATTTTGAAATCATACGATCGTTCGGGTTCAACGTGATCCGTCTGCCGTTTAACTACCGGCTTCTTGAAGACGACGATCAGCCGTTTAAGTTGAAGCAGGATGCGTTCAAGTGGTTGGATCGTGCAATTGAGATGGCCGAGCAAGCGGGGCTGTATGTGATCCTCGACATGCACGGCGTCCCCGGTGGGCAGAGCGTCGACCACCCGACCGGCCGGTCTGGCCAGAACAAACTCTGGGGCGACCCCGTCTACGGCAAACGGGCCGCGTGGCTCTGGAAGCAGATCGCACAACGCTACAAGGACCGTGCCTCGGTAGCCGGATACGATCTTATCAACGAGCCCTATACCGATTTTAAAGCCGACATCCGTCCACAATTGCGCGAGATATTCGAGGAGATCTACGACAGCATCCGCGAGGTCGATACCCGGCATATCGTCTTTGCCCCCGCACCGCTCTGGGGCGGCTTGGCATTCTACGGCACACCTGCGGACAACGGCTGGAACAATGTCGCCTTTACCGAGCACCATTACCCCGGGTTGTTCGGCGGTGATCCGAGTATGAAAACTCACAGCGACTTCATCTACAATGCACTGCCCCAGAAAGAGAATGAGCTTGAAGCCGTACAGTCCCCCATGCTCATCGGCGAGTGGAACCCGGTCTTTGAAAACCTCGGCGGCGGCGACCTCATGCGGCGCTACTTTGACGAGTATGGCAAACGCGGCTGGGCCGCAACGATCTGGTCTTACAAGATCCTCCACAAAGAGGGGGGTGTCATCAACGACAATTGGTACATGGTCACCAACACTCAACCACTTGTCTCGCCGGACTTCACGACAGCGTCGTTAAAACAGATCGAATCATACTTCAAGTGGTTCGGCACGATGGACTACCTCATCGACGAGCCGATGCGCAAGGCGTTGACCCGACCGGACCCTGTTGATCTGGATTTCGACGAGCCTGCGCCACGGGTCACGACACCACCACACAACGACGAGCTGGTCAACTGGAACTCCAGCGACATCGGTGGCGCTTTAAGTGGCGGACAGCAAGTGCTTGCGGATGATGAGATGGCAATCTACGGCGGCGGCGGTGATATCTGGGCCCATGCCGATCAGTTTCGGCTGATTTGGAAACAACTCGAGGGCGACTTCGCCATCACCGCAACCCTTGAGAGCCTAGAGGATACACACGTTTACGCTAAAGCCGGCCTGATGGCGCGAGCCGACCTATCGCCGGGCTCGGCACAGGTGCTTATCCACGCATTTCCCAGCGGCATACTCGCCCTGGGTGTTCGACCCGAAGCGGGTGAATCCATGACCGAGGCACAGATCGTCAATAACCACTGGCCGATCCACCTTCGGCTGACCCGGCGCGGCGACACGTTCACCGGGGAGTATTCCCTTGATCGATTGACTTGGATTCGCGTGGGTGATGAAATTAAAATGGCATCAATCGCAGACCGTTGCTATATCGGCATGGCGGTGTTAAGCCATTTGCCTAAAGGCCTCACCGAGGCGCGTTTCGGGGGCATTCAACTCAATCAGAACCAAGACACCCGTCCATAAAGTGGCTCACACTCATCAGGCATGTCCAGAAACAAACTCTCACCCAAGCCACACACCTATCACTGATTGCCTGAGGACAATTGTTTATTCAGCCTGATTTTAAATATCTCGACGTCTGCCTGCCGTATCGGCATGGCCCGGAAGTACAGCGCCCCTGACAAAGGAAGCACCGTATCGTCACCGCGCGCCTTGCGGACAAGGATCCGAACAGACTGAAATCCGAACTGGTACGGGTCTTGAACTAGCGTAGCGTAGATGTCGCCATCGACGATCCCCTGAAGCGTCGCATCGTTCTCATCAAACGCGACAAGCTTGACAGCACCGTTCTTCCCAGATTCTTTCAACGCTTCCAGACACAACGGCGAGCTATAGCCGAACATCCCCACCATGCACCCCAGGTCCGGGTGGTCTTTCAGAGCCTGCACCGCGTTGGCCTTGGCCAAAGCCAGATCATGGTGGTCGGTTAGCGTGCCCACAATCGTGTACCGCTCGCCCACCAGAACCTGGTCAATCGGATCAAACCCCGTGGGGTTGTCCGGCCTGCCCATCAACACATCGATCAAGCCCTGCCTCCGCAGTCTTGCGTTGTCCTGGTTCACGTTCCCGATGGATATCATCACGGTCCCGCCACCCGGCATGGCTTCTTCGACCAACTTCCCACAAGCCTTCCCCGCCGTGTAATTGTCCATCCCGACATAGCACAGCCGTTTGGCATACGGCGCATCCGAATCGTGTGTAACCAGCAGCGTATCCCCCGCGAGTTCATTCAATAATGCCGACTGACGACTCGGATCGATCGGGCTGATCGCCACCCCCGCCACGTCGCTGCCCAGCAATTCCTTGATGAAACGGTTCTGGTCCACCAGCCCCTTCTGAGGCATCATGACCTGCACACTCGCCCCCAACCGCTTGGCCGAGTCCCTCGCGCCGGCAGCCGAAATCTCCGAGAACTGATCGGACCCGTTCGTGATGAATACCACTTGCGTTGAGGTTTCACCCACACTCAATCGGTCACTCCACACCACCGCCGCTACCGACGCTACCGCGATCAAGACGATCAGCCATACAAACTTACGGGGTTGAGAATCGGCCACTTTCGTATCTCCTAGGATCTGGATTTCAAATGGGAAAAGGATCGAACATATGAACGAGCAATAGTTCTTTGTCTATCTGCCACACTAACCAAGTAACCACAACACAACACCAGCCTAACGATCGGCCCCCTCACGCAGGGCCTGCTTGGGTGTGCGGTCAGCGTTAAATAGGCCCCAATGCTTCTCTACTTCATTGGGGTGCTCGCCGCCTTTCCAATTCTCGTCGAACGCTTCAAAGAAAAAGTTAGGGATCTGATTTTCTGTCACCCAGGCGGTGAAGTCCCGGTGGAATTGCTGCTGGCTGTTTTCGCCCGCCTCGCCAACGATCAGGGTCGCCTGCTCACCCTCATTATGCTTAACGGTCGCCCACCCAGCCTCACCGATCACGAACCGGTGATCGCGGTGGCGTTCAACATTCAACGCATACTGCTCCTGGGTCCAAGCCATCGCGTCATCAAGCGATTGCTTATTCCACATGGCATAGATGTGTGTGACAATAAAATCCATCTCATCAGCCAAGGCCTTACTCTCTGGCTTGGCCCAGTAAGAAGAAACATCGGCCGTGCTGACAGGGACATCCGTTTGCGCCCGCACCTGCCGGATGTAATTGACCAGGGTCGGCGTGCGCACCTTATGGAAAGACCATGACACATGGGTCTCGTTGCCCACCGTCACAGCAGCAACGATGCGCGGGTACTCATTTGCCAGCCGGATCGCCGTCTCAACTTCCGCGCGGTTATTAATAACCGCCTCAGGGAACCGCTCGACGACCTGCCCCTCTTCATCCTCACGCATCTCCGTCTCGACCCACGCGCCCACCACAACCCTCAGGCCCAACCCCTCATCCCGGATAATCTGTAACACCGTCTCGGTAGCGCCTCTAGAGCCGTACATGCGGAACATCTTCCAATGCCCGCTCATGATCTTTAAATCTTCGAGAAGTTCCTCACGCGTCGGTGATGCACCGTCCGGGCTCTGCCCGTCACGGTGGGGCCCATAGCACACCGCATTGCCGATCCAGCGGCCATCAACACTCGCCACGAATGCCCGCCTGATGAAGGGCTCCTGCCGAAGGTACTCCCGCTGTATCTCCGCAGATCCCGCCAGCTTTACCGCTACATCCTCTTGCCCCTTCTCCGCTGCGCACGCACCGATCGCTGCACACAACGAAACAGCGATTACGATCATTGATCTCATTATTGGATCCATCTATTAACAAAAGGTAAGCCCACTAACTTAGGGCTGAACAGGGCAACCACTACTCACATATGAATCAGGATATCCAACAGAAATCATGGGTACAATGGATAATTAAGATGTAACTAAGTTTCTCTTACTATCTCCACCCAATCCGAGATATCAGGCCACACTTTCATGGTTATCAACGAGTAAAACGCGACAACTTTATCATCCAAGCCCAGCACCTCCACATTGAAACCCGCCAAGTCAACCGGATCAAGCTGACACACAGCACGCTGCCGACGATCGTGTTTCGGGATCGGGATGTGAGGTTCACCAAGCAGTTCGACGCCATCCGCAAATCTGCCGGTGTACCCATGGAGAAGTTGACCCCCGGCTCGCCCAATCTCAACGCCTACATCGAACGCTGGATCCAATCGATCAAGCACGAGTGCCTGGACCACTTCATCGTTTTTGGGGAACGGCACCTTAGGTATCTGGCCGACGAATACGTTGATTACTACCATCATCAGAGGCCACACCAAGGGCTGAGTAATGAACCGCTCCACGGCTTGCAGTTGATCGATGAGCCTGATCACGCCGGCGAGGCATTTCACATCACCTGCCGTAGCAGGCTCGGTGGACTGCTCAAGCATTACGAACGTCGCGCTGCCTGACAAGTAGCTCTTCCCCGTCGTCAACACCTCCACATCGAACGTTCACCATCGGCTTGCGCCGATGGCCAATCCGGTCAACGCACCGGTCGGCGTGTAAATAGTTTAATCGATCAACAGCGTCTAGAAAGAGTGTCGAACTCGGATGACAATTAATTTGTACAGCGCGTCACCACGCTTGACCCTGTCACCGTGGTTCTGTCCCTGTTTTGGCTCATGACAATATATAAGCTGAACTGTTCATCTGGAGCGGCCGGTGTGCCAATGCAGAAATCGAAGTGCAAACCATCTTCAATCGGGGTGTTCAAATAAGATCATTTTTCA
Source organism: Phycisphaeraceae bacterium (assembly GCA_029260615.1). Lineage (GTDB taxonomy): Bacteria > Planctomycetota > Phycisphaerae > Phycisphaerales > Phycisphaeraceae > JAJRRS01. The sequence continues at coordinate 31,132 of JAJDCX010000062.1, read as the reverse complement.
GAGGACAATCTGTTTGCGCCGTGCGGTCCCACAAGTGATTTGCCCACCAACGCCTTTTCCAATGAGGCAAGTGCGGCACCGGTGCAAATCCCTTGATCCATCAAGGCTGTTGGCCGGATACTGACGAATCGGTTGCGAAGTGAGACGATGCGCTGATTGACCTCCGTCTCTATTGCTGTGATCACTTTCGTATTTCTGATATTGAGGTTGCCGGCCAAGATGATCGCTTGCGGGTCCATCAGGTCCACGACATCCGATAGGGTTGCGGATATCCGCATGACGAAAGAGTCAAGTGACTTTGGTAGTTGCCCGTCGAGTTTAGCCAGCTCGATCAGCTCCTCCTCTGTGATCACGTCTGACGGCTCGTGGTCAAGGTCGATCGGGGGGTTGATTTCTCCCACAGCGAAATGCGGGCCCCGAAATAGCTTGCCCTCGAGAAACAAGGAAAAACCAAATGATCGGACCACATAATCCTGGTCACGCTCTACGACGTTGATGACAAAGAGAAGAAAGCTGTCCAGTGAGCTTGCGCTGCCGAGCCGAGATTCTGCCAGCGTGGCACAATTCGCGTCGTTTTCCAAGGTCGCTGGGGTATTCATGGCGTCGGATACCATCTGCCCCAGTGGGAAGTCACTGGTCTGGTAATAGGTCGATCTAAGAACCAAATTCCGATGCGTATCGATTACGCCAGGCATTCCGATGCCCACGCCCAGAAGACGGCCGGGTGGGGGGCCGTGCCTGGTCATCCAAGCATCGATTCGATTCTTAAGAAGATCAGGGATCAGTCGGGAATTGCGGCCGAACTGCAGTAAATCTCGGTCGATCACTTGGCCGCAGGCGTCCATATAGATCAGTGACATGACCCGTTCCTGGACGCCGGCACCGACAACCCAGCCCAGCTCGGGGTTGATCTCCAAGAGATCCTGCTTCTTGCCGACCTTGTTCGATTCTCGCTTGCCGGTGGTTCGGATGATCCCTGATGTGATCAACTCTCTGACAATACTGGTCAGTGTCGAGTTTCGCAGGCCCGTGAAAGTGACCAGATCTTGGCGTGATTGCGCCCCGCTTCTGTGTAGTAGCTGCAAGACCGCATCGCGGTTGCGCGGCATCGTGCTGATAATTATGGGCTTCATGTTTGCTTGGGCCTAAGGCTGAGTACGCCTGTTTTTTGGATTACCGAAAGTACCTCATAGGAGGGTTCTGTGGTAGGGCGGGTATGCAGTTCTCGCTGAATTAGGCCTTACACCGAGAAAAGTATCCAGTGTTTTTTGGGGCAGGCAATTGAGTATTATAGCAGAACTTACAAAATCGGCTATATGTGTGGTGTCAAGTATTCAAATGGTGGAATTGAATCAGTTAACCCATTAAATAGCTTAATCGGCTAAATTACGGGTTGACACCCGCATTCCTTTGGTGTCGACTACCAACTATAAATTATAATTACTTTAATAACAAAGAATTAAGATAATATGAGACCCCAAACAAGCGAGTTAAAAAACGAGTTGAAATAGTATTTATTAAGATTAAAATGAAGAAAAACGTGAAATTTTAATAATCTCAACCATTAAGATTGCATTCAAGTTAATTTGGGTATAGCATGATGGTCGTTTAATTCATACAAAGAGTTAATACTTATGCGTCCGTTAAGTAAGGAACCGTGTAAAGCAAGTCATTTGTGCTCCGCAAGACGTAGGTGAAGAAGGGATCATGAAATCCAGCACGAGATCCCAGGGCGAATTCAGTAATTAGGCTTGAAATATGAGATAGCAACGTTTTTTTGCTATTTGCAGTGTGTTGCGGGTGCGGGGCAGTTCTTGGCAGTGAAAAGTAAGTGGCGGCACGTTCTCAATGCATGCTGTCTGAATGGTTTGGAATAGTTCATTAAAGCTGTCACGAGGCAGCAATAAGGATTAGGGCGTGGCGACATCAGGATTTTAGAGTCTTGTCCGTCGCACATCATCATCATCTCAACGAGAGGATCAGGGACATGAACGAGTTAAGTAGGAAATTTAGTCGAGCTCTCTTTTTGAGCAGCGCGCTGCAACGTCATGGGGGGCGTAGGAGGGTATCAGCGAGCTCTTTATTGCTGTTGCTGGCCTTTGTATGTGCGCTGCCCGCGACTGCACTGGCTGGAGACGAGACGCCTTGGGGTAGCAATATGGGCGTCCCAACGAGTACGAACATCGGATGGAACTACGCCATGGGGTATCACTTTACCCCGCAGGTCGATGGTGTGGTGACCCAGTTGGGCGGTTATTTCAATGGGACCAAGACTGTCAAGCTCTGGGATAAGGTAAGCGGGACGGAGTTGGCCCAGGCCCAAGTGACCTCGGCAAACAGTTGGTCTTACACCAGCATCACACCTGTTCCAGTACAGGCTGGCGTGACCTACACGGTCGCCGCTTATATGGCGGGTAGTGGCGCTTCGTATAAGAGTGGTGGGGCCACAGGATCGCCAACATTTGGCAATATCAAGATCGAGTCAGGCGCCTATGCCTCCACAAGCTCGAACCCCAATGCGATCCCCACCAACAACCCGACGTCAATCTACGGTCAGGCAGACATCTGCTTCAGTGTTGGTGGTGGTGAAGAATTCGTGTTCAACTTCGACGACGCCCAGCCGACTCAGCAAGGTGAAGCGATCGACTTTGAAAACGACTCGTCGCCCCGTGACCTGGATACGTATCAGGTCTTGGACACCGGCATCCCCGCCGGTACGACCGACGGCAGCGCACTGAAAATAACCAGTGAGGCAGATCCGACCAACGATGATCCGACTCTGGACGACACCCTGATCCACTACCTGCCGGATCCGGGTGACATCAACGGCGACCCCAACCCCGTGGGTACCGCTGCGCCTGCACCGTCTTTGGTCTTTGACCGCGATCACCTTGTGGACTTCGAGAAGAATGAGTTCAACCGGGTGAAGGCCAGGAGCTTTGAAAACTTCAAGCTTGGTGAGTACAGATGGCGTGTGCAGCTCCCCGATCTTGAGGCCGGAGCTAATAACGCGGTGGCAGCTTGGGTATTCTCCGATTCTTCTGGTGCTAATGACACCGCTGCCCGTGAGGTAGACTTTGAAATCGGCTATGGCACGGACCAAGACCGTGTCCGTTACGGTCTTGATGACGCCGCAGCACCCGCTAACGCGCTTAAGGTCCTGATGACCATCCAGACCGATACCTCAACCGGTACCGTTCTTGACTCCTTCGCGTTTGATCCGATCGACCGTTCCAAGCACGTCCACGCGGGTGCCTGGTACACCTTCTCGATCGTCCTGAGCAAGAACTTCGAAGGCGCGTACATCGTCACATGGTTTATTCTGGACGAGGCTTCCGGTGAGAAAATGCTCGGCCGTTCAGAAGCCATCACGCACTACACCTTGGTTGAGACCGAGTTTGATGTCTTGGCCAGTTCTGAGAGCTTCTCTGCCTTCTTCATGGGTAAGAGCAAGCCTCAGACCGACCGCATCGGGTACATCGACTTCATCGACCACACCCGTGCTATCACGCCTCTCATCTCCGATATGGGTGACACCGTTGGCGACCCTGCGGTGGCTAGCGACACAGCCCTTGAGACTGGCGCGACTTCGATCGTTGATCGGGAGTGGTTCAACGAGACCCGTAACATTGCCGGCAACCCAGCGTTTGTATCGTTGGAAATCGGTGAGCCACAGTTCCCACTGGGCCCACAATCGATCACCACGATCGACGGCGACTTTGTTGAATGGGGTCTATGCCCCAACACCGAAGAGGCAACTCTTCTGGATGTCAACTGCGATCCGATCCTGGATGCGAATGGCAACCCCCAGCCGAACCCCGCTTGGGATCCAATCATTCACGGCGGTTTCCCGGATATCGATGACCCGGACACCACGGGCTCAGGCCAGGTGGGTAACGAGGACAACGAGTGGACCCGCTTCGGTGGTGCTTTCGCCGCCCTCTTTGTCGAAGACCGCGACACCTCGCTGAACCCGGTCCTGACGTTCCGTGCCCGTTTCGCTGGCACAGGCGCCGCTCCGGCAATCGAGGTTCTGCTCCAAGATTCCGATGGCGATGTCTGGGGTGTTGACGTCGTCAAGCATCCTGAACTGCTGTTCACCGCGACTTCAAGCTTCAGCGACTACTCAGTGGTATTGAAGAGAGATAACTTCATCCTCGTAGATGTTGCCGGTGGACTCCCAGGTGGTGTGGGTTCTGCACCACGGACGTTCGACCTTGATGACATCAAGTTGATCGGGTTCCGCTTTGGTGAAAAGGGTCAGGCTGTCACCAGCCCGAATCTCCAGATCGCCCGGGTCGAGTTCACCAAGGTGGGCGACACCACCCCGACGCTGATTACTGATGTTGAAGGCGACACCGCCGGTAGTGGTGCGGGGGCGGGCAACGTCTTCCCGCCGCTGTTTGGCACCGCCGCAACGGACAAGAAGTGGTATCGTGAAGGTACCGCGGCGACTGACAACAACCTCGATCTTAAGATCTTCAACGTCGGCGCACCGGAGAACAACGTGGTCCGTGGTCACGTTGCCAACTTCTCCTCGCCACAAGGCACTGATGACAACTACACGTTCTACTACAGCCCCGTGGGCGCAAACTTCAACTTCCTGCAGGGTTCCGTGTTGAACAAGACCCTGCACGTCTTGGGTGACTGGGGTGCACTGAGTGCTCCTGGCCAGCCTGTTGAGTGGAGCCCAGCGATCTTCGGTGGACGGCCATGGTTCGGCGTCCGCTACTTCGTTCCTACGAGTCCGACTCCGGGAACCCTGGATATCTCTGGTGGCCCGTCGATCTCGCTGAAGGCGAAGTACGGCGGCGATGGCCTCAGTGCCGCGCCTGAGTTCCAGTTGACTCTTCAGGACACCGATGGTGAAATCTGGGCCAGCCGTAAGTTCCACAAGCTGACCACTGATTACCAAACGTATGTCTTTAAGGTTTCCCCGGGCGATTTCAGCCGCGTCGATTTTGCCCCAGGCACGGGCGACGCGACCAACCCGGCCCACGACAACAAGCTCAACGGCGACGGTATCGAAGCCATCGGCTTGAGCTTCATCTCGTCGAATGTTGACGGCATGATTCAGACCGCCGGCAGGCCGGAGTTCTGGGTTGATGACATCGAGTGGAGCGTACCGCTGCCGGTTGAGAACCAGCAAGTAGTTACCATCGGTGACTGGACGACTGGGCAGACCGCCTACGACATCAACTACAACATTGAAGGTGGCCCGATTGACTTGACGAACAAGTCGCTGGTTACTTATCAGATGAAGTACGACTACCTTAACGACATCAACCCTGTGACCGGCGATCCGCGTATCTGCCTGACCTTTGAAGAGGCAGACGGCGACCGATGGGTGACGTTGAACGAGCACACCATCACTACTGAGTACAAGGGTTACGCCTACGACCTTGCCAACGAGCCATTCGTTCTGCTTGGCGGTACAGGTAACGGGGTCCGTGACGTTACTCAGGTGACCCGGATTGGTTTCCGCTTCCTGCGGTGGACCGGCCCAACCAATGGTAACCCACAGTTCCTGATCGATGAGATCTACCACAGCCAGACTCGCCCGCCGGCCGTTGCGGTTCATCCGGCAAGCTTCCCTGTGGTCAGTGGTGTTGAAGAGCCAGATGTCTTCCAGGTATTCGAGAACGCACGTGACGGCTCAAGGTTCTCGGGCTTCCCGTTGAGCGCAGCCGAGGCGACGTTCCCGGCTTGGCCTGCACCGGCCAACGCCAACGAGGCGGACTTCGGTGGCATTCTCCAGCAGAAGGGCGCTTGGAGCCGCTTCGGGTTCCCGCTGGAACAGGTTCATATCAACAGCGTCCCAGCGATGGGTTCTGCGGCTAACCTCGCAGAGATCCAGGACGTCAGCGTCTCGGAAGGTGTCCGTTCGATTCAGATCCGCTGCATCTGGGACTGGGAGTATCCCCGTAATGCGATGCTGCCCAAGGCCAACCCCAGTGACCCAGATAAGTTCCTCTGGCCTCGTTCGGCAGAGCGTGAAGGCACGTTGGGTACCCGTTGCGGCATCCGTTACATGCTCAACGACGGCGCTGCGGCGACCGTGTCCAACGGTGTGGACTTAGGCACGAAGACTTTCGTGTCCTACGATATCCGCTCACCGTTTGTGGATGCCAAGCACAGCACGTCCGAGCATCGCCTGATCCTGATGGATCGGGATGGTGACACGCTGGTCGGGCCTTCCAATGTCTCGACGACCACCGGTTGGCAGACGTTCTCCGTGGACGTGGCCCCGCTGGCTGCCGCGGCGAACGTGGACCTGACACGGATCGTGTACATCGGTCTCGACCTCGAGAACCTCGATGTGACGGCCCCGTATCAGGACTTCAACATTGACAACTTCACGGCGGCTTCGCCACCTCTGACGGTTCCGTTCAGTGAAAACTTCACCGGCGGTCTGCCAGTCAATGGCTGGGAGTACGCCTCATCGAATGCCAGCCTGGGCCGTATCGAGGTTCTTAATGGCCGGTTGGAGATGGACGTTACTGTCAATAATAATATCAACCTCAACGAGGCCACAGTTCATCTGAACCTCAACGGGGCTACCAATGTTGTCTTGACTGCTGACTTGTTCGACTTCGCTGACGAAGAGACGGCTATGCCGGTGTCTTTCAGCGGCTCCAGCAACTCAGACGGCATCGCTGTCAGTGATGACGGTGTGAACTGGTACCGTGTTGTCAGCCTGCCCAACGGTAATCTCGTGGGCCAGGTTTACAACCTCGATACCGTTGTGAATGCGAATGCGGGCCTGGACTACTCGTCCGACTTCCGCATCAAGTTCCAGCAGTATGACAATTACGCCAAGACCACAGACGGTCGCGGGTTTGATAACCTCACGGTTACCGCAAACATCGCTCCGCCTGCGGCACCGAGTTCACTGGCGGCTTCCGCCGTTGGTGAGACGCAGATCGATATGACCTGGTCGGACAACTCCTCGACGGAGACCGGCTTCGAGATCGATCGTAAGGTTGGCACGGGTGCTTGGGTCACGAATTTCGCGACCGCAGGTGTCAATGCAACCAGTTTTAGCGACACCGGCCTGACGGCTTCGACACTGTATACCTACCGTGTCAGGTCGACTAACGGTGGTGGTGATTCGGCGAACTCGAATGAGTCTTCCGACACCACGCAGGGCCCGCCCCCGCCGCCAACGCTTCCTAGCCTAACCAGCTTCGGGATTGGCTCCGGTGTCCAGGGTACGATCACAAATATGCCACAGCCTTCAACGGCCTGGCACGTACGTACCTGGATCAAGACGGACCTGTACTACGCACAGGGCGTGGACGCGACCGTGACCTCTGGCGGCACCTTTAGTGCACACCCCGGTCTGTTTGGGACGACCAGCGTGCTATGGGTCACCCTGCATCCTGCAAGTACCGACCCATGGGGGACGGGTACTACCACGGCGGCTTTGAGCAGTCTCTCTCAAGGCAACTTGGGAGCAGGAGCCATCGTGTTTGGTCCGTTTTAATCCATGACTCGGCTTGAAATAGCTGAGTGAGTCTACAACCCCTAAAAGCGGGAGCCTTAATTGGCTCCCGCTTTTGTTGCGATACCGTTAAAGCAAGTGACAGTAATAACTTAGCAATATAAAGTGGTTTATTTAATTCGAATTATTATGAGACAAGTGATAGTATGGGCCTTTAGTTCTTGCATATTTTGTGACGGGTGGGGTACGATGGCGGTGCTAATATGAATGTGAATAGTCTAATTTCGATCAGGAAAAATGCCGGATTGAATCTGCACATCCTGCTGCATCGGCTGTGCTTGACCGTGGCGGTGTTGTGGATGTTGACTGGTGCGTGTCTGTTTGCCCAAATCCCTGGTGATACGGGCTCTGGCTTGCCGCAAGACGATCCAAGCATCGAGTTGAGCTTTAGTGAGGATGTTGAATTGAAGATCTTGGTTGATTATGTGGCCAAGAGGCTGAATATCAACGTGCTATACGATGAGCAGATTGGCAACAAGCGGGTCACAATCAAGTCTCCGGGGCACGTGCCCAAGAGCACGCTGATGGATTTGCTGCAGAGTGTTCTGAGGATGAAGGGGTTGGTGCTGGTTGACGCGGACGAGGCGGGTTGGAAGCGAATCGTATCTATCAAGGAGATGAGCAGTTACGCCAGGGCGGACGGTGAGCCAGGGTCTGATACCGGCGTAGTGACACAAGTGTTCCGGTTAAATCACGTTGATGGCAAACAGGCGGAACAGATGGTCGCACCGTTGATGACACGCCCGGGTGGCAACAGCATCGGTATCCCGGGTCAGCCTATTCTGATTGTGACCGACTTCGCGGCGAACATGCAGGGGATCCAGCGGGTACTAAGGCTGATCGACGAGCCACGCGGCGGAATTGTTACCCGCGGGTATACCGCCGAGCATATGGGTATCACAGATCTAACTAAGCTTGTCCAGGAACTGCTGTCGGCTAAATACAAAGCGCAGTGGGGCGGTACTCAAGACTCGGGCGGGCAGGTCATACTCACGCCGGTCCCACACGCCAGCCAGATCATTGCAGTAGGGGTCCAGAAGCAGGTCGATGAGGCGATAACGCTAATGCGTGACTTGGATATCCCCGAACGGTTGGAGACCCGGGCTTACCAGTTCCTGTACATCACACCAACTCAGGTCAATGCTCTGGTACAGGGGCTGCTGGGTGAAGCGGTCGCTAGCAGCAAGTACCGTTATGTGATCGACGATGACCTAGGCCTGCTTGCGGTAGCGACTACCGGGGCGGTGCATCAGCAGATCGAAGACCTGCGCAGAGATTTAGATCGTGCACCCCTGGAAGATCAAAGCCCGATGCGGATCTACAAGCTGATGAACACCACGGCTGCAGATGTGCTGGAGACGATACGCGCCCTGGAGGGCGGCGAGGGGTTTTCTTTTAATACCGAGTTTGATGAGCCCGACGGTAGTTCGTTGGGTGACTCCAGCACGCCAACGAATCCAGGCAGCAGCCTCGCCGGCCCTAATGGGGTCGAGGCCCCTGCACTGTTTGATAACAATCAGCAGCCGGATCACACAAGGGGGGGGGCACCAGGTTGGCAAACACACGGGGCGCAGGACTCTTCGGGCATCACCCCGCTGGGCCTAACCTCGTATGTCCGTGTCGCCACGGATGAGCAGACCAACAGTATCATCGTCTTCGCACCGCCTGCCGAGCAGCGCGTCTACGAACGGCTGATCAAGATGCTTGACAAGCGTCGCCCGCAAGTGCTGGTTGAAGCGACTATCGTGACGCTGGATACTAGCGACGGATACAGTTTCGGTGTGGAGATCGGGGGCGGAGGCTTGGCCAGTGGCGTGAGCGGGAGTTTTGTAACATTCAGTTCGTTTGGCCTCAGCACGGTTGATGCGGCAACCGGAGGTTTGGTGTTGACACCCGGATTGGGGTTTAACGGCACGCTCCTGAGTTCCGATGTCGCCGACGTCGTGCTCCGCGCCTTAAAGACCAACGGCCGTGCCAAGGTCGTTTCTTCGCCGCGGATCCTGGTCAATGATAACGCCACAGGCACACTCAGCAGTGTAGCCCAGGAGCCGTTCGCATCGGTGAATGCATCGAATACAGTTGCGACGACCACCTTCGGGGGTCAGGCCCAGGCAGGTACCACGATTACCATCACGCCTAGGATCAGCCTCGATGATTACCTGCAACTTGAGTACGAAATTGAGTTGAGCAACTTCACCGGATCTGCGTCTGAGACCCTGCCACCACCCAGCCAGCGGAACACGATCAATAGTGAGGTCACGATCCCTGACGGCGCCACGATTATTGTTGGGGGGATTAACAGGGCCGACGCCAGCGAGACCGTCACGTCGATCCCTTTCTTGGGAAACATCCCGTACCTCAAGCACTTATTCCGCTCTGAAGGTAACAGCGGCCGCGAGCAGACGCTGTTCGTATTTATCCGCCCGGTCATCCTCCGGGATGACCAATTTGCGGACCTGAAGTATATCTCAGAGAAAGATCGTAGACAGGCGGGCATGGATGATGAGTTCCCTAGCAGTGTGCCGCTGACGGTGTACTAGTCGGCTCCCAAGAGCGGGTAGGAAGCATCACAGCGTGATGGGCGGTAGGTGATGATGAATGATATCCGACACGAGCTTGTTTTGGCGATCCGGCGTTTAGCCGAAGAAGATGGCGTCGCGCTCGGCGATGACTGGTCTGGTTGTGGTGGAGATGGTGAAACGTTGAGTGGTCCTAGCCGATCGTTACTTAAGATCGCAGCCGATGCCGGCGTGAACGAGCACACGATTGCCCGCGCAACGTCAGAGGCCGTGGGCGTGCTGTACATGGAGAGCCTGGCGGGCCGACCAACCTCGGCGTTATTCGCCGAGAAGGTACCGATCGTATTCGCTCGTCAACACCACCTGATCGGGCTGGCCGAGGGCGAATCTAGAGACACAACCAACGACCAGGTTAAAGGCCACAAACCCCTGACGGTAGCGATTCATTCACTTAGTGGGTTGAACCAGATGGAGGTGCTGTCGCGTTACCTGGGCGTGCCGGTCGCGCCCGTGGTCGCCCCGTCCGAGCAGATACAGGCCGCCATCAACGCAGCCTACCAGCAGCGAGAGGGACAGACGCAAACTCTGATCAAGCAGTTGGATCGCAAGGATGTTATGGCGGAGGTCGCGCAACTCACAGACCGCGAAGATCTATTGGATGTGGCCAGCCGGGCACCCGTCATAAAGTTGGTGAACCTGATCCTGTTCGAGGCGGTCAAGTCGCGGGCCTCGGATGTGCACATACAGCCTTATGAGGAAAACCTGGTCGTCCGTCTGCGGATCGACGGTGTACTGTACGACTCATTCGACGTGCCAAAGAACCTGCAAGACGAGGTGGTCAGCCGGATGAAAGTCATGGGCAAGATGAACATCGCAGAAAAACGGCTCGCCCAGGACGGCCGTGCAGCCGTACAGATCGGCGACCGTGCCATCGACCTTCGGATCGCGTCGCTGCCGACCAGCTTCGGGGAGCGGGTCGTCATACGGCTGCTTGATAAAAGTTCCGAGCTATTTTCTCTCACTGAGCTGGGCATGCCCGCCCAGACGATGGAGCACTTCAAGGAGTTGATCGGGTTTGAGCACGGATTGATCCTGGTCACCGGACCGACCGGCAGCGGCAAGACCACCACACTCTACGCCGCGTTGCAACAAGTCAATGCCAAGGAACGCAACATCCTCACCCTCGAAGACCCGATCGAGTACCAGCTGTCGGGGATCAGCCAAACCCAGGTCAGCGAGAAGAAGGGGATGACCTTTGCACACGGCCTGCGCAGCGTCCTGCGCCAGGACCCCGACATCATCATGGTCGGCGAGATACGCGACCATGAAACCGCGGTTATGGCGATCCAGTCGGCTCTGACGGGACATCTGGTGTTCTCTACCTTGCACACCAACGATGCGCCCAGCGCGGTGACACGCTTATTAGACCTGGGCGTCGAGCCGTATCTGGTCGCCAGTTCTCTTGTCGGCGTACTCGCCCAGCGATTAGTTCGACGGGTTTGTCCCGCGTGTGCGGAGCCTTACACACCTACGCTTGCGGAACTGACTAAGCTCGACCTGGCACATGAGGGTTCCGGGGGCGAGGACTCCGAGTCCGGGTGCGGGGGCTGGGATGCCTCTTCTATAAGGAAGGGCACGGGCTGCGAGAATTGTCGGCAGACTGGGTACACCGGCCGGCAAGGCATCTTCGAGCTGCTGGCCGTCAACGACACCATCAGACAGAAGATCCAATCTCACGCAAGCGCCTCACAGATCAGCCAGGTCGCCATTCACCACGGGATGAAAACACTCCGAGACGCAGGGATCAACAAGATCCAATGCGGTGACACAACCATAGACGAGGTGGTACGGGTAACGACCCGGGCCAAAGCCTGATGCCGATATTTACCTACAAAGCGGTACATCAATCATCTGTTGGAGCCGGCGGTGAAGGTGTAACCGGGATGTTGACGGCCGACACCCCCCGTCAGGCACGTGACCTGTTGCGCGCTCGTGGTCTGACAATCCAGGAAATCAACGCTCAGACCCTGATGATCGGCACTGACTTACGCTGGCTTCGACTTCCGGGCAGACGCTACCAGGCTAAATCGGGCGTATTTATTAGTGAACTTTCCACCCTGCTAGGCGCAGGGATCCCGCTGCTGGATACCCTCGACACCGTACTCAAACAACACCATGGCGGCTTCCACACAGCGATCCTACAACTGCGAGACAAGGTTGCTGCGGGTTCCAGCCTGGCGGATGCGATGCGTGAGCAGCCTCGGATATTCGATGAGTTGACCATTACCATCACCGAGGTCGGCGAGAGTTCGGGCACGCTGGAAACGGTACTGGAGCAACTGTCGGTTTTCAAAGACCGGTCCCAGCAGTTCAAGGGCCGGGTTGCCAACGCGCTGATCTATCCCTGCATCGTATTGATGCTGGGTGTCGTGGTGAGCCTATTCCTGATGACGTTTGTATTGCCCAACATGCTTAACTCTCTGGTCGAGGCGGATCGCCAACTGCCGATGATCACACGGATCGTCAAGGCGTTAAGTGATTTTTTGATCTACCGGTGGTGGTTGCTGCTGGCGGCAGCGGCGGCGGGGGCGATGCTGCTGGGTACCGCTTCACGCTCGCACCGCGGACGGTATTTCTGGCACCGGCTGCAGCTTAGGCTTCCGGTCGTTGGGATGATGATCCGTAAACAGGCCATCGCACGTGTTTCGATGGTGATCTCTACCCTGATGCGTAGCGGCGTTGTTTTTGAACGGTCTATCCAGATCGCCCAACGCACCACGCACAACCTGGTCCTCCGCCGGGCTCTGCGCCAGTGCGAGGCCGCAGTCAACGCCGGGCGGGATATCGCCGACGGCCTGGAAGACACAGGCGCATTCCCTCCGACCGTGTTGCAGATATTCTCCGTCGGCCAACACTCCGGCAAGCTCGAGTCGATGCTCGACCGCCTCGCCCACGACTACGACCAGCAGGTCGCTTTGTCGAGTCAGCGCTTGGGCGCTGTGCTCGAACCGTTCCTGATCCTCATCATGGTGTTTATGGTTGGTGCGATCCTCTTCGCGACGATCTTACCAATCCTGGAGTCAGCCAATGTGTTCTAACAGACAACAATCATCACCAGCTCTAGGAACTGTTACCCCCCACCCCGAGTATAGCTGCGAGGGTTTATACGGTTGTGTAAGAGGAGGGGGCTGCTTAAAGAAGTCCCGCCCTTCAAGAAACGTCCGAGGCAGGGAGGGGTTCTCTTTGATCGAGATGTTGGCGGTATTAGTACTGATCGGTCTGGCTGCAGGGATCGTTGCGGTAAATGTCCGCTCGTACATGATCAAGGGCAAGCAGAACGTTGCCCGTAGCGAGATCGCCACGTTGGCCTCGTCGCTGGAGGCATACTACATAGCGTACAGCCGGTTCCCCTCCAACGAGGAGGGACTGGATATTCTGACGCAGATCAGTGATGAAATCCCCGCGCCGCTGATGGACCGTGTACCGGTCGATCCTTGGGGGCACCGGTACCAGTACAACCAGCCCGGAAGTAACAGTCAGCCATACGAGGTGTTCAGTTATGGGGCGGACGGGCGTGAGGGCGGCGAGGCAGCTGATAAAGATATCCGCAGCGACGATCAGCGTAAGGAGGCCCCGTGACTGACGTGCGTCATAAGGCTTTCACACTCATCGAACTCGTCGCCGTGCTCGTATTGGTCGGGTTGATGGCGTCGGTGGCGACGCTGTCTTTACGTAGCGCGTACCACGGCTCACAGATGCGGGATGTAATCAGCCGGATCGCGGCATTCGATCAAATGGTTCGTGCGTCAGCTCGTAGCACAGATAAAGCGGGCGTGATACACATCGACCCGGGCCACGGCACACTTGAATACACCGGACGGGAAGGGCATCTAAACACGCTGTCACCGGTGCTGTTGCCCGCTGGCTATCAATTCAAAGGGATCCAGATCGGCGGCGTGCCCCAAACTGCTTTGGTGCATAAGCTGCCTTGTTCCACTAATGGGCAGACCCCTTCTTACACGCTCTCACTGATCGGTCCCAAAGAACAACAGCGTTTACTGGTCTTCGCCGGATTAACCGGACAGATTACAGAGTTCGAGAACACCAATGATTTTGACCTCAAACAACTGCTATCGCCACGGCCTGACGCTGATTGAAGTCGTCGCAGGCTTGGCGCTGATGGGCACGCTGCTGGCAACGATGCTCACAGCCAAGGGCCGTTTCACCCAGCAGCGCCATTACGCTCAACGCGTTCTGGCTGCGGTGGATGCCGCCGATACCATGCTCGCCGCGCGTTGGGATAAGGCGGGGGCCGCGGGTGGAACCGATGGCTGGGCTTCCACAGATGGCGTAGTTGCAAACAACGACAGGCTGACATGGCGTACCGTGGAGATCACCGACGACCAAGCCACCGCCATGCGTAGCCGGGTCATCCGGCTGGAAGTCTTCGACGAGCAAAGTAACCCTGAGGACCCGCCGCTGGTCAGTATCGACCTGTTAGTGCCTTTGTACTCCGAAACGTCAGAGGGATCGGAGGGGCCCGGGGAACTAGAGGAGCCGATGGAACCGCAGGAACCGGGGGCGCCTGAGCAACCCAAGCGAACCCCCGATACAGATGAGTTCTTGGGCACCGAAGAATCTGCCCCGCAAACGGAGATCACCACATGATCATCGCCCGCGGATTCACACTGATCGAAGCCATGGCCGCCACCGCGCTGTCGGCGATCATGATGACCGCCTTGATGTCGGTGACCACCGCTATCGTACGCAACGGACCCGACGAAACGACGACCGATCAGCCTGCATCCTGGCGCCGCCATGTAATTGAAGTCTTCCGGCGGGACCTCGCTCATGCGGATACGGTGCAAGCTTCACCCAGCCGCGTAGTGCTGACCGGCCATGTGTCGCTAGACCGTGAGACGAGCAGTCCCACGCACCAGCCAGCGGTGGTCACCTACAGCCTTAAGCGTGTAGCAGATCGTTCCTGGTTGCTCCGCACACAGGTTGATCTTGAAGATCATTCGCTGCATAACACATGGGTACAAATCGTGTGCGCCGGTGTATTAAGTTTTGAAGTCCAGACAGGAGATGTGGCCGTGGACGATCCTGATTTATCAACACCCGCCCCCGCCATCGCAAGTGCTTCCGAGACCGAATCCCCCCAGCCGATCGAGGCCTTTAGTGGCCAATCCGTACTGACAGACGCCGCGGATCTCACAATCACTTGGGATGATAAAATACAATCGACGACCTCTGTCGTCCTTCTTAGCCGGTAACTTGATATGCACCGCCACACACCTACACACCGACGCGGATTCATCCTGGTGATGATCCTGATGCTGCTGGCGATCGCCGCGGTCGCACTGGTGGCGGCGAGCCGATCGAGCATGGGGCTGGCGGTCAGCGCAGTGCAGGCAAGGCGTGGGCTACAGCAGCGCTGGGGCAGTCTCAGTTGCCGGCGCACGGCGATGGAATTGGCGCCTTTGTTGCTGAAAGACGCCGAGGAGGCCTCCGGCAAACCCGTCAGAAGCTTGCGTGCTCAATTCGATCTGGGCGGCCAGAGGTTTTCCCTAACCATCAGCGACGAACAGGCCAAGGCCAACGTCAACGCGATGCTGCGGCACCGTGGACGAGAGGCCACCAGGTCGTTTGTCCGAAGCCGGATCACTGGCTTGTCGGGCGCAGGCGAGGTGCACCTGCCGATGGGCAATCCAACTCAGGACCGTGACACAGGTTCCACCGCCCATGCCTTAGGATCGACACACAGTATCATCAGCCTGAACCATCTGCTGCCACGGGCAACACCGCAGGATATGATCGGCACTCAGGACGCCACCGAGTCGGCCACCGTATCCGACTCACTCACTTGCTGGGGCAGCGGCCGCATCAACATCCGCCGTGCGCCCGACGACGTCATCGAGCAGGTATGCCGTCCTCTGTTGGGCAGGATCCAGATCAGCCGATTGCGAGAAGCATTACCAGAGGCAGGAGATCAGGCGCTACCCGAAGCAGGAACTCAGGCGCTACCCGAAGCTTTGGTCAATATAGGTGTCCCCAGGGAGGATGTGCCCGCCATCACCGAAAGGCTGACACTCGAATCCAAGTGTTATTCGGTGTGGGTTGTGGCAGACAACGGCAAGCGGAACTGGTACGAGCTCGGCATCGCCGAACTCACGGAGGGTGCGGATCAAGTAGCCATCGTCGATGAAGCGGATGTCATCGAGGAGGAGGTTGAATCTACAGCAGCCCCTTTAATCCCACCAGACGATGAGCCCCTAAGTACAGATGCGCCTAGACCGGGGGCGAACGAATCTCTCGGTGCCGGTGGTAACGAGCAGAGCATCGCGGTTGAAAATACAACTAGCAGCGTACAGCGCCGCTACTATCTTTATCAGTGGTAGACATGAACATCAGACGGGCAAAACACGGGCTTTGGCTACTCACCGCGGTGTTAACCGTAGGCGGTTTACTGATTGTGGTTGTAGGCCTTCGGCGGCCGTATGAACACCCCATGGCTTCGGCCCCCGCTACACCGACCGGCCAACGCCCGCAGACCGTCAAGGACAGCTCAACCCCAAAGCTCTCGGACTTCTCGAAGGTATGGAGCCTGGACCTGCGCCGGCCCTTGTACGACCCACCGCCACAGCCCGTGTCTGAAAAAGTGGTCACCTTGGCGCCACCGGCCAAACTGGACGTACAGTTGCTCGGCTACGCCGTCGAAGACAACCACTCGCTGGCGTTCCTGCTGGGACCGGATAGGAAGGTCGAACTCCTGGCTGTGGGCGACCAGATCGGTGGCGCGACCGTGCGGTCGATCACCCCGGATGGCGTCACCCTGGATCATCGCGGTCAGGAACATCTGCTGGTCATAGAAGACGATTCGGTTGCTCCCGTAAGCCCGTCTAGTACAACGCGTCGTCTCGACCGCTCCAGTATGCAGAACCGGAGGTATCAATGATGCCGGCACAATACGTCATCTTTGTAGGTGATGCCGATTGGTATCTGGGTATCGCTGGTGAGCAGGATTCGGCACCGAGTCTTATTGATTCGCCCGACGATGCAACCGTCAAGCAACGAGCCGAGGCGCTGTCACAGGTATTGCTGACGCAAGACTATATCGGACAGAGCGTCGTTCTCGCCATCCCGTCTGACTGGTGTCTCTCCGCGACAATCAAGGTCAACGATCTGCCCCGCAGGAACCGCGGCTCCGCGATGACGTATCGTCTCGAGGAGAGATTACCCATCGCCACCGAACAGTTCGTGGCCGACTTCATCCTGGCGGATAGCGGACAAGGGGACCGTCAAGGGAAAAACCCCGGGGATGACTCCGATGGTGACTCGGTGGGGAGCCCCGGGCGTAGGGGGGGCGAGGCTTTAGGCGTCTGTGTAATGTTGGATAAAGTTGGGCCTGTCATTCAAGCCTTGGAATCCCACGGCCTGCTGATCCACTCGATCGTACCGGCTGCCATGCTCGCCGCCCAACACAATAGGGAGACAGAACAAAGCTCGCGGGCTGATGTGCTCCTCTGGCTAGACGGCGATGGGTGGTGTGATGTATTTATGTTCGATGCAGAGCACGCCCAACCTCGGTCGTGGCTGCGCTTACCAGGAGACACAGACACGCTGTCACTGCACCTGAACATGATGTCTATCCATGGCCTGGCGTGTGCAAACGTTACGGTGTTGGGCGACGACTCGGCATCGATCCAGCAGGTCTTGGCTGAGTTGTCATCCGTCCATACCGTAAACGTATCGACGCTAAACTTACTCAACGAGGCAGCCCAAGGAGCGGCATCGGTTCTGTCCGATCGATCTCGTCCGTGGGTCAACCTCAGACGTGGTGAACTGGGTGCCTCCGGCAGTCTCCGCTTGATCAAGAAGCCGATGGCGGCCGCCCTCTGCGCAGCGATACTGCTCCTGGTCTGTCTGAATTCCGTGATGCTCTGGCGGACACACGGGTACCAGCAGACGGCTGACAAGTACGACGCCCGGCAGCGGCATGTCTTCCAAGAGGTGTTCCCCGGACAAAACGTGCCCCAGGCGATCCGGCCACGCCTCGCTAGTGAACAACTCAAACTCAGCGGCTTGCGCGGCCAGTCTACAAACCTGCCTACGCGACCCAGGACGCTATTACTTCTGCACGACATCCTCAATCGCCTACCTAAAGATACCCGTTTCAGGATCCTGGAACTCTCTGTGAGGAATGACACCGTGACCCTCAACGGGGAGGCACGATCTCACGGTGACATCGGCGATCTCGCCAACGCGCTTCGTGTCGGAGATGTACTGGAAGTGGACACCCGGCATACCGAACAACTCCGCAGCGGAAACAGCGTCGGCTTTATGATCGTTGTTTCTCCCAAGCTCAACCCGCAGAGACTGACAAAACGATAAGACAAGAGACAATTATGACAATCCCAACTAATCCAGCCGTACAACATGACCGCGGGCTCGTTCTCGCCGGCGTCTGTGTCGTGGTGCTGATGGTCCTGAGCCTGTGGATCTACGGCCGGATGGCCCGGTCCATCACCGCGGCCACCGATTCGATAGATCAGTGGACGCAGTGCGACGTGTTGGCGTCGCAAATTCAGACTCTGCGAACCCAGCCCTCGATGGCGGATGATCGGGTGATGCAAGATTCCGATATGACACGACGCATCGCACAGGCAGCGGCCAAGTCGTCGTTCAACACACAGAAGATCGTCAGCACCACCTACCCAGACGCCCATCGCATCGGTCGCACACCCTATCTCGAAAAACCAACTGAACTGCAGATCCGTAAGGTAACCCTCAAGCAGACACTTGATCTCCTATACGCATTGACCGGTGGCGGTTCACAGCTAAGCGTTACGCAACTGCAATTCACCACGCCACACGAGGAAAGCGACCGTCAACTTTGGACCGTCATGACCACCGTCAGCTACCTGATCTATGAACCACCCACCAAAAATACCGGCTCATAGCCACCCACGGAGTTATCCAGCTGGCTCGGATGTACATCTCACGACACTTTAAAAACCACCACGCCATATATATGAGTAAGCACATGATGTATCGCACGATTCAAGATATTGCCAGGCCCCGATTCGGATGGATTGTCATAGCGGCCTTGACGCTGACGACTACCGCCTGCCAGTCGCCCACTACTGACATGGGTGCCCCATACGAAACCGTTCCCAAGGAAGGCTACCACGACACCGAGTCCGCACGGAAGCACTTAGCCCAGGGCCTCAAGGCGATGGAAGACGGTGACTACGACCGGGCCGAGTTGGCTTTTAGGAAGGCTCTTGAAGCCGATGTCATGTCCGGCCCGGCCCATAACAACCTCGGCAAGGTCTACTACCAACAAACCTTACTCTACAAGGCCGCTTGGGAGTTCAAGTACGCCATCAAACTCATGCCCAACCAACCCGAGCCCAAGAACAACCTTGGCCTTGTTTACGAGGCCGTCGGAAAGCTCGACGACGCGATCAACCTGTACGGCGAAGCTCGCGAGATCGAACCCGACAACCCCGTACTGATCGGCAACCTCACCCGCGCCAGATTCAAGCGCGGTGACAAGGACGACACGACACGCGAATTGCTTAGGGAACTGGTCCTCAAAGACACCCGCCCCGAATGGCTCGCCTGGGCCCGTGAAACCTTGGCTCTGATGAATGTATCCGAGCAGCAGTAGTTGTATGTGATTCTATGAGGCCTTTGGAGCCGATGCCTGTCTCCGGGAAGTATGTCATTTTATGTATCAGTAGGTATCGGACTTGTGTTCGTACATGCTTGCTGTCTGCCCCGTTAGTGGATGTATGATGCATGAAACCGTCGGATATCCCCGACAAGGCTCAGGTGGATTCCCGAGATACTACAAGCGGGCTACACAGTCAGCGAAGTCGCTGCTGGGGTCGGCCGCAGCAATACCCTGACCTATCGGAATAATATGAAAAACGTAATTCTTCGAGAAAGTTGTTTTGAATATCCGTGATGATAACACAAAAAAACCAGGTGCCATGAGTGGCACCTGGTTTCAATTTTTGAAACCTACAGCAATCAATCTGCGTGGCTTTGGGACCGTCGCAGCGTAAATATTATCCGATGTCCCGGAGTCCTTGACCCCAACAGCATCGACCACAGATGTCCAAGGCGTAGTAGAGAGGTACCAACCTTGCCGAGATGATAAACCCCGACGCGTCCCACACGGAACGTCGCAGACCATCGGCGAGAAGAAGATGGCATGTTGAACGAACCCTTGGAAGAGAACCCACCGCCACAAACAGAGCCACAAACCGGCTCCTCTGGGCACGCCCCAGAAATACAAAAGCCTCTGATTCCTATACTTACGAATCAAGGGCGTCAGCCAAAGCGGAGAGGGTGGGACTCTACTTAGGGGTGTTTACAGGCCCTTGTCTCGTAGGGTGATTCGCCGAAAACCCCTTGTTCCATAGGGTTTAATGGTTAGTCACCCCTGACCACCCACGGTCAAGGATTCTCACCCGTAGTCAGCCTGATTGACACACTGTGCCAATCGTTCGGTGTCTTGGCGTCTCCGTCGAGGAGCTCACCAAGATGAGTAACCAGTCTACCAACCACATTTACAAGAAGAACGGGCGGAGTCGGACACGTGCCGAGCGTGGCCTGCCCGAGGACGACGCGCTGCGGAAGCTGGCGCGGGTGTACCCGGAAACCCAGCTTCGGCTGTGGCCGGAGCTGAATACGATAAATCGCTACGATTCTATCTGAACACCCTGGCGGACTTCGAGGCCTTCGCCGCGGTTGCCGAATCGCCGCCAGCCGAGGTCGACTTCGATTTCGGGGGCCATTCCGGGGGCGGGGGTGACCCGGACGACTTGTCGGACGATTGTGGATAATCCCAGGAATCAGGTCAATGGGGAATTGGGCATCCGTACCACAGCGGCAAACCTCGACGTGTCGCTACACGTTGCCGTCACATGCGCCTAAACAAGAAGGCGGGCACACTCGCTGCGTACCTGAATCTAGACGATTCAAACCACACCGCCTGATTCACAGCCCGACGCCACACCATCGAAATAGGCGTCAGAGACGATCGGCGATTTAGGGGTGTATCTGCGAGCCAATGAGGTGAGAGTCAGAGACGCGCGACATAGCGAAGAATCCCCGGGCAATTGGACCACTTGAAATGAATGTAAGTCATTTCTAAAAAGACACATACATCAAAGCGGTGGGGGTGGGATTCGAACCCACGGTACGGCGAACCGTACGCTGGTTTTCAAAACCAGTCCATTCGACCACTCTGGCACCCCACCGGGCGTCACGTCGTTGTGGCGGGCGACATTGTATCGGGTCAGCGCGGTTTGTTCTCCACAGGGGACGATCGATGCATCAGGCTCGTGCCCGCACCGATCCCAAGGAAGATAAACGACGCCAGCACGGCTAGGACGCCCCAGCCCGTGATGGAGTCCGGCATCAGTGCGCCGCCCATTTCACGGGCCCGGCGGATCGCTGATTGAAGCCGTGATGTGATCGTCGACACCGTGTGACCCAGCCCCGCGGTGAACAATAATCCAACCGCAGCAGGCAGGCAGACCCACGCACCACGCCACCACCAGACATAAATAAACAGCACCGCGGTCACAACCAACACCAGTCGCAACGGCGAGAACAACACCGACCCGCTTGGATCGATCGACATCCCCATGGATCTGGGGAAGGATGCCGACATCGCCACCGCCGCACCGCCTGCCGCGAAAATCACCCCCACGACTTGCTGCACCTCTACAGATCGTGACCGCCGGTATACCCAGGCCGTGGCCAGGCCCAGGACCAGAGGTGCCAGGTGATAGAGACGCATCGGCCGATCATCCACATAATGAGCCGAGTACAAATGCAATAGCAGCGAACCCAACGGAATCACGAGCAGCAACCGGGCCGTCCACAGGCGCAGCTTGTCTAGCTGAGGATCATCCGACGGGCGCAGCGCGAACCACGGCTGGGTGACCGCCGCAGCCAAGGGTGCCGCTCCTAAAATCCACCACGCGGTGTAGAAATGACCCTCCCTAAGCAGGTCCATCCGTGTCAGTTCCCGGAACAGACCCGGCAGCACAAACAGCACCGCGATCAGAACCGACAGCATGCAGACCCCCGCTGGGGTGATCCGTAAGCCCAGGCCCCGGTTTATTAAAGTGAGTTTTATCCATGCAAATAGCAACGCCAATCCGCCCACCGTCACCCCAATCGGCAGGCTTTTTAGCAGCAATTCGTTGTATGCAAGCGAGACATCACAGAGCAGCAGCACCTCTAGCAGAAGCAGAAACGCCGCGTCACGGTAGAGCCGACGGACCCGCCCAAGGTACAGCCCCAGGGTGATGACCAGCGCCTCGTAAACGTTGAACACCGCCACCAACCCGACGATTGGCCAGACCCGGTCGGGGTCCCCGTGCGCCGCGCTATTAATCATGAAACACCCAGCCAACATCAGCACGCCGCTGATGAGAAAAAATGGGTTGTGGTCCAAGACCATCTGGAGCATCGGGCGTGGGTCGGGGAACCGTTCCACCGATTCACAAGATTCATGTTCTGCCATCATGCACCTGCCTTTGCGTTGGCGGCGCACCGATCGCGCACCGCGGTGTACGGTTGATGCCGTTGCAAGGGACGCCTTGTATCTAACCCGATCGCGCGGTCCCCAAACGGCTACCCGGCGGAACACCCGTCGGGCGTTGGCAAAAAAGAGTTGAGCTTGACTGAAAATGAAGAATCGAAGATGGCGTAAATGATTTCGGCCCAAACCCCGTCGGCCCACTGCGAATTGTCGCTCGCCACATCATAGGCGCGCGATCACGCAGGGGTAAAGGAATACTTGTCTAAAATTTTTCATTGCCTGCCCGGCCAAGTGTCGGGCCTGCTCCAGAACTCGTCGCCGCGCCCGCCGTAATAGTCTTGCAATGCCGCGTCCATGACGTGGGATGTGCGTGCGGCGGTCTCGCCGGTGCTTGGGCATGCGCCCCCGCCGTGCAGACTATCGACGATCGTCTGGATCAACGGCTGCTGGATCGTTTGCGGGTTGGGTAGGTCGAACGTTTCTTCGCGGTCGGTTGTTTTTAATCGCACCGGTTCGTTGCCGAAGGTCGAGAGGCGGAGCGTGGCCAGTTCCCCGGTGATCGTCATCAGGTCGGCGTGCTGCTCCCCCGAAAAATTCCAAGTCGCGGTGCCTGCCGCGTCGTTATTCAACGTAAATTGAAGGTCAACACGGTCTTCGACCGCGTACAGACCCGCCGCATTGCACGCATTACCTGTCGGGTTTTGCAGCGGCCCCAATAGGTATTCCAGGATGTCCAGTGTGTGTGAGCCCAGGTCCAAAAACAAGCCCCCCCCGGCATGCTCGGCCTGGACACGCCAACCCGGATCGTTGTCGGCATCGGCGACACCTTCCCACTGATACTCAACCGTCTTGATCTCGCCTAAGGCCCCCGAGCCGATCAACGCCTTGGCTTTAAGAAATCGTGGCAGCCCCCGGCGGTAGTAGGCGACAAACAACGGCACGCCCGCGTCGGCGAAAGCCTTGACCATCTGGTCACACTCCATGCCGCTTCGGGCCATGGGTTTCTCGACATAGCATGGCTTACCCGCGGCGCAGACCTTCAACGCATAATCTAAATGCGTCCCCGGGGGGGTGGCGATGTACACCGCATCCACATCCGCATCTTCGATCAAGTCGCCGGCGTCCCCGGTCCAGTTCGGGACGCCGTGGCGTGTGGCGTAGTCTTCCGCCATTAAAGGCGTGCGCCTCATCACCATGGTAAGGGCGCTGCCCTGGGCGTTCTGGAAACCCGGGCCGGACTTGACCTCGCAGACGTTGCCGCAGCCGAGGATGCCCCAGCGGATAATAGGGGGGGGTGAACTCATGATGGTTTCACGATCAGTGTTCGATCTTGAGCATCGAGGTGAACTCATCAAACCGCTGGTCGATATCCGCCCGCTTGATCTGCTGCAGCCGTTCGACGCTAAACGCTTCGATGGTGAAGCTGGCGACGGTCGTGCCGTAGGCCATCGCGGTCTTTAGTGATTCAAACGAGGTGTCGTCGGTGTTGGCGAGGTGGGCCATGAACGCCCCCGCGAAGCTGTCGCCCGCGCCGGTGGGGTCGATGACTGTCTTGGCAGGATACGCTGGGAGTACACACGTCCCGTCCTGGTGCTTGAGGATCGCGCCGTGCTGTCCCTTCTTCACAATGACGAACTTCGGCCCCATCTCGATCAACTTGTCCGCCGCAACCACCGCGTTGGGCTCGCCGGTGAGCATCAACGCCTCGGAGTCATTAATAATCAGCCCGTCGATCCGCTTGAACACCTCCAGCAACTGGTCGCGGGTCGTGTCGATATACAGATCGATCGTGTCCGCCACGACCAGCTTCCGCTTGGGGAACGCATCCAACAGCTTGAGTTGGTTTTCCGGGTGCGTCACCGCCAGGAAGATGTACCCGCTGTCCTCGTAGCTCTTGGGGATCGGCGGCAGCGCTTCGGTCAGCACGTTCAATTCCACGCTGACTGTGTCGCGTATGTTGACATCCTCGTGGTACCGGCCGTGCCAGCGGAACGTCTTGCTGCCTTCACGCCTCTCCAATCCCTCGACATCGACGCCGAACCCGTTGAAGACTTCGACAAAGCTATCGGGGAAATCTTCGCCGACCGCACCAACCAAGCGGATCGGCCCAAAGAAACTCGCGGCCGCGGTGAAGTAGATACTCGATCCGCCGACGACCTCCTTGGCGCTGCCGGTGGGTGTGTCGATGGTGTCGATGCTGATGCTGCCAGTGACGATAAGAGACATAATCGGGTTCCGGGGTTCGGGGTTCTTGTGTTCGGGGCGGATCAATACAGCCTGTCACGGCGAATCCGCTTACGGTTTCAGGCCCGCCATCTTACACACTCGTTTCCATTCTGCCCCCGTGACGGGTTGCACGCTCAGCCGGGAGTTCTTGACCAAGACCATCTCCGCAAGCTTCGGCTCGCCCTTGATATCCGCCAGCGCCACCGCCGTCTTCACCGCCTCCACCGCCTGAACACTCACCATCCCAAAGCCCCGGCCAGTCTTATCCGACGGGTCGGGCTCGTGTTCCTTGACGATCTTGACGATGCCGACGATCTGTTTCTCATTGACCGAGTGATAGAAGAACGCACGGTCACCTTTAGCCATCGCCTTCATAAAGTTGTTGGCCTGGTAGTTACGCACACCGTCCCAGGTCGTGGTCTTCTTCGCAGACTTGAGCTGGTCGTCCCACGACCACGTCCCGGGTTCGGTTTTGATAAGCCAGTAGTTCATGAGTTGAGTGCCGGGGTTCGGGTGTCGGTTGGATAATTTGCCGGATACTAAGGGCTAACAGTTTTAATGCAGCGATCGATACGGTTTAACACGGCCTCTTTCCCCAGCAGCGCCATCGTCGGCCCAATCTCCGGGCTCACCGCACTGCCGGTCAACGCCACACGCAACGGCTGGGCCACGCTGCCCATGTTCTTGAGTTGGTGCTTCTCGACGAACGACTCGATCAGGCTGTGCAACGTGTCGGCGGTCCAGTCGTTGCAAGACGCCAACTCGTCACGGAACTCCCGCAACACGTTCAAGCCCTCACCATCGTTCTTGGTGAGATTCTTCTTCACAGCCTTGGCGTTGTATTCAAACTCGCCATACACAAAGAAACGACCGAGTTGTGCGGGTGAATCTAACGTCTGACTACGAGCCTGATATGCGGCTGCAAATGTTCTGAATCCAGCATAATTTAGCTTGTCCAAATACTCGTGATGATAGTTCGCAAAATGATCGATTAGGATGCAATAAAAGTCCTCTGCGGGCATCTCCGCAAGCGCCTCGGCGTTGAACTTGGCGAGCTTGGCACGGTCGAACTGTGAGTTCTTTTTGCCGATACGTGCTAGGTCGAAGTGCTCGATCAGGAACTGCATGTCGAACCGCTCAGTATCGTCTCCTGGATTCCAGCCAAGCAAAGCGATGTAGTTGAGTAAGATATGAGGTAGATATCCACTGCGATTGAAGTCGTCGACCTCGATTTCAGGTGGTGTGATTCCCAGACCGTTACAGATTAAACTTACGTACATAGCCGAGTCTGTACGACCTTCTAGGAAGTCTGTTGACGTAAAAGTACTAGGTCGATTCTCACCCGTATCGAAAAAGCGCATCGGCTCGGGATGGGATTGTAATAGCATCTCATTATATGCGTTCTCGCCATGTTCATCAGTGTACGTCTTTGCAGCCTTCCGCGCCGCCTTCGCCTTATCCCGCTTACTCATCTTCGACCCATCCGCATTCATAATAGACGGGAGGTGGACCCATTGTGGGCGATCGAAGCCGAGCGCATCACACAGCGCCGCGTGTTTGGGCGTATTCGCCAAGTGCTCCTGCCCACGGATGACGTGGGTGACGCCCATCGTTGCATCGTCAACCGTGACGGCGAAGTGGAACGTCGGGAGTCGGCCGCCTTTTTCGCCCTTGCGGATGATGAAGTCTTCCAGGTCGGCGGCTTTGATGTTGATGGGGCCGAAGACTACGTCGTTAAAGGCGATGTCCTTGTCCATGCGGAACCGCACCGTGTCTTCGTCCTCGTAGGCCTGGCCGGAGTCCAACAGTTTCTGGATCAGCTTGTCGTAGATGCCCGCCTCATGGCGTTGCGACTGGAAGTAGGGGGCGTGGGGGCCCAGTTGGCTATCTCGGTCGTAAGGGTCCCATTTTTCACAACTTCCGGGGGCGGGGCCTGGGCCTTGGTCCCAGTCGAGCCCTAACCATTGAAGGTCGCGGATGATGCCCTGGGTGGATTGCGGTGTGGAGCGTGCCCGGTCGGTGTCTTCGATGCGGAGGATCAGTTGTCCGCCGTGTTTGCGGGCGAAGGCCCAAGCGAAGAGTGCGGTGCGAGCCCCGCCGATGTGCAGGTTGCCTGTCGGGCTGGGGGCGAATCGTGTGACGATGGGGGAAACCGGGGGTTTGTCTGTCTGAGCGGTCATGGCGGGGATTGTAGCTTGAGTGGGGGATTGGGGTTGGGGGTTAGGGGTTGGGGGCGGGCCGTGTAGGTGAGTTGACGATACAATCCGACGGGATGGCCGTTAGCGATAAGCGGTTAGCCATTAACCAGACGGATATGATTCTTCCCCAACTCCTAACCCCGAACCCCGATCCTCATGACCCAAGCCGACACCAAGCCGACGACTCACTTCATCAAGGCCTTTATCGACGAGGACCTGGCCTGCGGCCGGTTCGACGCGCCGCTGGTCACCCGCTTCCCGCCGGAGCCCAACGGCTACCTGCATCTGGGGCACACCAAAGCCATCTGCATCAACTTCGGCCTGGCCAAAGCCTACGGCGGGACCTGCCACCTCCGCCTGGATGACACCAACCCCATCAAGGAAAAACAAGAATACATCGACGGCATCAAGCAAGACATCCGCTGGCTTGGCTTCGATTGGGGCGAGCACGAGTACTACACCTCGGACTACTTCCAGCAGCTCTACAACTGGGCGGTCAAGCTGATCCAAGCGGGCAAGGCCTACATCGATGAACAGACCGCCGAGCAGATCCGCGAGGCCCGTGGCACGCTGACCACCCCCGGCACGCACAGCCCGTTCCGCGATCGACCTGCGGCAGAGAGTGTGGACCTCTTCGCACGCATGAAGGCTGGCGAATTCCCCGACGGCTCACACGTCTTGCGAGCCAAGATCGACATGGCGTCTCCCAATCTCAACCTCCGTGACCCGGTCATGTACCGCGTCCTCCACGCCAGCCACCCACGCACCGGCGACACCTGGTGCGTCTACCCGATGTACGACTACGCGCACGGCCAAAGCGACTCCATCGAAAAAATCACACACTCCCTCTGTTCGCTTGAGTTCGAGGACCACCGCCCGCTCTACGACTGGTTTATCAGCGAATTAGGCATCTTCCCCACCCGCCAGATCGAGTTCGCCCGTGGCAACATCACCTACACCGTGACCTCCAAGCGCAAGCTGATGGAACTGGTCGATCAGGGCCACGTCACCGGCTGGGATGACCCACGGATGCCTACCTTGACAGCGATGCGCCGCCGGGGCTATCCGCCCAACGCCATCGTCGATTTCTGGGAGACCGTCGGCGTAGCCAAGCGGGAAAACAACATCGAGGTCGCGATGCTGGAACACTGTGTCCGCACCGAGTTGAACAAGACCGCCCCCCGCCGGATGGCTGTGCTCGACCCGTTGAAGGTCGTCATCACCAACTACCCCGAAGGCCAGACCGAGGAAATGGACTGCATCAACAACCCCGAAGACCCCGACGCCGGGACCCGGAAGGTGCCGTTCTGTGGCGAGTTGTACATCGAGCGAGAAGACTTCATGGAGGATGCCCCCAAAAAGTTCTTCCGCCTCGCCCCCGGCAAAGAAGTCCGCCTCCGCTCGGCCTACTGGATCAAGTGCGAAGAGGTCATCAAGGACGACACCGGGAAAATCACCGAGTTGCGTTGCACCTACGACCCCCAGACCCGTGGCGGCAACAACCCGCCGGACGGCCGAAAGGTCAAGGGCACCCTGCACTGGGTCAGCGCACAACACGCAACCAATGCCCAGGTGCGATTGTACGACCACCTCTTTACCGCCGAAGACCCGACCACGCCTCCCAAGGGCAGCGACAATTGGCTAGACAACCTCAGCTCTGACTCATTGAAGACACTCGACCACGTCAAACTCGAGCCCAGCCTTGCGGACGCTGAGGCCGGCGTGACATACCAGTTCGAGCGCGTGGGTTACTTCTGCCTTGACGCTACCGATACCACAGCCGACCTCCCCGTCTTTAACCGCACGATCACACTGAAAGATGCGTGGGCGAAGATGCAGAAAAAAAAGGGCGGGTGAAGGTTGGGGAACACCCGCACCGTTGATTTAATATAGATTCTCAGGCGGGGCGAGGGATGCTTTCATAATTAATTCATCGAGGCGCAGCAGCGTAAGCGCGCTGCCGGGTCGAAAATTTGAAAGTGCGTGCCTACTATTAATGTCGATGTGCTGGTGACACCCCGGAGGCCGGGAATCCAGTTACTTCAACGGATGTAAAGCCGAACCACACTGCCCCGAAAGGCGTAATAAATCCAGACGGTTGCTCTCCGCAAAGCGTGGTGAAGTGCCGATAAACAGACAGGTTAGATGACCAGGCCCCGGATGGCCGAAGTAAGAATAGGGAATCGTGAAGGGCACCGGCCTTGTTTTGCATAAAGGCCAACGTCCTATAAAATCATGATCCAGACGGGATACGCCCGTCTTGATGCCCGGATTTGCATCAGGGTCCGCAGAATCGATCAGGAACCTTCTACCAGCGAGCTTATATGTTTGAAAGATTCACCGATCGCGCACGCAAAGTCATGGCCCTGGCGAACCAGGAAGCCCAACGCTTCAACCACGAGTACATCGGGACCGAGCACGTCCTGCTTGGGCTCGTCAAAGAGGGCTCGGGCGTCGGTGCCAACGTCCTGAAAAACCTGGACGTCGATCTGCGCAAGGTCCGTCTGGAGGTCGAGAAACTCGTCAAGTCCGGCCCGGACATGGTCACCATGGGCAAACTCCCACAGACCCCCCGTGCCAAAAAAGTCATCGAGTACGCCATCGAAGAGGCACGCAACCTCAACCACAACTACGTCGGGACCGAGCACCTGCTGCTGGGCCTATTGCGTGAACACGAAGGCGTCGCCGCACAGGTCTTGATGAACCTGGGCCTCAAGCTCGAAGAGGTCCGCGAGGAAGTCCTCAACCTCCTGGGCGCCGGCGTCGAGCCCGAAGAAGCCGTCGGTGGTGGCAAGTCAAGCGAACCTTCCGGCTCAGGCAAGCAAGGCAAGAGCAAGACCCCCGCATTAGACAGCTTCGGCAGAGACCTCACCGAGCTGGCGCGTGAAGATCAACTCGACCCGGTGATCGGCCGAGCCGACGAGATCGAACGACTCATCCAGATCCTCTGCCGCCGGACCAAAAATAACCCCGTCCTCCTGGGCGAAGCAGGCGTCGGCAAGACCGCCATCGTCGAAGGCCTCGCACAGCAGATCATCCACAACGACGTCCCCGAGATCCTCCTGGATCGCCGGATCGTCGTGCTGGACCTGGCGCTGATGGTCGCAGGCACCAAGTACCGTGGCCAGTTCGAGGAACGCATCAAGGCCGTGATGAACGAGGTCCGACGCGCCAAAAACGTCCTGCTATTCATCGACGAGCTGCACACCCTGGTCGGTGCTGGCGGCGCGGAAGGCGCGATCGACGCCTCCAACGTCCTCAAGCCCGCACTCAGCCGTGGCGAGATCCAGTGCATCGGTGCCACCACCCTCGATGAATACCGCAAGTACATCGAGAAAGACAGCGCACTTGAACGCCGCTTCCAGACGATCCTCGTCGAGCCACCGAACACCGAAGACTCGGTCAAGATCCTCATCGGTCTGCGTGACCGTTACGAGGCCCACCACCGCGTTCAGATCACCGACGAAGCGATCAAAGCGGCCGTCGAACTGAGCAACCGGTACATCACCTCCCGTGTCCAGCCCGACAAGTCGATCGACGTGATCGATGAGGCCGGCGCGCGGTTGCGTCTCAAGAACATGACCAAGCCGCCGCAGCTCGCCGAGGTCGAAGAGGAAGTGACCAAGCTTCTCGGCGAGAAGGACGAAGCCGTCAAGAACGCCGACTACGAACGCGCGGCGGAGCTTCGCGACAAAGCCGAGTCGCTCAAGATCAAGAAACGCGACATGAAGCAGGAGTGGCGTGAGCAGGCCAACGAATTCGACGGCGTGGTCGACGAGGAAGTGATCGCCGCCGTCGTGGCCAGCATGACCGGGATTCCGCTGACGAAGCTGGAAAAGGACGAGGTCGAACGACTTCTCTCGCTCGAAGACGAGCTTCACAAGCGCGTCATCAGCCAGAACGAAGCCGTCAGCGCCATCGCACGCGCAGTGCGCCGAAGCCGTAGCGGTCTTAAGGACGAGAATCGCCCCATGGGCAGCTTCGTCTTCGTCGGTCCGTCCGGTGTGGGAAAAACCTATCTCGCCAAGTGTCTGGCTGAGTTCATGTTCGGCAACCCCGACGCGCTGCTGGTCATCGACATGTCCGAGTACATGGAGAAGCACAACGTCTCGCG
>JAJDCX010000061.1 GCA_029260615.1 Phycisphaeraceae bacterium | reverse complement strand
AGTATACGCCACATTGGATGACTTTCAAGCCCTCAATTAAACAATTTTACAGGCCTAACAATTGTTATATCAATAATTTATAACGATCGCCGCCTGTTGCAAAGCCTCCTCCAAGTACCTACGGGCACCTTGATCCCCCCCCATGGCAAGCCCATTGAAAATCGCCCCTTGGGGGGGATGATGTAGGCCCCGTAAGATTCACTAGCGGTTTTGGGCTCGGCGTGTCAGCACAAGCCCCCCAAAGACAATCACACACGCCGCACTGCCGGGCTCGGGCAAGGATTTGACTTCCCCCCCAGAGGGTTGAGCGCCCCAATTCGCCAGCAGGATGCTGAGGTCGGCCAGACCCACAAACCCGTCGCCAGTCAGTTCCCCATCCTTGATGTTGAATGGCTGCGTCGAGGTATTCCAGTTCGCCAACACATCGTTAAGATCTGCAAGCCCGACACTGCCATCCAGATCCGTATCCCCGAGAACCCAGGGCCGAAATGTCATCAGCGGATCACCGATAACGGTGTTAACAAACGAAAGCTGTGCGGTCGCCGACCACGCGGCCTCTGCAAACGTGAACCCACTAAGAAGCATGTCGAAAAGTATGTCTTCGTTGGCAACGGAACTGGAGTTGGCCTTGGGTTCCTGGACATGCCCCAGCGCCGCGGTCCCGCCTTTGGCGAGCCACTCTCCGGCAAGTCCCTGGCCGTAAAGTTCATTGCCCTCGATAAAGCTGAACGCGTTAAAGCTATCCCAGGTATGGAACACCGCTCCTGGTGCCAGATCAAAATCAAGCCGATCGATATTCCCCGGACCCGCCGCTTGCGAACCGTGGCTGACATACCCGATCACGCCCCCCGGTGCGGTGGTGATGTCCTGTGTACCGGTGTCGTAAACCACGTCTTGACCTGTAGGAACCAATACCTGGTTGACCAGCTTCGGCATACGATCCGCCAAAGCGCCCAGCGCATCGGGGTCGTCATCCACCACGAAGTACCGCGAGCCCGGCACCAGGTAGCTCTGCTGCGCACGGTCGATACTCGCGATAACATCACCGACATCAAACCCGTCGAGCCTGGCCGTCAGACGTATCCCCTCGTTGGCCGGGTCGTTGCGGTCGAAAGCGGATCGGCGGTTGTAATATGGGTTCGCCGCATGATGAAAAGTTTCAAACGGAAACCCCGAGGGCGAAAGCATGAAAGACTGGTCCCCCATCTGCTCCGCCGAGTCGATCCGGTCGATCCGGGTGAGTTCGCTCTCGAGACTGGAAAAAGGTTTCCACCAGTCGTTGGGGATCGACATCCCGAATTTCTCGCCGCGCCAGCCTGGGTAGGTACCGGGGTTAGAGATCGTATTAGCAATCCTAAGCGGCAGACCCTTGGTAGTAACAATCACATCGGTGCCACCATCGATCCCTGCAAGCACCTGCGGCCGAATGACCTCAAGGTAGTGATCCTCTGTCACCTCTTCGTTCAGGCTAACATTCTCAAGCCCCAGGAGCCTCACCCCCGGGTGGACCTGCGCATAGTAACTGGCGATCTCAAACCCGTCCGGGCTGTCCACGTTGTAAAGAACCACCACCGATGACGGCCCTATCGCGGCACCGGCATCTGCGCAGACAGCACCCAAGACCGCACAAACCAACAGCCACAACCACAGACTCTCCGCCATCCGAACTATAGATAACAGTGTCGCAATCCTCCGCGCGGGGCGCAAATCAAACAACCCCAGACGGTGAACCGACTACAAGCTTAGCAGACCATCGCACCCGATACCAAACCTAATCTACTGATAGGATTAATCCTCACAATGACACTCGCTCAAGCAAAACATTCGGCGTCTTTAAATACTTTGACACACCTAGCCAAGCCGCGATAATTATGGAACTATTGACCGCTCCTATCGATTGACTATGCCAACGCAGAGCGTATTTACAACGAGAGACAACCTTTGACTAACACTGCAATAACATCTGACCTTCACACTTGGACCCCTGGTGCCCGTGCCGAGCCGAGCGTCCGCATCGGGGTCATCCTGGAATCCGATGGGTATAAAAAGATCGACCTGGTCACCCCGGACGAGGTTTGTTTGATTACCCAGGGAACTCAGGGAGACGGGGGTGGTGCTGTGGACAGACCGATCCCGTCGGGCACAGCGATCCACATCGAGCGAACTGATGAGGGGCTCACGCTACGCACAGCCGAGTGTTCGATCGGGCCGGTTGATCGGCTGCGTGTGGACCCGCAAGAAATAGCCAGCTCACCGCCCGGGTCTGGCATCCTGGTCCGCAACGTCGTTGCCGGACGCGGGTTTCATTGGCAGAAGCAGGCCGATCAGACACTGGCGGGTTCACTGGAATTTGTCGCCGCACCCGGCGGGATCGTGATGGTCAACCAACTGCCCATGGAAGATTATCTCGTCGGCGTCATCACCGCGGAAATGGGTAGCGCCTGCCCGGTCGAATTCCTAAAAGCCCAGTGCGTGGTGGCCCGGTCCTGGCTGCTTGCAATGACCGAGCCCAAGCACCACGACGAGCCGTTCGACCGATGTAACGACGATTGCTGCCAGCGTTATCAGGGCACAGGCGACATGAGCCAGTCCGCCATCGACGCGGTGCGGGGCACCCGAGGCCTGGCGTTGATCGACCCCAACGGCAAAGTACTGGACGCCAACTACGCCAAGAGCTGCGGGGGCATCTCCGAGCTGGCCGAGCACGTCTGGGGCCAACCCAAACCCGGCATCAACGCCATCGTCGATGCACCCACAGACGACCCCGTGCAACGGTTCATGCCCGTCACCGAAGACAACCTCGACACCTTCCTCGATGGTGACTGGCTTAGCAACACCCGCGCCTTCTGCAGCACACACATCGTCCCCGTCGAAACCATCAGCCAATACCTCGGCCGGGTCGATGAGATCGACGACTACTTCCGCTGGACCGTGAACTATACCCGCGCCGAATTAGAATCGCTGCTGCGCGACAAACTACCCCAGGCGGCGGGGCTTGTTGAATTGCGCGACCTGCGTGTGTTGTCGCGCGGCGTCAGCGGACGGGCCATCCAGGTTGAACTTAAATGGAATGAACAAGATGGCAGCGAAGTCGTACATCTATTGGATAATGAATACCGCATCCGCGAGGTGTTGCACCGTGGGTTCTTGTATAGCAGCGCTTTTGCAGCGCGTATCCAGCGTAACAGCGACGAGAAATTCATATCCATCACGCTCCGCGGCGCGGGCTGGGGCCACGGCGCGGGGCTGTGTCAGATCGGGGCGTTGGGCATGGGACTCACCGGGCACGATGTAGACGCCATCTGCGGACACTATTATCCGCAGGCGACAATTGAGGCCGTGTACCCTTGACTCCAGCGCTATGCGGCGCTATAGATTGACTCCATGATCGGCCGATACGAGGCTCGGGGTGTTATCGCAAATGTCGGGACTTGCCGGGTGGGAATAGTCTAATTTCTCTAACGGTTAGATACTCATCATGAGCCTATCACGCATCGCACCCGTATTCACTGCACTTATCCTGATCGCGTTCCTCGCCAACACGGGCCTGCGCCGGGGGTGGTTCCCAGCCATCACCGCATTCGCCCAGGAGTCCAAGATGTCTACCCAAAATGAGCAAGACGCCGCCGCCCCCGTCCACGTCTTTAACAACCAAGGCGAACTGGTCGGCCCGGTCGTGTCACCCAAAGTAATCAAAACAGACGACCAATGGAAAGCCCAATTAACCTCCGAACAGTTCCGCATCCTCCGTAAGGAAGGCACGGAAAGAGCGTTCACCGGGGCGCTCCTGGAAAATAAACAGGAAGGCATCTATACCTGTGCCGCGTGCGGGCTGCCCTTGTACACCTCGGACACCAAGTTCAAATCAGGCACAGGCTGGCCAAGCTTCTTTCAGCCGATCGCCCCGAGTAACATCGCCGAGCAACGTGACACCAGCTTCGGCTCGGTGCGCGTCGAGTTGGAGTGCGCCCGCTGTAACAGCCATCTCGGTCACGTCTTTGACGACGGCCCCGCACCCACGGGGAAGCGGCACTGCCTCAACAGTGAATCCCTGGCTTTCACCGCGAACGACCAGTTGCCCACGCTCGCCGACCCCGCCAGTGAGTCCGCCTCGGTCGTGCTGGCAGGCGGCTGCTTCTGGTGCACCGAAGCCGTGTTCGAGCCCGTCCAGGGCGTGGTAGAAGTTATCAGTGGTTACGCCGGGGGGCTTGAAGACTCCGCGAATTACGGGGCCGTCAGCTCCGGCCAGACCAAGCACGCCGAGGCCATCAAGATCACCTACAACCCCAACGCCGTGAGCTACGACAAGCTGTTGGAATTGTTCTTCAACGTCGCCCACGACCCGACACAGCTAAACCGCCAAGGCAACGACGTCGGCACACAGTACCGTTCAACAATCTTCTACCAGAACGAAGGCCAGAAGCAGGCAACCCAGGCGTATATCAAACACCTCAACGAGAGCGGGAAGTTTGACAAACCCATCGCCACCACACTCGAACCACTGAATAAGTTTTACCCCGCGGAGCAAGGCCACCAGGACTACGCCAGGCTGAACCCCAATCAACCCTACGTCCAAGCGGTCGCGCTGCCCAAGGTCAGGAAGCTCGAGAAGAAATACGGTGAGCTTCTTAAAGACTAGAGGTTGCGTCTTACATACATCGCGGGACACTCACCACCTCCCCGGCCTGTCGGTTAAGATGTGCAAGCGTACGGTATCCGTCCCGACACCTCACCGCCGAGGAATAGTTGATGCACACCAAGCACCGTTTCTCACTTCACATATTGGCAGCCTGCCTGATATACGCCCCGCTGTCTGTCTGGGCACAACCCACCACCCACGACCGTGATCCGATCTCATTAACCGACGAGGGCCGACGTGTCCACGCCACCTGCATCGTGATCGACGGGCACAACGACCTGCCCTATCAGATGCGCAAGGAGGCCGAGTCTTCTTTCGATCAACTGGACATCGCTGAAGCGCAACCCGACCTGCACACCGACATCCCCCGCCTACGCACCGGCGGGCTGGGGGCACAGTTCTGGTCAGCATACGTCCCCCCTTCCACGATCAACGATGGCGGCGCAGCTAGTTACACACTCGAACAGATCGACCTGATCCACCGGATGGTCAAACGCTACCCCGATACGTTCGAGATGGCGCTCACCGCCGACGACATTGAGCGTATCCACGCCGACGGCAAGATCGCTTCCATGATCGGGCTGGAAGGCGGGCACGGCATCGAAGAATCACTCGCCACGCTGCGGATGTTCTACACGCTGGGTGTTCGGTACATGACCCTCACCCACTCCGACAGCCTAAGCTGGTGCGACTCCGCCACCGACGACCCGATCACCGGCGGGCTCTCCCCATTCGGTGAAAAGGTCGTTTTGGAAATGAATCGCTTGGGGATGCTCGCCGATATCTCCCACATCTCTCCCGACTCGATGCGCCACGTCCTGCGCGTAAGCAAGGCCCCTGTCATCGCGTCGCACTCCGGTGCTAACACCATCGCCGAACACGACCGCAACGTCCCAGATGATGTGCTGGAAAGCATCAAAGACAACGGCGGGGTCGTCATGGTCAATTTCTTCTCCGGCTACGTCGAGCCGAAAGCGGCAAAGATCATGGCCGAGATGTTCAATGTCGAACGCGAGCTGCATGAGAAATACCCTAACGAAGAAGACTACAAACAGGCCAAAGATGCGTGGCGAGAAGCCAACCCTTACCCCGCCGGTACGATCCACGATCTTATTGACCACATCGATCACATCGTGAAAGTCGCCGGGATCGACCACGTCGGCCTGGGCTCCGACTACGACGGCGTCAGCAAGCTCCCCGATCAACTCGACGATGTCACGTCCTACCCCTACATCACCCAGGCACTCCTGAACCGTGGCTACGACGAAGACTCCGTCCGCAAGGTCATGGGCGGCAACGTGCTGCGCGCGATGCGCGAAGCGGAGCGGGTGGCACGAGACTGGGACAAGTAGCCCATCGCCACATAGCATCCACAGTCCGCATCAGTATCGTAACTCAGAAATCACACCTTCATCGCTTAGCAGCCCCGCGATGCTGGGATCGGCCAGCACCGCATCCACCGTGGTAGTTTCCCCAGCCACCCGCATGGATCGACGGACCAGCCGTACACCGTGACTGTAATCGACATAGGTTTCGGTGTGGACAATCGTCAAAGGCTGGATCGGCTCACCGTCGAGTTTGTGCCAGCCATAGATGGCTACACGGTTGGGTTTCTCTTGTAGCCTGTTGCTGACAACGACATCTTTCTTGATCCCGGCAACCAGAGCGCCCAAGGTTTTACCCTGGCGCTGCCATTCAATCAGCCCATTGTGCTGCAGGAAAGTCGTGACCGTCGTGCGGTCTTCGGTTAATGGCAGCGGCCCGAGTTTTATCGCCGCCTGGTCGTAGATGTCGTCCACCATTTTCCTTGTCGGCAGCGCACAGCCAAAAGCATCGGCGACCGTCTTGGCCGTCATCGGTGTCATCGGCACGCGGACAAAGTCATCGTCGCTGCCCACACACAGATAATCCGGGGCGACCTCATAGATGACCGAGAGTTCTGAGTCATCGCTTATCTTCGCACGAGTGTGGATCGCCACGAATCGACGTAAGAAGCCCGGGACGTTGCCGCTTAGAAGTTCATCACGGATGGCGGCTTCACGCCTCGACGGGCTCAACCCCGCGACACGCTTCATAAATGCTCGGCCACCCATGGCATCATCCGGTCGATCTGGGATCGTGACATCGAAGCCTATCGGGCCTGGCTCTGTGTCTTGCACATTGGAAGCTTCTTTGTCTCCCATAGGCGGGGGCTGTACCCATTGCATGTAAGCACGCGGCCCGCCAAACACCCCCCATTTGTCTTGCTCGGGCGTGTCCAGTGTCATCCCATGCAGGCAGCCGTTCATCTCGCCAACCATCCGGGTGTGCAGAATAATGTTCTCCTTGTTGGGGTGAACCATCAGCCGCGCCAGCCCTCCCAGTGCATCGAACGTATGGAAGCCGTGCCCCTTCGCCTCGACGATGCCACCTTCCTGCTTGAACCGATCGAGCATCCGGTGGGTAGCGCGGAACGTCCCGCCGGTCTGGCTGACAACCTTCTTGCCTTTGTAGGTGATCTCGCGGTCATCGTAGGCGATCACGACCAACCTACGGTCGGCGTCGGCGTTTAACCATGCGATGAGTTTGTCGCCGTGGTGGTCGGCGTAGTCGTAGCCGTAGTTCGAGTCGAGGAAGATCATCCGATCGATCCAATCGGGGATCGCATCCGAGCCGTTGATGAAGCCAAACATAAAGCTCCCCCCGCCGCTGTGCGAAGCGAGCGTCACCGATGGGCTATCCACCGGGATCACGGCAAGCACCTCCGACACCACACGCCGGATGATCGCAGCGTTGTCTGCGTGTTTCTTACGCCACGCCGGCCAACTCAAACCCTCCGCTTCAAGACACACCAGTACCAGGTTCTCGCGTGTGTTCACTTCCCGGAGCTTGCGGTGCTGGGCCGCGATATGTTGGATGTCGTAGTGCCAGTCCTCCCCGTCGGCGATCTGCCGCCCCAGGGTCTGTTCAACCGTGTTACCGTTGGGTGTGGCGAAGAAGACGACCCGTGTGGGCTTGGCCGGGTCCAAGCGGCCAGGAATCGGCGAGGTGATAATCAAACGAACGCCCGGCTCGATCCGCATCAGCCGAGTCTGCTCATCGAAGTAAACGCTAAGGTCGAAACCGTCCCAGGTATCACCAACAGTCGGCGACACACCCACGAGTGCTACCAATACCACCACGACCCGTTGCAGTGTCTTGTGTCTCATAAGACACGAGGATACGCCCGGCGATGCCGCGAGCCAACCCCCATCTGGATCAACCCCTGCTTCGGCGCCTCAGCATGGTTGCCAACGAACCCGCAACGCATAGCACAAGCGTCCCCGGCTCGGGCACAACACTGCCCGGTGGCTGTGTGCCGCCGTTCCAATTACCCAACACGACGTTCAGATCCTCGATGCCGACAAACCCATCGCCGGTCGGATCGCCGGAGAGCAGGTCTCCCCCGGTGACGCTCTGGCCCCATGCCCCAAGGATGATGTTCAAGTCTCCAATGCCAACGAAACCGTCACCGTTCAAGTCGCCGGCCAGCAGCACGATGTCGCTGATCGCCAGGAACGCGTTGCCGGGCTCGGGGTTGATCACGATGTTGCGGTCCGTGAAAAGATTGGTCCCGAGGATACCGGGTACGGGGTTGACGCCATCACGCGGATCGGGCACATCCAGCACGACCACTGGCACGTCCGTGAAAAGCAGCCCCCCGTCGTCGGTAAGCAGTTCTAATGAATCCAACGTGATAACCGGGGCGTTGACGACCTGCCCGCCGGCACCCTCTACCTCGATGAATTGTTCGGCATCACCAGTCTGGTAGCCGAGCATGAATGCTGTCTCCTGTGAGATCACTGTGACTTCAGCGCCGGTATCGAAGAAGAATTTGTCCCATGGGACATTATTGCCGGCATCATCCATCCGGGCACGCAGGAAGAATGCCCCAGGCGTTGCGGTCGGAACGATGGGATTGTCACTGAGGTCGCCGAAGATATCCAGCGAGGGAAAAAACGCCGGCGGGCTCAAGAAAGCACCCCCCGGTTCCAAAGTCATCGGGGCGAATCGAGGCATAGTCGGGATTGAGACGTCATCAAATGCCAACAGATCGACCTGAGGTGACATAAACGTCTCGCCTCCCACGGTAACCTCGTGCTGCTGGTCTACCCGGATGACAGTCGTGAACTGAGCTAGCAACGGCATCCCGATGACGTTGGGCAACACCGATGCCGGGTCGGCACTTAGAATCGCGACGTTGTACTGCCCGACGAACATGTTTGTGTCCACACTCAGCGGATCACTCGTAGAGGTCAGTGCGTCCAGCGGTGCCACATAGATACCTATGGGATCATGGATCGTGGCAAACTCGGACCCGGCAACACCGGTGATCTCCGACACCGCAGTGCCCACTCGACCTGCCCCCACGAAATCAAATGCGTTGAAGCTCGCGTCGGTCAGGATGTGTGCCTGAGCGCCAGTATCGATCAGCGCCACATCTACATACCCGCCCCCCATCGCTGACCCCGGCACGCCATTGCTTAGGTAACTGGTCGTGGTTGTGGCGAAGAAGTCGGCGTCGATCGAGTTCGCCTTCTCCGTGGTAAGTCCGATCGCCATCCGCGGTTGGTAGCCCGAAAGCGGTACCGCCGCCGAGACATAGGCCCCGTAAAAGAACACCGACACCAGCGTGACGACGGCCCACCGCCCAGGGTATCGGACAACATGCAAATACTCTGACATAGCCCCTCCAAATAGAAGGTGAAACAAGGTCGCACCATATGACAAACCGCCCCTTATTAATCTACCACATAATCCCGTATTTACAAGAGATTTAGGGGTTATTTAGACATCACACGGGCAAAACAGGCTCTAAGCATCAGCTGTGGGCGTGCCTTGGTTTTGACCATTGCCTTTGACCCGGATCAGTTGTGCGATGTCTTTGAACTGTGGCTCAACCTCGACGAAAGCCTGCACCACCATCGGATCAAACTGCGTGCCCGACGCATCGGTGATCATCTGCTTGGCGCGGTCGTGTGGCACCGCATCTTTGTACGCCCGCTCGCTGGTGAGTGCATCGTACACATCAGCCAGCGCAACGATGCGCGCCGCCATGGGGATG
Organism: Phycisphaeraceae bacterium; assembly: GCA_029260615.1. Classification (GTDB taxonomy): domain Bacteria; phylum Planctomycetota; class Phycisphaerae; order Phycisphaerales; family Phycisphaeraceae; genus JAJRRS01. The sequence goes on along the minus strand of JAJDCX010000061.1, from coordinate 8,259 downwards.
TTCTCGCCCTTGAGCCCAAACGGATACCCCGTGCCGTCCCAGCGTTCGTGATGCCCAAAGCAGACCTGGCTGGCGGTCGCAAGAAACGGGTCATCCCCCCACCGCCGTTTGATCTCCATCAACGTGTCGCCCCCGATGAACGGGTGCTTCTCAATGATCTTCCGCTCATCCTGAGTCAGCGCCGAGGGTTTACGCAACACCGCGTCGGGGACGCCGACCTTGCCGATATCGTGAAGCACCGCCGTGCTGGCGAGCGTCTGCACCCAGGCCTCATCACCCCCCGGCGTCTGCATCATCGACACCTCACGGGCCAGGATCTCGGTGTACTTGGATATCCGCTCCAGGTGCTCGCCCGTCTCCCCGTCGCGCGACTCGGCCAACTTGGCGAGCCCAAAAATAACCGCGTCTCGGCTACGCAACAGCGCCGCGCTGCGGTGTGCCACCTGCGCCTCCAGGCCCCGGTTGATCTGCGACAGCCGGCTCTCGTACCGGCGGATAATCACCAGCGTCACCAACGCACTGATAACCACCACCGCCACAACCACGACCGTCCCGATCGCACGGACCTTCTCATTGAACGCCAACACCGCCATACGCATCGGCCCCTCGGGCTGGTGGACCAGCATCCGCGCATCGAGCCTGGGGATCGTGATTGCCGTCAGCACATACGAGCCATCCGACAGCCGCGCCCAGTGCGGTGCCAGACCGCCGCTAGACACGCGTGATTCCCCCGGCGCAACCTCGCTGCGCAGGATCTCATCGAGCGTTGTTTCCGCCAGCTTCGGCCGGGACCGGATCTCGGGATGGCACAACACCCGCCCGTCGTCCTCCCGTACCACGCACAGGTAACCGCCTGTCGGCAGCTTCGTATCTTCGACAAGTTTCTGCATCCGCTCCCACCCAGCCGTGCCAGGGGTCGCGTCGTCGATATCCATCAGCTCGATCATCTGAACAATCTGAACCGCCATCTGCTGCGACGCCGAGAGGATGCGATCACGCACGACCTCCCCCAGCCCGCGCTCAAGCCATGCACCAAACCAAAGCAACGCACCCAGGAAGCACACCAACTGCCCAACCAATAACGCAGATACCAGCAGTGTCCGTCGTGTGATCTTTCCGGGCATAGGGTAATTCTAACCTCTTAAACACCCTCAAGTCGATTGCGAACACCAAGGCAGTTCCCGCATCAACGCAGTCGCCCCGGCCCCCTTCTAACGCTCTTGACACCATACCGGTCCTGGATCGTATCCATCGCAGCGTCCAGCCTCTGCCGCTTGACCCGATCAGGGTCCGTGAAAAGATCCAACTGCCCACCACCGGTTTCAAACCGATCGGTACCGACCCCGATCAATCGCACCGGCACAAACCCCTGCCTTGCCCAGGTGTCAAACAAGCCCCGCGCGACTTCCCATAACTCATCGGTCAGGTCGCTTGCGCGATCCAGTGTGCCCGAGCGTGTGACGGTCTGAAAATCGCCGTAACGGATTTTCACTGTTACGCACCTCGCCCCCAAACCCTGCTTACGCAGACGCCGACCGACCTGCTGCACCTGACTTAGCAGCACCGCCCGGACATGCTCCGGCTCGGCCACATCCCGGTCAAACGTCTGCTCCTGCCCGATCGACTTAGCCCCGTGATCCGGCGTCACCGCCCGGTCATCCAGCCCCCGAGACAGCCGGTAGAACCGTGAGCCGTGCTTACCGAACCGCTGGTCAAGTTCCTCGGCCGCCATCGCGTTCAAGTCACCAAACGTCCGCACACCCTGCGCCTTCAACTTCTCCGCCGTCGCCGGCCCCACACCCCACATCCGCTCAATCGCCAGCCCCGGCAACACACGCCCCACATCCCCGGGACCGATCACCGTCATCCCATCAGGCTTGTCCATGTCCGACGCCAGCTTCGCCAGAAACTTGTTGTACGACACCCCCACCGACGCGGTCAATCCCAACTCCGTATGAATTCGCTTGCGGATATGTTTGGCGAGCGTCACCGCGTCACCCAGCAGCCGAGCCGATCCGGTCACATCCAAAAACGCCTCGTCCACACTCATCGGCTCAACCACCGGCGTCACGCTCTCAAATATCTCAAACACCGCCGAACTAAAATGCCGTATCCGCTCGCCCGGCACCTTCACCACCACCGCCTCGGGACACAACCGCTTCGCCTGCGCCATCGGCATCGCAGAACGGCAACCAAACGCCCGCGCCTCATACGACGCCGCCGACACCACCCCCCGAGGCCCATCGTACCCCGTCAACACCGGCCTACCCCGCAACTCCGGCCGATCCAACTGCACCACCGACGCAAAAAAAGCGTCCATGTCCACATGCAAAATAGCGAGGTCGGCTTGCATGGTGATATCTTACGCCCCATACCCTACACACCAAACTTCAATCCCTTATCGCAGGCGTGCCGATGGTAGGGCTATGAGTACAAAAACCCTCAGGCAAGTTGCGGCGGTGGTAGCGATCCTGCCCCTGACCTCTCTCCCAGTGCAGGCGGGCCTCATAGAACTCACCGATTTCATAACCAACGGAGCCATCACGCTCTCCATTGAGGGCAACGCTCTACGGCTGACTGACAACACCGGCGGTTCGGAACTATTTAGAATTCATGATGCACCCGGATCCGGGGTCAACACAGTCACTCAACTAGGACTTGTAGGTGATTGGGACACCTCAACGATCTTGAGTGTCCCGCTCCAGGATGACCCGCTACTGCCCATGACCCGGTTGGATAGCCTATTTGGAGGCGAGGGGCTTAGTACATCAGGGAACTCACTGAGGGAATTGCTCATCTTCGACCGTACAGGACTTGCCCACGTCATCGACCTGGACCCCGCCGAGTTTATTGGGGGAGTCGTACCCGAACCGGCATCGGTCGCGCTGTGTGGTTTATTGGTTCCAACACTTCTACAACGCAGATTCAGCCATCGTTAGATCGGTATATCAATCCGCAGCGCCTCGGGGTCCAGCCGGTACTCTTCGCCGTTGCGCAGTGATCGGCGCAGTGGCGGGTCGTAGGTCTCGCCCTCTTCAAGCGTATCGGCCCGGCCGGAGTCGATCAAAGCTTGAAGACGCTCGGCGACATAGGTGTCACGCTTGGCCTGGTACTTGTGGTCTTGCCCGGCCATGAGGCTGAACTTGTGCTTGTTAGGCAGCGGCATGACACCACGGGCACGGAGGGTTTTCTCACCGGACCTGCTGATGAAGTCCTGGGCCAAATCACGAAGAGCTCGGGCCTCGTTCAGCGACCACTTGGGGGACATGTGTTCGTAAAGGTAAATAATGGTGTTTAGCTCGACCTGCTTGTCCGGGACCGCCGGGGGGAAGTGGAAGCTAGGCCAGTCGTCGGGGTTCGCAAGCACCTCATGCAAGACCAGCGCCCCGATGCCGTGTGATGCCCGGGCGTGCGGCTCGGATTCGTCGTAACGATCCAGACCATCCAGCCTAAGCATCAGTGAGACCCGGCACGCGCGGGGGCTTGCGTGGTAGAGCGCGGTGAGGTCGGCGTAAAATTCCTGCAGATGACTGAACAGCATGCCGTGCTGCTCGTACAACTCGATCACATGATCCATCGGCAGGTAGTTGGTGATATAGCAGTGCCCAAGCTCGTGCCAAACTATGACCTCGCCTAAATCGCCCAGCCTCATGTCGTGAACATCGGCGAGCTTGCCCGTGCCGGGCGTGTTGCTGTCAACCAGGCCGGGCTTCCAGGTCAGGATGACGTTGAGCTTGGTGATCTTGCGTTCGACCCTGCCGCGTCGATCGACACGGACCTCGCCCTCCGCCTGAACCGACTGGGCACCCAGTGCGCGGGTGGGCATGTAGTTCGCCAACAGCGGGCGGTTCCACAACTCGGCGTCGAAGCTGATGTTTGATGGGCTCGAACACTTGGGCCACCACTTGGGCCTAAAATCGTCCGCGGTCTTGCGGATGTAAGAAACACCACCGCGTTGTTCTCGGTTTAAGAACCGCTGGTGCCGACGGATCGACTTGGTGAGCCCGGGCAGCGCGTCCCAGTCACTGGTAAGGTAAGCGGTGACCAGTTCCTCGTAGGCGGCCGTCGCGTCCAAGCGGAACTGGGCCATCGGGTCATCGGTTGATTCTTCGGCCTGGGCTTGTGTTGATTCAGCAGGCTCAGCGAGTACGGGTGTGTCAGCCGTATCAGATAACGCATCCTGGTCCGCCGGTTCAGTGGCCGCGGCTGCGGGCTGTGTACCTTCGGCTTGGGCGGATGCATGCGGCAAGCACACCATCACCAGCACCATCTGGCAGATCCATACGCTTAATCGTGGTCGTTTCATACAAAGGCCCCGCAAGCAACGCAGATTATCGACAGGTCACGGCAGATCGATTGTACCGCTCCTTACTAACAGATGCCACGATTTAACCACAACATGCCCGGGATCGGTTGATAGGATAGTGTCACCGCTCGCGACGAACTCAGCGGGTCATGGAGGCCAAGACGATGAACCTGTACGGCGTCAAACGACTGGGGTTATGCCTGCTGGCGGCGGGTGTGATAGCGGCGAGCGGCTGCGGGCCGATCCACTTCGCGGTCGGTGTCTCGCCGGGCGATCAGAAACTGAAATCCACTGCCGTCTCACGCGACGGGCACTGGTTCAGCGACCAGATCGCGGTGATCGACATCTCCGGGGTCATCATCAACGCACCCAAGCCCGGCCTGATCCAAAGCGGGGAGAACCCCGTCAGCGCGTTGCACGAAAAGCTACAAGAGGCGGCCGACGATCGACGCGTTAAGGCGGTGGTGCTTCGGCTAAATACGCCCGGCGGCGGGGTGACCGCCAGCGATGTGATGTACCGGGACATATTGCGGTTCCGTGAAGACTCCGGCAAGCCGGTGGTCGCGCTGATGATGGATGTGACCGCAAGCGGCGGGTACTACGTCGCCTGCGCGGCCGACCAGATCGTGACCTACCCCACCTCGGTGGTCGGAAGCATCGGAGTGATCGTGCAGACAATCAGCGTGAAGCCCGCCCTTGCGAAGATCGGCATCCAGACCGAAGCGTTGACCAGTGGGAAGAACAAAGACGCAGGTTCGCCGTTCAGTACGTTGACCGATGACCACCGCGAAGTGTTGCAGGGATTGGTAGATGATTACTACTCGCGGTTTGTCGCCTTGGTACGCGAGGCTCGGCCTGACATCCCAGAAGACCGGTTCGCGGACCTGACGGACGGACGTGTGGTCAGCGGCGAGCAGGCGGCAACACTGGGTCTGGCGGACCGGGTCGGGGACATCTACGACGCCGGTGAACTGGCGGCGCAGCTCGCGGGGATCAAGCACGCCGACCTGATCGTGTACCACCGCCGGCTTGAGTATGTCGGATCGCCCTACGCCCGTGGGCCAAACACCCCCACCACCGCCGGCTCGGCCCCAGGCACGCAGATCAACCTGATGCAGTTAAACCTGACCGGGTCCCTGCCGGGCTTTGATACGCCGGTCGGTGTGTATTACCTCTGGCGGCCGGACCTGCCTTGAGCGGGGGCTGTTAGCGGTTAGCTTTTTGTGCTTGTTTGATAGCGTGAAGAATTCGCGCCGTGTGTTTTCAACCGATCCCAATCCCGTTTAGCCGACCAGTGAGGTGTACCCGTAGATGACGGTGTACATGTCGTTCATGAACTTAGCCAGGAAGAAGTTGGCAATGATGATGAAGATAAAACTGACCACGAACGCATCCGTGGCAGCTCGTCCGACACCCGAGGCGCCGGTACCGCAGTTAAAGCCCTTGTAGCAACTGACCAGCCCGATCCCCAGGCCGAAGAAAACGCTCTTGACCAGCCCGGTGAAGACGTCCCAGTTCCCGACAAACTGGCTGGAGAATTTCCAATACTCCTGGGCATCGACACCGAAACCTTTAACCACAACCAACCAACTCCCGCCGATGCCTAAGAGGTCGCTGAACACGGTGAGTACGGGGACCATAATCAGGCAGGCCAGCACGCGGGGAACGACCAAGTGGCGTATCGGATCACTGCCCATGACGCGCAGGGCGTCGAGTTGTTCGGTAACGCGCATCGAACCCAGTTCGGCACTGACAGCCCCGCCGACCCGCCCGGCGATCATGACCGCGGCGAGTACCGGACCGATCTGCTTGACCACGGATATATGGATCACCCCACCGAGGCGTGTCTCCTGGCCGAACGCCTGGAACTGGCTGAACATCTCGACCCCAAGGACCGCTCCGACGAACGCGCCGACCAGTGCGACCACGGGGATGCTGCGTGTACCAACCTGGAAGAGTTGGGGGACCAGCAGCTTCATCCGGCCGTACCCCCCCGCTCCGCGCAGGGTCCAACCCCCGGCCGCAAAGCAGAAGTTCACGAAATGCCCGAAGCCTTCGACGTCACAACGGATTCGCCGCCAAGCCATTAAAGGTTGATCCAAAAGCATCAGCGGACATCCGTTTCCGGGGATCGGTCGGACAGGCTAGCTCGCCCTGTGAACTGGGTCCGATACCCTGACATGGGGCTGGCTTACAGACAAGGGTGACCAACGGGACTTGAACCCGCAACCCCCGCGACCACAACGCGGTGCTCTACCAATTGAGCTATGGCCACCAACGATTGGTCCACTTAGTGGACCTGCGGCAGAGGTTAGAACGGCCTGGAAACACTGTCAAACCTCTCGCATGCCCCTGAGCGCCTCCCAAGACCTCTTCAGCGCACCCTTATGCCCCCAGGCACACCTTGGAGCCCCAAAGCCAGACGTACCCACCGCCCCCCGTCGGCTTAAGCACACTCCCTTGATAGTCGATTCTAGGGCTATACGACCACAGACCCAAAGCTAGCCGAAGCCACCTCCCGGAACGACCACCTCGAAATTCCCCCCAGCCCTTGAGATCCACCATGGCCCAAAACCCAAGCAACAACGACATCCTCCTTGAGTCCGGCACCAACGAGTTGGAGGTCCTGATCTTCGGGCTCGGTGAGCAGTCCTATGGCGTGAACGTCGCCAAGGTCCGCGAGGTCATCCTCCCTGTCCCGGTCTCGGCAAGCCCCGGCCAGCCGGCAAACGTCATGGGCATGTTCAACCTCCGTGGGGTCGTGCTGCCGCTGGTCGATCTGCACAGCTACTTCAAGATAGACCCGGTTGACGAAAATTCCGAGGACCACCGCATCATTGTCACCGAGTTCAACGGCGCACAGGCCGCGTTCAAGGTCGAGCGTGTCGAGCGTATCCACCGCCTGAGTTGGGAGTCCATGCGAAGCGTCCCCGACGAGACCGGCAGCGACCACATGTCCGTCACGGGGATCACCGAGCTCAATGGCAAACTGGTCCTCATGCTCGATTTCGAATCGATCTTCGACCACATCGCCATGCAGAACACGTTGCATGTGTCTCATGTTGAGAATGAGTTGGGCGTCGATCGCGAGAGCATGAACGTGTTTATCGCCGAGGACTCCAAGTTTATCCGAAACATCATGCAGAACGTGTTGACCAAGAGCGGGTACACGCAGGTGAGTGTGTTCAACAACGGCCTTGACTGCTGGGAAGCGATCCAGGCGGCGGCGAAGGGTGATCGGGCAAAGCCGGACATCCTGGTCACCGACATCGAGATGCCCCAGATGGACGGCCTGCACCTGACCCGCAAGGTCCGCAACACCGCGGGCTTCGAAGACATGCCCGTGCTGCTGTTCAGTTCCCTGATTACCGATGACACCCGCCACAAGGGTGAAGCCTGCGGTGCCAACGCACAGATCGCCAAACCCGAGATCCCCCGGCTGGTGCAGATCGTTGATGGCTGGGTCCAGAAACGCGATCAGGGCGACATCGCCGAAGCGGCGTGATAAGGAAGCGGTTAACACTTTAATAGATAGCCTTTAGCACTCGGCATAAGCCGGGGGTTTTTTGACGGGTGATCCAAGTTATTAGACGGATTCACCGCAGAGGGCGCAGAGGAGACGGGGAGGGGAGGTGTCCGCAGATTGCGCAGATGACACAGATTAAGAAGGGGACGCGACAAGTCGCGGCGCTTCGTGGGGTGGATTGTTTCTTGGTCTTGATCTTCTCGGTGTCTGTGTTCCTCTGTGGTTAAATCTCTTCTTCAAATCATCAATCATCAATCCCAAATCAGTGATCTATAAAACTCACGGTGTTCCGGCGGTAACGGCAGGCGCGGGGTCAGCGGGACCGGGTCGAGCCCACGTCCTGTGATCCGTCATCTAGCCGGGACGGTCCGCTACCAAGGCCCCCGCCCCCGGCCCCCGGAAGTTTTCGAATTTTCATTCGATGCGC
>JAJDCX010000060.1 GCA_029260615.1 Phycisphaeraceae bacterium | reverse complement strand
CCCGCGCATAAAAAAACCCCGGCTTGCGCCGGGGCTTATGGAAGCTGAGTTGGGCATCCCTGCTGTTCTCCCCAAGTGCTTCCCTGCGCTCTCTCCTCTCCAGTCTTTCTCCGTCTCCGTCTTTCTCCCGGTCCGTGCTTTCTCCCAAAAGAACGGTTTCTCCTCTCAGCTTCCCTCCCAGGGGTCTTTCTCCCACCCCAGGTCCGACTAATGTAACCGAAATCCCGATGAATACAACCGGCTTTATCCGTTTAATCAGAACTTCATGATTATGCCTGAGAATATAGGCGGGCCGCGGGTTCCGGGGGAATCACCAACACCCCAAGGATGTAAAGATAGGTAAAGTGACACTTAATAGCCTTATCGGACCCCGGCCGCTTAACCGAGGAAAACCGAGGACAGGCCGGCCGCAGACACAGGGGGCACACCCAAAGGATGCCCGCCGTTCGATCTTTTAAAACAAGGGCTTACCAAGTCCCCATCAAGCCGTTATAATCACTCCCGCTGATTAGGGTTGGGTGTGCAGACGCCTTGATCGGCCGCATCATATTTCAGGCCCATGTGTTCAAACTCTGGGCAACGTTCGGGACATTTCCTGCACTGACCGGGTGACATTATGAAAATCAAGGTGACCTGTACCTGCGGATCCGCGTTTGAAGCCCCCCAACAACTGGCTGGCCAGACCGTCCGCTGCCCCTCCTGCCGAGCCCCGCTGACCGTCCCGGGCCAATCGCCCCAGGACCAACAGCCCGACCTCAACGATCTGTCCGCACTGGACCAGGTCTCTCTGGACGCCACAGCCCACGGCTCAACCGTTGGCCGATCCACCGTCGGGGGTACCGCCATGGGCGGCTCCATGCACGGATCAAAAAAGAAACGCGCCCAAAGCAGCAAGTCCCAGACAGGCGACCAGGCGGTCTCCCAAGAAGTCGACGACCGCATGACCCGGATGTACGAGGTGTACTCCGGCAAAAAAATGAGCTTCGGCGGAGGCAGCGGCGGCATACTCAAACTCGCCATCGGCCTGGGCATCGCAGTCATCACCATCGGTGGCGGCATCATGGTCGCCGTCCACGTCCTTAAAACAGAATACGCCGACACCCTGGATTCCATGGGCAACATCATCTCCGGCGAGGGCGCTGCCAACCAAGGCGCGGAATCTCTTGTCGTAGAAGCACGCAAGCAGAACCCCAACGATGCAGAACAATGGGCCCCCGCCGACGCCGCTCAACTCAGCGGCGCAACGATCTCCAGCACCCATATCCAGACCGACGTACAGGATGAAACACGCATCAGCTTCCAGGTAAAACTTTCCCCGGCATCCAAAGCCAACGACCGCCGACTGAGCATGGCCACCTCGGTGGCGCTCTACCGGTCATTAAACGCACAGGGCCCATTCACCCAGGCGGACCGCGCGAAAGTAGATGGCTTCGACAGCGCCACCGGCTCGCTGACGTTTGAGCTGTTCGACGAGGAGTTGGCTGGGCTTGATACCAATCAACTGCACTACCGACTCTCCGGCTTTGATAGCGACGGCAAGCGCTTGTTCGATACCCCCACGGCCGGGTTCGCCTACGCCTCGGCCCCGGTGGTAAACCAAGGCCGCGTGACGTGGTCACCGCGCGCCAAAGATCAACCCCTCCCAGCGGTACGTGTTGGCGCACGGCTCGACGCACCGGGCTGGGAAGATGTGTTGCTCTGGCAGGTCGTGGCCGACGGCCCGATCAGTGAGGCGCTGCCAACGCTGCCCGGCGGGTTGCCCATGGTCGTGGAGTCCGCGGTCTACCGCCCGATGCGGGTCGCGCTGGACGCACAGGGCCGGGGCCGTTGGGAGATGCAATGGGTCGGCAACGAGTTGCAACGCTCCGGCAAGCCCGGCGAACCGGTCGTCGGCGCAGCCCCGTTCGCCTACGCCAACAGGCTCGACTACCGGATGACCCCGGATGACAAGCACTTCACCTCGATCAACAAGTCCTGGGATTCTAAAGGCCTCGCCGGCGTATCCCGCGCGGTGATGTTCACCCCCAAAGACGGGCAGACACAATCAGCCGCCGTGGTCTCGCCCCCCGTACTCACGGATGTTACAGCGACGTCTTACGACGGACGTGTGCATCTGAGTTGGGACAGCTCCGCCTTGCTCGCCGGTCTTGATCGGTATGCCGGCGAAATTCAGATCGCGGTCCGCCGAATTGATGACCAGGGCACCGAAACCTTGATCGCCCAGTTCCCCGCCGATAGCACCGGGTACACCGACGCCGACGTGGCCAACGGCGGGGGTGTGTTTTATGAGGTATCACTGGTTCAAGCCGGCGCAGCAGGCGCCGACCCGATGGTGCACGCCGACGCCTGGATTAAAGGGCACGGGGCACTGGGGGTGTTGACCGCCTTCCCCGTTACATCCACAACGACCCGTGTCTCCCCGGAGCCGGGCCTGGACCGTTTGTACGTCTCACTAGGTATCAACGAACTAAGTTACGCGGGCTCCGGGCTTTCGTCGGTCGCGCTTCATGACCGCCTGATCGAACTGCTGACGCAGACACCCAGCGTGACAGTCGTGGACCGGGCATCGCTGCGCTGCTTCGTGGGCAGTGGTGCGTCAGGTGCCGCAGCCGAGCTATGGGGATCGCCGGCACAGGTGCAGCTACGGCTTGTGGATTCGACGACGGCTGATGGCGATCGCCTGTCGTTGTGGGCGACCGATGTGACGGCCGGCCGAACACACTTGCTTGCCAGCGCCGACGCAGGCGCAGCCCAAGAGCAGGACGGCCAGTTTGTCGCGGCACTGAAAACTTATTTAGAGTCGCTCGTGCCAGACGGCATCACCGAGGTGCCCCGCGAAGGTGAAGCCCCAAACCTGGTGGTGATCGGGCCGATCTACCCGGTCGATCAACCGGTGTTGTATTACCGCACCGCCGAACTAACCGAACAACTCGCCAACGCAGGCGACCAGGCAGCCGCCGGGCTGGCGGTAGTCTCCCGACGATTCTGGCTGGATGACACCCAGCAGGACACACAGGCCATAGACCATTTAGGACTCAGCGGGTCAGTCCTGGTCGTCGGCCGAGCCTGGACCGGTGAAGATGCACTGCCCGGCATGAGCCTGCGTGCGATTGATGTGGCCAGCGGACAACTGATCGACCGGTTCGAAACCGAACGCCTCACACCCCAGGCGTTGCGCGATTTTTCCGACTGGTGCGCCTCACTGAAGGCGTTACCCGATGCGAACCACAGCGATGACTCACCTCTGCGAAAGGCCGAGGCGTCGCTCGCGCCGATCCACCCGGTCTGGCGTGAGGCGGCTTCCCATACACCAAGCCCCGGCCTTGGGGGATCGCTGGCGGGCGCGGGTGATGCTGGCGATCAAGACGCGCCGGTCCTGTCGTTTGGCCAGCCAATGCCCCCCGCGTTAACCGGCGTGCAGGAGGTCATAGAGCGTGACGCCGACCACCCTCTATTCATACTCCGGCCTTACGTCGCGCCGCAACACCCCCTGGCATTTGACGATTGGGCCCAAGCCTACGCCGACTACATCCAAGCAGACTGCGCCTCGTTTATCGAAGGCTTCGAGCAGGTCCGACGCGAGCAGCAGGCAAACCCAGGCCCAATCAGCCCGCACCTGATCTTCCGGGGCGAACACAAGTTCATCGGTGACGGGGTCATCCCCGCGACGGCGGGCGGGATGCGAGTAAACCCCGCGGCCTTGAACGTGCGCACCTTCTTCCCGATGGGAGTCGCTAACCAACCGATGATCGACTACCGCCAGGAGCTTTCTGAGGCGTTCCACAACAGGCCATGGTTGTTGTCCCACGCCTGGAAACATGTCAACCGAACGGTCGCTGACCCCTTCCTCCGCGGCGAATTATTCGGCGTAAAAAACGGGCGGTACGACAGGCTCATCTACCCCGAGAAGCCCGCGCCGTTTGATTCCTACGTCGCCGCCAGCCTGCTGGCGAAGATGAACAACCGCGAGGCCTTCACCTACAAACAAAAAGCACAAACCCTGGCGTCCCAGGCACTCGCCGAGCTGACCAAAAGTGGGAAGGGGACACTCGACGCCGAACAGAAGAAGTGGGCCACCGATGCCCTGCTCGTGCTGGTCTACGAGAAAGACCCCGGCACGATCAAGCAGTTGTCTAACCACAGTTTCCGCCAGCGTTATCTCTCCATCGAACCGGAGGCGCAGGGGGATGTCCTAAGGATGCTGATCGACCAGGCCGGCCCAGAGGCGTGGGAATGGGCGGCAGACTTTGAGGGCATCGACTGGCCGCAGTTCTGCTGGCGTTCCCGTGACGAGATGGACATGGTCACCCGCGCAAGAGCGGACCTGATCCCCGAGGCATCACGCCTGGCGATCCGGGCCTGGCTTGATGTGGACAACCAAACATCCGGCGACGGGCCAGACACCGCCGCGGTATCCGGCCCTATCGGTTCGCCCCGGTCCAACTGATTGCGTTTATTAAAAACCCTGTGCGTCAACGCACTATTAAAAAGCCCACGTCCGATGAACGTGGGCTTTTTCTTATTTAATGTAGACGTGCAAGTCTTGGGTTGGCTTAGCAAGAGCCGCCCAGCACGAAAGCAGCCGCACACACAGCCGTCTTACTGCCCGGGCTGCTGGGGGATCACGGCCGGGTCGAAGTTTTCATCGAACAACTTGCGGTCCAGCCAGTTGGGGGTGCTGATGTCTGCCGAATTGCGCCAGGCGCTCAAGAACAAGTCGGCGGTGAAGGCGGCCGCGTTGCGTTCCCGCTGGATCGTGAACTCACGCACCTCGCCTTGAAGTGGGGTCATGTCCGACCATTCGGGAAGCATCGGTTCCAACTCGTACACCCGCTGGACTTGTGCGTGGCTCTTGGCCAACTCGTCGAGCGTGAACGTGAACACATCCGGCGAAGACAACGCGGTCGGCAGCGGCTCGGCGAATAACTCGTTGTAAGGCAGCTTGGTCGGCAGGGCGTCGATCTTGTTGTGGATGCCCGTGCGTACATAACGCTCGCCCTCCTGGGCCCGTCCGTCCCAGTGGATGGACGTGTGCAGCGGCATGTGCAGGTCGGCGGCGTAGTGCGAGAGAATCCCCGCAAACACCAGGCACTTAGCACGGGCGTGGGGGTTGTCGGGGTCGTTTCGGTGTTCGGCAAACGCCATCGTCAGCCGCTGGGTCCATTCGGTGATGCTGTACGGCAGCGTGCCGGCCCGGGTCGGATCGACACCCATCGCGACGCACATCTTTATGTAGTCGTAGCGTAGTGGCGGCAACTCCTTGCCTTCAAGCATCTCGACATCAAGGTAGTGTTCGGGCGATTCGCAGTGGTTGAGTTGGGCCAGGCCGGGGTTCTTGAAGACGTCCGGGTCCAGCGCGCCGTGGCCGACCGATGCAGACCCTTCGCGGAAGAACGCAGGCACATCCTCGGGCATCGATTTAACCGCGGCGACGGCGGCGTAGTAGTGCCCCTCGTCATGCCAGGACAACGCGGCTTGTGTTGTTACAAAGAGGGTGGCAATGAACACAGGTAGCGCAGGAAATATCCACTTGTATCGGGGCATAATCGGGTTCCAATCAGTAGTATTATTGTTCTGTATTTTCAGGTGCCGTCGGGACACGACCGGGTGAGCCGATGTCGACGCCGTTGAACGCACCGGCGGGTTTATTTTTCTTCGCGGTGTCCGTGCCGGGCTCGGATAGACGCCAGTTAACGCCCTGATCGTTTAGCTCGGCATCGAGCATGTTCGCGGGGAGGTAGATGCTTGAGCCGTCGGGCCTGTCGCTTGGCCAGTCACCCTCGTCGTCGTAGTTGACCTCGTCCACGGTCACGCCGTCGGCGTCGATCAGCCGGAGGATCTCGTTGTCCGGGCTCGGGCCGTTGGCGAGGTTATACAAGCCGCCCTCATCGCCCCACTGCGCAACGGGGTAGACGGCAAACGTCCCGCCCCACGCCGCATGAAATGCCGCGGCCGAGGTATGCACAGGCACGATCACCACCGCCCCGCCCGGCTCGATCACCGCGCCGTCGCGCACGGCGGTGGTCTGTCCGTCTTCATCCGCCAGCGCCCACCCGGAGATATCCACCGGTTCGCCGCCGGTGTTGTAAAGCTCGACCCACTCGACCGCGTTGGGTTGACCCTTGTCATCCGGGTCGTTGAGGTCAGGTGGCCAGCCCTCGTTGCTATTGGGGTTGTACATGACCTCGCTGATGACGACTTGGGCCTGGCTGACGCCGGATCGAAAAACAAACACAGCCAAAATCAAGCACAGAACGATTTTCATCGGCGTCTCCTTGTCGTGTATGAATCCACCACTTTACCTGCGCGGGGTGGTGTTACCAAACCTTTTCCAGATTCAACACCCACCGCGTGCTTGAAAGAGGCCCAAGCTCTCGCGAATTTCTATTGATCCCGGGCTGGGGTGGGGGTAAGATGGGGGCGATTGGCGGGTCTCCGGGCGATGTCCACCCCGCCCTTTTCGCGGGATCGGCACATCAACGGATATCTCCCAGCCCCTCCCCGCTTGGCCGAAGGTCTGTACGAAGGAGAGAAGCATGTTCCGGCGAAGTAATCCGTTCACCCTGTCGGGGTTTACCCTATTGGCCTGCCTGATTATTCCAACCACCGCGATCCCCGTCGCGGCGGTGGTGACCGAGAGGCTCAAGCTTATCTCTGATGACAGCACTCCAGGAGATGATTTTGGTTTTTCAGTGGCGGTTAGCCAGGGTGTCGCGGTGGTCGGGGCGCGTAATTCGGGGGTCGGCGGAGCGGCCTATCTTTTCGACTCAACGACAGGGCAGCAGTTATTCAAACTCGCGCCCGACGACCTGATCGCAGGCGCAGATTTTGGCCGCTGGATCGCGGTCGATGGGGATCTCGTTGTGATCGGAGCGCGTGACCAGGATTTAACCGGCGCTGCTTATGTCTTTGATTTGACCACGGGCGATCAGGTCGCGAAGTTGAGCATCCCGTCTTCGACGACATCCGTAGCCATCCATGAAAACTTCGTCCTGATTGGGGCGATTTCACAGAATGTCGGCGGTGTGGACTTTGCGGGGGCGGTCAATATGTTCGATCTTGCCAGCGGCAGCCTGGTGCGGACGTTTGTCGCAGACGTGCCCATGACGTCTGACAACTTGGGAAGCTCCGTCGCATTCGATGGCGGGCTGGTGGCGGCCTATGACAGTGACAATCCGTCGTCTGTTTTGTTATTCGACCCGTTGACGGGTAATCAACTCGCCGACATCCCCGCTCCCGATACCACACTCGCGGGTAGCAGCGTGGCGATTCGAGGCGATCGGCTTCTGATCGGTGCCCCCAGCGTCTTCCCCAAGGCCACTGCGGGCATCTACGACATCGCCGACACGGACAATGTTTCCAAATTGTTAATCCCATGGCCGGGACAATCGAAGGGATTTTTTTTCGGCAGTTCGGTGGCCTTGAATGATGATGTGGCGTTGATCAGCACATGGTTTTCAGAAGACATCGCCGCTTCTGGGATCGTACATCTGTTTGACCCCGACACAGGGGTTCTATTGGAATCGTTCCGATCGTCCGATGGGGTGGAAGACGATCGTTTTGGCAGTTCAATCGGGCTTTTTGGCCAGACACTCATCGTCGGTGCATCGGGGAGTGTAGTGCCGACGATCCCCGGTGCCGCCTATCTGTTCACGATCCCGGAGCCGGTAGGGGTTGTGGTGTTTGCGGTCTTGGGGCCGGTGTTGTTTGGGCGCTCGGGTAGATCCCCCGGCCAAGCCGGGGGCTGAGGGCGATGAAGATTCGGGGTGTGATCCGAATAAAACCCACCAACCTACTCCGGGTCGAAAATCACTTCGATGCTTCGGCCGTCGTCGAGCGGGGCGGCGCCGCGCCAGGAGCCGTCTTTTTGTGGGAGCAGATCGATGGGGTCTTGGATGTGTTCAAGCGGGAGCTTGGCGAGTTCGTCGTGGCCAAAGTCTTTCAACTCGCTGGGGTCAATAATTGAGATGGCGAGGGTGGATTCCGCGGCGCCCAGTGTGAGTGTGCCGCTTGCCAGTTCAAGGGTGTGGCCGTCGGCTTGCAGTTCGATGAGGGCGACGTCGTGGCTCTTGATAAGCGGCGCGTTGGTGCCATCCGGGGGTATCCCGAAGTTGCCGAACCCGCCTGTGTTCGATGCGGAGCCGTTGAAGGCGCCACGGAGGTTGACGATCAATCGGTACCGGCCGGCGGCGTGGGTGAGGCGTGAGGCGTAGATGTCTTGTTTGGCGGACACCCATTGCTCGCGGAGGCTTTCGACGGAGCGGTCGGTGGCGTTGCCCATCTCCCGGGCGATGTCGCGTGCGGCCAGTTCGTCTCCCCCGGCGGAAGCGACGAGGCTGGCGACGGCGGCGCTGGCGAGTTCGGGGTCACTGCTGGCGGCGAGTGTGACCAGATTGTCTTCACCGTTGGCGGCGGCGGCCCAGTCGGAAGACTCCGGGAGGCCGGAGGTCGAGACGTGTTGTGCGAACCAACGGATCAATGGCGACCGCCCGTCGGACACGCGCAGGAGCCCGGCGACCATCGGGGATGAGCCGGTGACTGCTTCGTATAGCCGGGCAGCGAACGCGCCGCGCTGCTCGGGGGTTAGATCCCGGATCGGTTCTTCCAACTGCCTGCCCGAACGCACCAGCGCGCGTGCGGCATGTGTGATCGCGGGGCCTCGGCCTTCCACGACGATCCGTACCAGGGCGGCGGTTGCCTGTTCGGAGTCTTCCTGATGGACAAGGAAGACGACCAGTTGAGGCGGGGTGATGGTTTCGTTAAATGCGGCGTCGAGTATCAACCCCATCCGGTCAGGCTGGTCCGCATTGTCGCCGGTGCCCCGCGGTGAAGTGCCGCCGCGAACTGCGGAGTCGTCGTGTACTTGGAAATGTCTTAGGGCCTTCCATCCAAGGGTCCGTAACTCGGGGTCGCCTGCGTTCAGAACGCGGTAGATGCTGTGTTTGGTCGATCCGATCGGGATGCTGACGATGCCCCGAAGCGGGGGCTTGACGCGGTTGGCGGCGTCTTCGTTGGCCGGGCCGAAGGCGGACTGGATCATTTGCTTGGTCAGCCTCGACACCGCGCCGCCGCCGGGTGCTGATGTGCCGAGTATCTCGATGGTTCGGCGTACGACAGTGGGGTTGCTGGAGCCCAGCAGACCGTGCTCCACCCAAGCGGCGGCGACGGGGCTGAATTCCGCGGCGTCGGCGGAGTAGACGACAGCCTGGTCCAGGGCGGTCTCATCCAGTGAGTCGAAACGTATCCCGCTACCGATGAGGGTCACGGCGTCGGGCTTGTCGGACAGGGCTGTGGCAAGTTGGTCCAAGACGTAGACCACGCCCGGCCCCTCGGGATCACCGAGCATCTGGTTAGCGCTATCGATCACCTGCCGTTGACCGATCGGGTCGCTGTCCTGGGCGGCCAGCAGGCCGCCCAGCGCCATGAGTTTGGACTTGGGATCGAGGTGGGTGAGTGCGCCTTTGAGTAGTGACAGTGTGGATGAGGTCGGGGGGACGGTCGAGGCGAGCCCGGCGGTCACGGCCCGGACGGTCTGTGGGTCGCCGCCCTTGAGTAGTCCGTCGATCAATCGGTACAGCGCGTCGCCCTGCTGTGCTTGGCCAAACATCTGCGCGGCACCCAGTGAACCGGCGATGGCCTGTTGGGTCAGGGGGTGCTGGTCTTCGAGCATCAATGACATCTTTGAGACGGCGGTGAAGTCTTCGGCCGTCAGGTCGCCTCCGCCACGGGATTGGGACGCGACGTCGCGTAACGTGAGCAGGTCATCCATCGCTATCTGCCAGGGCATCGGTGGGCCGCCGGTGAGGCTGATTTCTTTGATGCGATCGGAGACCTCGAACACGGCCCAGAGTCGGCTGGGGAGGCGGGCCTGGAACTCGTCGGGCAGTTTGCGGACCTGGTCGCGCAGCAGCCTGTAGGCCTGGGCCTTGGTGCGGAATTCCTGTTCCTCGGCCCGTTGTTTGATGGCGGTTTCGCGTGAGTTTTGGCCGGCGGCTCGGCCCCCGCCCTGACGTGCGTTGCTCTCGGGGCGTGTGGGCTCTAGTTCTTTGAGCCGATCGGCACGGAGTTTTAGGAAGTAGCCTTCTGTGCCGCTCTTAACCTCAGCACCGGATATCGCGCGTTCGAGCTGCCAGTGGATGACGCCGGCGGGGCTGACTGTCAGGTCGCGCGCAAGCACGGGGATGTTTTCGGGCAGTACCCCGCCTGGGTTGGTGGTCAGCGTCGTGGCGGTTTGGCCGGCGGGCTGTTGTGGGTTGTCCAACTGCCCGAGGTTTTCGATGTTGAGATTACGAAGCGCACCGACGCTTAGGGGTTGATCGCGGGAAGTGCCTTGCGTGCCGTTACGGGTTGTTGATCGTGATGAGGTATCTACTTCGTCCTGGATGATCCGCCAGGCAACGAACCGGCCACCGCGTAGCTTGATCGACGGGGAGGCGAGGCGGGTGGTTTGGTCCTTGGGGGTGACGATGATAGGTATCTGGATCAGCGTGCGCCCGGGCTGGGGCTTGAGGCTCCAGATGTTGCTTTCGATCGAGTCTTCGAAGACCTGGTCGTCGCTGAGCAGCGCATCGATATCCAACGCCAGGGCTGGCTCGAGTTGTTTAGCGTCGGGGTTGGCGGCGAGTTGGGCCCGTGTCGGCGTGGCGGTGACGGTGTAGCCGAGCCACACCAGCAGCGCCAGGGCACAGGTCAGGACAGGCGTTCGCGCGGTTGCGTGCATCCGGTACTCCTCATTCGGCGTAGGGCCTGCCCCGGTCAATCTGGCTGCGGTCTTTTGACACAGCACCAAGGGGCGGGCACGGCATCTAGGGCCTCGTTATTTTAGCCCAAGCGGGCCAAATCCGCACGGGCCACGTCTAAAAATCTATCTTAGGGCGTAGAGGGGGCGGTGGGTGGGTGGCCGGGCAGATGATCCCTAGAGGGTTGGCTGCGCGCATCTTGGTCGCGTGGGGCTGGGTGGGTGCGCTATTGCCTAAAACTTGTGCGTGTCGGGTTTGTTCCTGTAAAGGCAGGGGTCACACATCTGAGAATATTTACAAGCGGAACCGGCTGTGACTCGCGCTGGGGTCGGTTGCGAGGGCCAACCTTGGGATGGCGTCGGCCCGTAGGTCGGGCTGGCACGGGGGTTGCAATTACTCATACGTCGATCCGACACAAGCCACCCCCGCGGCGTACGTGGGGGGATGAGCGGGCTTCTTACGAGGTGCCCGCTCAATTGAACTAAGGCTTGACTCGTCCGTGATGGCGGCGCTGTATGCGCTATGCCAAGGGCTGTCAAGCGCGCAGTGCGGAAGAAGTGGGCGGGTCCCACACAACCTTAATTGGAGACTACGGACATGAGGTGGACAGCAAGAGGCGTGACGCCCATTGCATTAATCGTATTGGCCCTTGGGCTGGTGTGGGTGCCGGACACTGTGTTGGCGCAGGCGGCTACGCAGGCGGTGGAGACGGCTGCACAAACGGTTGATCACGCGGTTGCTGTGGCGGGTGACACGGTTGCGTCGGTTACGGAAGCGTCCCAAGAGCCTGCCGGTTCGCCGGTCGATGCGGCGTTTATGGTCAACAACCTGTGGATCATGATCGCGGGGATGCTGGTGTTCATCATGCACCTGGGTTTTGCGACCCTGGAGACCGGCCTGACGCGGTCCAAGAACACGATCAACATTCTTTTTAAGAACACGATGATCGTGTGCATCGGCATCCTGATCTACGCGTTGATCGGGTTTAACCTGATGTACCCGGGGTTTGATGCTGAATCGTTGATCCCGGGTTTTCTAGACATCGGCGCGATATCAGGGTTCATCACCGCTGATATGGATGACCTGAGTTTGTTTGGGCCGGACTACGCGGGTTACACCTGGTACACCGACTTCTTCTTCCAGGCGATGTTTGCGGCGACCTGCTGCACGATTGTTTCCGGTGCGGTGGCGGAGCGTATCAAGCTGTCGAGTTTCCTGCTGTTTGCAACACTGTTTGTATGTATCAGTTACCCGATCACGGGTGCGTGGCAATGGGGCGGCGGGTTCCTGTCAACGCTTGGCAATGAGGTGAACGCGGCGGGGGAAGTGGTCAGTGAAGCGGGTTTTTACGACTTTGCCGGCTCGACGATTGTTCACTCGGTCGGGGGTTGGGCGGCGTTGGTGATGGTGATCCTGCTGGGGCCACGGCTGGGCAAGTACAACGCCGATGGTTCGAGCAATGCTATTCCCGGTCACAACCTGACGCTCGCGGCGATCGGTGTGTTCCTCTTGTGGTTCGGTTGGTTTGGTTTCAACGGTGGGTCGGTCCTGGACGCGACGCCTTCGACCGTATCCCTGGTGCTGGTAACGACGTCGATGGCGGCGGCGGCGGGCGGTGTGGCGGCGGGGCTGGTGTCCTGGTTCGCTGCGAGTAAGCCGGACCTGTCCATGGCGCTTAACGGCATCCTCGCAGGGCTCGTCGGCATCACCGCGGGGGCGGACCAGATGGCGATCTGGGAGTCGGTGGTGATCGGGGGGATCGCCGGCGTTCTGGTTTACTTTGCAGTGATCGCCTTTGACCGTGTGTTGAAGATCGACGACCCGGTGGGTGCGACGAGTGTTCACCTGGTCTGCGGGATCTGGGGCACGCTGGCGGTTGGGATTTTCGGGAACATGGCGGGCATCGAACAGTTTGGGTATCAGCTTGCTGGCGTGGCTGCGATGGGCGGGTTCACGGTGGTGTTCACGCTGGTCGTCGGGTTTGCGATCAAGGTGACGATGGGCCTGCGTGTTTCTGATGAAGAGCAGATCGAGGGTCTGGACCTTGGCGAGCACGACATGGCTGCTTACCCGGACTTCCAACAGACCACGATCAAGAGTTACCAGTTACGCGAGGCTTGATAGCCGTTTATTAACAAAAATCGTCCGTGCCGGCGGTGGGTGATATTTAGCTCCTCACCCACCGATCGGCCACGGCAAGACACGCATCTATTTGGAGAATACGACCATGCATATGATTGAAGCAGTCATCAAGCCCGCGGCGCTGGGGTCGCTCAAGAAGCGGCTGACCGAGTTGGGCATCCTGGGCATGACCGCCCTGGAATGCAAGGGCTACGGCAAGCAGCGGGGCCACACCGAGCGTTACCGGGGCGCACGTATGGATGTGGGGTTCGTCCCCAAGATCCTCTTAAAGATCGCGGTCAAGAGCGACGACTTGGACAAGACGATCGACGCCATCACCGAGGCGGCACACACCGGGAAGGTCGGGGACGGGAAGTTGTTTGTCTATGAATTAAGCAGGGTGGTCCGGGTCCGCACCGGCGAGAAGGACCGGGACGCGCTGTAAGACTTAAGCCATTACACGATCCCACAGCAAGCGGATCATCCACCTCGGCAGAGCCCACGGATTATGTCCGCGGGTTCTGTCATGCGCGGCGTGGGTATGTATTGTGGATCGGTAGCGGGGTGGGCTAGGACGTGGGTGTGGGGCGTTGCTTGACGACTCGTGCGGGGTTGCCTGCGGCGATGACGGCGGTCTCGATGTTTTTGGTGACGACCGAGCGTGCGCCGATGACGGTGTTGTCGCCGATGGTTACGCCTGGACCGATGAAGGCGTCGGCGCAGACCCAGACCCCGCTACCGATGGTGATGGTTGAGCGTATGAGCGGGAGGCTGGTTTTTGTGTAGTCGTGTGTGCCGGCACAGAGGTGGACGTTTTGCGAGACGACCGAGTGTTCGCCGACGGTGACGTGCCCGAGGTTGTAGACGGTGACGTGGTCGCCGAGCATGGCGTAGTCTTGGAGTGTCAACAGCCAGGGGTGGATGATGCGTGTGGTGGGCCGGATGCCGCTGAGTTTGCCGATGTTAGCGCCGAACAAGCGTAGCCAGAACCGCCTCCAGGCCATGGCCCGGGCGGGGCTGGTGCGGATCAGCAGGAACTGGACGATGCTCCAAGCGAAGCGGCGCAGGTATTCGCTGCGGGTGTAGGGGTATCCCTTGACTTGGTCGAGGCGTTGGTACACATCGGTGGGTTGGTGTGGTTGGTCGCCGCCGGTCATGGCTTGGTTCCGTGTGCCTGTACGGGTTCGTCGGGCTTGGAGACGTCTGCGTTCTGGTGGGTGTTATCGGCCAGATCGGGCTTGTGGCCGGAAACACACTGGGTGAGCAATCGTTCCCATGCGGCGCAGGCGTGTCTGCGGTCGTAGGTTGTTGTCATGGCATCGCGTGCCGCTTTGCCCATGCGTTGGCAGGCCTGGGTATCGTCTGCGAGTGAGGTGATGGCGTGGTTGAGGGCGTCCACATCGCCGACGGGGACGACTTGGCCGGAGCCGGTTTCTTTTAGGACCAAGGCGACCTCGGCTTCTTCACGGCCGACGAATACGGATGCGCGCCCCGAGGCCATGATCCCGTAGAGTTTTGATGGCACGAGCAGGCCGGTCATTTTTTCGGCCTGACTGATCAGGTGCAGGTCCGCCAGGCTCAGTGAGGCCCGGATCGCCTCGCGGGGCTGGTAGGGTTTGAAGACCGCGTTATTCAGGCTGTGTTCTTGGCAGTAGGTTTGCAGTTGCGTCATCAGCTTGCCGCCACCGACGAAGACGAAGCGGATATCCTCGCGGGTTTTGAGTTTTTCCATTGCGCCGCGGAGGGTGTCGATGTCGTGGGCGAGTCCGAGATTGCCGGAGTACATGACGACGAGCTTGCCTTCAAGGCCCCACTCTTTTCGCAGCGGGTTTTCATCGCGAGGCAGGGGCTGCAGTTCGTCGATGTCGGCCCAGGGATTGATAAGTGCGATTTTTTCGGGTGGTATTCCTTTGCCGATCAGTCGATCGCGCATGCATCGACCGAGCACGACTGAGCGGTCGGAATGGTTGAAGCAGAAGCGGTGGATTTTTTCGAGGAGCCGGGCACTTAGGGCGTTGGGCTTCATGATCCCAAAGGCGATCGGGACATCGGGGTACAGGTCCATGACCCAGTAGACGCTTTTGCATCGCTTGACGGTTTTGAGCATCCATCCGACCAGGGCGATGAACGGGGGTGTGGAGAACGGGACGATCACGTCCGGGCGTTTGAGGGTCATGACCTTGAACAGGGCCAAGAGGTAGAACAGCGCGAAATCGATCAGGCGGGCGATGATGGAGGCTTTGCCGAAGATGCTTTTGCCGACACGGTGGACCTGGATGCCGTCGATGGTTTCGCGTTTGGGCAGTGCGGCACCTTTTGAGCCGTAGATCGAGCGTGACGCGACGACGGCGACATCGTGGCCTTGGGCGACGAGGTATTTCGCCAGGTCGTGTGCGTGCTGGGCGGTCGCGGCGTGGTCCGGATAAAAAGCTTGATTTAGTAGGATGATACGCATCGTGTTTCCGTGCCTGCGGTGATTGACACCCCTACCATCGGCGAGCCGCACCGTGCGGCTGAGCGGGCCGACGCCCGGGCCCTTGGCCTTCTGAAAACCTGCTTTCAGAAAGGGTTGTAGGTTATACGGCCGGGGGCCGTCCAAAGATCGGCCGTCACGATGGGGCGTGGTCCAACCGATATACTAGGGTAGCGTGGTAAGCTTGGATGTTCACCACGGTTACTGGACCTTTGCCCCCATCGATGGATGCCCATGATCGATGTCATGATAATCACGCATAATGAGGCGATGAACCTGCCTCACTGTTTGCAGGCCCTGCAGGGCTGGACGAACAAGGTTTTTGTGATCGATTCAGGATCGACCGATGGGACGCAGGACCTGGCGAGATCGTTCGGTGTGGAGGTGGTTCACCACGACTGGCCGGGGTATGCGGAGCAGAAGAACTGGGGGATGGAAAGTCTCCCGTTCGAGTCGCCTTGGTTGTTGATTGTGGATGCCGATGAGGTGATCACGCCGAAGCTGCGCGACCTGTTGGTCGAGGTGGCGGCCAAACCGGTGGACGAAATTCCTGAGAACGGGTTCTTTATCAACCGGCTGACCTATTTCCTGGACCGCCCGATCCGCCACTGCGGGTACTTCCCCAGTTGGAACATGCGTTTCTTCAAGCGGGACAAGGGGCGGTACGAAGATCGGCTGGTCCACGAACACATCATCATTGATGACCCGATCGGCAAGATCAAAGAACCGATGCTCCACGAGGACCGGCGGGGGCTTGAGCATTACTTCGCCAAACACAACCGCTACTCGACGCTGGAAGCCAGGCAGTTGTTTATCGACATCACCGAGCCGGATGGGAAGCGGGTATCGGCGAACGTCACGGCTGAGACGCGGCGTCGGCGGTGGCTGAAACGTAACGTGACGCAGTTTGTCCCGCTGCCGTCGCTGTGGCGTTTTCTTTATATGTATGCGGTGAAGCTGGGCGTACTCGACGGGGCGGCGGGGTTCGAGTTCTGCCGATTCATTGCGACCTACGACTCGATGGTGGCGTTGAAGCTGCGGGAATCGTTGCGCCAGTATAAGCGGGGCGGCCGTCAGGTGGCGGAGGCGCAGGCCGCGAGTTTGTCTGTGTTGTCCAAGCCTGAAGGCACTGAAATGTCCGGGGTGCAGCGGACCGTTACGGCACCCAGGCCGCAGGTTGGTGTGATGCAGTTGCACCCGGAAGCGAGCCCGTGGAGTTTCAAAGAAAAGCTTGGCCGGGCCGTCTGGATGCTTCTGGGCAAGCCCTTATTCCGCATCAGCTTCCACAACTGGTACGGGTTTCGTGCCCGGCTGCTGCGACTGTTCGGTGCAGAGATCGGCATCGGGGTCGCGATCCGCCCGTCGGTCAACATCGAGGTCCCCTGGATGGTCAAGATCGACGACGACGCCACTGTCGGCGACTACGCGATCATCTACAGCCTTGGGCCGGTGACCATCGGCAAGCGGTCGATCGTCAGTCAGTACGCGCACCTGTGCGCGGGGACACACGACTACACGGACCATGCTTTCAAGCTCATCCGCTCGCCGGTCTGGGTTGGGAGCGATGTGTGGATCGGGACCGATGCGTTCATCGGCCCGGGTGTGGCGGTCGGGAACCTGACCGTGGTGGGTGCCCGGTCCAGTGTCTATAAAGATCTGCCGGAGCGGATGGTTTGCGTGGGCAACCCGGCGAAGGTCATCAAGGAGCGGGATCTGAAATGACCCCGGCCTACCCGAACCAACCCGATGGCAAACCCATCACGACGGTCGCCGCCAAACCCCGGGACCGCGTGTTCCACAGCATGACGGGTGGCGAGCGGCTGGCCGCTTTCGCGTGGCGATGGGGGCAGCGGCTCTTTTTCTACCCCAGCCCCGAACCCGCCAACGCCTGGCGCAGGGTTGTGCTGCGGTGCTTTGGTGCCCGTATTGATAGCACGGCAAAGATCAACCCGTCTGCCAGGATTATGCACCCGTGGAACCTGAGCATGGGCGCGGGGGCGGTGGTCTGCCACGGTGTCGTGCTGGACTGCCAGGCCCCGATCGACATCGGCGCGGGCACACGGATCAGTCAGTTCTCGCACTTGTGTACGGCGACCCACACCTACCACCAGCGCGACATGCCGATCATAGGTCGGCCGATCAAGGTCGGAGACCGCTGCTGGCTGGCGGCGGATGTGTATGTGGGTTGCGGCGTGAAGATCGGGGACGGCGTGGTAGTTGGGGCCCGGGCAAGTGTGTTCAAAGATGTGGTGGCGGACACGGTGGTTGCGGGCAGCCCGGCGGTGGTGAAACTTGTCCGGGATACGGCCTGAGTTCAAGCGGCACGAGACAAGCATGGTTGTCTACGACCCCGCCAAAAAATGGGCTGTCGGGGGGGATCTGCTGGTCTGGTGGCGTGAGCGTTTGCCGATACAGTAAATTTTTTGATTGCTCTGGCGGCGTTCCCGGCTCTCGGCCATAGAACACATCGGCTGGGCAGGACATGCCGGCAAGGCTTGGGCCCAAACCCGATTGGAGTACGCCTGGCACTGCTCACGACCATCCGTCACTGAATGGCCGGCTCCCGAAGATCGGTCTCTGGAACAATCCTTATGCCACACGACGACCCAACCCCACTGAAACAACCGATTATTATCCTGGGGGCTCCCCGATCCGGCACTACCAAGCTCGGCGCGATTCTCGCCAGCCATCCCGACATCTGCTACGCCGGGCAAAAACTGCCCGCCGACCGGTACTTTGAGCTGCGTCTGGAAGACCTGAGGCCGGACTCCATCCGACGGGTCATGCGGTTTTGCCACCTGGAAGAACACCCCCAGGCCATGGACAAATTGGGCCAGGGTATAACCGCGAACAGGCCGCCCGCCGCTTGGCGGAAGCCGACCCGGCGCAGATGGAGCGCGTGCGGTGGTGGGTCGAGCCGACGATGTGCTGGTTGGAACAGACAAGCCCAATAGCGGACACAATGGCTGAATAGATCGGGCGGCGGTGCCCGCAGAAATTATCAAGAGTGATACTACGGATGGATTGAGAACGCTCTAACCACTGAATATCACGGCGGATTTATCCCGGGGTACGGGCGGAATCTTTCTCAAGCGCCGTTCGGTATGCGTCGAGGGTCTGCTCCGCGATCTTCGGCCAGGTGTAACGGGACAACGCCAAGTCTCGGCCTTTGAGCCCCATCGAATCTCGCAGTTGGGGGTCTGACATCACTTTGTGAAGTGCATGGCCAATTTTCTCGGCGTCCATCGGCAGGACATAGCCCGCGCCGGCTTCGGCGACTTCCGGGAAGTGGCAGCCCTCGGTGATCACGGCTGGCAGCCCGTGGCCGATCGCCTCGGTAATCGCGACACTGAACCCCTCTTGATGGCTAGGCAGGCAGAAACACGAAGCGTCCACCAGCGCACCTCGCTTCTCTTGGCCTGAAACCGATCCGATCAGGTGGACGCGGTCACTGAGTCCCAACGACTTGATCTGCTCGCGGAACGCGGGGCCGGCCCCTTCCTCGGGCCCGGCAACGACCAGGTGGGCGTTGAGGTCAAGTCGGGCGAAATGTCCGAATGCATCGGCCAGGTAATCCAAGCCTTTTTTGTAATGCAGCCGGCTCATGAAAAGAATGAACGGCTTCCCTTGGAGTTCTGGGTGCATCTGATAAAACGTACCCGCAGGCGGAAGCGACTTCAGCTCGTCTTCGAAGACGCCGTTGGGGATGATCCGGCCGGGCGTTGTTAGACCCAGGGGTCGGATCAATTCCTGTTCGTCCTTGTTGCCCAGGTGTAATGCGGCTGCGCCGCTGTACATCCTGCGGTACAGCAGTGCTATCGCCAGTTTCTTTTTTAGTTTTTTCTGGCTCAGGCTCCAGGGGTCGAGCATGCCGTTAAGCAGGATGATGTACGGTTTGCCCGTCCGTCGGCATTCGTTCGCGGCGGCGACGAGCATGAACTCCCATACGTTGTGGATGTGTACCACGTCCGCTTGGTGTACCGCGTCCCGCATCACCTGTTTCAAGCGGGCCTGGAACAGCCATCGCCAGCCGCTGCGGCAGGCGACCTGATCGATGCCGACTTTTCCGATGCCGGGGACAGCGTCGAGCAGGCTTTGGACGTGTTCGTCTCGGCCGGGAGATGAATGTGAGAGGATGCGGACATCGTGGCCCAGCCCTGCCTGGGCCGACGCCAGACAGGCGGCGATCTTGGGGGGGCCGCCGTATACAGGATCCAGGTTACCGATCACATGGAGGATGCGCATAAGAGAGGATATGTTAGGGAGATTCGGCCGAGCGTGCCACGGCGGTGCTGCCTGGTCGTGCTGTAACCTGACGGTGTAGTCGGTTGCCCACGGGTCATTTCGTGTTTTAATGTTCGACGTAGTCCCTCGATGAAAAAAGGCAGTTCGGCGGGCCTTCTGCGGGCTGTGGCGGCTTGTTATCACAGCTATAGATTAACTAAAACACGGCTGAAAAATGCCCGATATCCGACTTGGAAGCGGGTGTTATAACTGGACAAAACAGGGGGTCCTCGCTAGCATTCGCGGTCCAGATATGTGCGATATTCATTCGATCGCTGTGTACGTTGCATCAGCCTGCCGATAAGGGAGCGTCCAAAACAAATGGCTGATAGCAATGATGGGCCTAAGAAGGTTTGGATGTTCCAGCCACGTGTCGAGCATTACCGGATTCCTATCTGGGATCTGTTGCAAGAGGTTGCTGGTGATGCCTATCACTTGACTATTTTGGGCCGGCTCCAAGACGGAAAGTCTTTTGGGGGCCCGGCACGCGATTACGCACGGGACTGTCCTCTGGATGACTTCTCCCGATTGGGTCAGCAGTTTTCGCGGTGGCGTGGTGCTGAGGAATTGGTGGAGCGTGAGCGGCCCGATGTAGTGGTCGTGGCGGCGAATCCACGGAGTACCACCTGCTGGAAACTGCCACGGGTCTGTTCTCGGATCGGCGCTGCTTCCGTCTGCTGGACCAAGGCGCATAGTTTTTCCGGTGCGATGCCAGAGTTCATGATGCGGATGGTCAAGAAGCGGTTTTTCAGCCGTTTCGACCGCGCGATCTGCTACGGCAAGTCTTCGATGCGGGAGTTGGTGGGGCTGGGGTATGCCCCGGACAGGGCGCGGGTGGCCCAGAACACGATCGATACCGGGCGTATATTCACGCAGGGAGAGCGGATCGCCGAGCGGGGCCGACAACTGCGTACCGAGCAGGGTCTGGACGGCCGCAAGGTGATCGTCAGTATCGGCAGAATGGATCCGCCAAAGCGGCACGAAGACCTGCTGGACGCCTGGCCACGCCTGCGGTCGATCGATCCGAGTCTTAGCTTGGTGTTGGTTAGTGGGGGGCAACTTCTTGAGTCGATCCGACAACGTGCTGCGCAGGTTGACGGCGAGAATATCCATGTGCTGGGACGGGTCCCGGAAGGTGACGATTACGCATGGCTTGCTGCTGGGGACCTGGCTATCTACCCCGGGGCGGTGGGGTTGGCGATCAACCAGTCGCTGGCGATCGGTTGCCCGACCATCATCGCCGATGAGCACGGCGCCGATGCCGAGATTATTATGCACGAGCAGACCGGTTGGCGGTTTGCTCGGGGGGACCTGGACGCCCTGTCCGCAACCGTTGGTCGGGTGCTGGGTGATGATTCCCAACGGGCGCGGGTCGTTGGCCAGGCGAGAAAGATGATGAAGGACAAGGTTACAATCGAAAACATGGTTACCTGCATTGACGCGACGATCCGCGAGGCGATCGACGATGCAGCACGACGGAGAATGATGCAATGAAAATCAGTATTTTTGGGCTCGGGTATGTGGGGGCTGTGAGTTGTGCTTGCTTGGCGAAGCTGGGGCACACTGTGATCGGTGTCGATGTCGCCCAGGCGAAAGTCGATCTGCTAGCTGCTGGCAAGTGCCCGATCATCGAAGACGAGCTACCCGAACTGCTCGCTGAGATGCACGCCTTGGGGCGGATCTCTGCGACGACCGATGCGGTCAAGGCGATCAATGAGACGGACGTAGCCCTTGTCTGCGTTGGCACCCCATCGACCAAGTCAGGCGGGGTCAACGCGACGTACCTGGAAGGGGTCTGCAAGCAGATCGGCGAGGCGGTGCGTAACAGCGATCACGAGTTTTTCACTGTCCTGAGCCGATCGACGAGCATGCCGGTGGTGCATGACCGGTTGGTCGATATCCTGGCTGAGAGTTCCGGGTCCGCGATGGGCGATCGGATCGGTTATGTCTGTCACCCCGAGTTTCTGCGCGAGGGCGCGGCGGTCGCGGACTTCTTCGGCCCGCCTAAGATCGTCTTCGGCGTCACTGATGAAAAGACTCGCAAGGTCTGCAGCCAGTTGTACCCCGGCATCGAAGCGGAGACGTTTTACCTAGATATGCGCGTTGCCGCGATGGTCAAGTATGCGGACAACTGTTTCCATGCGGTGAAGGTGACGTTTGGCAACGAGATCGGGATGATCTGTCGGGAGATGGATATCGACGCGACCGCGGTGATGGAGGTTTTCTGCCAGGACCGCAAGCTGAACATCTCGCCGCGGTACCTGCGTCCGGGCCAGGCGTTTGGCGGGTCGTGCCTGCCCAAGGACCTGCGTGCGATGCTGGACATGGCCCGTCAGACCGCAATGACACTTCCGATGCTTGAGGGCTCGGTACGGTCAAATAAAGCACAGATCGATGCTTTGCTGGCACGGGTGGTCAGCCCGGAGCGCCCGCGTGTGGGGATCATCGGTTTGGCCTTCAAGGAGGGTACCGACGACATCCGCGAGTCGCCGATCGTCAACGTGGTCGAACAGCTTTGCGGCAAGGGCCACCCGGTGAAGATCTATGATGCCCACTTGTCGGTCCAGTCGTTGGTCGGGGCGAACCGCAGCTTCGCGTTGCAGTCGATCCCGCATCTGGCGGAGTTGTTGTCGCAGGATCTGCAGGGGGTGATCGCGGAGTCTGACGTGGTGTTGGTCAGCCACCGGCTGTCGCCTGAGCAGTGGTCGAACATCAAGTGGCGTGACGACCAGCGTGTCCTGGACCTGGTGAAGATCGACACACTCCAAGGAGCGCCGGGGTACGAGGGGCTGTACTGGTAGGGCTTGGTCCGGGGCGTTTAAATAATAGAGGGTGCTGCAGCTTTTACGGCACGGAAGCGAAGGCGGGCGCCTGCTGGTCCGAAGGGTTTTCTCATAGACCCCCTGCAGATTAATCCGTGCGTGCATACTCGACACCCTTGCCGAAGAAAATCCGAGCGAACACTGCCACGGCAAGGCCTGCAGCGAGTGCGCCAATAATCTGCATGGTAAAGACCGCGGTATCGCCACGGGGCCAGGCTACGATCTGCCCGCTGCAGGTGGCGAGCATCCCCAGGAGGTAGGGGTTGTCCGGCTGGCGGACGAGCAATTCGTCGAAAAACCGCAGGACGGTCCCGACGAGGATCGCGTAGAAAACGAGCATGTGCAGCCCACCTTCGTGGAACCCGTGCCCGACGATGCCGGGGCCCCAGTTCTCCCCCCCTGTCCACAGCCGGGTGTCTCGGGGGAGTGTGAGGCCAAGCGCTTCGGGCTTGTTTTCCCAAAGTTCACGGGGGATCGGGTTGACCAACACGTAGCTGACCGTGTGAAACGGGTTCCTGTCAAAACCATCCCACCGCTCGGTCTGGTACACATGGATGGCTAGCAGGGAGACATCGACGGCGTCCTGGCCGAGCATCTGCGCCATGCCTGTAGTATCCATCATGTGCTTGGGGAGTTCTTGGATCATCGCTAAGGCTGTCGCCAGCGACCGATCACCACGGTTGTGCCGGACCGAGCTGTAGGCATTCAGTAGCACGACGGAGAACAAACTTAGGATGACAACGACCGTTAACGTCGTGGTCCGGCTGGCGTAGCGGAACCGTAGCCAATAGAGCACCGTCGGGAACGCGGCGAGTACCGCCACCATCTCTCGACGTCCCGAGCCACTGACCATCGACAGCCCGAAGCTGTACAGGGTCACGCCGATGAACATGAAGACGAATAGCGGGTTAAGGGGCTGGCGTGACCACAGCACCAACATGAAGACCATCCCGTAAACCGCGCCATATTTGCCGACATTGGCCATGAGCTGCCCGATGCCTTGGATCTGCACTGGGAATAACAGACCCAAGCTCATTACCATGCATAGAGGCATGAGAACAAACAGCACGGGGTTGCTCATCTTCGGCCATTTGCGAAGACGTCGCCCCGCGGCACGACGGGGCCACCTAAAGAAGGTGTACGTCAGCCACAGCGTGACATAAAACGTGAATACCCCAGAGAAGAACCAGAGGTAATCAGCCCGCGTATACTCCACCAAGCGGTTGGGGTAGCCCGTTGTACCGACGCCTGAGAGGCCCACGAAACAGGCTGAGCCCAGCAGGAACAGGTTCCAGGTCGTCAAGAGATCGCGCTGTCGGCGAAGGTAAGGCACCGTGATCATCAGCAGCATCACTGCGACGAACATCCAGCTGAATAAGAATAGTAACCTGATCATCGAAGGCTTACTTTTTTGGTGCTAATATGTGAGGGTGGATAGACAGATTAAGATTCGAGAGCCTCCACGCATAAGCGTACTCTAGCACAGAGCCGATAATGAAACATTCCCACATGGCATACGGACGCTGGCTTGTTCTTGTTCTTGTAAGTGTACTGCCCGGCACTGTTCATATCCCCAGAGCCCAAGCCGAAGTGGACTATTCCCAACGCATTATCAGCCTCCTGCTCATCGGCGGTTCCTCGACTGATATTGAGGACCGGCGGGTCGCTTGGGGTTTACGGCAACGAGGATGGGAGGGTTTTGTACGCCTGGTGGTAAGGCCCCAATTGGACGCGGGGGTCCGCCGTATCCAGATCCATAATCCTTTTGGGGCGTTGCCGGACGAGCCGATGCAGTTTGACCAGTACATCCATGCCCGTTCGGCTGGGCTGACGTTCCTAACCGAGGGGTTCGTGGAGGCCTGGAAGCCCGTGATCGAGGGCCGATATACCGACGGCGAGCCGGTTGAGGTCATCGCTTATCTGGGCAAACTCCCAGACGACCCTGACTTCCAGAAACTACTGGACGCCGGTGACACCACCGGGTGGCTGGCGCGGGCGGTCGTGTCCTTGTCTTTGCCGCTTGAGGCCGGGATGTCCCTGGGCTTCGACGCCAGCGCATCTGCCGCTGAACAAAGCCCGACACACCGCCTCACTGAATTGCTCCAGTCACTGGGTATCCGTATCTATATCGAGGCCAGGCCCTACAAGTACACGCCCCACTGGTTCGACAATAACGTCATCATCACCGACAGGTTCTGGAAACGTTCGGACCCGCTTGAACACCCAGGCGATTCGGGGAAATGGGCGGCAGGCAACGATCAACTCACGGGTGAGATTGTACGGATCGTGTTCCCCAAACACGCCGAAGACCCCGTGAATTGGAGGCTGGATCTCCGCCGGGTTCTTGACGATGGGCACACGGCCTCGGTCCCGCTGTACAACGTGCTAGTCCGTGGCACGCGGTTGGAAGATGTGTTGTCGCCGGGGCCCTGAACATCCGGCGGCCCCTCAGCGTGATCGGGAAGCACGCCGCGCTTGCTGGCGGTCCTCAAGTTGCGGGCCTACGCAATCTTGGCAGGGTTGAACAGGAACGCTATTATACCGCGTTGCAAGGCAAACCGACCGTATGCAGCAGGAGACAGGATGGGACTCATTTCGATAGCTCGTTTCATCACACATCACCCGCTAAACCGTGGGCACAAACTCCGGGCCCTTGCACGATTCGCACGTTACCAGTTGGCCAAGCGGATCATGTCTGCGGAGTTGATCGTGCCGTTCGTCGGCAAGAGCCGGCTGATTCTTTCGCCTAACTCGCCCGCCTCGACGGGCAATTTTTATGTGGGGCTGCACGAGCTTCCAGACATGTCATTCGTCATCCACGCGCTACGGCCGGACGACTTTTTTGTAGATGTCGGAGCCAATATTGGCTCGTTCACCACGCTGGCGTCGGTGGTGAGCGGTGCGAGGTGCCTGTCGTTTGAGCCGACGCCCATCACATACGCTCGGCTTACAGATAATATCCGCCTCAACGGTGTCGTCGATCGGGTCGAAGCGTGTCGGCAGGGCGTGGGTGATAAGACCGGTACGCTGAGGTTCATAGTGGATCAGGGCCCGACCAATCACATCTTGCCCGAGGGTGAAAGCTACGATGGGGCCGTCGAAGAGGTACCCGTGGTGACGCTTGATGACGTGGTCGGCGACCGATCCCCGACGGTTATCAAGATCGATGTCGAAGGCTTCGAGAGTTTTGTGATAAACGGCGCTCAAGCCTTACTGGGCCGACTGGAGACCGTGGCTCTGATCCTGGAGTTTGTTGGCCGTAACGAGGGCTATGGTGCCGAGTCGTCCGACTTGCATGAGCGTATGGTGTCGTTTGGGTTTAAGGCGTACCACTATCGGCCATTCGAGCGGTCACTTGTTGGGGTGGACACCGCCGAGCCTGGGCTTAGTGGCAATGTCATCTACCTGAAGAACCCCGATTTTTTCGTCCAGCGTGTCAAAGAAGCCGAGCCCTTCACGGTCCTGCATCACACCATTTAATGTGGCGGGCCATCGCCCAAGCACCTATTTCCGATGCTCAACAAAGGCATTTGCATCGAGTAAAAGCCGCGGTGTTCGCGTTAGATACATACCGGTGGAAGGGATCAGCTCGGCTTAAAAAAGAGCGCGGTGTCCCACACGCCGGACGACGTCCAGATAGATCGCCACGACGATATCTCGCGGTATACCTGCTCCCATGCCTCGCCATTGGGTCCGTCCTGGAAGCTGCGTGAGACCGGCGAGTGGGTGTCCGACGGGAGGTAACGGTTGACGTTGTCAATGATCAACAGGCCGCCAGGGCGCAGCTTGCTCAAAACCGAAAGCGCGACGTGATCGCGATAGATCCCATCGACCAGCACAAAATCCAGGCTGCCTGACTCGAAGTCTTCGGCGACTTTTACATAACCAGATTCGGCGGGTGAGCCGCCCCCGGCGACTTGGGGGAGGTGGCGGTAGTCAACATTTGTGACGTCTTGCTCGGCGAACATCTGCTTGACACGCTGGTACCAGCCCTCGTGGTGTTCGACGCTGGTGAGGCCCGCGACACGCTTAGCGAGCCATATCGAGCTGCGACCGCTGCCGAACTCCAGGCCGTGGTCGGATTTTTTCAGGTAGGTATCGAGGATCGAGTTGGCTTGGCGGGTGAGCCAAGGGTGGGTTGGACAGGTCTTGTGATACCACATCCCCTTGAGTCGGTTGATGATATACCTCGGCGTCAAGTGTCCAAAAGACCTCATCACAGCTTCTCCTTAATGCGTTGGGCTTGATTCAATAGATAACGTGTCACGGTCTGCCCTAATCGGGAATTGAGGCGTGATCCTAGCATACCAGCGACGAGGACCAACAGGTCGTGGCAAGAGGCGGGTGCGATCCACCGAATCATCGGCAGGTATAGCAGGCCACCAAAGACAAGCACGATTATCAGGCGGTAAATATCGGCTAAGGGCTGGTCAGGGACGGCGTAGGCCATGGCACAGGCGGGGGCGATGGCGATCGCGGCGGCGAGTGCGGGCTTGCCGATAACCTGTAGAACTGTGCCTAGGCCGTGCCCCAACGGACGTATTGCGATGTAGAGCCAGGCGAAGCCGGCGAGTGTGCCCAGCAAGGCGACGACAGCGGCGACGGCCACGGTCTCCCCCGCCCACGAGGCGATGATGGTTCCGGTAAGGATGGCAAAAGCGTAACCACCTGTCATCGCGAGATACATGCCGTAGCGGCCCTGCGCTTGAACCAGTGCGATGCAGGGGCCGTGAAGGATACTGAAAGCCATGCCGAGGCTCAGTAGTGTGAACAGGGGGATAGCCGGGAGCCAACGGTCATCAAATAACATGCGTAAGACAGGGCCGGCCGCCGCGGCTTGGAGGAAACAAGCCGGCACACCCACGACCGCCAGCACCCGGGCGGCGCGGAGGAAAGCCTCTATCAGGCGTTTGGGTTCGTTTTTTAGCTGGCTGAGGGTCGGGAAGATCGCCTGCCGCATGTTCACCGAGAGGAGGATTAGCGTGCTGGCGGAGAGGTTGTAGGCGAAGAAGTACTGGCCCACGACGGCAGGGGCATGGAACAAACCCAGGGCGATGTAGTCCCCCTGATTGATGACGAAGTAGCCAAAGTCTCCGCCGATGGTTTTGACCGCGTCGCCGATGATGTATCGCCACCGCCTGATGCGTAGTCTCAGACGGACCGGCGGCCGCGCACACCACCACATCACGGCCGACATGAAGGCGAAGGCGATGGGCTGGGGGAGGACGAAGCTGTAGGCTCCGAAGCCATAGATAGCGAACACGATGGTGAGCCCAGCCCGCAGTGTGGCGTTGGCGACATTGATTGTGGCGAGTGTCTGGAACCGCATCTGGCGGAAAAGGTGGGCGTTGGGGACGACCAGGCTGGCCTGGATGGGTGCCCCCAAGGCGAGAACGGCGATGAGGCCGAACAGCCTCGGGTCGTCGTAGAAACGTACTGCCCCCAGGCCCAGCAGGAGCATGAACACGCCTGCGGCGAACCCGCTGGCCAACGCCATCCAGCAGGCAGGTGTCGCCCACCGTCGGAAGTGCGGGCGTTGAATGAGCAGCTCCTGGACCCCGGCCCGCATGAGCAGGTTGCCCATAACCGTGACGGTGTAGGTCAACCCGACTAGGCCGAAGTCCTCGGGCACCAGCAGCCAAGCGAGAACCAGTTGGCTGGCGATCCCCACGAATTTGGTCGAGAACGTCTGCGCAAGAAGCCAGACAAACCCGCCAGCGGTGCGCCGGCCCAGCGGTTGGGCGTTCTTGGCAGGCTCTTGGGAGTCCGGCGGCTGGGTCTTAGGGGCGGAGGGTGTCGGGGGCATCAGATGTGATAGAGAGGCAACCAGGGTGTGTAGATCGGTTCAACCCCAAGCCGGGACCGACCCGGCGGAGGGAAGGTATTGTACGGCTAAGACGGATAGAAGGTTCAGCCGCCGGTTAAGACCGTCGGCGGCGGTTCATCTGGGCTAGGCCTGCGGCACAGAAGATAGCGATCCCCCCTGGTTCGGGCACAAGCGCCAAGGCCTCGACGTGCGGGGGCGTGCCTGCGTTCCAATTGCCTAGCACGACACTCAGGTCTTCCAATCCAACAAATCCGTCGCGGGTGATGTCCCCGACCAAAGGTTCGAGTACCGGGACCGTCATGTTCCACTCGTTCAAGATCGCGTTGAGGTCCTCCAACCCAACAAACCCGTCGCCATTGGTATCGCCAAGGTGGATAGACCCTGCGGGAACCTGCTGATTCCAATTGCTCAGCAAGATATTCAGATCGCTAATGCCAATAAAGTTGTCTCCATCCAAGTCGCCGTCGAGTTGCTGAATAACCCGCTCTTCGTTCCAGTTGTTCAGCACCATGTTCAGGTCTTGCAGGCCCACGAAACCATCAAAGTTCAGGTCGCCTGCTTCCGACAACGCGGGTTGGATCAGGTCGAACAGGATGTTAGAAAAATACGCCCCGCCGGTCTCACTCATATGAATCCCATCACTGAGGAACCTGTGGCGTACCAGGAAGTCTCTGTCCCCCGCGAGTTCGAAAATGTTGATGAAGCCGGTGGATCGTTCGATGGCTACGTCTTCCATGGCTTGAACCAGGCCGGGGAGCGCACTGCCGCCGGTATCGTGGCTACCGATCAGCAGGAACTTGGCGTCAGGGAGTTGGGCCTCGAGCCGATCAAGGAGTGCCAAGAGTTTGGGGGTGTATGTCTCACGGGTATATTGCGCGTCATTCTGGCCCAGCCAGATGGCGACCACCCCGGGTTGGATCAGCCCAAGTTGTTGGTCGAATGTAAAGTCTCGATCCAGGAAATTATCGACGCCCCAGCCCCCGTTCGCAGCGCGGTGGAGCCTTATGCCGGTGTTCCCGGATCGGTTGTCAGCACCCAGGATCGTAACCGGGCCGGTCCCGTCGGACGTGAGAATGATCCGGCGGTCCGCCCCCGCAAAGGTGTATGAGAACTCCTTGACCGTGGGGGTGGCCGCGTCGGCGTCGAGCGTGACCGTGCCGCCTTCGGGGAGATCGATCTGGAAGCTGCCGCCGCCGGGTTGGGCCAGGTAGTGCAAGGTCATGTTCTGGGAGATCGCGTCGTACCGTGCACTAGGCAAGGAGCTGGACGGGGTGACGGCATTGGCGCTGGCCCAGAGCCCGTCAAGGCTGCGATGTGGGGTGGAGTCGTCATTGATTAGGCCGACGGTCCAGGCTGAGGGGATCGGGTTGACTCCGAAGTAGCCGGCGCCTGTCCATAAGCTGAAACCCTGGTAGCCGTAGCCCCCATCGCCGTACTGGGACTGCATCAATGTGCGGAGGTGCGGGAGGTAGCTGCCGGGTTTGAACGACAGGCTGTCGCCGATGAAAAGGAGGTCGGCACCCTGACCCGATTCAATCCGCTGGCGTGTGGGGGCGAAGGTCTCTTGGAGATTCAGGAAGGGCGTGGCATGAGCTGATGCACCGGCCGCGCACAGCACCGCCACAAGACAGATCGCTGCGGTGATGGGTTTCGTATTGAATCCTGCTAAACAGCCCAATGGTCACCTTTGTTACAAACCCACCTTGTGGGCGGCGGGATCACCCATGGGTTTGATGTCGTTGGTCCTGTTGGTCTCCCCCGAACAGCCAAGTGAATCATTCACTCGCTCGCCCTAAGTATATGTCCGCTTGGGTCTTGGGCAACTATTTTCCGCTGTTAATCAGGGTAATTGTGGTAAATTGTCGGTCCAGCCTGCCCGCAGAAGCCCCCATGGTGGCCCAAAGCCTGATCCCAGCAAGCGGTGGTGATAGATGGTGTGGAAACGGGCTATTGGCAAACCGGGTACAGCCTCTGGTCGTATCGTTAAGATCATGTCATTCACAGGCTCGGCGGTTGTGTATTGGGCTTACGGTCGGTCGATGAGGACGGGATATCTGTTTGAAAAAGATAGTTGCTTATTTGGATTCATCAGACCGGGGAGGCGGGGCGAACCGGTGGCGGTGGGTGCTGGGGGTTTATTGGTTTGCGTTGGCGGTGGGGTCGCACTGGCCGAAGCTGTCACTGTTCCCGCCGCCTAAGACCGAGCCGATCTTTCAGCCGGACAAGGGGATGCATTTTGTTGCGTTTGCCGGTCTGACCTGGTTGATGATCCGTGCGAAGGTGGCTGGGCGTGGCGTGGGCGAGCCATGGGCCGTTGTATGCGCGGGCGTCTTGGCGCTACTTTATGCTGGGGGGGACGAGTTGGCGCAGCAATGGGCGCAGCGGCAGGTGATGTTCAGCGATTTCCTGGCTAGCGCGGTGGGGGTGCTGACGGTGGTGGTGTTCGCGACGGTAAAGCGCGGACGCAGGCCAAAGAAGCCTCTTGTGTGGGCGGCGCGGTCGTTCTGGCTGGCGGGCGTGGCCGGGGTGCTGGTGTTGGCGTTGCCTGTGTCGGGGACGGCTGTGACGCAGCGGTTGCTTGGTTACTTCACGCCGACCTGGGGCGGGATCGACAAGCCTTGCCACTTCTTCGCGGCGATGCTGGGTACCTGGCTGCTGGCGGCGGCGTTCCCGGCGGGCATGACAAGGCCGAGGCTGGGTGCGGTGGCGACGATTCTTGTTATGGCCTTGTCCGCGCCGATGATTGAATCGGCCCAGGGCTTTACCGGACGCGGTGTCGATACGGCGGACATCTACGCACACGAGTTGGGGATGTCCGTCGCCTTGGCCTTGTGGGCCCTGATCTCGATAGGCCGAGCCCTGGGCACGGCAGGCACCCCCGGTACCCCCGGTTTCGCCGAGCGGTCTGAATGAGCGATCTGAACCACGACACATCGAAGAGTCATCCCGCCCCCCCGCCACCGCAGAAGCCGTCGGGCGTTACACCCGAGGTGCCGCGCTTTGTTGGGCACGCGGTGCTGGTTGCTTTACTGACGTTGGGGTCACGGGTCACGGGGCTGCTGCGTGACGCGCTGCTGTTTGCTTCGTTTGGGCGTGGGCCGATCACCTCGGCGTTTGTGATTGGGTTCATGGTCCCGAATCTCTTCCGCAGGCTGTTTGGGGAGGGGGCGTTGTCTTCGGCGTTTATCCCGGCCTATGCCGAGTTGGTCCGCAACGATCCTAAGGTCGCGCGGCGGTTTGCTTCGTTGTGTATCGCGTTGTTGTTGATTGTGACTTCCGGGCTGACGCTGCTGGGTGAGTTGGGGCTGTGGTATATGGTTTCGCGTGGCGGTTGGGCAGACGACACGGTGCTGGCGATCCGTTTGACGATGTGGATGCTGGCGTACATGCCGATGATCTGTTTGGTGGCGTTGATCGGGGGGGCGTTGCAGGTGCGTGGGAAGTTTGGCCCGCCGGCCGCGGCACCGGTGCTATTGAACCTGACGATGATCGCGGGGATCGTGTTTGCGACGTATACCCCGGGGATCGGCGGTCTGAATGAACAGGGGCTGCGTTACGCGATCCACATCGTCGCGGTCAGTGTGTTGATCGCTGGGGTGTTGCAGCTTGTGTGGCAGGTTGTGGCGTTGATGCGTGTGGATCGGTTGACGGTAGATTTTTCAAGCACGGCGGAGCCTCTGAGGAAGATGCTCTGGGTGATGGGGCCGATGGTTCTGGGGCTGGCGGTGTTTCAGATCAACGCGGCGATGGATATGTTGATCGCGTGGGGTTTTGCGCCCAAGGACGGCGGGGCGGGGATGCTGTCGCTATTTGGGAGGGAGATGGCATACCCGATTGTGGATGCGGGGCAGGTCGTGTCGTTGGCTGGGGCGCAGCGGTTGTATCAGTTCCCGCTGGGTGTTTTTGGGATCGCGATTGCTACGGCGATTTTCCCCGCGCTGGCACATGCTGCGGCTGACCGATCCGACCAGGGGAAGGCCGGTTTTCAGGCTATTTTGCGCCAGGGGTTGCGGCTGTCGTTTTTCATCGGTCTGCCCGCGAGTGTCGGGCTGATCCTGGTGCGTGTCCCGCTGACCCGTGTGGTTTTCGAGCATGGGCTATTTGAGTTGCAGGATTCGCTGCGTGTCGCGGCTATATTGGCGGGGTATGCCTCGGCTGTGTGGGCGTATTCGATGACGCACATCCTGACTCGTACGTTTTATGCGGTGGGCGATGCGAAAACCCCGTTGCGTGTCAGCATGACGATGGTCTTTTTTAACCTGACGTTGAACCTGACGCTGATCTGGCCGTTGGGTGCGGCGGGGCTGGCGTGGTCGACCGCGATCAGTGCTGTTGCGCAAGTGTTGATCTTGTTAATGTTGGTTCGGCGGCACGTCGGGGCACCGGTGGATGCGTCGGTGATTAAAGGCTGGGGGCGGACCGCGGTGCTCACGGTCGTGATGGCGGGTGTGCTTTGGCCGATGGGGCTTAATTATCCTGCGCAGGGTTTGACGTGGTCTGGTTGTGCGCTGCTGCTTGGTGGGATGGTCGGGGTCGGGGCGGGGATCGTGTTGGTTGGTGCGTGGCTGAGCGGGTCCGAGGAACTGCGTTGGCTAAGACGTGGCGGGTCGGGGTCGCCGTCGTCGTAGGCAGAACCCTAAGCAGGCCAGCGTGACCCCTGATGCGGGCTCGGGGACTAATGCCAGGGCGTCGGCTGGTGGGGGAGTACCGGCGTTCCAGTTGCTTAAGACGTTGTTGAGGTCGGCGATCCCCAGGAAGCCGTCACCGTCGGTGTCGCCGGACCAGATGTCGCCTGCGATGACGTTTTGGTTCCATCCTGAGAGGATCAGGTTCAGGTCGGTGATCCCGACGTAGCCGTCGCCGTCGAGGTCGCCTGGCTGGGCGGGTGGGGGCAGGAAGTCCAGCAGTGCGCCGTAGTGGTGCAGGGCGAACCCGTCGAATTCGGGCTGGCTGCCGTACACCGCTTCGGTCTGGTCCAGCGCGGTCTGCATGGCGGCGGGGCCTTCCTGGTAGAAGGTAACGACGTCGGGTGTGACGTTTTGTGTTTCCACGCCGATGACCACGGGCTTGCCGATTGTGGCGGCGTATGCCATCTCTGCGGCGGCTCCATTGACGATGCCGTTGGGGCCCAGGGCGAAGTCACGGTAATCCATGAGTGTGATGTAGTCGTAGATGTCCTGGACGTGCTGGTAGAAGGGCTTGGTGTTGCCGTTGTAGGTGATGTTTTGGAGGGCGGGGAATGCTGCGGCGATGTCGAAGAAGGGCGCGAGGTCCGGGCCGACCTTGAGTGTGGCACCGGCGTCGGCTTTTTTTTGCATGTACATCGTCGCGAGGTCCAGGTACCACTGGGCCTGTTGTGTGGGGTTGGTGTTCCAATCGGGCAGTGCCCAGGGCTCGACGTCGGCGTTGAAGCCGTCAAAGCGTTCGTTGGGTGCGCTGGTGGCGTTGTAGGCGAGTACGCCCTGGAAACCTGCGGCGGCTAACACTGCGCCGCTGTTGGGGACGGTGTAGCCCGGGTCGCCATCCAGCGCGTAGACCTCGATGCCGTTGGCATGGAAGTCGGCGATCATGGTGCGGTATTGGGGCGTATCGGTGAAGAGGATGTTCCAGGAGGTGAACAGGTAGGCGGTCCCGATGCCCTGGGCTTTCATGAAGTTGATTGCGCCGCTGCGTGCGGCGGGGTTGTTGCGGATCAGCGCAGCTTCGCTCCATATCCACATCGACTTGTCGGCCGCGTGGGCGGCTGGTGTGGCGGCCAGGAAGGTCAACGCCAGGAGGGCCCATGCCAATGGGCTTGCTACCGGTCTTGCCACGGGGTGTTTGCTATCTAAGTGTCGTGTGGCCATCGGTGGGTGCCCGCCTGTTGCCGAGTAAAGAGGGAAGTATCAGAAATAGCTTTGTGTAACGCCCTTTACATTATAGGGGGAGGCTGGGCTCAGATAAAGGGATTTTTGGGGTTTTGGACTGCTATTTCCCGATCTGCACGGGGTCTTCCAGGACGGTCACGGTGTTGCCGTCCTCGGTGGCTTGCAATTCGACCAGTGCGCCGACGGGGAGGGAGGCGTTGAACTTGTGGTGACCGGTGGGGAAGTCGTAGATCACGGGGATGCCCAGGTCGGCGAAGTATTGCTCGAAGACCTGGTTGACGCTGAATTCGGAGGGTTCTTCGCCTTCTTTTTCGGTGCGTGTGAAGTGGCAGAGGATCACGCCGTTGAGTTCTTTGAGTTTGCCGGCGAGTCGTAGTGTCGAGAGGAAGCGGTCGATGCGGTAGGGAGCTTCGCGGACGTCTTCGACGAAGAGGATACGTCCCTTGGTCTGGACTTCGTAGGGCGTGCCCATGGTGGCGGCGATGAGAGAGAAGTTTCCGCCGATGAGACGGCCGCGCGCTTTGCCGGTGGCGAGTGTTTTAGGCGCGGGGACATCTTGCGGGAATTCGTAGGTCCACCCGGGGGTGAGGCGGTTGCCGTGGTCGTCGTAGTAGCTTGATTTGAGGATTGCGCGCCAGAAGTAGGTTGCGGAGAAGTCCGAGAGGTTGCCTTCGCTGCCCAGGCCGTACTGTGGGTTGGGTGTGTGGAAGGTGACCAGGCCGGCCTTTTGATTGATCGCCAGGTGTAGCGCGGTGATGTCGCTGAACCCGATGAGCATCTTGGGGTGCCTACGGATGCTGCGGTAGTCGAGCATTTGGAGGATGCGAGTTGCGCCGTAGCCACCGGTGCCTGGGAAGATGGCATCGACATCGGGGTCTTCAAACGCGGCCATGATTTCTTTGGCGCGTTGTTCGTCGGTCCCGGCGAGGTAGCCGTACTGCCTGAAGAGGTCGTCCTGATGCTTGATGACAAAGCCCATGTCTTGGAGGCGCTGCTTGGCGAGCATGACGCGTTGTTTATTCAGGTCGCCTGCCGGTGCGATGAACATGATCGTGTCGCCGGGCTCGAGGGGCGCGGGCTTGATAGGGCGGGTTGCCCAGACGGGGAGCATCTGGCAGCCTGTGGCGGGGATCGCCAGGGAGAGCAGAGCGAGGATTAGAATAAGGCGGGTGATTTGAGCGTGTTTGGAGCGGTGGTGCATCAGGGAGTGTTCCTTCGTGCTGAGATTATGTCGCATCTTACCCGGCTTGCACTGATGGTAACGCGATTCGGCTGTGGGCCGGGCATCACCGCCCTAGGCCATGATAGATGGCGGGGGCAAAGGCGTTTGAGGGGGGCTAAAAGTTGACCGATAAAGGCGAGGGGGCAAGCTGAAAGGGCTACCATGGATTCGGGTGACTTCGGTGATTTTTTTGGATTCGGGGATCGGCCGGGGCGGCGTCGCCCAACGACGGTGGGCGAACGTGTTGTGCTGATATGCCTAGCCCGTTTGGCTGCGATGATGTTGGCTGCGGTGGGTTTTATCGGGGCGTGGTGGATTGAAGATGCCGACCGTGCGACGGGGTTCCTGGTTGTCGGGGTGATCTGGGTAGCTGGGTGGTTGTTGCTGAGTGCTGCACGTCGGTTTGATCTGCTCTAGGTTTCGGTCGAACCGAGATGGGGTGGATGAATCGTCACCCCTTCTAATTCACGGCCAGAGTTCTTCGCGTGGGACCAGGGGGTGTCGGCCGGGGTGGCGCCAGCGGCATCGGGTCAGGCTCCGTGGAGTTGATTAGGTGGCAGTGTGCTTAAGGTGGCGGAATACATGGGGCCGGGAACGTGGCGCGTAGACTATAGTCCGTGGCCGGCCAAAAGTGTAGACAATAGTCTTCAGCCATGGAT
The DNA here is from genome assembly GCA_029260615.1 of Phycisphaeraceae bacterium. Taxonomy (GTDB): domain Bacteria; phylum Planctomycetota; class Phycisphaerae; order Phycisphaerales; family Phycisphaeraceae; genus JAJRRS01. The sequence goes on along the minus strand of JAJDCX010000060.1, from coordinate 54,632 downwards.
TTAACTCATATTTTCTCTGTGGCATTAAAACACTACCGCGAATTGGCTGGGATGAGTCAGGAGGGTCTTGCCGCAGCATCAAAGCTTGATCGTACTTATATCAGCCAACTCGAGCGAGGGATCAAGAGCCCTACACTTACATCGCTGCAGAAAATTGCGGTTTGCCTTGGGGTCGATGCGTACTACTTGCTGCGTGAGCCACGGGGGTTGGCTGGCCCAAGAGTCCCCGCGAACTATACATTGCGTGGCGTGAACCAGATTGAAGTTACACGGGGCCGAGGCTATGTTCCGATTTCCACCGCCGTACTCACCTCGTCGATCAACTTGACTCATGAGTTGATCGACGAGTTATATGGGATTGATCTGGATATCGCAGCGATCTTGGGAATGCGGAATCTTAGCGGCTTTATCGGTGAATTGTTTACAACAGCCGTGGTCAAAACCGGCGGTGGTTTATTCGAGCCGAACCCACATCAGGATGGATACCCCGATCTTCTTCTGATGGACCCAGTCGGCAAGAAAGCCTGGAATCAGTTGGCAGGTAAAACGAACGAGAAAAAGCCGTTCAGTCCATTCGTTGGCGGAGGGATCGAAGTCAAGGCGACATGCGGAAGCGTGCCCACGCCAGCCGATTGCCGTAAGCGTGGTATTGATCGACCTGCCATTGGAGGCACGAGGATCGGATGCGTGAAGAGATATGACTGGAAATCGCATCATCGAGAGACGAACAATCTATTGGGTATTCTCTGGGATTTCATCGGTGGGAGGCCAAGGATTGTGGCCTTGTCCTATTCAAATGAACTTGGATCTGGGGATTGGAGAAAGATTGCTACACCTCGTCCGGGCGGAGGCAGAACCACAAGCGTTTCTCCCATGAGCCCCTCCGGCATTCGAAAGATGTATGAGGGCTGGCTCTGCGTCCTCTCGGACGGCGGGTATCGGGAGTTTCTAAATCGACGCAATCGGGATGATCTCATACCCGAGCCTGCCTAAAATACTGGATACTGGGCTCAAAAATGGCTACCCGTTGACATCGCCGTTTGATCGGGTATTGTTTGGGTGCTGGTGGAATTAGCCACAGCTACAAACGAAGACTATAGTCACCAATATGGTGGACTCAAAGATGACGGCAATCAGTCTGTTTACGTCGGGGGGGCTTGGCGACCTTGCTATACGAGCGGCAGGGTTTGATATTCTGGTTTCAAATGAACAACTTGAAGATCGTCACGCGGTATTTAAGTTCAATTTCCCCAAAACACATGCAATTACTGGTGATATTTGGGAAGTCGTCGATCAAGTTCAAAGAGACGCCTGCGAACGCCTGAATGGGGTCGATCTGAAATTATTTTACGCCACGCCGCCATGCCAAGGGATGTCAAAGAACGGCCAAGGCAAGTTGTTAAATGCTATCCGTGCCGGTCGAAAACCACCTCACGACGATCGTAATCGTCTTATTGTTCCGACCATGGACCTGGCTTGCCGTCTTCGGCCTGAAATCGTTCTTCTTGAGAACGTTCCGCAGATGGCTGATACACCGATCGTGGATGATGATGGATCGATGGTTCAGATCGTTGATTTCATACGCACACAGTTAGGCTCTGAGTACGTTGGACGTGCTGAGGTTGTGGAGTTTGCCGATTACGGTGTTCCTCAGTGTCGGCAGCGATTGATTACCGTGTTTTCCCGCAACCCAAACCTTATTGATTGGTTTACAGATTGCGGAACGTTTATGCCACCTCCAACACATACTCGTGATGGGCAAAACGGCACTGCCCGCTGGGTAACGGTGCGTGATACCATTGAAGGATTGCCTTGTCTGGATGCAAGGTCTTCTGAGACTGCGGTTTCCAACGTGCCGTTTCACCGTGTCCCATTGTTGGATTCGATGAAGCACTGGTGGGTTAAGAATACGCCCCAGGAACACAGCGCATTTGACAATCAATGTGTAAGTTGTGGGTTTCAAGGGAATCAGACACATTCGGCCGGTCGGGATCGTCACGGAATAAACCGTGCGTCGCGTGAAACACCACTTTATTGTCAAAAATGCGGTTCGATGCTGCCCCGCCCGAGTGTTGATCGCGGCGGCAAACGGGATTTGATGCGCGGGTACACGTCGGCATACAAGCGGATGTCTTTCGATAAGCCTGCTAGTGCGCTGACTCGGAATCTTTCCTATGCTTGTAGTGACAACAAACTTCACCCGGAACAAAATCGGGTTCTATCGCTCTGCGAGGCATTCCGAATTCACACGCTTGATCAATACGACTACGAGTGGCAGCGATCAGACAACAAGCGGGTAAGCGATAAGACGATAAGAGAAGTCATTGGGGAGAGCATCCCACCGGCAGGCTTGCAGGTGATTGTTGATCATCTTGTAGGGATCTATCGTGGCGAGATATCGCAAACGGCTATGGTTGGGCCACTCTTCGCCAGTCAAGTGTAATATTTTTAGAAGTCAAACCCTGGGTGGTCGTAACTCACGGCCAGAGTTCTTCGCGTGGGACCAGGGGGTGTCGGCCGGGGTGGCGTTTATTTTTTAGCCAGCGTAGGGCGTAGCGCCAGGCCTGGGGGTTCATGCAGGGGGCGGTGAGCTTGAGGGCGGGGATGTATTGACGATCGCGGAGTCGAAGTATCGCGCGCATGATGCGCGTTTGTTGTTCGATGGTTTTGAGGGTTGGTGGTCGTGTGCCGGACTGGATCATGGGGCGTAGCAGTTGCTTGAGCCGTAGGATGTCGTGGTCCATGAGTTGGGGGTTGTCTTGCATTTCTGATGTGCCGGTGACGTGTCCCCAGTGCTGGTCGATGAGCGGTTCGTTTAGGAGCAGGACGCCGCCGCGAGCGATGAGGCGGTAGAGCCACCAGGAGTCGAAAGCGGAGTTCATGTCGCCGGGGTTTTCCCAGAGGACGCCTGCCTGGATGTCCTCACGTCGGATCATGCACTGGACGGGTGTGCCGACCTCAAGGTCCTGGAGATAGCAAGCGAGTAGTGCGTCGTCGGGTTCGAGGTATTCGAGGGTGGAGGCTGCGCCGCGTAGGCCGGGCTTGGAGAGTTCGTTGTTCAGGAAGTTGTCGGCGAGGCACATCAAGACGGAAGCTTCGGGTTTCTTGAGTGTGGCGATGAGCATGCGTTGGAGGCAGCCGGGCTTCAGTGCGTCGTCGTCGTAGAGTGGTTTGATCCAGGGTGCGCGTGCCTGGCGTAGAACGAAGTTGTTGTTGGGGATCTGGCCGTGGTCCTCGGGGTTTTGGATGATGCGGATACGGCGGTCGGTGGCGGCGAGCTTTCGGAGGTATTCCCAGGTCGGCCCGGGGGGTTGTTCGTCGTCTGAGATGACCAGCTCCCAGTCGGTGACGGTCTGGTCGAGGACGCTCTTGACGGCGCGGCGGATCAGGTCCGGGCGCTTGTAGGTCGGCATGACGATGCTGATGCTGGGCGTGTGTTTAGAGGTTTCACTCATAGTTATGGAAATAGTATAGCCGCGAAGGGGGGGTGAGTGCGGAGAAGATAGTGGCCGCGAATGAACGCAAATGAACGCGAATCATGAAAAAAGTATCCCGAGCGAGGCTGAATCCTATTCACGTTCATTTACGGCTGACTTTTCTCTGGCCTTGGGATTATTGAGTCTCCGTGTTTCAGCTGTTTTATGTGGACTTGTGTTAAAACTCGCGCACATTATCCAGTCGATCTCCCGGCAAAGCCGGGGGCTGAGGGTAAAACGACCGCCCATAGATTTAACAGAATCCGTATTACCCGTTGGGCAGGCGGTCGGCGTTGGGGTCGTGGCGCAGGATGCGTTGGGCCAGGATCAGGGCGCGGGCGATGGCCTGGTCCATGTCAAAGTATCGGTATTCGCCTAGCCGACCGCAGACCAGGAGGCGTTCGGTGTCGTCGGCCATCTCGCGGTATCGGCGGTAGAGCTGGGCGTTGGTATTGTCGGGGAAGGGGTATTCGTACTCCCCGGGGTCGTTGGGGGTGAAGGGGGTTTCGGTGGTGAGCAGGGTGCCGGAGATTGGCTGGGCCTGGGCTGGGAGCATCATGTGCTTCCATTCGAGGGTGCGGATGGAGGGGCCATGGGAGTGCATGGGGGTGTTGACCTGGCCGCAGGGCTGGGCGTTGTGGGTGTCGGGTAGGAAGGTGTGTTTGCGTTGCTGGCCGCGGTAGTGGAGCTTGCCCAACTCGTAATCAAACAGCGAGTCGATCGGGCCGGTGAAGATGGTGAGCTCGCGTGCCTGGGTTTCGCTGCGGCGTTTGAGGTAATCGAAGTTCAGCTCGACGGGGATGCCTTGGATCATCTGTTGCATCAGATGCGTGTAGCCCTGCAGGGGGATGCCCTGGTGTTTGCAGTCGGGTTTTAGTCGCGGCTCGTCGTCGGCTCGGACGTCGAAGCGTTTACAGAGGTCGGCGGAGAGGGTGTCAGCGGGTACGCCCCACTGCTTCTCGTTGTATTCCTTGATGAATTTCTCATAGATGCCACGGGGCATCAGGGAGAGTGCGGCCTGCTCGAAGTTGGTGGGTGTGCCGGTGAATTCGGGCTTCCAGTCGTTGCCGATGTGTTTGGCGATGTAGCTGGCGGCGATAGGCCAGTTTTCGTGTTGGCCATCGACGAGTGTTTTGAGGGATGCCTCGTACTTGAAGAATTCGGCGAAGCGTGTGACGAAGTCCCAGACGCGGTCGGAATTGGTACGGAAGTAGTGTGGGCCGTAGGTGTGGATGTGTATGCCGGAGGTGTGCGTGTGGTCGTGGACGTTGCCGCCGACGTGGTCACGGCGCTCGACAACGAGTACATCACGCCCGGCGTCGGCGAGGGTGCGTGCGATGACGCTGCCGGTGAGTCCCGATCCGATGATGAGGTAGTCTGCTTTGGGCAATGCGGGGCTCTAAGTAAGGCTTGGTTTGGCGTCTGCTGAGACATCATAGAGAAATTCGTCGAACTTTCGGGGGTCATCGGCGGTATTGAGTACATCGCTAAGGTGCGGGGTGTTCCGTGGGCGGGTTGTGGGCGGTGTGGCCGAAGTGTGTGGGTAGATTGGGCCGATACTCGATGGTAGTGAATGATCTAAAAAACGCGGTACTTATCGGTCTGACGGTGGCGTTGCTGGCGTCGGCGGCGTGGTGGCTGGACCCGCAGCGGTCGTCGGCCCAGTTGTCGGGTGAGGGTTCGGGTACAGCTCGTTTGGAGGAAACTGAGGGGGCCGGGGCGTCGGGGGTGACACGGGGGGCGGATACCGATCTGGCAAAGACGCAGCCGGCGACCCGGCCCGCGGCCAAGCCGCCGTCGTTGCATCATCTATTGGGGATCGACACGGCACGGGCCCGGCTGGGCAAGGCGATCCCGACCGGCAAGGGGATCACGGTCGGGCATGTGGAGGTCGGTGCGGGGCAGTATCTACCAAATACACGTTCGCCGAGGTTCAAGGGTGTGACGTTTGTCGAGCGGTCGGGGCCTTCGAAGGTTTCGGGGCACGCTTTTGCGACGGCGCGTGAGATCTACGGCCTGACGGGGCTTGCGCCGGGGGTCAGCGTGGTGCATTGTTTTGAGTCGCGTGACTGGATGTCGTTTGGGTATCTCAATGCGGGGACGGATGATCCGCCGGTGGGTGGGCCGATGCGTGTGCTGACACATTCATGGGTCAGCGATGCGCCTAACGCGGTGGATGTGTTGCGTCGTATAGACTGGCAGATTGATATGCGTGACACGGTGGTTTGTGTCGGTGTAAATAATGGGAAGCAGACGCCGGTGCCTTATCTGTTGGGGACGGCGTTTAACGTGATCGCGGTTGGATCGGCGAAGTCTAATCAGGGGGGGTCCAGCGGGGGGTACACACGGGTCGAGACGCGGGGTCGCAGCAAGCCGGACATTGTGGGGCCGCGTGGGTTGACCAGTTTCACGACGCCGGCGGTCGCGGCGTGTGCTACGAGGCTGTTACAGGCTGCGGATGAGATGACGAAGCATTCGCACCGTGCGGGTAAGGCGGAGGTTATCAAGGCGGTGCTGCTGGCGGGTGCGGTGAAGCCTGCGGGTTGGCAGCAGCAGGCGGGGCACCCGCTTGATGAGCATCTGGGCGCGGGTGTGGTTCATTTTGACCACAGTCTTCAGATTATGCAGGCTGGCCCCCCCGCCGTTCCCGGAAGCGCCGACGCCGGATCTAACCCCGGGTCCGACCCGGTGCGGTTGCCCAAGCGTATGGGGTGGGACTTGCGAACGATCGAGGCGGATCAGAAGGCGGTCTACACCTTTGCGACGCAGGCACCGATGGGTGAGGCGTCAATTATTTTGACATGGCACCGCAGGGTTACGGGTGTGTCGCCAAGTGGGGGTGATGGTTGGGCTGGATTGCCGCGCACGGCCGACCTGAACCTACGATTGATTCATACGGATGACAACGGCGACGAACACGACCTGGCGGTCAGCAACAGCCGGGTCGACAATGTTGAGCATATTTATCTCAAGAATCTTGAGGCTGGGCGGTATCGGCTTGAGGTGACGAGGCGTGACGGGGTGTATGACGAGCCTTGGGATTATGCGTTGGCTTGGCGGGTGGAGTTGTTGTCCGTGCCGATGGAATGAAGGCCCCCTGTATGAATCGTGTCTATCAAATCGTACTCATCGTTTCCACGATCGGGTTGTCTTGGTTGGGGATGATGATCGTGCACGAGATCGGCCATGTCGTGGGGGCCTGGGTGACCGGCGGGGTGGTATCAAAAGTTTATTTGTACCCGTTGTCATTTTCTCTGACGGAGTTGTCGCATAATCCAAATCCGTTAAGTGTTGTTTGGTGTGGCCCGGTCATCGGCGTGTTGGCCCCTCTGGCAGCACTTGGTGTTGCGGCGATCTCCAAAGCCCGTGGAATCTACCTGCTGCGGTTTTTCGCTGGGTTTTGCCTGATCGCCAATGGTGCCTACCTTGGCATCGGAGTCTTTGAGCCTATTGGTGATGCGGGTGATTTGATCGCCTTGGGTTCGTCACGTTGGCCGTTGTGGGTATTCGGTGCGATCACGGTTGCAGTGGGGTTTGCGTTTTGGCACGGCCTTGGGCCGAGGTTTGGGCTGGGTTCCGCGAACGGACGTGTCAGTCGTTTGTCAACCCATGTCGTATCTGGGCTGTTTGTTGCCGTTGTTGTGGCGGAACTGATTTTTTCGCCGCGATGAAGCGGTTGTACATCGGTGTAACTCCTCGCCCTACACCAGCCGTACCAATACAACCGTCATAACCGTTACAACCCAACGTCAAACCTCTAGCCATGGTCCGATTACCTTGAGGGTGTGATCGGACGTGTCGATGGTGATCCAGGTGTGGGGTTCGCCTGGGTAGGGCTGAACCTTACTGGAGCCGGAGTGCCAAGGGCCGGTGTGGGTATTGGTATCCGTGGAGGCGCGGAGGGTCAGCGATGTCTGATCGTTTTGATGACAGTGCATTTGCGGGTGGTTTAAAGTCGGGCGCTGCGGCGTTGCTGCAGCGGTCGCGTGTTTTGTTGGTGGATGGGGAGGATGGCACGCGGTTCCGTGTGGCTAGTGATCTTAAACAGGCGGGGGCATCGGTGGACTTCGCCAGCAGCGGGTCTGATGCGGTGTCGTGTGTGAATGAGGCGCAGGATGCGCATGAGCCTTACGATTTGGTGGTGTTGGATCTTTCGGGGCTGGGGGCTGAGGGTTGTGATGTGGTGGAACGGCTGCGCGAGGTGCAGTACGCCGGGCCGATATTGGCGTTGGGTGAGGATGTGTCACGGGGCGAAGCGACCCGGTGTGTTCAGGCGGGGTGTGACGATTTGTTGAGTAAAGATAATGACCCGTCAGAATTGATTGAGTCGGCGGTGTCGCTGGTTGGGCGGGAGAAGGCTCGGCGGTTTGGTTTGGCGGGGCCGGGGGAGGTGACCAGTGAGTTGTCTGCTTATCCTGATTTATTGATGATGCTCAGGCGGTTTGTGAGCAACCTGCCGGAGTCGATGGAGTCGGTGTTGTCTGCTCAGCGCGAGCAAGATCTGGCGCGTCTTCGTGATGAACTGGACCGGGTGAAGCGCAACGCGACCAGCCACGGGTATCTGGAGATCCGTGCTTCGGCGGTGTCGGCCCAGCAGGAGTTGGAGCAGAGTAACAAGTCCGATGCGCAGGGGGTGGTGGAAGCGATCGATGAGTTGACGGACCTGTGCCATCGTGCGACGGCTGCCCCCAGCGAGCCTCCGCCGCCCAGCGGGCCGACGCTGCCGCCATCGGGGTGAGTATGAAAAGCGGAAGATTTGGGAAGCTGGAAAGCTGGAAACAGGAATCCCTTTCCGTATGATTCATGGCCAACCACTAAGCATTAACCACGCTTTTCCCTCGGCCATCCCGTTTCCTCTGGCCCCCCATCTCGCTTGACGCTCTGATTGGGCCGCGATACCGTCGCGGTACTTCCGGTGCGCGATGGCCGCGCTGCCGGCTCGATCAGGAGGCGTCTAAAATGAAACTCTCGAACCCCGTGTCCCCCGTGTCGGCCTTCACTTGGCTTATCGCGGTGTTGGTGATGGGTTGTCCTGGCTGGTTTTCCGTGGCTTCGGCGCAGGAGGTGCCGTTCACCGGGGTGGTGAATCAGAACCAGACGGATGTGCGTGCGGGTGCGGCGGACAGCTTTTATCGGGTGGGTGAGCTGAAGAAGGGCCGGCTTGTGCGGGTCGATGAGGTGATCGTCGGTTGGTACAAGATTGTTCCGCCGGAGGGGGTCCACAGCTATATCTCCAAGGCTTTTGTCGATGCCAAGGGCGACGGGTCGGTGGGCGTGGTGAATACGGACCGCAGCGAGGCGAAGGCGGCTGACCTGAACGGCCCGGCGGGTAGCTACCGGACGCAGGCTATATTAAATGAGGGCGACGGTGTGCAGATCGTTGGTGAGGAGGGGAGCCATTACCGGATCGTGGCGCCGCCCAATGCGTATGTGTATCTGCCGCCGGGCACGGTGAGGCGTGCGTTGGCGATGGAGATCGCCGCCGAGGAAGAGCCTCAGGAGCCTGTGGAACCACAGCCGGTTGAACAGCCGGAGGTTATCGAGCCTAAGCCCGACCCTGTGGTGCCCGACCCCGTAAAACCCGACCCTGTGGTGCAAGACCCTGTGGTGGAGCCAGCCCAGCCCGTCGAGCCGGAGCCGGTGGTGCAAGCCCCGGTTGTGGAGGAGGCCAAGCCTGTGAAGCCGGCAGCGGTGGTGGTGGTCGAGCCGGAGGCGGCAGACTCATCGGTTGAAGAACTTAAAGAGATGCTCAATGACCCTGCGGATGAGCCCGTGGTGGCGGTCGAGGTTTATAGCCTGACGGAGCTTGAATCTCAGCGGGAGGCGATGCTTGAGTTGCCGTTGGAAGATCGGCCGATTGACGAGATGATTGCTAAGTATGAGGCTCTGCGGGCGGCGGGTGGGCTGTCGCAGGCTGATGCGTACCGTGTGGCGACCCGGTTGGGGTCGCTGCGTCACGACCGGGAGATCGCAGAGGGGTTGATCGCGATCGCTGCGGCCCGTGACCCAGAATCCCAGGCCCAGACCCAGCCCGTCGAGGCGGTGAGTTACGACGCGGTGGGCAGGCTGCTGGCGTCGAGTGTGTACGACGGCAAGACCCTGCCACGGATGTATCGTCTGGCAGATCCGGCGACTGGCCGAGCGGTGGCGTATATCCGTCCCGGCGGTCCGGTCGATACCACCGGGTATCTCGGCAGGCTGGTGGGCGTGCAGGGCGAACGGGCTTACGACCCGGCCTTGAAACTCAACGTCTTCACGGTCAAGCGGATCGACGGCCTTCAGGCCGCGGATTGATCGGGTTGTTACGGCTGTAACGTGTGCGTCATCGGGGCAAGGCGGCGGGGGCTGTTTACACTTAAATAGTGCTTGAATCGGGGCTGGTCCGTGTTGATTAACTTGAGACGGGCGGGCTTATTTCTGTCTGCAACGTGCCGGTTGGGGTGCGTCTGGCGCGGCTGGTTGTCCCAAGACGCCTCCCGGGCAATTCACTGGCATAAACCTGAAACTCCCGGCTAACTCGCCGAGCCGGGTCCGCCGATGGGTTAGGTGGGCCCGCGTTGTATCGGCCTACACAGGAGAAACAGGTTGACCAGGAATACGATCAAGATCGGGGAAATCCTTGTCGAGCAAGGGATACTCAGCGAGCAGCAGGTATTCGAGGTACTCGAGGCACAGAAGCAGCACCGCATGCCGTTTGGCGTGCTGGCGGAACGGATGTTCGATGTCACGCTGCACAGCATCGAGAACGCCTGGGTCGAGCAGTATCACCGGTTCACGGGGACGATCGACTTAAGCGGGGAGAAGTTCGACAACGAGGCGCTGCGCGTGCTGAACCGTCGTCAGGCCTGGCAGTTCGAGCTATTGCCGATCCGCACCGAGCCGGACGGGGAGATGCTGGTAGCGGCGAGTGCGAATCGATTGGCCCGTGCGGTGACTTTTGCTGCCAACCGGATCGACCGAGCGGTATATTTCCGTATCGCTGAGCAGTCGCAGTTGCGTGAGTTCCTCCAGCAGCACTACCCGATGCCGGAGCTTAGCCGAGAGATTATTCAGAAGGCACGGGATCTGGCGGAGTCGGCGTAAGGGCGCACGGCACCGTCACAACAACTTAAAAATATGCAATAGCCCCGGGCGCAAGCCCGGGGTTGTTGTTTAATCATGACGTGCTCGGGTCGGAGAACGTTATCACTCATTCGACTCAGCAATTTCCGGAGGCACGGCACGGGCCGCGACAGGTGCTTCCTTCCCATCCTCATCTTTGGAAAACGTCATCAAGGCATCGCTCCCGCCCTGGGATTCGAAGAGGTGGTCGTGCTCATTCGCGTCACCACGGCCGTACTTGGTGTTATTGAGTATGGGGGATGCTTCATGGGAAGCGCTCCCGTCATTCCGTCCTATACCACCAGACCAACCCTCCCCATCAACGTGGGGGGTCCACACGCTGGCGTAGCCGTCCTCGGCACCGGTATTTCGATCGGACACGGCTATGGCTCGGGTGTTGATCGTCTGACGCCATTCGCGGAATCGATCGGTCTTGCCCGCCGATATATCGACGTCCAGGATGGCATAGGAAAGGTTGTCGGCTGTCACTTTTTGATTGGGTTGCCAGGGCGCTAGGTCTTCCATCGGGCTGATCGCGTACTCGCCGGAAAAAGAATTATTCTCAAGCAGGATCTGGAAAACGCCGGTCGGTGAAACATCAATCACCTCGCCTTCCGCAGTAACACCGGGGTACCATTCGGTATTCACACCTCCATACGTCACCAGGGACTGGATGATGCCACGCACTTGCGTGACGCTTCTACGCTTTAGTTTGTCGCGTTTCTGCTCGTCAAGGCCGGCTGTTGCGAGTGTGATGGCCAAGCCAACAGCCACGATGGCAACAAACATCTCTACCAAGGCATATCCTGTTTCTCGTCTCATGGTTGGGGCTCCTGTGACACGATGAAGGGGGCGTCCTGTACATATAATAGGACGGAGCCGACAGAGCCCTATTACAGCTCAACCGCGACCTAAATAACAGCAGGCCCGCCGGTTCCCGCTAAACTCATGCCATGCCACGAATTCTATCTAACAAACTGATCGTCATCACCGGAGCCAGTTCGGGGATCGGGGCGGCGACGGCGTTGGCTTGTGCGCGGGGGGGGATGGATGTGGTGCTGGCGGCGAGGCGGGTGGATAAGCTGGAGGCGGTGGCGGAGCATATCCGGGGGGAGGTGCGGGGGCTGGGGCGGCGGGTGTTGACGGTGGGGTGTGATGTGACGGTGGATGGGGATGTGGCGGGGCTGTTTGAGCGGGCGTGGGAGGCGTTTGGGCGGGTCGATGTCGCGTTTGCCAATGCGGGGTACGGGCAGTTTGGTTCGGTCATGGAAACCGACCTGCAAGCCCATCGGGATATCTTCGAGACCAACTACTACGGCACGCTGCGCACGGTCCGGGAAGCAGTGGCTTATCTTCGCAAGACGGGTGAGGGGGAGCAGGGGTCGGAAAATCCGGGGGCGGGGCTTAAGCACATCCTGATCTGCTCGTCGATCGCCAGTGAGATCGGGGTGCCCAAGTTTGGTGCGTATTGCGCGACCAAGGCGGCGCAGGACTCGATCGCGGGTGCGATGCGTGCGGAGTTGGCGGATGAAGGGATCGTGGTGAGCAGTGTCCACCCGGTGGGGACGACGACGGAGTTCGGCGAACGGGCACGGGAATTCTCGGCGGACAAGCGTGATGCGGAGCGGGGATCGAACACGCCTAAGGCATTGACGCAGACGGCGGAACACGTCGCGGAGACGGTTGTCCGCTGCTTACGCCGACCTAAGCCGGAGGTCTGGCCTTCGGGGGTGTCACGGTTCGCGGCGGCGGCGGCCACGGCGAGCCCACGGTTTGCGGCCTGGGCAATGCGGCGGCATATGCGCAAGATCAGTTCGGGGTGAGGGTGGTTGTTGGGGTAGGGTGGGGAAGGGCTTCTGACAGTTTTGGTCTGCCACTACCTATCGAGTCGCTCTACGGCCGATCGGATATCCGCTGCACGCTTGGCCAGTGTCGCACGGGGTGTTACGGGGATCTGTTCGCAGCGAAAAACTACCGGCGTGGCATCGTGTGTGACAGCAAAGTGGGCTGATGTAATGTCGTCCAGATGGTGTTGGGGAAGTACGATGATGTGGGCATGGGGGACGCCATAGCCGTGTACGACGAGGCCCATGCGTTGGGGGTGGAATGCGGATCGGACCCCTCGGGCGAGTTGGCGGGCTACGGAAAACATCCGGCCATGCACCTGCTCTGGGACATCACAGACCTCGTCGATGTGTTGTTTTGGGATGACGAGCAGTTCCCCGGGACGGGTCTGGCGGATGGTCAAAAAAGACAGGATGTCTTCGTCCTCGTATACCGGACTGCAGGGGGATGTCCCTTTGACAATCTGACAGAAGATGCAATTTGATTGGGGCTCTGGGTATGACAAGCTGTTGGCATTCCTCACGAACGGCGGCGTCAACTAAATGTACTGATCCCTTGTTCGGCCCCTTCATGTGTCTCTGTGATGAACGATCCTTCACAAACACAGCCCTCTACGTCAGGACCCACCCACCGAATTATAACACCACCGATTCGCCAGGGTTGATTTCTTTGGGGAGGTCGATGGCCGCAAGATCGTCGGGGGCGATAGCGGTGAGGGGGGAGATTTCTATTTTGGCGTTGACCTGGCCATCTGCGTTGCGGGGGATGGTGATGTTGTGGGTTTGCAGCCAGCGGGCGGCGCGTTGGGATTGGAGTTGTTTGCTGGATGCGGGGGAATCGGTGGCGTCGGGTTGGCCGTCTTCTGTGTCGGCGTTTTTGATGGGGGCGAACTCTTCGACGCGGTCGGTTTCGTAGAGGATGGAGTTGTCACATAAAGGCAAGGCGTCGAAGACGAAGGTCTCGAACTTGACGGCGTTGCCCCCGGAAACCCCGGAATTGTCGGCCCCCTTGGATGCGGCGGGTGCCCCGGTGTTAAGGTCGATGCAGGGGACTTTCTTTTCGGCGCGGTGGAATGGGAGGGCAAAGCCTGTGGGGGAGGTGCTGAGGTCTTCTACGAAGGCGACCTGGATCATGTGGATGGCGATGGAGCCGGCACGGAAGCGTAGAGAGCCGTCGGGGTTGGTCTGGAAGGCGAGCTCGTCGGGGAGGTCGGAGTATTCGATGACGGTCATCTTGTTGTCGGCGAGACAGAAGTTGCCGAGCTTTTCTTTGGGGCCTGTCTTGGGGAGCATCTTGGAGGACATCTGTGCGTTGTCCAGTGCGTGCAGGCCTATGAAGAGTGGGTCGATGACGTGGACGGTGGGGTTGTCGATTTGTGTGTAGCTGATTTGTGTGACGCCGCGGGATTTCATGTCGTTGATGGCGTCGGAGGTGTTCAGGGCTTTGAGTGATCCGCCGTGGCCGTTGGGGGAGAGAGCGAGGGAGTGTTTGTTGGCGAGGAGTGCTTTGCCGCGGTTGTCACCGGTGAGGCCGATGGCGGGCATCATGGCTTGGGGGAAGTGGATGACGTTGTTGGGGGCGAGGCCGAAGAAGTCGTTTTCTTTGAAGAAGTCGACTGTGGGTTGGTGGTTGGCGGGGCTGGTCATGACGTACCAGGGGATGACGGTGTTGTATTTTTTTTGAGCTTTGTTGATGTAGTCTGCGAGTACGCCGAAGAGGGGTCGGCCGGTGACGGGTGTGGCGGGGAAGGTGCCTTTGGGTGCGTCCCAGCCGAGTCGCGTGCCTTGTCCGCCGGCGACGGTGAAGGCGGCGACGTTGCCGTTGCGGATGAGCTTTTCGCCGAGGGATTTGGCTTTGGTGTAGTGGTCCGTTTGGTCGTCAGCGGGGACGTGTGGGTAGCAGGGCGCGGGGTCGATGTTGGTGGGTATGTGTAGGGATGGGGTGTTCAGGACGTGGGACTGGATAAGGCGGGCGATCTCGGGCCAGTCGATGCCTTCGATTTGGGTGAGCAATTGGTCACGCTGGGCGTCGTCAAGCTCGTCGTAGAACTTTAAGGCGTGGGATTGGTCTACGGCGGCTAGAGTTTGGACGGCGGCGGCGTGACGTTCGGGGAGAGTGGGCATGGGGATTTATGATTTGAGATTTATGATTGATGATGTAAGGCGCTAAACCGCAAGTGGTGGTTGAGTGCGTGGGGCGGTATCGGGTATCGGGGGATTTTATGGGGGCGAGCTAAGGGGCATAACTAAAGGGTTCTTTGAAAAACTTTACCTTTGACCCCAGGGAAGCCCGCGGACGCGGTCATCCGTGGGCTTTGGTGTGTTCTTTATGGCGTGGTGGCTTCTTCGTAGTTCGATTGCCAGACGGCTTTGGCGACAAAGAATGGGCCGAGGCGTTCGAGGTATTGGGAGGTCTGGGTGGTTTTGCGCATGGTCTGAACGATGGCGGAGAGGGGGTGGAGGTCTTTGCCCGTGAGGCCGACGACGAAGTCGTTGTCGTCCCGGTCCAGGCCGTGGCAAGCGATGCGTATGTCGTGTGCGTAGTCGGCTGATCCGAAGGCCATGCCGATGGTGCCGTGCTCTTTGAGGATTTCCATCTGCTCATCCCGGGGGAGTTGGGAGAATTTCCCGCTGCGTCGCAGGGGGTACCAGATAGCCCAGGGCCATTGGGGATTCAGTGCGGTGCGTCGTGGGCGGTTAAAGAGCGTGTCTTTGAGGTCGTGTTCGTAGCCGAGGGAGTAGGTTCGACCGAACATGGTGAGGTCGTGGAGGGGCCGGAGTGCGGCGAAGGGGCGTTGGAGGTATAGCTGTCGGACGGGGCCGACGAAGTGTTCGGGGTCTTCGCTCATGGTGAGTACACCGATGCCGAACGGATTGTTGACATCTTCGTAGACCACGGCCTGTAGGCCGGAGGCTTTGACGGTTTCGATGGCGGCCTTGGTGTCACGGCAGCCGCCGAAGCACATCAATTGCATGAAGAGGCGTGAATCGGAGCGTTGGCCTTGGGCGCCTTTTTCGTCGATGTCGGGTTTTTCGGGTGTGGGTCGTTGCATGGAGCCAGCTTAGCGGGGTCGGTGTGGTGCGGCAACGCGGGAGAAGCGACGAAGGTTTTTGGGGAGGCGGGCCTCGCTTGGCTTGCACTGTTTAATACGCTTGCAACACCTCTCGCAAGATAGTATTTAGCCTAAATATTATTTTGTGAGAGGTGGGCTGGGTTGCCCGCGTGGTGGTCGTGGCGCGGTGCGTGTGGTGTGGTTCGTGTGGCGCGGTGTCTGTGGAATGGCGTGGCGTGTGTGTGAGGGGATATCTGTATGTGGGGGAGGTGGTATTTTTTGTGTCTTGACGGTGGGGGTTAGAGTAATCCCACTGCACTGATAGCGGCTGTGTGACCATTTCCGCGACAAGTCGCGGCGCTTCGTGAGTGCGGCCCGCTACATTTGGATTGAGAACGCTATAAAGGCCATCCATCTGCGGGTGGTCTTGGGATGCTTTCAATGCCGGTGTAGCGGTGGCTGATGATAGAACCGCATGAATATCCGGTATATGAGGGTATTCATCCGCGGCTAAAAAATATGTGCTGCAATATCTGGGCTGGGCTTGCCTAGTGGGCAGCGGGGTAGCGCAGGATGGCGGCGGCGGCGGTGGCGGCGGTTTCGATGCGCAGGATGTTGGGGGCGATGGACCAGTTAAGGCAGCCGGCGGCGGTGGCGGCGGTGAGTTCTGCTGGGCTCCAGCCGCCTTCGGGGCCGACCAGGATGAGCACGGATTGGGATGCGCTTATGAGGTCAGCGAGGTCTGGCAGGGGTTGGCATGCGGGCGTGGTGAGGAGCTTGAGGTCGTAGGTTGGGTCTGCCCATGCATTGGCGGGGGCTTGTGGTTCATCGATGTGCATCAGCCAGAGCCGGTGGCACTGCTTGGCGGACTCGATGGTTGATTTGTTGAAGCGTTCGAGTTTGGCGGTGCTGGGTGCGGCGACGCTGTGGTCGGTTTGCAGGGGGATGAACCTGTCGACGCCGAGCTGGGAGAGCTGAGTGACCATGGCGTCGGCGAGCGAGCCTTTGGGGACGGCGGATGCGATAGAGAGTGATGGGGTTATCGGCTGGTGGTATTGGGTGGAGGTGATATAGCAGAGAGCGTGGGCGGCGTCGTAGCGTTCGATGGAGGCTTGTGCGAGGGTGCCTTGGCCATCGAATAATTCGATGGCGTCGCCAGCCGATAAGCGGAGTGCTTTGCGGGCGTGGTGGGATTCCTGGCGGTCCAGGGTGCAACGCGGGTCCGATACAACCCCCCCGCCCCCGGCTATTTCCCCAGATACTTCCCCTGCATCCCCAGAACTGTCCGCGGGATCGGTGGGGTTTGAGGATTTCGGCAGCGAGGGGCAGAAGAACCTGTGCGGGCGGGTTGTCTGGCCTGGGTGAGGCATGAAAAATCCCTTAGGTGATCCGTTGGGTTGGGGCTTGAGTCGGGCCCTGTGTGCGTCGATAAAACGGGGTGTAGGGGTTAGGTAAATCGGGCTGGTCGCATGATGGCATATCCATCGCGGCGGGGCCAATCACGAGGATAAGACAGGACACAACCCGAAGTTGGTTGACACACCAGAACAACCCGACGACGCATCGAGCCCGCAGGACATGGACCTGGAGGCGCAGCTGGATGATTTGTTGCACCGGCTTGAAGAGGTCGACCCGGAGTCGGTGCCGGCGGACTTGCGGCAGCATAAGCCGGAGGAGCCGGTGGTGGAGCCGGTTGCGGCTGAGCCTAAGGAACCCGAAGTGGTTGAGGCGGAGGCGGTCGCCGAGCCGGTTGCGGCCGAGACTGAGGCTAAAAGTGAAGCAGAGGCTGAGGCCGAAGCCGAGATGATTGCCCAGCAGGTCGCTACTGATGCGGTGAATCCTGAGGCGGTTGTAGAAAAATCTGACACGGGCGGCAAAGAAAAAGAGTCTGCGGGTATAGGCGAAAGTCTAGACCTGGATGCGCTCGGTTCGATGGTGACGGACCTGCTGGACAAGCAGATCGATAGCAAGATCGAAGCGGCGTGCGAGCCTGAACCAGAGCCCACACCCGCGGCGGGAATTGAAGAAGAGGCCAAGCCCGAGGCGGTGGTGGCTGTTAGTGAAGACGATTTGGCGAGCCAGATCCAGGGGCTGCTGGACGATGTGCAGGCCAAGGGTGTGGACGCGGTCACGTCGAAAGAGCCGGAGGCGCAAGCGGCCCAAGACGTAACCGAGCCGGAGCCGGTGGAACCTGAGCCTGTCGAGACGATGGCGGGTACAGAAGAGGCCACGTCACAGGCGGAGTCGCCGGAGGATGCTGGGGCGGTGTCGATCGATCAGATCGACGCGATGCTGGCGGAGTCTGCGGAACAGGCGATCGAGCACGGCCCGGAGGTCGAGGCGGGTGTGCCGGGCACGGATGAGGTGTTGGCTGCGGAGGCCAAGGCCGAGCAGGAGGCCGAGGCACGTGCGCAGGCGAAACGTGAGTCGGCGGAGCAGGTGGTCCCTGAACCTGTATCTGAAACTGAGCCGGAGCCGATTTCGGCAACCGAGCCCCAGGCGGTGGAGGCTATAGGTGCGAGCGCCGCCGATGTGGCGAACGAGTTGGATGAGGAAGCGCAGGCCGTTGGTGTATCGATTCCAGCGGATGAGGCTGGGGAGCCTGTGTCGGCGGAGCCGGTGGGTGTGGATGTGCCTGAGGCGGTGATTATCAACCACAGCGGGTTGAAAAAGGCTGAGCATGCTTTGTTGCAGGTCTGCGGGAAGATCAATCGGCCGTTGAACGGTCTGTCGCCTGAGATGCGCGACACGGTCGGGTATGCCGGTGTGGTCACGACGGCGTTGGCGATGTTCATGTTTATCTACGGCGTGCTGTTCTAAGCACGGCGGGAGTGGCCGACCGCGGGTCGGATAGAAAACAAACTAACTAAGCGTTGGCTCGGATTGATCCGGGCTATTGGCTGTCTTCTGGCTTGTGCTGGGTTGCCAGGAAGTTGCGTAGGATGGCTGCGGCGGCGAGTGCGTCGCGTCGTGCTTTTTTCTGGCCACGGGTCAGGCCGGACTGTGCCATCTGCTCGTCTGCGGCGACGGATGTGAGGCGTTCATCGACCAGATGCACCGGCAGGCCGAAGCGTTTGGTGAGTTCGTCGGCGAGTGCTTTGGCTTTGGTGACGGCTGGGCCTTCCGAGCCATCCATATTCAGGGGGACGCCGAGTACAAGAGCGTCTGGGCCCTGCTCCTGGATGACACGCTCAAAACCTATTAGCCGCAATTCGGGGGTTGATGCCTGGATGGTTTCTATGGGTGAGGCGATGCCGGTAACGTCGTCGCCGACGGCTATGCCGGTTCGTTTATCGCCTAAGTCGATTGCCAGGTATCGCATGGGGGGGATTGTACGGGATTAAGAGGGGCGAACCGCGAAGACGCCAAGAACGCGAAGAAGCAAGAGTGGTTTGGCGGGACAAGAAATCGATTCAATCGACATTGATGTACGAAATGAGCTTATAAACCATCCAGCTAATCATGAACATGGTAAACAGCATACAACCAAGAACCATCAAGACGATCGAAATTGTCTCAAAGCGATCCGGGTCATATACGACCCGCTCGATGCGTTGAACCAATAGGTCTTGCTCAATCGTCTTGACCTTGTCTTCCATGCCATAATCTCCGAGTAAATACACTAGGAATCATAGGCATAATAGCACGCCCCGGGCAAGCCCCGGGCAAGCCTGAGTCTATGTGTCACAGCCACTCTTCGCCGAACTTTTCGCCGACCTGTTTGTGGAGGTCTTTGATTTTTTCGGCGTGGTCTGCTTTGCAGACTAAGGTAGCGTTTGGGGTGTGGATGATGACGAGGTCTTCGCAGCCGATGGCGGTGATGAGGTGGTTGGGGTCGTTGGAGGCGATGAGGGTGTTTCTGGAGTCGAGCAGGAGGGCTTTGCCGCCGTCGGTGGTGTTGCCTGTGTCGTCCTTGTCGAGTGTTTCTGCGAACGCGGGCCAGGAGCCGACATCGAGCCAGCTTAGGGGCATGGGGACGGCGACGACCTTGGCGCGGTGGTCCTTGCTGGCGGGTTCCATGATGGCGTAGTCGACGCTGACCTTGGCAAGTGTGGGGTAGATGCGTTCGAGTGTTTCGGTGCGTTGGTCGGAGTCCCAGGCGTCGGCGCACTCGGAGATGCCCAGGTAGTTATCCGGGCAGAAGCGTCGGATGCAGTCCATCAGTGCGCTGCTGCGCCAGACGAACATGCCGGAGTTCCAGAGGTATTTTTCGGGGCCTGCTTTGTGGTAAGCGGTGGCGGTGTCGAGGTCTGGTTTTTCTTTGAACTCGTTGACGACGTAAGCGCCGTGCTGCCCGAGGGGTTCGCCGAGTTGGAGGTAGCCGTAGCCCGTGGCGGGGTGTGTGGGGGCGATGCCGAAGGTGACGAGGGTGTGGGGTTGTTCCTCGGCAACCTGGTAGCCGGCCTCGACGATCTGGCGGAACTGGTCTTGCGGTTCGATGAGGTGGTCTGCGGTGAAGACGGCGACGATGGCGTTCTCGTCGTTGCGGCCGAGTACGGCGGCGCCGAGTCCAACAGCGTTGAGGGTGTCGCGTCCGCAGGGTTCGCCGATGAAGCGGTCGGGGGTCAGGCCTGGGAGGCCGTCGAGCATGGCCTGTCGTTGAGATTCGCCGGCACAGATGTAGATTTGCTCATCGGGGACGAGGCCTTTGAGTCTTTGCATGGCGACTTGCAGGAGGCTCTTGCCGTCGATGAAGGAGATGAGTTGCTTGGGGAGTCCCCGGGTGGACATCGGCCAGAGCCGGGTGCCCGATCCGCCGGCGATGATGAGGGCGTAACGCATGGTGTGGTCGGGTATCGGGGTTCGGGGCTCGGGGAACAACCGTTTCTGGCCCGATAGAGTAAAGCGGACGCCGTGGGGTGGCAATTCGGCAAGCCCCCTACCCGGCCACGATATCCCCACCCAGATGCGATCCCGACGGATGTCCGCGTGCCAACTGAATCCCCACAACATTTAGCCGTTATCTTATAACTGGTCTTTAGGGGTCGGTGTGGGTGTTGAATGGGTAGGCAGTAATGTCGGTGGGGGTATCGGTGGTTATGTCGGTAGTGATGGTTGTGGGGGTACTGCCGGTGGGTGATGGCGGGTGGTAGTGCTACCGGTGAGGTTTGTGGTGGAAGTGCGGCGGTGGGTTGCCGGGCGGATCGGATATGATCGTGGGTTGATCTGAATTTAACTGTACCTAGGGGCCCAGCATGATGCGGACCGCGAACCCGGCATTGAACGACAAGACTTTTAGTGACTTCGGGGTTGATTTTGATACCCAGGAGAGATCGGACCTGATGAGCCTGCAGGGGACGGTGACCAAGACCGGGTTCCTGCTGGTGATTTTGGTTGCGGCGGGTGCGTTTACCTGGAAGATGACCGGCCAGTCCCAGAGCCTTGGGGCGGTGGTTCCCTGGTTGATCGGGGGGGTGGTTGGGGGGCTGATCTTTGGATTAATCACGGCGTTCAAGCCTTCGGCTTCGCCTTACACCGCGCCGATCTACGCGGCTTGTCAGGGGCTGTTTCTGGGAGCGATCTCGGCGATGTTCGAGCAGCGTTACCCGGGGATCGTGGTGCAGGCGGTGGGGCTGACGTTTGGGACGCTGGCGGCGTTGTTGATGGCGTACACCAGCGGGCTGATTAAGGCGACGGAGAATTTTAAGCTGGGGGTCACGGCGGCGACGGGGGCGGTGATGCTGTTGTACATGGCGTCGTTCGTGTTGGGGATGTTCGGGGTCCAGATTGGTTTCATCCACGACTCGGGGCTGTTTGGGATCGGGTTCAGCGTGGTGGTGATCGTCATCGCGGCGTTGAATTTGGTGCTGGACTTCGACTTTATTGAGAACGGAGTGGAGCGTGGCGCACCGAAATACATGGAGTGGTACGGCGCGTTTGGTTTGCTGGTGACGCTGATCTGGCTGTACCTGGAGATCCTGCGTCTGTTGGCGAAGTTGAAAGAGAGATAGAGGGCGAAGCTAGTTAGATCGCTCGATACCGGATAGTAAAAGTACCCGGCCCTTCGTTGCGATTAGAACTGGCGTTGGTGGATACCGTATTTATAACCTAGCCTCTGAACCCTGGACCCCAGACTCGACCCCCCTACTTTGCGTTCGATCAAGGCTCAATTTTTTCTGACGTTTGCGGTGATGGGCAGTGTGCTGCCTTATCTGCCGGTGTATTTTACCGAGCGCGGGCTGAGCGATGCGGAGGTCGGGTTTGTGATGAGTCTGGGTGGTTTCGCGGTGTTGTTAACGCCGGTGCTGACGGGGCTGCTGGCGGATCTGCGTGTGGAGAACCGGACGCTGCTGGCGGGGGTGTTCATCGCGACCTCGGTGGCGCTGGCGTGGTTGTTGGCGTGCCATGATTTCTGGTGGATTTTGGTGATTCACGGGCTGTTCTGGTTGGCTTTTGTCCCCGCCACGTCTTTGCAGGACGGGCTGACGTTTACGGAGCAAAGCCGGCGGCAGGAGGCGGGGCTGGCGGTCGTGCCCTACCACCGGGTCAGGGTGTATGGAACGGTCGGGTTCATCGCACCGTCGATCGTGTTGTATGTGTTGATGACGGATGCGGTGGGGGCACCGATCGGTGCGTCGCTGGCGTGTGGATCGGTGATCGGATTGCTGGCGGTGTGTAACGCGAGGTGGTTGCCGAAGACACGTGGCGCGGTGGGGACTTCAGACCCGAGTGCGGAGGTGCCGGTTTTGAATCCGCCTAAGAAGGACGGTCGTGGGACGCCGACGATGCAGGCGTTACGGCGGATGCTCCAACCGGACATAGCTTTGTTTTGTGTGGCGATGTGGCTGGTGCAAATTTCAGCGGGGGCGTACTACAGTTTTTATCCGATCTACCTGACGCGGGAGATCGGGGTGGGGAATCAATGGCTTGGGCCGATCTCCACGGTGGGGGTGTTGCTAGAGGTGGGATACATATTGGCGTTCGCGTGGCTGGTCAAGCGGTTTGGATTGAAGTGGTTGATGACGATCGGGGTGACGGCGGCGGCGTTACGGATGGCGTTGCTGGCGTGGATGCCGACGCTTGGGGTAGCGGTGGGTACGCAGGCGGTTCACGGGCTGATGGTGCTGGTGGCGCATGTTGCGCCGCCGGTGTATTTGAATCACCGGGCTGAGCCGGCGTATCGCAATTCGATCCAGGCGCTTTTTTTGATGCTGGTCTATGGGACGGGGCGGATCACCGGGAGCCTGATGGCTGGGCTGGTCTCGCAGTCCTCGGAGTCGGGGACACTTGCGGTGTTTGGGTGGGCAGCGGTGGCGGCGGGGGTTTCGGCGGTATTGTTCGCGTTTGTGTTCAAGGACCGCAGTAGTGGGGAGATGGAGGGGGTTTAGGGTTTAGGGTCTGGGGGGAGCGCTAAGCCGCAAGCGAGGGTTGGATACGGTTTTTGATGTTGTGCGTGTGGGGTTTGGACTTTCGACGTTTTGCATTCCATCCTAGACTTGGGCCATGACTGATGAACAACTGATCCAGCGCATTACCGACTCGGCCTTGTTGCGGGGCGACTTCACGCTTCGCTCGGGGCGGAAAAGCAAGTATTACCTTGACAAGTACCTGTTTCAGACGCAGCCGGATGTGCTGGCGGCGTTGGCGGAGCGTTTTGCTGGGCGTGTCGCTGAGGTGGCCGGCGGGGTGGATCGGTTGGCGGGTGCGGAGCTGGGTGGGATCCCGATCGTGAGCGCCACCAGCATTTCGGCGGATATACCCGCCGTGCTGATCCGCAATCAGAAGAAGGGGTACGGGACGGCCAAGCAGGTCGAGGGGGCACTGAACCCGGGGGATCGCGTGGTGATCCTCGAAGACATCGCGACGACCGGAGGCCAGGTGCTCGAAGCGGCGCAGACGCTGACGGAGATGGGCGCGAAGATTGTGAAGATCATCGCGGTGATCGATCGGCAGGAAGGCGCGCGTGAGAATATTGAGTCGGCGGGGTATGGGTTCGACAGTCTGTTGACAAAGGCGGATTTGGGGATCGGGGAGTAGATACGGATTCTGGGAGATCTCACACGTTCATCTACGGTGTGTCGAGGGCGGCACCTACCGTGGACAATTTACGGCTACCCGATCAACTGTGTACCGCTGGGGGTGCTGTCGTTGTCGGGGGAGTTGCCGTGGACGATGACGGGATCGATCTGGCCTTCGATGGTGACGCGGCCCTTGTGGTCGATGACGCAGACGGGGATCTTGCCGGCGCGCCAGTCGGCGAGTGGGAAGAGCGGCCAGCGTTGGGGCTTGTGTCGGTCGGGATCG
Source organism: Phycisphaeraceae bacterium (assembly GCA_029260615.1). Taxonomy (GTDB): domain Bacteria; phylum Planctomycetota; class Phycisphaerae; order Phycisphaerales; family Phycisphaeraceae; genus JAJRRS01. The sequence goes on along the minus strand of JAJDCX010000060.1, from coordinate 30,914 downwards.
ACGGTGATGTAGGGTCCGCCTGGGGCTTTGCGGTCGATGACGAGTCTTGGTGCGGCGAGGAGGTGGCCGATGACGGCGATGCCTCGAGGGTTGAAGGTGAGGTAGTTGTTGATGTAGGTGTCGGTGTAGCCCATGGAGTTTGGGCCGGTGTTGCTCATGACCTGCATGTCCCAGTAGTACTGAGCGGAGAGGGGTCTGAGCTTGATATATTGGGCGAGTGTGTCGCGCCAGAGGTTTTGGCTGATCCAGACGTTGTCGGATTCGGCGGAGGTGTGGCCGCAGCCGTAGCGTGTGGCGTTTTCTCTTTGTGAGCTGGAGATGTCCTGGCGTAGTCGTTTGTGGTTGAGCAGCTCGGGTCGTCCGACCATGAAGGGGAGCAGCAGGCCGTTGCCGGTGTAGATGGAGTAGGCGTCCCAGCCGGGGAGTGTGTCGTATGGGAGGGGTTTCCCGGTCCAGGCGTCGATGACGCCGACAGCGGACTTGTCGACGCAGACGGCGTAGTGGTCGCCGAGCCAGGCGGCGGCTTCGATCTGTTTTAGGTTATCGCTGGCGAGTGAGTCGCAGCGGTCGGCGAGTTCGTTGTCGGCGTCGGCGAGTTTGAGCAGGTCGGCTGCTGCCTTGAGTGCGGCGAGTCGTTTGACAGCGAGGTAGGTCTGCTTGCGTGCGGATTGGATGGCTGGGCTTGCGTCGTCGATGGTGTTGGCGACGCCTTGGGAGGGGAAGCCGGAGGCGTCACGGTCGGACCAGATGAGGTACTTGGCGAGGCGGGCGGTGAGGGGTGCGGCGGTTTTGGCGGCGAGGTCGCGGCCGGTCCAGCGGGTGTAGGCCTGGAGCAGGAGCAGGAAGTTGCAGTTTTCCTCTACCTCCATGTCGTGGGGGTAGGCCTGTCCCAGTGCGTTGACGCCGGCACCGAGGTCGTGGCTGAGGAAGCTGCCGTTGGAGGGTGCGTGGGTTTTTTCCTGCTCGGCCCACTGGGCGAACTGCATGCCTAAAAGTTTTGGCCAGAGGGTGAGGTAGAGCAGCGCGATGTTGTATTCGACGTCGAGCGTTCCAAGGTAGGCGCAGGAGCCTTCCCATGCACCGAACCATTCGGTACGGTTGTTTTCGTCTTCGTGGATGTCGCACCAGAAGGTGTTGCTTAGCCAGGCCTGGAAACTCTGTGCCAAGAGGTGGGACTGTGCGGTGTCCATGGGCGCCTGTTCGAGGAGTTTCTCGAATCGGCGTGAGAGGGCGAGGCGTTGGTCGCGGGTGTCGGTTGCCTCGCTGATGACGTCGTCGAGGTTGTCCCAGGCGTTGTTGTATCGGAAGGTGGCGTCGCGCACCTGGCCGTGGTGTTTGACCTTGAGGATGTTGTCGGCGACGTGGGCGCCCCAGACCAGACGCCACTTGGTGCCGCTGCCGGCATCGGTGACGGGTAATTCGTGGATGAGGCCTTGCCCGCCATCCATCACTTCGCAGCCGGGGTTGAGGCTGACGATGCGTTCACGGGCATCGACGGAGCGTTCGGGGGCGCCATCGACGCCAATGGGTAGAGCGAACTGGTCGCTGCGGGGTGTCAGTGAGTTGGTGTAGGTGAGGTCGATCGACGCGGGCTGGCCGTCGGCGTCGGGCGTGGCGGTGATGGTGGTGTCGGGGCGGCCGAGGCGGATGAAGAGCTTGACCTTCTGTGGTGGCTTGGTGGCCTCGTGCCAGCGGATGCGGTGGACGGGGTTGACTCGCATCTCCAGGTAGAAGGCGGGCATGATGCACAGGCGTTCGTCCTGGGGGTAGAACACGGCGTGGACGTTGAACTCGAAACGGAGGTTGTGCTTTTCGCTGTAGCCCCGGAAGGTGACGGAGTTCATCCGCTCGAACTGCTCGGGGTTGGAGAGTGGTTCGCCTTGAAGGGTGAATGGCAGGACGCGGTGCGTGCCGTCGGGCTCGATCAGGCCGACCATGAGGTCTAGCGGTTGATCGAGGAACCGGCCGAGCGCCGAGTGCATGACCCGATTCTTGTAGGGCTCGAACAGCAGGTTAAACCGGCTGCCCAATCTGGACATCGTCCACGTCATAGACTGCATAAAGCAACCACCTCATCCAACACGAAAGGGACAACCCTATTGTGCGTCAGGATCGTCGGCAGGTAAAGCGCGGCGTTCATGGGGAGGGCATGGCAAGGCCAAGTCGGCGTACCACGTCGGGGATAATTTTCAGTGCGTGGTCGAGTTGTGCCTGGGTGGTGGCCCTGCCTAAGGAGAGGCGGATCGACCCGTGGGCTTGAGGTTCGGGGACGCCCATCGCCAGCAATACCGGGGACGGGTCGAGTGATCCGCTGGAGCAGGCGGCCCCGGCGGAGGCACAGACGCCCTTTTCGCTTAGGCCCATGAGTATGGCCTCGGCTTCCAGGCCGGGGAAAGCGATGTTGATGGTGTTCCAGAGGCGATCGCCGCGATCATCGGGGCTGTTGACCACCGAGCCGGGGACGGCGGCCAAGATCGAAGCCTCGAACTTGTCGCGCAGCGCGGTGAGGTGGGTAAGTTGATCGTGGTCCTCGAGGAACGATTTGGCGAGGTCTGCAGCGACCCCTAGGCCGATGATGCTGGCGGAGTTCTCGGTGCCGCCGCGCCGGCTGAGTTCCTGGGGTCCGCCGTGGATATGACGATGGAGGCGGAGGTTGCGGCGGATGTAAAGTGCGCCAACGCCTTTGGGGCCGTGGAACTTGTGGGCGGAAAGTGTGAGCAGGTCGATGGCTAATTCGCCTAAGTTAACAGGGAGTTTGCCGACGGCCTGGCAGGCATCGACGTGTAGGTAGATGCGTGATCGGCCATGCTGGCTTTCGGCGATCTGTTTCCGTGCGATTTCTACCGCATCGACGATGGCGCGGATCGGCTGGATGGTGCCGGTCTCGTTGTTGGCCCATTGGATGCTCACAAGTACGGGGCCTGCGGCGTCAGCGTTTGCGAGGATCGTGTCGGTGATGGCCTGCGGATCGATCAGCCCGCCGGTGCCGACAGGGAGCCAGACGGTGTTGCCAATTTTCCCGAAGGCTTCGGCGGGCTCGCGGATGGCGGAGTGTTCGATGCGGCTGGTGATGAGCGTGCCGGGGGAACCGGGGGTGCCGGGGGTTGCGTTGTTGAGGATGCCGTGGATGGCGAGGTTGTTTGATTCAGTTCCGCCGGAGGTGAAGACGATCTGGCGGGGGTGGGTACCCAGGAGGGTTGCGACGGACGCACGGGCCAGTTCGATTTTTTGACGTGCCGATTGGCCGAAGCGGTGGACGCTGGAGGGGTTGGCCCAGAACTCTTCCTGAGCGTGGCGGATAGCCTCAACGACGGGGTCGGCGGGCTGGGTGGTGGCGTTGTTGTCGAGATACACAAGGTCCATGGGAGGGGATTCTAGGGGATCGGTCTATCCAGTGACGCGAGCCAGGAATCGACTTGGCGGCGGGAGGTTAGGCGGATACGGATGAGGCGGGCGTAGTTGGGGTCGGCGAAGAGTGCGGCGTATTGTTTTCGGCGCTTGGCGAAGGTCTGCATGGACCAGAGCAAAATGGATTCACGGGAGAAGAAGGAGAGTCGCCAGCTCTCGCGGTTGTTGTGCCACAGGGGTTCTTGGGTCCAGGCCCGGCGGAGGGTGCGGCGAAAGACCTGCGTGAAGACCTGCCATCGTGGGAGGTCCAGCCAGATGAGTGTGTCGGCCCGTTGCAAGATCAGTGGCCCCTTGTGGTCAGACAGGTCATCGACATTGCCATCAAATGTCCATGCCTCGGCCCGTGTTACCCGGTCATACTCAGTCAAGCGTTCATCTGGAGGCGTCATCGTCCAATTCGGACCCCAGAAGATCGCGTCACTACAAATGTAGGTCACTCCGAGCGTGGCGGCGAGACGTTTGGCGACGGCGGTCTTACCACAGCCGCTGGTTCCAAGTACGGCGATCCGGCGGCCGGGTTGTGTGGGGCTGATATCGGGCATGATTTCATCTTGGGCGTGGGCAGTTTACCCGGCGGGTTCAGGGGCTATCATGTCAGGCCCGACGCTTGTTAATGAAGGATACGCGATGGACTTTTTTCAATACCGAGACGGCCAACTGTTCTGTGAAGATGTGGCGGTGGACGACATCATGGCCAAGGTGGGTTCGCCTGTCTACATCTACTCAAAAGCAACATTCGAGCGGCACTACGATGCACTGGCTTCGGCGTTTGCGGAGTTGGCCCCGATCATCTGTTACTCGATCAAGAGCTGTGGGAACCTGAACATCGTGAAGCTGTTGGCGGATCGCGGCTGCGGGATGGATGTGGTGTCGGGCGGCGAGCTGTTCCGGGCGCAGCAGGCGGGGGCCGATATGAGCAAGATCGTGTACGCCGGGGTGGGCAAGACCGATCCCGAGATCGAGGCGGGGATCGAGGCGGGGATCGGGTGGTTTAATATTGAGTCGGAAGCGGAGTTTGAGAATATCTCGGCGATCGCCAAGCGGCTGGGTAAGACGGCCAACGGGGCGCTGCGTGTGAACCCGGATGTGTACGACCCCAATACTCACGCCAAGACGACGACGGGGAAGAAGGAGACAAAATTCGGCGTGGACATCGAACGGGCCAAGCGTTTCTTTGAAACGTATGGGCACGATGAGCACTGCCGACTGACGGCGATCCATCTGCATATTGGTTCGCCGATTTATTCGCCGGAGCCTTATGTGCAGGCGATCACCAAGGCGGTTGAATTGATCGACGGGCTGCGGGCGAGTGGATACACGGTGGACACGCTGGACATCGGCGGTGGGTATGCGGCCGATTACGAATCGGGGAAGAGCCCGGCGTACACGGCTTACGCCGAGGCGATCGTGCCGTTGCTGCGCGGCAAGGGGCTGAGGGTCATCATCGAGCCGGGGCGGACGATCTCGGGCAATGCGGGGGTGCTTGCGTGCAAGGTGTCGTACATCAAGACCGGTGGGAACAAGACGTTTGCGATCGTGGATACGGGGATGCACCACCTGATTCGGCCTTCGTACTACGAGGGGTTCCACTTCGCTTGGCCTACGAAGGTCGCGGATGAGTACGTCCCGGCCAAGCGGGCGCAGGAGATGGATATGCCGGGGCTGAAAACGTATGACGTGGTCGGGCCGATCTGCGAGACCAGCGATACGCTGGCGGCGGGTCGTGAGTTGCCGCCGTTGAAACGGGGTGACGGGTTGTGCTTCTTCACGGCGGGGGCTTACGGGATGGTGATGGCGAGCAACTACAACGCGATGCCACGCCCCGCCGAGATTTTGGTCGATGGCGGTAAGGCCACGGTCATCCGACGGCGTGAGACCTACAACGACCTGGTCGAGCAGGAGCGTGAGGTGACGGCAGTCTGAGTTGATCGGATGGCCTGGGCACGTCGATCCCAACCGGAGGGCCCGATTGCCATAACTGGTGACCGTTCAACAGGATCGCCACCGGGACGCTACAATGCCAACCGGACATGGCACATCTGGAAGTTCACACCAATTCGGGCCTGAAGCGTTGCAACCTCGCAAAGAGCAAGGTGACGATAGGTCGGCACGCCAGCAATTCGGTCATCATTGATGACGACAAACTTATAAGCAGGCACCACTGCCAGATCGAGCAATCGAACAATGGGTATGTCCTAAGGGATCTGGACTCGCGTAACGGGACGAAGATGGACGGGCTGGACATCGTCTCGGTGCTGCTGCAGTCGGGCACACAGTTCCTGGTAGGCGGAACATTGGTCAAGTTCATCGACGACGGGCAGACGGTTCAAGTCGCGCCGGGGCAACTCCCGGGCCACGGTGATACTCCGGCGGGCGGGCGTTCTTCGGACACGCTGACGGGTGACGACGGGATCGATATCGAGGCGGGGGCACCTGTCCTCCTGAATGAAGACGATGCCGATCCGATCACGGGCAGCGGTGGGTATGGGATTGGTTCATTTACCGCGCTCTTGAAGGTCGGCAAGAACGTGCCGTACGGCTTGTCGGAGGTGGCGTTAATCAACGCCCGGGGCAAGACCGTCCACGCGGCATCGGGCAGCGAGGCGCGGAGCAAAGACGCGACGGCCGAGGCGATTGATGTGATCCGGCTATTGATGCTGGGGTGCATCCGGTCGGGTGCGTCGGACATCCATATGGAACCCAAACGCGAGGGCGGGCTGGTCCGGCTACGGATCGACGGCGCGATGGTGGAGGTCTCTAAGGTCGATACCGCGATGTATCGCAAGCTGGCGAGCCTGGTGAAGATCCTCGGTGACATTGATATCGCCAAGAAGGGGATCGTTCAGGAGGGGCACTTCTCGGTACAGGTGCCGGACCGGCGGATCGATTACCGGATCAGCTTTACGCCGTCGATGTACGGGCAGAAGCTGGTGATCCGTGTGTTGGACCCGTTTAGTGCGCCGCAGAAATTGACGGACCTGTGGCTGCCGGACTGGATGTATCAGAAGATCCGCGACCTGACCAAGCAGAACACGGGGATGCTGCTGAACTGCGGGCCGACCGGTTCGGGCAAGACGACGACGCTGTACGCGGCGCTTCGGCAGATCGATGCGAAGATGCGTAACGTGATCACGATCGAAGACCCGATCGAATATGAGGTACCGGGGGTGACGCAGATCCCGGTGAACGAAGATCAGGGGCATAGCTTCCACCAACTGTTGCGTTCGTGCCTGAGGCAGGACCCGGACATCATCGTGCTGGGTGAGATCCGGGACAAAGACACCGCGACCGCAGCGATGCAGGCGGCGAGCACCGGTCACCTGGTGCTGTCAACGGTGCACGCGAAGGATACGATCGGGACGATCTTCCGGCTGATCGATCTGGGGGTCGAGCCCTACCTGGTCGCGTCTACGCTGAACCTGGTGCTGGCGCAACGCCTGGCCCGGCTGCTGTGTGAGCATTGCAAGACGCCTAAGCGGCCGACCCCGGAACAGGTTATGCGGATGGGGCAGAGTGTCACCGGGATCGAAAAAGTCTACACGCCTTGTGGCTGCGCGAAGTGTTTCGGGACGGGGTACGCCGGGCGTCGGGGTGTTTACGAACTAATGAGCACCAACGATGCGCTGCGTGATGTCATCATGAAGACCCCGGATATCGCAGCGATCAAGAAAGCGGTGGACCTGACGATGTTCACGACGCTCAAGGAAGGCGGCTACGCGATGGTCATGCGTGGCGAGACGTCGATTGAAGAAGTCGAGCGCGTGATTGGTATGGACTGACCCCCCGGGTCCCCTTCCACCGAATTATCCTCGCGAATTATCTCCGCGAACTCTCCCCAGCCCTTGGGCAACCGCCCACCCTATGCTTCCCCTCTTGTGCGATTAAGCCCCGCAAGAGGAAACACCCCTCACTTAAACGATCGGCTGGAACCACCGCTGTGCTTTGCGGAGAACAGGCGTGTTGACGCGGTAGAATCGGCGAGGCCCTTCGACACGGTGTCTGACCAGGCCGGTGTCTCGTAAAACACGAAGATGCCTTGATAAGGCTGGCTGGGTCAGGTTAAGCCCGGCCTGCAGTTCCCCGGCCGGACGCTCTGCCTTGCCCAACATTGAAAGCACCCTGCGTCTGATCGGGTGAGCCAACCCACGGAACGCATCCGCCCGATCGGCATCGCTGTGTACGGGTCTCGTCATAATGACCACATATAACATATATGTGGTCATAGTCAAGCCAAGGTTTGCATCCTATGGGTTGGGTGTGGGTTGGTGGACATGCTTGAAAGATCGTGATTGGGGGTCGGCGGTTCGAGCTGGGGCTGTCGGGGAGGATGTTTTGTGGGGATACATCAGGGAGGGGCCGTACGCTCTCGGCATCGGCTATGATCTGGGGATGGCGACCGAACGGATTGTTTCAGGGAAGACGCAGAGCCCCGCAGAAGAGGCGATGAATCGGTCGTTGCGCCCGACTCGGCTGGGCGATTACATCGGGCAGACCCGGCTGATTGAGAAACTGCGGATCACGCTGCAGGCGGTCAAAGAGCGTAATGAGCCGATGGAACATGTGTTACTGCATGGGCCGCCGGGGTTAGGCAAGACCACGCTTGCGCATGTGATTGCCAATGAGATGGATGCGCATGTGACGGTCACCAGTGGGCCGGCGTTGACCAAGCCGGGGGACCTAGTGGGGTTTCTCACGAAACTGCAGCGTGGGGATGTATTGTTCATTGATGAAGTGCACCGGATGCCGATCTCTTTGGAGGAGTACCTCTACTCGGCGATGGAGGATTTCAAGATCGATGTGACCGTGGATCAGGGGATGCACGCGAAGACGATCACGCTGCCGTTGCAGCCGTTCACGCTGATCGGTGCGACGACCCGTGCGGGTCTGATCAGCGGGCCGATGCGGTCGCGGTTTGGGCTGACGCACAATCTTGAGTTCTACCCGCAAGACGACTTGTTGAAGATTTTACGCCGTAGTGCCGACCTGCTGGAGATGGCTGCGGGGAACGAACCGTTGAGTGCGATCGCCTCACGCTCGCGCGGCACGCCACGGATCGCAAATCGGCTGCTAAGGCGTATCCGTGATTTTGCACAGGTTAAATACAACGACAAGCTGACGCCTGCGATTGTGGATGAGGCGTTGGCGTTGGAGGGTGTGGACGATCTAGGGCTGGACGAGTTGGACCGCAAGTACCTGCGTGTGATCGCCACCACTTATGAGGGCGGGCCGGTGGGTGTGGAGGCGATCGCCGCGACACTGGGCGAGGATGCGGGGACGCTGGAAGAGGTGTGTGAGCCGTACCTTTTACAGATCGGGTTTTTGGCGCGGACGCGCAAGGGGCGACAACTCACGAAGGCGGCGGGGGAACATTTGGGGGTTCGGGTTGCTGTTGGCGAGCAGGATGTGGATTTGCTTGAATAGGTCGCTGCTCCTTGGGCGGACACAGCACTTTACTTCTTAAAAACAGACTAAATGGAAACACACTATGACTTTAGAAGACTACGCAGCAATAGCCAGTATAATTGCCAGTATTGCTACCGTCCTAATACTAGGAACAAGCGCTTCCGTAGCATTAATGCTGTATATATGGCATCGAGATTCTGCCAAAGCCGCAAATGCACGCATTCTTAACGAGGATCGTAGGCACCTCAATGAATTAATGCTTTCAAACCAGCAATTACACGACCTAGAGATAAAACGCCATCGATGGGGCAGGCTCAACAAAGACGAAGTGGTTTTGATGTACACATACCTTATGTACCTAAACATTGCCCATTCTGCTCTTGAAGCATATAAAAGAAATGCCCTCGGCAGAGAAACCTTCGAATCACATATCAACAACACTGCCAATTTAACGCATAAAGACCGTGATTTCATAAATCAACATGTACTTCCAAGGGGTTATGGAATTGGTTTTCAAAGTGAGTTGAAAAATAGATGGGGTGAAATCGATAAAAACGGTACGTTACCACCCGCTTAGGTCTTCGCTAACAAAAAATGTGATATATTATTATCTTGGAATGTTCACCAAACCCGTATGTAATCAAATTGGCGGCATCCAGATACCGTTGGGGGCTGGTTACTAATCAATCCTTACTCACAAACGCATCCCCGAAATGCGAGGCGTTGATGCCTTGGGGGAGTGAGCGGTTGGTGGCGAAGTTAAACAATAGGGCCTTGAAGACGACGCCGGCGGCGCTGTTGACGGCCATGCCGATGGCGAAGAGGACGACGGCGACGGTGATGGCGGCGATGGCGCCCGCGCCGCCCATCGACTGGGTGGCGAGCCAGACCAGCACGCCGGAGATCAGCACGATCGGGAGGATGACGAGCATGCCAAGGAAACCAAGCGAGAAGCCACCGACCAATGCGGTGCCCCACTGGCTTTTGAGAGTGCTTAGGGATCGTTTGAAGGCTTCGACGGGTCCGACGCCGTCGACGACGATGACGGGGACGACGAAGTAGGTCATCGCGGTCCAGGCGCTGCCGAGGATGGCGGAGATGAATCGGCCGGCCTTTTCGTTGGCGTTTTCGATGGCCTGAAGGATGACGCCGACGATCGCGGAGACGAAGGCCCATGCGAGGATCTGTGGGAGCCTGCGCATGGCGACGGCCAACCCGTCGCCGACGGTGGGTTGTTCGCCGTTGATGACGCGCATCGCGCAGGCGGTCAGGGCGGAGTTGAAGAAGACGATGACAAAATAGTTGCAGAAGTAGAAGGCGAAGAGGATCGTGTAAAGGATCGCGTCGCTTACTGCGGCGGCGGGGTCGTCGGATGTCATCCGATCGATCATCCCGGTCGACCAGAGCGGAACAATGAAGCTGGCCATGACGAGGATGGCGGCTATGGACGACAGGATCGGGAAGATAACAAGCTGCTTGTTTTCCCAGATGACCCCGTAGCTGATTTTGGCGTATTCCCAACTGCGGCTAAGTGATGCGAACATGGCGGGCTCCCGGTAGGGGTGAATTGACAGGCCCACAGATTATACCGCCGGGGAATCAGCCGTAAACTACTTCGCGAACCTCGTCCTGTGCCTCGAACCACTCGATGGTGCGCTTCAGGCCTTCTTCGAAGCCGACTTTGGCTTGCCAGCCCATGGCTTCTTTGGCTTTTGAAGTGTCCAGGCATCGGCGGGGTTGGCCGTCGGGTTTGGTGGGGTCCCACTCAATTTTCCCCTCGAACTTACAGAGCTTGGCGATCAGTTCGACCAGGTCTTTGATCGTGATCTCCATGTTGGTGCCGAGGTTGATGGGGTCGGGGGTGTCGAGTTTTTCGGTGGCGGTGACGATGCCGTCCGCTGCGTCTTCGACGTAAAGAAACTCACGCGACGCGCTGCCGGTGCCCCAGCAGGAGATGTGGTCTTCGCCGGCGTTACGGGCTTCGACGCACTTGCGGATGAGTGCGGGGATGACGTGTGAGGACTGGGGGTTGAAGTTGTCGTTTGGGCCGTAGAGGTTGACGGGGACGACGACGGCGGAGTTCAGGCCGTACTCACGCTTGTATCCGTCGAGCATGACGAAGAGTGCTTTTTTGGCCACGCCGTAGGGCGCGTTGGTTTCTTCGGGGTAGCCGTTCCAGAGCTCGGTTTCCTGGAAGGGGACGGGGGTGAACTTAGGGTACGCGCAGACGGTTCCGGTGTGGAGGAACTTGTCCAGGCCGTGGATGCGTCCCTGCTCGATGAGGTGCATGCCCATGGCCATGTTGGCGTAGAAGAATCGTCCGGGGTGTTCGCGGTTGGCACCGATCCCCCCCACTTCCGCGGCGAGGTGGATGACAATCTGCGGGTTGGCGTCCTTATACATCCGTATGACGTCGGCCTCGCTGGTCAGGTCGTAGTCTTCGATCAGGGGGACGAAGATGTTTTCCTGTTTGACGCCGCGGTCGCGGAGCTTTTGTTGGATGTTTTGGCCAAGGAACCCGGCGCCGCCGGTGATGCAGATGCGTTTGTTATCGAGGTATGACATAGATTGGATCGTGGGGTTAAAGGATCGGGGTAGGTCCCCCGGCTAAGCCGGGGACTGGGGGCGGAGTAGAGCCGGTCGATTGCGTCCGGCAAGTGCACGGACGCTAAGCCGCGAGCGGCTGGTTAGCGTTCGGAGGGTATGGAGACTTCGTGGCCGGCGTCCATGAGTGTCTTCTCTCGGCTGGCGAGTTCAATGTCGGCGTCGACCATCATGTCGACGAGTTGCTCGAAGGTGACCTTGGGGGTCCAGCCGAGCTTGGTCTTGGCCTTGGTGGGATCGCCCCAGAGCAGATCGACTTCGGCTGGGCGGTAGTAGCGTGGGTCGATCTCGACGTAATCGTTGTAATCCAGGCCGACGCGTGCGAAGGCGCGTTCGCAGAACTGACGGACGGTGCGTGTTTCGCCGGTGGCGACGACGTAATCGTCAGGCTCGTCTTGCTGGAGCATGAGCCACATCTGTTCGACGTAGTCGCCGGCAAAGCCCCAATCGCGTTTGGCGTCAAGGTTGCCCAGGTAGAGTTTTTTCTGCAGGCCTTGCTTGATGCGTCCGACGGCGCGGGTGATTTTTCGTGTGACGAAGGTTTCGCCTCGGCGAGGTGATTCGTGGTTAAAAAGAATCCCGCAGGAGGCGTGCATGTTGTACGACTCTCGGTAGTTGATGGTGATCCAGTGAGCGTAGAGCTTGGCGCAGCCGTAGGGGCTGCGTGGGTGGAAGGGGGTGTCTTCGCTCTGCGGTGCGGACTCGGGCATCCCACCGAACATCTCGGAGGTGCTGGCCTGGTAGTAGCGGATCTGGTAGCCGGACTCTCCCTGGAAATCGCGTACTGCTTCGAGGAGTTTGATGGAGCCTACGCCGGTGGCGTCTGCGGTGTAGACGGGTTGGTCGAAGCTGACGCGGACGTGGCTTTGTGCGCCGAGGTTGTAGACCTCGGTGGGTTTGATTTCTCGGACCAGTCGCGAGAGGCTGTTGCCGTCGGTGAGGTCGGCGTAGTGCAGGTGTAGTTTTGCGCCGGAATCGTGGGGGTCGCGGTAGATGTGCTCGATGCGGTCGGTGTTGAATGTACTGGCTCGGCGGATCAGGCCGTGGACGTCGTAGCCTTTATCGAGCAGAAACTCGGCGAGGTATGAGCCGTCCTGTCCGGTGATCCCGGTAATCAATGCACGCTTGGGGTTGACGGCCACGGGGGGCTCCTGGGGTCTAATTATCGGGCCCCGTTGGGGGTCCGGGGTGTCTGTAAATATTGGCGTCCCTGCCAGTTAAGTCGGCGTACCAGCCCGATCGCTTGAGCCCGCCGAGTGCCGACTGATCGGCCAAGTTACGCATGATAACAGGCCTTTGCCGTGCGATCACAGGGAGGTGGCGTACCCGATCACGGTGTAGGCCAGGTAGATTGTCACCAACGGTACGCCCATCCAGCGTGAGAAGTTCCCGGTGCGGGTGGCTTTGAAGATGTAGACACGGAACAGGGCGAGCATCAGGAGCATGGTCGGGAGGTGCAGCCAGAGGAAGATCAGGGGCTGTGCGGTGCCGGGCTCGGTGATGGGCAGGGGCTTGGCGAGTGCGGCGGCACCGATGACGAACAGTATGTTTAGGATGTCTGCGCCGATGACGTTGCCGACGAGGAGTTCGGCGTGGCCTTTGCGGATGGCGGTGATGCCAACGACCATCTCGGGTAGAGAGGTGCCAAAGGCGACGAGTGTCGCGGCGATGACGGCCTGGGGCACGCCCCAATGCACTTCGGCGACCTCACTAACGGAGGATACCAGCGCGTCGCCGGAGACAATCACGACCGCGAGCCCGGCCAAGCACATCAGGATCAGGGCGGTCTTGGGCTTGGGTTGGTCGGCTTGCGCAATATCGAGAACGGCCGGGGTGTCGTCGTGTGTGCTGGCGACCAGGTGCGGTTCGCCGAAGGGGTGCTGCTTGCTCCACTTTACGGACATGAACATGTAGGCAGCCAACAGCACGATGAGTAGGGCGCCGATGGGACGGCCGAGTTGGGCAGCGTCGCCGTGCATTGCGTAGAGCGAGAAACAGATTGCCGCCAGCATGACTGCGCAGCCGAACTGGACCCAGCCCTGTCGGCTTAAGACAAAGCGGTCGGCGGGGAGGCGTGTCATGAGGCAGCCGATCCCGAAGATCAGGCCGGTGTCGGCGATGATGGACCCGACGCCGTTGCCCAGCGCCAACCCGGCGTCCCCCTGCCAGGCGGCGAGAACGGAGACGGCGGCCTCGGGGCTGGTGGTACCCAGCGAGACGATAGTTGCGCCGATCACGATCTTGGGCATCCCAAACCGTGCGGCGAGGCCGGCGGCACCATCGACCAGCCAGTCGGCCCCTTTGACCACGCCCGCCATGCCGATCAACGCGATCAATAAGAGCAGCCATTGGGGTTGGCTTAGGAACCAGGCTACTGGAAGGAAGGCTAAGAGCATGGGCGGATGATATCAGGCAACGGCTCGGGGGGCGGCGATGCTGATGATGACTCGCTGAGCAAAATGGTCGTCGGCAGTTGGCTTAGCCGTTGGGGTCGGGGGGGGCGACCACGGCGATGGCGAAAGATTTATTGACCAGGTGTTGCAGTTGCTCGGGGCTGCAAAGGAGGTTTGATCTGCGCCAGAGCCAGTCGGCCAATTCGAGTTGGCCGGTGCGTGTGGCGCTGGTGGTGAGCATGGCGTGCATGGCGCCGCAGTGCTCGGCGGGCATGAGCTCGGAGAGGAGGAGTTTTTGCTTGACGCCGATGAGTGCGGCGCGGTCGTGGCCGGCGAGGACTTCGTAGCGGGTTTGCAGGGTGAGGCGTTGGAGGGACTCGACGAGGGTCTGGGGCTCGGTGTGCAGTTCCAGCAGCGCGGTATAAGCGCCGGCAAGGTCGTTGCAGTGCAGCCTGGCTTCGGTAAGCATCAGCAGAATCGGCCCACGTTGTTTGCGTGCGGGGCCCAGGGGCTGTGACAGCACGGCCTGACAGATGGCGGCGGATTCGTGGAAGCGGTGCTGGCGGTGGCGGACCGATGCAAGGCGGTGGTAGAGCATCAGGCGGACCCAGCGCATCAGGGGTCGGCGTTTGAGTTGTTGTGCCAGTTCGGATTCTGCGGCGGCGGGGTTGTGGCCGATCATCGCGGTGATTGGGGGGATGGTGCGCCAGACGTTGGCACTGATCGTGTTGATTCCGATCCAGCCGATGGTCAGTCCTATCACGGCTGCGAGGCCTACGGGCGAACTGGTCAGTTCGAAAGCGATCAAACAGACTGCCGCGACGATCACAACCACCACCAGCGCCCGGCGTATCGCCATGTCGATCCAGAGTTCGTTATCAAAACGTTGGGGCGAGAAGGGTGGAAGTGCTGATGTGGGCGTTTGGTCCACGGAGATGTCGCGGTCATCGGAGGGATTGGTGATGTCCTGATCTGATCCGTCGGTCGGGTCGTTGGGTGGTTGTTCTTCGTGGTTCATGTCAGCTCCGTGAGAGGTGCTAACTCGGGGAAGCGGTGCAGGAGTGAGCCGGGGGGCAGAAGGAGTGTGGCCTGGTCCCACCATGATTTGGCTGACTGGTGTGGAGCGTTGGGGTCGATATCGAGTGCCGGCGCGGGGCAGTGGTAGTGACAGAGTGCCATGAGTGCGTGGCCGTAGCCCGCTTCGACGCCGAGGGGGCGGAGGGCTTCGACCAGGCCTTGGCTTTCTTCAACGCCTTCGGCGAAGTGGTGGGTGCGGACCTGTTGGGTGAGTTTTGCCAGGCGGTAGGCGGCGCTGATCGGCGAGTTTTCGAATGGCTCGACCGGGCCACGCAGTCGGCGGATGGAGTCGTCGGCATCGGATAACCGTTCGGCTCCCAGGGCGGCGGCGGCGCGGCTCACGCCGAGGTGTACGGTGATCGGTTGGCCCGGGGGGAGGTGTTCAAGGAGGTAGTCGTAGCCGACGATCGCGGCGTCGTAACAGCCCATGGTGTCCAGGCAGTGGGCGATCATGGCGACGGTTTGGCCGTGCAGCATGGGGGCGGGGACGGTCTTAGGCAGTTGACGCCAACCGCGGCGCAGGGCCTCGGGGTAGCGCCTTAGCATCGCGATTTCCTGTGTCCGACGGACCTGGGTCTCGATCGCAAAGGCGCGGCGTGTGCGGAAAGAGGTGTGCCCAAAGAGCCAGGCCAAAGCGACCCATGGCAGCAGCCCCGAGAGCGGGTCGGCGGTCAGCAATGACACAACAATCAGTGCGACAGCTACGAACAGAGGCGCACGGGCCTGCCATTTAGATGGCGGGTTCGCGGGGTAATTCCGCAGGTGCTCATCAAACTGCTCGGGAGTCGGCGGCTCGAAACGGGGTGTTGGTTTAGCGGGCATCGGTGCGGTCATCCCTCATCCAACAGGCGGCTAAGGTCGGCGAGCAGTTCGATCCGGCCAGCCTCGGTGAGGCCGTCGTAGTAGCCACGGATAACGCCGGCGCGGTCGATCAATACGAGTTTGCCGCTGTGCAGGATCTCCATCTCCTCACCGGACTCCGGTTCCCCGACCGCCAGGCGCAGGCCGTCGTTGATTAAGGGCCAGACCACGTCACGTTCGCCGGTGAGGAATATCCAGCGGTCAGGTTCGGCCTTGTATCCCTTTGCGTATTGCTTGAGTACGTCAGGTGAATCGTGGCCGCCGTCGACGCTGATGCTGACCAGGCGGACTCGTTCGTCGAACTGGCCATCTAATTTGAGTGCGGACTGGATTTGTTTCATCCCGCCGGTGAGTGTGGGGCAGATCGCGGTGCAGCGGGTGAAGATGGTATCGACGACCCAGACCTTGCCGCGCAGGTCGTTGAGCCCGAATGGTCGGCCGTTCTGGTCGGTCAGGGTGAACACCGGCATCAGGTCGTAACGGGGCAGTGCGGTGGCGGGAGTTTGCTCGGCACTGATTGCCTGCAGGGCTGGGCCTTGGTTCGTCCCGGACAGATTGCCCGGCCCGAAGGTTAGGACGGTCAACGTGATCGCCGCCGTCGCCAGCCAGGAAAAAATCGCTACTAAAACCAGTACGGCCTTGGGGACCATGGTCACACCCCATCTTTTCTGGGCTGGCCGACCAGCTTCACCGCCATCGCCAACACGGCCGCGGTAAATACAAACATCAGCATCACGTCCACCGGCAGAGGCAGACCGGTCTGCACGGCGTCGTAGCCTAGGAGTGTTTCTGACAGCACGGACTGGCCGTAGGTCAAGGGGTTCGCCCACATCAAGATTCGCAGCCAGGGCTGTGCGGTCGATACGGGGAACATCGCGCCGCAGAGGAACCACATCGGCATGAGTACGAGCATCATCACGGCATGGAACGCGGCGGTGGAATCCATCGGCCAGGCGATGCACAGTCCCATCGCGGTCATGGCAATCGAGAGAAGCGCCAGCACCCCCGCCGCCGCCAGCGCCGGGCCGATGCCGGGGAATGATCCGACTAAAGGCCAAAGCAAGAGGAAGACCAGAGCCTGGATCATGGCGATGCTCGCGCCGCCAAAGACTTTGCCTAAGACGATGGCGAGTCTGGGTATCGGCGCGACTAAAACGCCCTGCATGAAACCTTCGCGTCGGTCTTCGATGACGCTGATGGTGGAGAAGATCGCGGTAAAGAGGAGGATCATCGAGAGCGTGCCGGGAAAGAAGTAGGCCATGTAACCCACACCGCCCCCGGATGCCAAACCGTTTGCAGCGGCATCGGTAACGGCGGCTGTGTCCACGGCCTGTGCCCCCACAGGGACGAACGCCTTATCGAGCCCGGCACCCAATCCGATCCACAGCAGCACGGGGGTGACCAGCGCACTGACCACACGGTTTTTCTGGCGGAAGAAGCGGACCATCTCACGTTTCCAAAGCGTCGCCGTCGCCGGCCCGAGACCCCCGGATGCGCCGCCGCCCCCGGATGTTCCTAACGACGCTACGGGTGCGATTCCATCCGCTGTTTGACTGGTTGCCTGGCTCATATGGATGCGTGTCCTTTACAGCCCGATCCGGGCTGTCCGCATCATCTTAGACTCACAAGTCGCCCCGGCCAAACACATCATTATCGTCATATACAATATACTCATGCCATCACAGCCGTTTGCCGCGTTGGCCGCCGTCTCAAGCCAACGGGGGAAGACAATTGGCCATATCGACTCCTCCCTCTTTTTCTTTCCGGAGAAAAGCGATGAACCGACCCTTTCAATTTACAGGACGAATCCGGAGTTTTAAGTTTGCGTTCATCGGCATCTGGACCATGTTAAAAACACAGCACAACGCCTGGGTCCATGCCTGTGCGACTGTGGCGGTCGTGGTCGCTGGGTTGAGCCTTAACGTTTCCGCTTCGGATTGGTGCTGGCTAGTCTTGTCGATCATGGCGGTTTGGACAGCCGAAGCGCTCAACACCGCTTTCGAGTTCCTGGCTGACGTTGCCTCCCCAGAGTTCCATCCCATGGTTAAGCACTCCAAGGATATTGCCGCCGCTGCTGTATTAATCTCTGCCGTCGGGTCTGTCATCATTGGGGGGTTGGTACTTGGACCGTATTTCGGCGGGCTGATCCGATGAGGGTGACGATGGGTACAAGTGAATATTGAAGGGGCCGGCGGGAGGGGATTCGGTGGTCGAGGACGGGCCGCGGCCAACCCGCCGGGTCTCCTATACAATGTGCCCGACGCTCATCTGGGTGTTCCTATTTTCAATGCGGCAAGCACCGCGGCAGACCGGGATCTCACTGCTTCTTTTTCCCGGGGAGGTAAATGATATGAGTAGATGTACTTTTAGATTACTCGTTCTGGCGGTGGTGTTGCTTTGGTCGATGCCGGGTTACGCCGAAGCGGACGACACGATTTTGGGGCAGCCCAAAGCGGATTCGTTGGAGTACAAACCCAATCGTCATGTAATTCCGACCGAATTGCTGCCGATCGAGGTCAACGGGAAATGGGGCTATGCGGATCGGCGCGGGGACGTGGTGGTCGAGCCTCGATACGATTGGGTCGACTACATCTACGGGCCGATTGAGTATTCCCAGATCGAAAAACGTACGTGGAGCGCCCGGTACATGTCTGAGGGGAAGATGGGCTGGATGGTTTTCACTGGGAGTACACGAAACAAGAGCGGTTCGTTGAAGGCCAGCAACTTCCACGTCTACGGCTCGGGGAAAACCGACCGATTCTCCGAAAGCTATATCGTTGCATCATATGGGCCTGACAACGATCGCCGCTACTTCATCAAACGTGCGGGAGGTGACCGGGTTACCGACCCGCCCTACACGGGTGTGCTGCGGATGGCAGGTGGTTTAGCGGCGGTAGAACTCGACGGGCGTTGTGGTTTCGTCGATAAGCGGGGCAAGGTCACGATCCCGATGGTATTCGCCGAAGTGCGGTCCTACTGGGATGGGCTGGCGGCGGTTCGTTTTTCGGAGGCGCAGGGCGGGGGCTGGGGTTTCATCGGAAAGACCGGGAAGGTGCGGTTCCGAGACAAGGCCGGCGAGATCGAGGAGCTGCGCAGCTATCACGGAAGTTTGGCGGCGGTGAAGGTGCGCGGGAAGTGGGGATTCCTGGATAAAGCGCAGCGAGCCCGGGTCAAACCTATTTACGACGAGGTTCGTGATTTTGTTGGGGGCATCGCAGCGGTGCGGCGCGGTGACGCGTGGGGGTACATCGACGTGACTGGCAAGGAGGTCGCGTGGGGGTACGACGGGGCGTGGAGTCCTGAAGATGAAACACGGACCGGGGCATGGGGCGAAGGAGAAGAAATCTACCCCGTAAATCTTGGTCTCATCCTGCAGGATGGTGGCTACGGCTACGTCGACCGGACCGGCCGGGTCAAGATCGAACCAAGGTTTAAAAAAGCTTTGCCTTTCTTCCGCGGTCTGGCCCGTGTGAACTGCGGCGACAGCTTCGCGTATATCGATTCCCGGGGCCGGGTTGTCTGGGACCCCAGGCGTGTCTCACGGTACGGCATCCGTGGCCTGAACCTTGCCCCTGCGATTGAACCCCAATGGCCAGGGTTACCACAGCCTGACGGGTCGTCGGGTGAGCCATACCCCTTTGAGTATGACGTGGATGATCTGCTGCCCTTTAAGCGGCAGGGCTCGAACGAAAAGCCGAACCAAATAAAAAGGGAGTTGCCAGGAGACTCAAACTGATCTGGGTATCGTGTCGGGTGAGGCTGTAAACCGCCAACGGCGGGTAAGGGATGGATTTCTGAGGGGCTGCCTACGGGTCGTTTGGCCCCCGCTTTGGCCCAATCCGCCCTACCGGCTACAATCCTGCCGTCCTGATATCCACCAGAATGCAAGGAAGCGACACGGATGCCTTATCTAGTACCCACAGTGATCGAGAAGACCGGCCGAGGCGAGCGGGCCTATGACATC
Organism: Phycisphaeraceae bacterium; assembly: GCA_029260615.1. Classification (GTDB taxonomy): domain Bacteria; phylum Planctomycetota; class Phycisphaerae; order Phycisphaerales; family Phycisphaeraceae; genus JAJRRS01. Next base: position 11,204 of record JAJDCX010000060.1, on the reverse strand, counting down.
TACTCCCGGCTGCTCAAGGATCGGATCATTTTTCTAGGCGGTGGCGTCAACGACGACTCAGCCAACCTGATCATCGCCCAACTACTGTTCCTCTCCAACGAGGACGCCAAGAGCGATATCCATCTATATATCAACAGCCCGGGCGGTTCGGTGTCGGCGGGGCTTGGGATCTATGACACGATGCAATTCATCCGGCCAAAGATCGCGACGTACTGCATCGGGATGGCGGCGTCGATGGGTGCGGTGTTGCTGATGGCGGGGGCGGAAGGCAAGCGACACGTGCTATCCAACAGCCGGGTGCTGCTGCATCAACCGTTGATGGGCGGGGTCATCGAAGGCCAGGCGACGGACCTGGGGATCCAGGCCAAGGAGATGGTGCGGACGCGAGAACGTTTGTACCGGATCATGAAAGACCACACCGGGCAGGATGCCGAGACGATCGCGCGGGATTGCGAACGCGACAAGTGGCTCGACGCCGAGGAGTCGGTGGCGTACGGCGTGGTCGATAGCTTGCTGCAACACATCCCCGACTCGATCGCGGACGGGCATGAGAAGGAAGACGGGTAAGCCGGCTATTTAATCAAGATGATTCCCGACAGGTCACAGCCCGACACGTTTTACGCCTACACCACTCGATACGGGGCGGTGTTGTCTGTATTCAGCGCGTTGGTCGTTTTATTAAACCTGTCTGGGTGCGGGCCTAAGAATTTTGTGAACGACAACGATCGGCTGCGTGAAGAGAATCTTAAACTCCAGCAGCAGATCGAAACGTTGAACGAGCAGATGGAGCTACGGCTCGGTGAGATCGAGGGGCTGCGTGCGCAGTCGGCTGGGGAACGTGCGATCAAGGACGCGGACCCACCGGTGCTGGCGAAGATTGCTTTTGAGCGTTACAGCGGGGCGTTGGATACGGACGGTGATGGTCAAGACGACCTGATCCGCATCTACCTCACGCCGTTGGATCATCAGGCCCGGCTGCTGCCTGTGGCAGGTCGGCTCAAGCTCCAGGCGGTGGCGATCCAGGATGACGGCCCCCCCGAACTGCTGGCCGAGCGTACCTACGAGCCCGACGAGTTTGATAAAGCCTATCGCGCGAATCTAACGGGATACCACTACACGCTGGAGATGACGCTGCCCGAGTCGATCGACCCGGCAATCACAAGCGTCACGGTCAAGGCGACCTTCACCGAGGCCGTGACGGGGCATGTGCTGTCGACGGAGCAGATCGTGCCGATTAAGGCTGAGTAGACGGGTAGATAAAGAGCAAACTCAATAATCCAGAAGCCCACGTTCTAAGAACGTGGGCTTATTTGGTAGGGGGATGATTGATCACAAAAAACAACCCCCGAAAAATTCGGGGGTTGAAGAGAGTCGTGTTGTTGTGCAAAATCTGTTCGTGAAGAACTCACATCTTTATCTGCGGACGGCGGGGTTCGGGCCAGTCGATGTGGAAGAACTGGCCGCGTTTTTTGTCGGTGCGTTCGTAGGTGTGTGCGCCAAAGTAATCGCGTTGTGCTTGCAATAGGTTGGCGGGGAGGACAGCGGTGCGGTAGCCGTCGAAGTAGCTCAGGGCTGACATGAACGCGGGGGTGGGGACGCCGTGCTCTGCCGCTAGGACAATGACCTTACGCCAATTGCGTTGGCTGTCGTGTAGAGCCTTCTTGAAGTAGGGGTCGAGCATCAGGTTCTGGAGCTTGGGATTCTTCTCGTAGGCCTGGGTGATTTTCTGGAGGAAGCCGGCACGGATGATGCAGCCGCCGCGGAAGATCTTGGCGATCTTGCCGAAGTTGAGTTTCCAGTTGTATTCGTTCTGCGCCTCTGCCATGAGTTGGAAGCCCTGGGCGTAGGCACAGATCTTCGAGCAGTAGAGTGCGTCGTGGATGGCTTTGACCAACGCGGGCTTGGAGCCGGTGTAGCGATTGCGTGGGCCCTTGAGGCGTTTACTTGCGTGGACACGTTCATCTTTGATCGCTGATATGCAGCGGGCAAAGACGGCCTCGGCGATGGCGTTGGCGGGGATGCCCATGTCCAGGGCATTGGTCGCGGTCCACTTGCCGGTGCCTTTTTGGCCGGCGGTGTCGAGGACTTTATCGACGAAGAAGTTTTTCTTGTTGGCGGGGTCGCGTTGCTGAAGGATGTCGGCGGTGATCTCGATGAGGAAGCTGTCGAGGACGCCCTTATTCCAGCGGGTGAAGACCTTGCTCATGGCGTCGGGTTTCATGCCGAGGATGGTTTTCATAAGCATGTAGCCCTCACAGATGAGCTGCATGTCGATGTATTCGATGCCGTTGTGGACCATCTTGACGTAGTGGCCGGCACCGTCGGGACCGATGTGTGCGGTGCACGCTTCACCGCCCTTGACGGGCTTGCCGGGGGAGGCGTCTTCATAGGGTTTGCCGGTCTTTCGGTCTACCTTGGCGGCGATGGCGGTCCAGATGGGTTTCAGCGAACGCCATGCGTGCTTGGAGCCACCCATCATGAGTGACGGGCCGAAGCGTGCGCCGGTCTCGCCGCCGGAGACGCCGTTGCCGACGAAGTGGATGTTCTTTTTGGCGAGCGCGTTTTCACGGCGGATGGTGTCGGTCCACAGTGCGTTGCCGGAGTCGATGATAATGTCGTCTTTTTGCAGTAGCGGCGAGAGGCTATCGATGACCAGGTCGGTAACGCGGCCGGCGGGGACGAGGATGATGATCTTGCGCGGGCGCTTCAGTGACTGGACGAAGGCCTTGAGGTTGGCGATGCCCAGGACACGGTCGGCGGCGGGCTCGGCATCCTGCTTGATGCGTTTGGCGAAGCCGGTGACTTCCTTACCGACGGCGGAGTGTGCGGAGACGGTGTAGCCGTGATCGGCGATGTTGAGGATGAGGTTTTGGCCCATCACGCCCAGGCCGAATACGCCGATGTCTGCGGTGGCTTTGGTTGATTTGGTGGTCTTGGTCGCCATTGAGTTAGCCCGTTCGTGTCTGAGGGAATTGATGTCGTGCCGCGCGCAGCGGAGCCTGTGTGAAGGGATTTATCGCCTGATTGGGGTGAACCGCCGCAGAGAAAAGTGGGGAGGGGTGATAAGAACGGGTGTTGCACCTTATAAAAAAGCCCACGCTCGATGAACGTGGGCTTTGGTGGCCGGGTTTAATGAGTTCGATCTAGTCAATCAAGCCAGGGGACTGGGGCGGGCTTGGCTTGCGTGATCTGGACACGGCTCTGCTTCTGGTTGCTGCCGAGGCGTTGGACAAGTTCGTAGACTAGATCACGTGATTCGCCGGGGGCGACCTGGGTTGCAAACTGCACGGTGTTGAAGTCGTGGCTGGTGGCGTCGATCTGGTTGATGAAGGTGGCGTCCCCGCCGAAAGCTCGGCGGATCTGCAGGTCGATGGGTTTGTCGGTGTAGTTGCGGATGCGTTGGGCGTAGACGGTGTGTTCGTCCCAGCCCTCGACCCGGCCGCGGTCTTCGATGCGGGCGTTTGGGGCGTCGAAGCGTCGGCGGATTTTATGATTGAAGGTGCCCCAGATGTTGTCACGGAAGACGCGGAGGTCTACGAGCTCGAAGACGACGTTGGGATCGGTGCCGAGGTTTAGCTCGATCTTGTCGCCGATGGGGATGTATTTGATCGATTGCTGGGTGAGGTAACTCAGCGAGCCGGTGTCGTTACGGCGGAAGAGGCGGACGATGCCATCGGGCAGCGGGCTTTGGCCGAGGCTGGATTCTTCGTTGTTGGTCAGGAGGAACATGCGGACGAGCTGGTTGCCATATTGGTTGGCGCGGTAGCGGTACTGGACTTTGACTGGCACGTCGGCGGCGTCGAAGCTGCGCATCTTTTTAGACCAGCGGTTGGGGACGGTCTCGGTGCCTTCGATGGTGAAGATGAAGTATTCGCTTAGACCTTCTTTGATGACTTGTTTAGCTTCTTCGGCATCACCGTAGACGGCAGAGGAATCCGCCTCGGCGACCATGCTCTTGAGGGCGCGTTGTCGCATAACTTTCTCATTACGTCGGCCGGCTACCCCATATCCAGCGGCGGCGGGAAGATTCATCATGCCGCGTTGAGCGAGTTGAGCGATTTTTTCAACGAGGTTGACCGTCCCGACGACCAGGCGGACTTGTGCGTCTTCGTAGTCTTCGCCGGAGTTGTTGGTGACGGTGACGAAGCCTTCCAGGCGCATGGTTTTTTCGTCGGGGTCTGCGATGCCGGTGTAGTCGGCGGACCAGGTGATACCGGAGGTGAAGTAGGTGATCTCGACGCGGGCTTCGCCGGAGAACTCGCTGGCGACGTTCCAATAGAGCATCTGCGGCTTGTCGTGGGGGTAGGTGGTGTCCAGGACGGTCAGTTCGTCGGGGCGGGTGAGAAAACGAAGCTCGACCGAGGTCGGGTCGATCAGGGTATTGGCCCAGGAGAATTGCAGGGGGTTGTTGCCCTTCTTAAACGAGATGACGCGCGTCTCACGGACGAGGGTCAGATCCTCGGCGTTGTAGATCGTGAGTTGAACGGTGTCGCGCGCCGGGACGGTGGAGAGGTCGATGTTGCGGGCGATGGTGGGCGTAAAAATAGTGAGTACGAGTATCAGAGTCAGTAAGCGTTTCATGGCTTATTCCTTGTCGCAGCCCGGGGTGAATATCCGGGGTAAAAGCATGGTCGATCCCACGGTCGGGGGCTGTGGGCTTTGAAGCGATACGCGGATGTATTTTTAGAACTGGTTGCGGAAGGTCAGGTGGAGTTTATGGACGATCTTCTCGGCCTTGTCGCCGTTTCGTGGTGGGAGATCGGCATGGAAGAGGATGCGGTGCTGGCTGGACTCGTCGGGATCGGGTTTGCCTGCGAAGGTGGTCTGGCTACCGATGACCCACTCTGCTGGCCGGCCGGAGTTGAAGCCGACCTCGGCGCGGAGGTTTTCGATCTGCTCGGCGAGGTCCAGGGTGACGGGGGTGTCTTTGAAGTTTTCGATTTCATACTTCACGATGACGTCGTAGTGCGAGAGATTTCCCCCGACCTTGGTGCGGTCGCGTCTTTCGATGGTGCGTTTGACGACGACGTCCTGGGCTACGCCGAGATAGAGTTTCATCTTGTCGTCGATGGGTGTGAAGTTGCCCCAGTCTTCGCCGATGAACGCGGTGGTGCCGGTGGAGTCTTTCTGGAAGATGCGGACCTTGCCATAGGGCATGGCCTCGCCGCCGAGTTTGTGGTCGGCGTCGTTGGTGAGGACGTAGTGCATGGGGACGCGGAGTTTTTTCTGTGCGGCGTCTAAGTACCCGAACTGTGCCAGGTCGCAGGTGTAGGTCTTGGTGATGGGGACGCCGGTGGTTTTTTCGATGAGGATCTCTTTGGTTTCGTTGATCCCGATGGGCTTAGAGAACTTGTCACCGAGGCCGGCATGTATCTGTGTGTCGCTGTACTGTTCGTTGGCGAAGTTCTGGACACGGATGTAACGCGAGAGGGTCAGAGTGGACTCGTCGTTTTCGGCGACGGCGCGGTAGTTAAAGCTCTTGCTCAGACCGCCCAGGAGGTAGCTGATACGCACGCGGACGGGTCCGGAGTGTGTGCTGGAGACGTCCCAGACCAGGGCGTTTTCGCCGGGCGGGTAGCTGACGCTCAGGACGTTGACCTCGGGGGCGTCGCCGTTGATGTCGCCTTCGTAGCCGATAACACGGAAGACGATCGTGCCGGGGTCGATGCTGGTGTTGGCCCAGGAGAAGTCGACCTGGTTCGTGCCAGCAACCAGTGGGACGAGCCGTTCTTCCTCGACGAGGGTTGCGTGGGCGTGGTCGAGTTGGACCTCCACACGTTCACGGACCGGCAAAGTGATGAGCTTGACCCGTGACAGAGCCGACTCGGTCACCCACAGCAAAGCCAGGACAGCCAACAACGATAACAATCCCACTCGTTTCATAGTTCATCTCCAGTTAGAGGCGTGATGCCACACCCCTTGGACGGCCAAGTCCACGCGGGGTTCCGTGCTGGATGATAAAAATGAAACTGACCGGCGTACACAGACTCTGGATAAGTCCTCTGCGGGAAACCCCCTTCTCAGCCCTTGCGGGGCGGGATCGGCTTGCCCTGTGGGTCGAAACGCGGGTGGCCCAACTGCTCGTCAACCTCGTCTGCCAGGCCGTGAGCGTGCTCAAGACGCTCGGCAGCGGCGTGAACCGCGGACACATCCAGCTGCGCACGCTCCACCAGGTAAGACTCCCACAACCGGTGCGACCGGATCATCTCGATCGCATGGGCCTCGCCCTGGGAAGTCAGGCCAACTCGGGCGGAGTCTGCCGTCATCATCCCCTGTGTACGCAGCCTATCTATCATGGACCGTACACGACCAAGCCCCATCGAGGCATCCGACGCAACGGTTTCGACGGTGCAAGGCGTCCCCGCTTCGGTCAGCCGATACACCGCCTTAAGCACGTCCTCGCTCTGGATGTGTTGGTTCAGCCGACGGCGGCGTATCCGGTCGAACACCACGCCGTGGCTTGGGCTTAACAGCACCGCGAGCGCGAAAAGGCCCGCGGCGACCAGCACCATCGCCGGCCCGGTCGGGGCGTTCGTCACAAACGCCACCGACATCCCAAGCGCCGCAGACAGAGCGCCAAACAACCCCGCCAGCGACAACATCACCCAGAAACGGTTGGTCAACTGGTATGCCGCCGACGCAGGTGTGATCACCATCGCCACCACGAGGATCACCCCCGTGGTCTTCAAGCCCGCGACCACGGTGGCCGACAGCATACCCATCAACAGGTAGTGCAGCAGCAGCACCGGCAAGCCCATCGCCGCCGCAACGACCGGGTCAAAGCTTGAGATCTTTAACGGGTGGTACAGCAGCGTCACGATCAGCACGACCGCCGGGGCGATCACCACCATCATCCAAAGGTCCGCCGTGCCGACCGCCAACGGATCGCCAAACAGGAAGCACTTCAGGTCGAAGTGCAGACCACGAGGCAGCGCGCTGATGAGTACGATCCCCAGCGCAAATAGGGCCGTGAACACGATACCAATCGAGGAATCTTCCTTGGTCCGGCTGTATCGGCTGACCAGGTTCACCAGGACCGCCGTCGCCAGACCCGCGAACAGCGCGCCCAGCAGCAGCCCGACGATCCCCGAGTTGCGTGTGAGCATAAACGCGATCACCACGCCGGGCAGCACCGCGTGCGCTAGGGCGTCCCCGATCAACGCCATCCTTCGGAGGACCACAAAACAGCCCAGCACGCCGCAGGCCACGCCGACCAGTGCGCTGCAGACCGTCTCCTGCCACCACCTCTCGGTGAACGGCACAAGCCACTGCGACCAATCCATTTCGACCTGAGCTAAGACCTCTACCATTATTGCATCTCCGGACCGGCGTGTTGCAGAGTCGTGTCCGCGCGCTCCAGCAGCGACAGACGCCCACCATACGTGAGCCGCAGGTTTTCATCCGTCGCGACGTGCTCGGTCGGGCCGAACGCCACGATCTGTTGATTCAAAAGCATCAGCAGGTCGAAACGATCCAGCACCGACAGGTCGTGGTTGACCACGATCAGCGTTTTGCCCTCGGCGGTCAGCCGATCCATCAGGTCGAAGATCGCCTGCTCGGTCGCCGCGTCCACCCCCGCGAAAGGCTCGTCTAGTAGAAGGATGTCGGCCTGCTGACACAGCGCGCGCGCCAGGAATACGCGCTGCTGCTGACCGCCGGACAGCCGACGGATGTGGCGGTCGGCGAAGTCGGTCATGCCGACCTGCTCCAACGCAACCTGCGCCTCGGTCCGTTGCTTGACGCCGGGCCGACCAAACAATCCAAGGCCCGCGTAGCTGCCCATCAAGACCACATCCATCGCGGTCACCGGGAAGTCCCAGTCCACCGCCTCGGTCTGCGGGACGTAGGCCACACGGCGGCGGATATTCTTCAGGGGCAGTCCAAACACGCGGACAGTGCCGCTATCCAATCGGACCAGCCCGAGGATCGCTTTTAACAGGGTGCTCTTACCCGCCCCGTTGGGCCCGACGATGCCGACGAGTTTGCCCTTGGGCGCGGTGAACGACACCGAACGCAACACCGGTCGGCCGTCGTAGGCCACCATCGCGTTGACCACCTCGATCGGAGCGGGCCCGGTATCGGCCGGTGCCAAACCCGGAGCCTGCGCAGGAGCGCCGACTACTTGACTTGCCACCGCTTGTGTTGTTCCGCTTGACATTATTTTAGCGCCTTGACGATCAGGTCCGTGTTCTGGCGGACCATCCCGATGTACGTCCCCGCGTCGGTGCCGGGGTCGCCCAGCGAGTCGCTGTAGAGCGTCCCGCCGATGGATGCGCCGCTGTGGTCGGCGATTTTCTTGACGATATCGTTAAGGGTTCGGCTGACCGAGGTCTCGATGAACAGAGCCTTGACGTTCCGGCTGGCGACCTTCGCTTCCAGCGCCGTGATGTCCTGCGGGCGGGGCTGTTGCTCGGTGCTGATCCCGATCACCGCCAGCACATCGACCCCGTAACGCTTGCCGAAGTACTGAAACGCGTCGTGGCTGGTCACGATCACACGCCGTTCCTGCGGGATCGAACCCATCTGTTCGGTAACGTAGGCGTCGAGCGTATCCAGCTCCGCCAGGTAAGCTTTGGCACGCGCCTGATAAGCCTCGGCGTTACTTGGATCGGCAGCGATCAGCGCGTCGCGTGCTCGTTCGGTGTAGACCTTGAAGTAGGCTACATTGAACCAGCAGTGCGGGTCGGGTGCGCCTTCGATCGTCTCGCTGCCCAGGGTCTTGATCCGGTCGTCCTCGGCGAGCTTCGCGACTGTCGCCCCCTGTGCGTTGTGCTCGATCACGTGTTCGAGGGTCGATTCCAGGTGCAGCCCGTTCATCAGGACCACGTCGGCGTTGGCGATCATCTGCGCATCGCGCGGGCGGACATCGTAGACGTGTGGATCCTCCCCGGTCTTCATGATCCCGAGCACCTCCGCGTTATCTCCGGCGAGGTTCTTCGCTAGGTCGGCGATCATGGTCGTGGTGCAGACGATGGTAAACTTCCCGCCCTCTTCATTGCCCGGCGGCGCGGCGCCCCCGGAAGAGGCCCCAGTGGACTCTTCACCACAGCCCGACAAAGTGAACAACAACAACGAAAGTACCAAAAATCCCGCGATTCGATATCTATCTAAATAAGTCATACCGCCATGCTCCTTAGCCAATTAGAACGTTAATTCACCGCGCAAGGTGGCGACGAGGGCATCATTCAACGATGCGTCGCCACCTGGGTGGATGATGTATTGAAGGTCGGGCTTGAGGCTGAAAGACCCGTTGACGCGGGCCAGATAAAACAACTCGATCGCCAACTCGTAGTCCTCGGTGAAACCTGCGCCGGCCTCGTCGGACAGGTGTGCGTAGCTCCCCATCAGGCCCAGCAGGTCGTCGCCGCGGTTGGCGATCAGGCCGTCCACGGTCAGACCCGCGCCGATGTGGTGTACGATTTCGCTGACCCGCTCATCGGCGTAACCGTACTGCGCGAACAGGTTCACGCCCCGCTGCTCATCTTTGCGCCAGAGCGCCTGGTCAAAGACGACATAAAAACCCGTGGCCCCGTCTTCGGTCCCGCCATCGAATTTCGCAAAGGTCCCGTTGTGATGCCAGACGCCGACGCCCAATCGGCCCTCAAGACCATCGGTCGTGGCCCAACGAGAGCCGGCCTCCGCGATCATGAACAAGTCGCCTGGGTCGTGGAAAAAGGTGCTGGGCCCGCGCTCGCCGGTCAGCAAGCCTTCATTCAATGCGCCGTCGAAGAGCCCGGCCCCGAAGTAGACCGAATTACTGGGTTCGAAGAACACGTTCACGCTCATCGCCGGGTCGGGGTAGCTTGGGAAACCGAGGATGGTCGGGCTGAACCCCGGGGATGAATGGATGAACTCCGCGCCGTGTTCGACAAAAGCGAACAAGGCGTTGGCATCGATCTTCCCGACGACCAGACGGACTGGCTCGTCAGGTAAGACCTGCTCGTACCAGAACTCGGCCAACTGGGTTCGGCCGTCGGCGTCGATGTTGGAAAAGACCTGCAAGTCACCGGTGTCTTGGGCCGAGGCGTCCGGGCCGTTCTGATTCTGAAACAACAGCCCGACCGTACCGCCTTCCAAACCGAAGACCGTTTCGGTGTCGAGCGTGATGTTGATGTCCAGCAGGTGCCGGAACGCCGACCCGTTGGTGTTCACCCCGCCGTGGAGGTTGATGGACGCGTCGAAGATAAGCGTGCCCTCGACCGTGACACCCTCAGCGGGTTGATTGAATACCGGCCAAAGCCGACCGTCGGGGACCGCCTGCCCACCTTCCTCGGGTGTGGGCGGGGGAAAACCGACCGCCGATTGAGGCAGCATCCCCGCCAAGGCGATCACTCCTGCACCCAGATATCTGACACACTGAATCATGAGAAAAAATCCGCTGACTTTGATTAATCAAAGTTGTTATTTCGATCATACAATATATGATGTTTGAGTAATGTCAAGCCCGGGGCAAGGATCGAGCTATAAACCGCCATTTTCGAGCGTGTAAAGTCGAATTAGGGTTCCCGGATTTTTCTCGGGAAATATAAAAACGTCGAATCAACTACGATCCTGAACCCTAAACCCTGAACCCCAAGCCCAACCCATGCCAAGTGTTACCGTCGAAAACTACCTCAAACAGATCTACCTCCTTCAGCGTGCTGGGGAGTTGGCACCCATGGGTGGGCTAGCTTCGGCGGTTGGGGTGACGCCGGGGACGGCAACGTCGATGGTGAAGACACTGGCGGATGCCAACCTGGCTGACTATGCGCCCCGGGCAGGGGTTCGGCTGACCGAGGCGGGGACACGGCTGGCGCTACAAGTGCTTCGGCGACATCGGCTGATCGAATTGTTTTTGGTGCAGACGCTTGGGCTTGACTGGTCCGAGGTCCACGACGAGGCGGAGGAGTTGGAGCACGCGATTTCTGACAAGGTGCTTGAAAAGATCGACGCCCTGCTTGGCCATCCCGACACCGATCCGCACGGCGACCCGATCCCCCCACCGACCGGCACACCACGGCGAGAAATACTCACCCCCCTGACCGACTGCCCCCCCGGCACCGACGCAAAAGTCACCCGTGTCGTCGATCAGGCACCTGGGTTCCTGCAGTTCGTCGATAAGCACGGCCTGACCCCCGGCGCACCGTTCACCGTCGAATCACAAAGCCCTTCTGCTGACGCCATCACCGTCCGCCCACACAACCGCGAACCGGTCACACTCGGCC
>JAJDCX010000059.1 GCA_029260615.1 Phycisphaeraceae bacterium | reverse complement strand
GCGGACCACGCTGGTCCCGGCGGACGCGAGTTTTACGCTGGTGACCAACCCGTCCAAGGTGATGCAGAGCCGGCTTGGGCAGACGATCCTTGATCGCATCCGCATTGAAGAGCCGCAGGTCGATGAGATGATCGACGAGCTATCCAAGACAGTCGGTATTGATCTGCGGACATCGCTTGGGAAAACAATCTTGTTTGGGACCGGGTACGAGCGTCGGAGTTTTGCGTTGGTGTCTGACATCGGGCCGACGTCGGGGAATATCAGCGGGCTGCTGCTGACGGCCCCGGGGTACGATTCGAGCGTGTACCGCGAGAAAGTGATTGTCCATTCGCTGCCCAGTGAGGACGAGGCGGGCCATTCCGACCGGATTTTCTGTGCGATGCCCAAGCGGCCGGGGACCGGACCGGGGACGGGTTCATACTATTTGGTGGCGTCTTTCGACCCGCAACGGACGCGGGACATGATCGACCTGACGCTGGACGCGGATGCGCAGTTGACGCCGGGGGGTGCGGACAATGGGACGCTGATCGAGGCGTGGTTCAGTGGTTTGCCCGAGCTTGTCCGGGTTGCCGAGGCTGGGGGGCCGCCATCCGTGGTGGCGGAGATGGTGCAGCGGGCACACCTTTCTTTGATCGACTCCGGCGACTCGGTGACCAGCGAGTTGACCCTGACGATGGTGGACAGCCTGCGGGCGCAGCAGGTGTTCGAGCTGATGCGTGGCGGGCTGGCGATGTTGCAACTGGCGGCGATGGCCGAGCCCCAGGCGGGGCCGATTGCGGAGCTTGGACGGATGATCAACATCCAACACGACCCGGATGGCGCGGATGTGACTGCGAAGTTTAACTGCTCATATGACCGGTTGGAACAGTTGCTGGAGCAGCTAGAAGGGATGCATAAGAAGGACAATGGCGGCGAGAAAGCGGGCGAGAAAACTGCCAACTATCTCTTGAATCTAGGCGAGCAGATCAATCGAGATGAAGTTACCGAAGATGAGGCATGGGCAAAGATTCGGACGAAGTATGGGCCAATCGATGAGGGGGACATCCTGTTCATAGAACATGTGCTAGATCTTGGTGGCAAAGTCACGGCTGGTGAGATCCCACGAGGCGCGGCCATGCAAGTTACTCTCCAAGCAATTGAGGAAATGGAAATCGAGCTGAAAGACTGACACCGCATCGGCGAGATCACGACTACGTCAAAAGTTGATCCGACCACGAGATGAGCCAGGAATATTGAACGAACCGACTAAAAGAGTCACGACAGGGGCCGACACGCCCAGCGACGAGGAACTCGCTGGGCGTGTCCAAGGTGGGTGCGTGAAGTCCTACGAAGAGCTGGACCGGCGGCTTCGGCCGAGGCTGGTGTACCTGTTGCATAAACGGACCGGCAGCCGGGAGGACGCGGAGGACCTGGCGCAGCAGGCGTTGGTGCGGGCGTATCAGAAGATCGAAACTTACGATTCGAGGCGGAGTTTCAGGGCGTGGCTGTTCACGATCGCGGTGCGCCTGTCGATCGATGCGCACCGTAAACGGCGAATACAACCCACCGGGGGCGAAGGGATCGAGCGTGCGGTGGACCCGGGGCCTGGGCCGGCCGAAACCGTGAGTTTGCGCGACGGACAGCGGCGGCTGTGGGCGTTGGCGGACCGGGTGCTGGACCCGACGCAGCGGACCGCGTTGTGGCTGCACTACGGCGAACAGTTGAAGGCCAAGGAGATCGCAAAAACGCTTGGGATCACGGCGGTGCATGTGCGTGTGCTGCTGTACCGGGCGAGGCGGACGATGATGGCGCACCTGGATGAACCCGAGGTGTCGCAGGCCGGGCCGGTGATTCCCCCGCGCGTGATTTCCCAACCGGCCAGGGCCACGCCAGCGGACAAGGCCATCCCCTTGCGTAAAGACCCGGGCCTAAGTGAAGGAGCCGTGACATGATCCGTTGGTTATCACAACTGTGGGTCAGCACGTCGGTGGACCGGGGCGGACGGCCGTCGGTGCTTTGGCGTTGGACGTTTGGGCGTTTTGCATCGCACCGCGGGTTGGCGTCCCAACTATGCCAACTCGACGGGCAGCTCAGGCGTCAGGCGGCATCACAACAACGGGCAATCGCGCGCGAGCGCCTGCCGGTCGGTCGTTACAACGCACGATCGGCCGGGGATAACAGCGCGGCGACGGCTAGGAATGTGGGGGTCTTTACAGAGGGTATCGGCTGGTTGCGGCCGACGCTGGCGGCGGGGTCGCTTGCGGTGGTGGTCGCGGTTAGCTGGCTGGCTTGGCCAAGTGATCCGATGCAAACCCCGCAAGAACTGCGGTTGGCCACCGCCGATTCGTTCTCGCGGGTCTGGGAACCGTTGAGTCGGCAGGCCCAGACAACCGGGCAAGCCTTACGCGATCAGACCACGCAGGTTACGGAACTGCCCCAACGGCTCCCGAAAATTGACCGTGTGTTCAACGATCTGGGTGAAGCGATTGAGTCGCCGATCCGGCAAGAGGTCCAGCGGTTTACGGACGACCTGCGTGCACCTTGGGTCTACCTGGCGGGGCAACTACCCAGGCTGCCGCGGAACCAGACCCAGGAGCAACCCCGGGAAGAGACCTGAGTCAGAGCCTCTCTACCCTTGCTGGCCCTTGAACCCAGCCACACTTGGGCGAAACCGATACCCAGGTGACAGGTTTTTGAACCCGGTTGAGAAATACCCGTAGTACCCGTCCTGGCGTACAATGTGTGCCTGCCCGGGTAAGTGGATTCAGGGTTCTGCGTAAGGATAGGGTTTGGAAAGCCAGGCGTTCCGTGAATTAGCGTTGGGGGAATTGGACTCGGTGTACCGCATGGCGATGCACCTGGCGCGGAATCCCGAGGACGCGTCAGACCTGGTCCAGGAAACTTTCCTCAAGGCATTCAAGGCCGAGGGCAGGTTTGAGTTGCGCGAGGCGGGGGTTCGGCCGTGGCTATTCAAGATCCTGCACAACAATTTTTACACCCGGGTCGGCAAGAAGAAGCGTGAGCCGGTGCTGTCGGATGACCTGTCGTATCAGCCCGGCCAAGGCGGCGACCCCAGCGAAGCGAGCCCGGCATGGGATCTTTCTCACCTTGACTGGGAGCAGGTCGACGACCGGCTAAAAGCGGCGATCCATGACCTGCCGGACCACTACCGAGAGGTGCTGCTGCTGTGGGCGGTCGAGGGGCTGAAGTACCGAGAGGTGGCGGACGTCTTGGGGGTGCCGTTGGGGACGATAATGAGCCGGCTGTACCGGGCCCGGGGGATCCTTACAAAATCGCTAAGCGGGCTGGCGGCGGAGCACGGCATCACGGCCGAGAAGGCCGGGCCATGACACCCTTATTACACCGGCAGGCAGCCTGACACGGAACCGACCCATAAAACCACGGCCAAGAGGCCCCAAACCGTCAAAATTAACAATTTCTAAACGTGTGAAAAAAAACATGATTTGTGGGAAGAAATAGCTGGACCAAACGGTTAATACCCGGGGCAGACCACTTTCGGTGACATAACCATGACGACGGACCCATTCAAAAAAGACGCTGACCTGAACCTTGCGGCCTTCGCCGACGGGGAGCTTGACGGCACACAGAACCTGGAAATGCTCGAGCGCATGGCTCAGGACCCATCCACAGCCCAGCGAGTCGAAGAGCAGTTAAAGCTCCGCCAGGCCGTTGCCCAGGCGATGGATGATCCGTCGGTGAAGGCTCCAGCCGCCCTGCGTGACCTGGTCAGCGGGCTAGCCCAAAGCGATCAAAGCGAGCAGGCCCGACGTGTAACCCAACCCAAGCCCGCACCGCCGACAACCGGCTCGCCCGTGCTGGCGGTGATCGGGCGTTGGATGCCCGCAGCCGTCGCGGCGGTGCTGTTCATTGGCGCGATGGTCGCCCTGAATCAGGCCGGTATTTCCGGGCCTGACAGGCTGATTACCTCCGTCCAAGTCCTCAACGCCTCGATGGTCGATCAGTTCGGCGACCGGCACTTCAAGTGTGCCAGATACATCACCCCGATGCACGGGACGGACCAATTCCCCCAAAACCTGGCCGCCCTCCCCGGAGCGCTCAGCGCCTATTTCGATCAGTCGATCGATGCGGAGGTGTTGAACCTCACCTCATTGGGCTACGAGTTCGACATGGCTGGGCTCTGCGTCATCCCCGGTAAGGGTGCGGTGCATATGGTCTACAAGTCTCAGGCCCCCACCGGGCAGAGCGACACGCTGAGCCTCTGGCTTCGGCCTTTCGAGCAGGGGTCCAAGATCGAGTCCGACAAGCTCTATAAAACAGCCGATCCGACCGAGAATTTCCCCATGCTCGTCTGGCGGCACGAAGAGATGGTCTACTACCTCGTGGGCGATTCTCACGACTCCGTGGAGCGGGCCTTCGACGCGATCAGCCAAAACCAGGGCTGAGACGGTTTCACAGCCTCTTTCTAACCGCTAAAACCTTGACCCAGGCAGTATTGCCGTGATATACTGTGGATCTATGTCTAACCACAGCCACACCCCGTTGAACGCCCCCGCTACCGCGGTACCAGGTGGTATCTGCGTGGGCTGTGTGCGTGTCGTGGTCGTTGTTAGCTGAGCGGGAGACCCGCACAAGCCAGCTGATTGGGGCAAGGCCAGGCACAGGCCGACCACCGACCCCAACCCGCCCGTCTCAAGCAATAAGCCAGACCTGATTTACTTTACACACCACGACCCGCCGCAACTCGGCGGGGTTGTTACCAAGATACGAACGGATTAGCCCCCATGCCCCAGAGCAAACAGAACCTAAACGCCGAAGCCATCCCCGCCACCGGATACGGTGAACCGACCGACAAGTACATCGGGATGACCGGTGCCCAGATCTACCACGAGATGATGCGCGAGCACGGCGTGGAGACGATCTTCGGTTACCCCGGCGGCGCGATCCTGCCGGTGTTTGATGCGATCCACGATTCGGAACACTTCAAGTTCATCCTCTCGCGTCACGAGCAGGGCGCCGGGCACATGGCCGAGGGCTACGCGCGGGCGTCGGGGAAGGTGGGCGTGGTGCTGGTGACTTCTGGGCCGGGCGCGACCAACACGATCACCCCGATGCAGGACGCCCTGATGGACGGCACGCCAATCATCGTGTTCGCGGGCCAGGTCGCCACCGGTGCGATCGGTTCCGATGCTTTCCAAGAAGCGGACATGACCGGGATCAGTCGGCCTTGCACCAAGTGGAACGTGCTGGTCAAGCATGTGCGCGACCTGCCGCGAGCAATCAACCAGGCCTTCTACATCGCCGCCAGCGGCCGACCCGGCCCGGTGTTCGTGGACATGCCTAAAGACATGACCGCCAGCGTGCTCAACGAGGCGGTCTACGACCAGCCACACCTGCCGGGGTATCACATCCGCGAGTTGGGCACATCCAGCGAGATCCAGCGTGTCGCCGAGATGATTAACGGCGCGAAGAAGCCGTTGTTCTACGTCGGCCAGGGCGCGATCCTTTCGGACGCGACGCAGGTGCTGCGTCAGTGTGCCGAGAAGGCGAATATCCCGGTGACAACCACGCTGCTTGGGCTCGGTGCGTTCGACGAGAATTCGCCGTTGTCTCTGCACATGCTGGGGATGCACGGCTCGGTGTACGCCAACTGGGCGATGCGCGACGCCGACTGCATCATCGCGGTGGGTGCGCGGTTTGACGACCGGGTGACCGGGAAGATCTCCGCGTTCGCACCGGGCGCTCGCGCCGCCGAGGCCGAGGGGCGCGGCGGGATCATCCACTTCGACATCGCACCGGAAAGCATCAACAAGGCTATCGCCGTGACCATCGGCGTAGAGGGCGATGCCAAGAAAAACCTCGACCTGCTGCTGCCCTTACTCAAAGACAACGACCGCGGTGACTGGCTCAAGACCGTAACGAAGTGGAAGAAGGACCACCCGTTTGCCTACGACCACGACGAGCGTGAGTTCCACCTCAAGCCCCAGGCCGTGATCGAGGAGATGTGCAAGCAGGTCGGCGACAACGCGATCATCACCACCGGCGTGGGCCAGCACCAGATGTGGGCCGCCCAGTACTACAAGTTCAGCACCCCCCGCCAATGGGTCACGTCCGGCGGGCTTGGAACCATGGGCTTCGGCGTGCCCGCGTCCATCGGCGCGAAACTCGCCTGCCCCGACAAGCCCGTGATCAATATCGATGGCGACGGCTCGTTCTGCATGACCGCCATGGAGATGATCACCGCCGCGCAATACAACGTGGCCGCCAAGAGCATCATCCTCAACAACGACTTCCAAGGCATGGTCAAGCAGTGGCAGGACCTCTTCTACGACGAGCGCTACAGCCACACCGAGATGCACAACCCCGACTTCTGCAAGCTCCTTGAGGCGATGCACTGCAAGGCTGTGCGCGTCACCAAGCTCGAAGAACTCCCGGCCAAGATGAAGGAGTTCCTCGATCACGACGGCCCGGCGATCCTAGAAGCAATGGTCGAGAAGCACGAACACGTTTACCCGATGCTGCCGGCAGGCAAGACCGTGGATGAAATGGTGCTTGGGCCGGCGAAGAAGTAGATCTACGCCTGGTCTACAATGCCGACATGAAAAGCTTACTGATCTTCATGGTATTCGCGGTTCTGTGCGCATCGTCCCCCGCGTTCGCTCAGGGCTACGGGTTTGAACACACGTTCAAGCACCTGCAATTCGAGCGGCCGGTACTGCTGACCGCTCCGCCGGACGGGACCGACAGGCTGTTCGTTATCGAGCAGGCTGGGCGGGTGCTGTGGTTTGATAATCGGCTGAACGTCGCGGGCAGTGATGTCCACGTCGCGCTGGATATCAGCGGCGGCAAGGTCCGGCGTAAGGGCAACGAGGAGGGACTGCTTGGGCTGGCGTTTCACCCGGACTTTGCGGATAACAGATACGTCTATCTGCACTACTCCGCTAGCAAGCCGAGACGCAACGTCGTGTCCCGCTGGACCATGGAGAATGACACCGGCGTGATCCTGCCCAAAAGCGAACACGTTATCCTCGAAGTCGAGCAACCGTTTGGGAATCACAACGGCGGGGATATTCATTTTGGGCCGGACCGGTTTCTTTACATCACACTCGGCGACGGCGGCGCGGGCGGCGACCCCCACGGCAACGGGCAGAACCTAACCACACTCCTCGCTTCCATCCTGCGTATCGACGTCGATCACCCGCAAGACGGCAAGCCTTACGGGATCCCCCAAGACAACCCCTTCATCAACACGCCCAATGCACGTTCAGAGATCTACGCCTACGGCCTGCGGAACGTCTGGCGGTTTAGTTTTGATTCCAAGACCGGCACGCTCTGGGCGGGGGACGTCGGGCAGAACGCCAAGGAAGAGATCGACATCATCGCCGCCGGGGGGAACTACGGCTGGAACCCGCGTGAAGGGTTCAGTCCGTACAACGGCGGCACGAAAACACCCGACATGATCGACCCGATCGTCGAGCATGGCCGAAATGAAGCCGCCAGCATCACCGGCGGGTACGTCTACCATGGCAATGCCCTACCGCAACTCCAGGGTGCCTACATCTACGGCGATTATGTCACAGGGATCATCTGGCGTTTACGTTACGACGGCCAACAGGTCACCGAACACGAACAGATCGGCAACGTCCCGGAGATCGCCAGCTTCGGCGTGGATGCGAAAGGCGAACTCTATATCTGCTCGTTGCGTGGCAGGATTTACAAGCTGACCCCGAAGTGATCTACGAAATGATCCGTCAGGCCGGAGGCGTATCGTCTTGTTGTTTTGTGTTCTCTGCTGAAGGCTGCCGCTGTGTGGCATGGAATATCCCCGTCCAGACGGTGTCGAGGTAGTAGCCTATCGCCCAGGCGCTGACGACGCTGCAGGCGACCGCCAGGTACACGTTACGCATCAGCAGACAGGCCACCGCACCGGCGAGCGAGAGCAGGCCGCAAGCCAGTAAAACAAACCTTATCAACTGCTCACCCTGTCCGAAGAATCTATTCATTGCGTGACTGCCGAGAGTATTTTGAAATCGTTGATGTGAAGCTCCGGGCGGCGCACGCCCTTCCAGGCGTTGACCTTGGGTTCAAAGAGCAGATCGACCACGGCCCCGCCGGGGAGCAATCCAGCGTGCTCGCCCATCCCAAACGCCACCGCGCGGATCGTCTGGCCCCGGTGCGCTAACGTCATCGACAGGTGCTTGCCCGCTGCGCCCATCCGCTGCGACGGGCGGTCCAGCACCGCACCCCGCAACAGCAGACGCGGTGTCCGGTTGCCTCGGCCAAACGGCGCGAGCTTGCTTAGGCTATCAAATGTATCCAGCGTGCAATCTTCGAACGCGACCTCGGCATCGATACGCATCTCTCGGACAAGTTCGCTTTCATCCAGCAGGCCGTTGACCTGTTGGATCAGTGCGTCACGGAAAACGTCAACCTTGTCGGTTGGCAAGGTGAGCCCCGCCGCCATCGCGTGCCCGCCGAAGCGTTCGAGGTGATCTGAACAAGCGGACAAGGCCTCGTGGATGGATACCCCGTCGACGCTGCGCGCCGAGCCTTGCGCGGTGCCGTTGTTGTAGCCCAGCACGATCGCGGGTCGGCCAAACGTATCGACCAGCCGGCTTGCGACGATCCCAACGACTCCGGGGTGCCAGCCCTCGCCGCCGACCACGATTACCCGGCGGTCCGGCGCATCGTAGCCCCGGTCGGTCACCATCTGTTTGGCCTGCTCGGTGATCTGCCGTTCGGTCGCCCGGCGGCGGTCGTTTTCATTGGTCAAAAACCGCGCCAACTCGGTGGCCCGCGGGCCCTTGGCGGTGGTCAATAATTCCAACGCGTCCTTGGCGTGGCCCATCCGGCCGCATGCGTTGAGCCGGGGGCCCAGCACGAACCCGACGTGGTACGCGTCGATCTTCTCGTCGCGTAGTTTCGACGCATCGATCAATGCGCTCAACCCGATGAATGGTGTCTGCTTGATTCGCCCGAGCCCAAACGTGGTCAACACGCGGTTCTCATCCATGAGTGGCACAACATCCGCCACCGTTCCCAACGCCACCAGCGAAAGCATCTGAACCATCAGCTTGCGGTACTCATCGGGCAAGCGGTCGGACCCGCAATGCTCGCGGGCAAACTGCCAGGCAACCTTGAACGCAACCCCCGCGCCGCAAAGGTCCGGGCAGGGGTATGCCGGTAGGCTTGAGGCTTGAGGGGTAAGGCTTGAGGCGGGTATCAAAGGATGCACCAAGGTGTGCGCATCCGGCAATTGCTCGGGGTCAAATTCGTGGTGGTCGGTGATAATTAGATCGACGCCGTGCTGTTTAGCAACCTCAGCGGGTTCAACGGCGGTGATGCCGCAATCGACGGAAATGATTAAGGGCTTGGTGTCGTATGCCTGCGCGAGTGTGGCGATGGCCTCGGCGTTCAGGCCGTAGCCCTCGTCCAGGCGGTGTGGGATGTAGGTGTGTACATCTGCGCCGGCGAGCTGGAGGGTGTGCCAGAGTACGGCCGAGGCGGTGATGCCATCGACATCATAATCGCCGTAGATCACGATCGGCTGACGGTCGTGCACGGCCTGCAGCAACCGCTTGGCGGCACGGGACGCACCGGGCATCAGGGCAGGATCGTGCAGGTAGGACAACTTGGGTGCCAGGAACCGTTGGGCGGTATCTAAAGCGGCTTGAGAATCGTCACCCTGATCCAGCCCCGCGGTGCGCAGGACAAGAACCCGGGCAACCAGCGGCGGCAAACCCAGCGACCGCGACAGCTCCCCGGCACGCTGCTCGTCCAACGCCGTGGGGTCGGCCAATTTCCATCGATAGCGTGTCCCGCTCTCCTGCATGGCGACATCATACCTCCGCTGTAATCAGCTTGTGGTGTATACTGCAGCCCGGTCGCAAACCCCTGTTAAGAGGATCAAGGATGATCCAACGCCTAATCCATCAAGCACACAGACTCATTGGCCAGGTGTTCCCTACGGGATCGCGGGGGGCTGTTGCCCGCGTGACGCTTCTGCTGGCGGGGTGTTGGCTGATTACAAGCACGATGGCGGGGGGCTGCGCACCTGCAACACCGGTGACTCCCACGCTGCGCCCCACGCCGACACGGGCGACGTCGTCTCAAAACCGAAGCACCGCCCGACGGGTCGTGTTGCCTGCGATCGGTTCGATCCAGCACGAGCCGAAGCTGCGGGTGCGCATCGCCAAAGGCCAGACACGGGTGGATGTGTCCTGTGGGAGCGATCTGCTGGTCGGGCCGGCCGGGCTGATACAGACGGCTACGGGCAACACGGTCAGGCGATACCGCGGCGCAGTTGTGGTCACGCATTACCGTGGCTCGTTTCTGATTACCGATACACGTCGGCAGAGCATCCGCTGGGCCTTGCCGATTGTTCGGCTGACGGCCGCGGGTGGCGGGCCGATCTTCTTCAACGGCAAACCTTACCCCGGCTCCCTGGTGCTGGTCCCGACGACTGACAAAAACGGGCAATCGACCGGTCGGCTGGATGTGGTCAACCATGTGGGGATGGAATCGTACCTGCCGGGCGTAGTTGAGCGCGAGTTGTACGGGTCGTGGGACCTGGCGGCGTTCAAGGCGGCGGCGGTTGCGGCGCGGTCGTATGCGGTGTTCGAGGCGTCGCTTAATGCGCACAAACACTACGATCTGGAATCCACCACGGCGAGCCAGGCCTACGGCGGACGAACGAGCAACCCCAAGGCGCTCACGGCTGTGAGTCAGACACGCGGGATGGTGCTTGAGTACAACGGCCGGATCGTGCCGGCGTTTTATTCGAGCAGTTGCGGTGGATCAGGCCAAGACGCGAAGGCGGCGTTTACCTGGCTCCCGGGCTTCCCGGACATCAAGCCCCTACGCGGAGCGGACCACGGCGGGTGGTGCCAGCGAAGCGACAAGTTCCGTTGGGGCCCGGTGACACGCGCCAAGGCCACGCTCGCGTTTCGGATCAAGTCATGGGGAAGCAGTCAGGATCATCCGATCAAGGCACTGAAGGGTATCCGACATATCCGTGTCTCCCGGGTGAACGTGGTGGGTCGGCCGACGGCTTTCGCGGTGTCGGACCACGCGGGGATGACGTACACGCTAGGCCCCGAACAGTTCCGCTTCGCCTGCAACGCAAGTGCGCCCGGCGTCCCCAAGCCATCCGCAAACCAGTCGCTTAATAGTAGCCACGTCCAGATGAAGATCGGCAGTTCGACGATCACGTTCTACGACGGCCGAGGCTTTGGACACGGTGTGGGGCTGTGCCAGTTCGGCGCACAGGGGCTCGCCAAGGCGGGCTATAACGAGTACTCGATCCTGGCGTTTTACTACCCCGGGTCCCGTGTGGTGCAGGCATACAAGTAGGCCGGCGTACCGTGCCATATGCGCACCGGTTCACCATGCGTATCTATCTAACTAACGACAAAGCCCACGTTCAATGAACGTGGGCTTTGTCTTATTGGGTCGGTCATCGAAAACGCATCACTCGGCTGGCGGGTTCATAGGCGTGCGTCCGCGTGTGGCCTGGGCGATCTGGGTGGCCATCGACTGGGGGATGGTCGGGCTCGTCTTGAGTTTCCAGGATTCCATGTCGAACCGGCTTGTGATGTAGTCCACCGATTCTTCGACGCTGTCGGTGACGTAGAACAGGTCCATGTCCGGCGGGCTGACGGTTTTGTATTTTTTGACCATCGTGTCGCGCATCCAATCGACCAGGCCGTCCCAGAAGTCGTGCCCGACCAGGACCACGGGGAACGGATCGATCTTGTTGGTCTGGATGAGGGTGATGGCTTCAAAGAATTCGTCCATCGTACCGAACCCGCCTGGGAAACAGACGAAGCCGCAGGCGTACTTCACGAACATGACCTTGCGGATGAAGAAGTAGCGGAAGTCCAGCTGGTGATTTTGATAAGGGTTTGGGTCCTGCTCCATGGGCAGGTCGATGTTGAGCCCGACGCTCTTGCCGCCTGCTTCGAAAGCGCCCTTGTTGGCGGCTTCCATGATCCCCGGGCCCCCGCCGGTGATGACGGCCATGTCGCGTTTAACAAGCAACTTGCCGCATTCGACGGCCTGCTGGTAGACGGGGTCGTCTGCCTGGGTGCGTGCCGAGCCGAATACGGTGACCGCCGGGCCGACCTGACTCATCACCTCGAACCCGTCGACGAACTCTGAAAGGATGCGGAAGAGCCGCCAGGTTTCCCGGCTAAGTGCTGCTTCGCGGCTGAGGATGTCGTTATTACCATTTGCCATGTCTTCTACTCCGTTTCTTCTTTTCTTGTCTCTTCTATCTCTAAATCACGTCTATCTGTCACATCTATCTTTGATCGGTGTCCCCCCGGCCCCCAGCTCCCGGGCCCCGGATGTTTCACCCCCGAAACGTTCACGGTTGATTACATTATGACACGCTTGTCTATCCCACCAAATAAAAAACCGGCCAGGCTCTAATAAGCACTGGCCGGGTCAATTACACTTTTGTGTCCGGCCGGCGATCAGGCTGCGGACTGCAACGATTCGAGCCCTGCTTTGGCCTGTTCGACAATCTTGTCAAACGCGGCGGGGTCGGCGATCGCGACCTCGCTTAGCATCTTACGGTTCAGGTCGATGTTGGCGGCCTTGAGCCCGGCGATGAATCGGCTGTAGTTCAGGTCGCGCATCTTGCAGGCGGCACTGATACGGGTGATCCACAACTGCCGGTAGTCACGCTTGATCAGCCGGCGGTCTTTGTAGGCATACACGCCTGCCCGGACGACCGCTTCCTTGACGCGACGCCACTGCGTCCGCCGTGCACCACGGTTGCCCTTAGCTTTCTTAAACCACCGGACCTTGGCCTGTCGGCGGGCCGCGCCTTTGCGTGCTCTTGGCATCGCTACTCTCCTTTACGCGACGGCGGGGGTTTGGGCTGCTCGCTCAAACACTTGTAGGACCCGACTCGCAGACTTATTGATCAGGCTTGTGACATCGGTGGTAACACCTATGCCTCACGACACCTAGGCCGTGAACCTGATTAGTTGGCGTCAACGGGCTTCAGGGGGCGGTGAAGCATGCCCTGCAGCCGTTTCATATCGCCACGCTTAGCCACAAACTTACCACGCAGTTTCCGGCTCTCGTTGCCGGTCGATACGCTGTTGAGGTGGCTGGTCCCGGACTTACGGAACTTGACCTTGCCTTTGGCAGTGATCTTCACACGCTTTAGTAAACCTTTATGTGACTTCATCTTAGGCATAGTCGTATTCCGTGGGGTTGCTTAACTCGTTTAGCCGAGCCGGGTATTGTACCCAGGGCCGCGAACCACGCAAGACCGACCAGAAACCAATCGGCTCCCCCTTTTCAAGTCCGCTGGGATGATGCGGTGCTCGACGGTATATCACCGGAGCTCAATCAGGAGACGATTATCGCAAAATACTCATAAATATCTTGTGCCACACCAGGTGAAGCGGCTACACTCAGGCCCAAGTGCTCGGCGGTGCCGTCGGGCATTGGTTACAGGGATCGACTTCAACAACGGCTCGTCCGCAACATTTCTAACTGTACGTTCAGTGCCTGACTGATGCGCCTGTGGGGCCAAATGGAGAGGAGATTGATAATGAAGATAACGCTTGTCTTGACTGTCCTGGTAACAGGTCTTGTAGCTCCGTCGGCCAACGCGGGAGTCGCTTTCAACCCCATTGTCATCAGTAGCTCGCCGCTGCCGGGCTTCGTGACCAACCGCGTGACCATCAGCACGACCACCAAGCTACTGGCCACGGTGCTTTTTATCCCGCTGACTTCAGGCACATTCAGTAATGTCTCAGAAGTAGTTGATCCTTTCCCTTCAGATCTTGACTTAAACGATTTCAGCTCCATTTTACCCGGCGACAGCTTCTGGACAATCAACAACGATCCCGACACCGTCATCGCTGGCGCTGCAGGCGATCTGGGTCATCTCAGTGGCGTCGCCGAGTTTCTTGACGGTGGCACAGTGGTGGGTATCGCCATAGGACAAGCGGGTCCTTTTGATAACCACGTCGGGCCAGGGCTACTCCTGGGTGACCTGACTTTTAGCAGCAGCGCCAACGGCGTCGGCGGGATGCTCATTTCAACCAATCCCTCTGTCAATGCATTCGATGTGTTCGTGACCAACGGCGTAGTGTCCATCGTCCCCGTCCCCGAGCCGGGCTCGCTGGCCGTGATGGGGCTGGGTGGCCTCACCGTGCTACGTCGTCGTCGCTAAAACGGTCTCGAAAAAGGGGTCGGCTGTGCCGGGCTACCCTCGTCGTGTCTCCCGTTCCCTGCGATGCCCCTTCAGGATCTACGGCATCGGCACATCGACGAAGGCTGGTTCGGCGGAGGCGACTTCAGGAGTGCGGGGCGGTGTCGGGTTGTAGGTGTCGTCGGTTTCGGGGGCGGAGGGACAACAGGCATGCCATCGCTTTGTAAGTGCATCAACAAAGAGGAGCCAGCGGTTCGGCCTATTTGTCGCGTCGGCGGAGGACCGCCAAGGCGCCGACACCAAGCAGGGTGGTCGTGGCTGGTTCGGGGACCACGGTGAAGACCGCCCACTCGGTGGTCGTTGACCCCGAACTCACGGTCGGCGAGGTGGTGCTGGTTGTTGAGCCGCTTGGGTTGGTGGACATGCCGATAGGATTAACGCTGAAACGGCCCGACCTCGCGAAGTCAATTGTCGTAACCGCACGGATCCGCCAGGGCACACGGATATTCCCGGGCAGGCTGGTGAATGAGCTGCCATCGACACCCAGAGCGTTGATGGCACCCGCTAAAATTACTGCGGAATCCTTGGCGGCTGAGAATGTCGTAAACGTGATCGGCTGACCTACGGAAGCCACCAGGTCCTCATAGGTGCCGCCATGCACGAAGTCGACGTCGTAGGTCGTAACACCAATCTGTACGTCCGTGATCGAAGCGATTCGAAAATCCCCGCCGGCGGCGTTTTCGAACGCCACCACCGCCGCCGATGCCGCCTGGACCCAGCCGATACCGAGCATGGCTGCTACCAGTAGTAAATTCTTAGTCATATCCCACCTCCGTTTAGTGACATGTCTTTTAAATCATCTCACCGGGCCGACCGCCTGCACCTAACTTGCCCGCTGAATACACCGCATATGTCAAAAGATTATATCACCTTTTTCACAAGAATTCAATCTAAAAATAATAGTTTTTTAGCCCCGGATAGGTTCCGGCAGCCGATTCGCTGGCGGTATTGTGGCCTGAGGATCATCAAATAACAGGGCTACATCGCTATAACCGAAGTGGGTCCTCTCCAGCCTGAATGATCTCGCTCACTCCGTGGGCACATCCACGAACGGTGAGAGCGGCTCGGGCAGCACGGGGGTGTCAGCGGGATCAGGGGTGCCGTCGAGGTCGATGCTGGGGTCAGTCTCGGGCTCGGGGATCGGAGAGAGTTTCAGCTCGATGCGGGCGAAGGTCGGGCCGGGTCGGCGGATGGCGACGGTTTGGCAGGTGGTGTCGGCGGTGAAGTGGATGTTTGCGCCGGCGATGGGTTGGTCGAAAAGTTCGGTGCTGGGGGTGCCATCAACGACGAGGAAGAATTGGCCGGCTTGTTGTGCGAGCCAGACCAGGTGATTGCTGTCGGGGCTGAAGGTGAGTTGTTGGGCGTGGTCGTATTGGCCGACCACGTCGCCATCGAAGATGACGGTGGCTCGGCCGACCTGGTGGGCTAGGTAGGCGAGGTGCTGGCTGTCGGGGCTGAAGGTCAGTGAGTCTGCGTTGATCTGGTTGAAGGGCTGTTGTAGCTGGTTGTCGCGGATGACGGACCATTTGCCCCGGTTGATGGCGGCGTAGGCGAAATGCTTGCCGTCGGGACTGTACCGCAGGCTGGTGGCGGCGAGTTGGGTGTAGGCCTGTTGCTCAACACCGTCGGCCACGACCGCCCAACCGTGGGGGGTTTTCACTGCGTAGGCCAAGCGGGAGGCGTCGGCGTTGAAAGTGAGGCTGTCTTTACCGATAGCCGGGTAGGCTTTGCTGGGCTTGCCGTTTTGGACGACGTGCCACTGGCCGTCGCGTTTGAGGATGCCGGCAAGAGTCTTGCCGTCGGCGCTGAGGATAAGCTGCCCGGGGCGGTCGGCGTCGTAGCCGGGGACGGGTTGGTGGTTCTGGTAGACCCGCCAGACCCGGTCGTCACTCATGGCCCAGTAAACAAAGGTTTTCCCGTCGGCGGAGACAACCGGCGGTAAGTCCATGAGTCGGAAACCGCTGGGTTGGATGGGGTCTGGGATCGAGCCTGGGGTGTGTCGATCGACCAGGTGGTATCGGCCGAACTTGGTGGCGACGTAGAGGACACGGGGGCCCTGCTTAGCGGTGACCGGTGCGGTGACAAAGCGGTCCCATCCGGGACCTGGGTCGCCGTTGATGACCATACGCCAGTGTTGGCCGTCGAATGCGGGGTAGGCGAGGATGGCGGAGTCGGAGGTGAAGACAAGCTGGTCCCAGGCGATGGATTCTGCCATGGGTTGGGGTTGATCGCCTTCGACCACGAAGCGTTGACTCTCCATACGGGCCAGGTAGATCAGGCGTTGGCCGTCGGGGCTGAAGCGGACGGGTGTGACCGGTTCATAGCCATCCAGCCAGTCTCGGCGGTGGTGGAGCTTCCAGCCGTAGTCGAAGAGGACGACCGCGACGCTCTGGCTGTCAGGGGCGTAGGTGGGGTCGGTGGGTCGTTTGGTCTCGGTGGGATTCTGGGCATGGAAGAGGTAGCCGTCCCTCATGAGGCCGTTGCCGTAGCGGAGCCGGTAGGCCACGTTGGCGGAATCGGGGCTGACCGAGAGGCTTCGGATAAGGACCTGACGGTCCGGGCGGGTGCCATCCAGGGGGACGGCCCGCTGGGAAACAATCGGCGAAGAGGCTAACGGGGGGGCGTATGGCTGCGGCGCCGCATCACGCAGGGCAATGGCGGTCGGCAGGTTCGCAAACCGGGCCTGGCAGGCGACGGCGGCGATGCCGAGCAGGATGGCCGATATTATCCACCTGCTAAGCGGAATAGGGTTATCCACTGTCTTTCTCCCATCCAAAACCAGCAAGGCACAGCCGTCAATCGACAAGCGGCCCCCCCCAATACGCCCCGAAAATTCCCCGGGATGTCACCGGTACTCCCCCTCTTATCGGTGAAAAAGGGGTCGGGCTTGGGGGCAATCCGGGGTTGATCCTGAGGCCAGCCGGGGGGCTGTCCGGGGGGGCGGTCCGGGGCCGCTGGGCTTGCCGGGACGGGGGGCAGGCGGTAACTTGTGCTGCTCTAATAAAGGTGATTCCCATGAAGGTGATTTGTGATCGCGGTGCGTTGGTCGAGTCCTTAAACGTCATCGGTGGCGTGGTGGCGGCACGCACCCCCCGGGCGGCGTTGACGTGTGTGAAACTCACAGCCGACAAGGACGGGCTGTTGCTGTCCGCGACCGACGGCGAGATATCGCTGAGCCTCAGCACCGCGCGCGTCGAGACAAGTGAGCCCGGCGAGGCGCTGATCCCCGCTGACAAGCTCCAGCAGATCGTCCGCGAATCAACCGACCCGACACTCACCTTGCACACCGAGCAGGACGTCGCCCACATCACCGGGCAGGACTCCAAGTTCAAGGTGTTCGGCCAGCCGGCCGGGGACTTCCCAGCGATCTCGACATTCAAGGGAGACGCCGACTTCGAAGTCACCGCGGGTGAGCTGCACCGCCTGATCGCGATGACCATCTTCGCCACCGCGCGAGAGAACAGCCGGTACGCCATCAACGGCGTGCTGCTCGAGCGGAAAAAGAAAAAACTGGTCGTCGTCGCAACCGACGGGCACCGCCTGGCGATGGCGAAGGGCTCGTGCAAGTCGTCCTCTGATGAGGGGCAAGTAGCGATCGTGCCAACCAAGGCGCTGAACCTGCTGCTTCGGCTGTTTGATGACGCCGACCAGACCGTGCGTGTGAAGATCGCTGACAACCAGATCCTGTTCGCCACCGATCAGGCGGAGTTGTCGTCGAACCTGGTAGACGGAAACTTCCCGCCTTACAAAGACGTGGTCCCCAAGGACGGCGACAAGAAGGCTTCGATCTCGACCGACCTGTTTATCAGCGGGGTACGGCGTGCGGCGTTGCTGACCAACGAGGAATCCAAGGGCGTGCGGATGGCGTTCGCGCCGGAAGGCCTGACCCTGCGTAGCCGGGCACCTGAGATGGGTGAGGCCGAGATCAACGTGGACCTGGCGGAATTCACCGGCGAGCCGATGGAGATCGGGTTCAACCCCGCGTACCTGCTGGATGCGTTGAAGGTCGTGGATGACAACCAGGTGCAGTTGGAGTTCAAGGCCCCCAATAAGCCGGGCGTCTTGCGGACCGGGCCTAACTTTTTGTATGTGATTATGCCGGTCAACCTGCAATAGGGACTTGCGAATACCCCCATTGGGGACCAAGACTGCTTTGGCGTCCGTGGCTGCCTAGAATCTCATGCGGACCCGAGGCGGCCCGACGACTTAACTCGCTGGGAGGTGAGCCATGCCCATGACCTTTGGCTGGACCGACATCGAAGACATCGTGCTGGCACTGGACGAGGCGCACCCGCAGATGGATCCGTTGGCTGTTCGCTTTACCGAACTACGGAAGATGGTCGAGGCGTTGGAAGATTTCCAACCTGAGCCGGGCCACAACGTCAACGAGCAGATCCTCGAAGCGATCCAGGCGGGCTGGCACGAAGAACGGCAGGAGCAGGCCGCGTTGGATCGGGATGAGGGCGAATCGGGGTACGAGCCGAATCAGCCGTTCCGTTGATCGGAGCCTGATGGTGCCCGGGGGGCCGGGGGCGTGTTTTTTCCACTTGTTTTCGATGTTTTTCAGTCTAAATCTGCCTTCGCGGACTGGATCGGCTAGAGTATCACTGAACCATGAAACCAGCGGAACTTTCAGCAAGCAACTCGGCCCCGATCGCCGTTACGGGAACCGTCCCCGAACAGCCCAAGGCACCGATACGCGCCGTGCCCCAGCCCCCCAAGGTCGGCTGGTTCAAGAAAAAAATACACAACCTCGAATCCCGGATCTCCAGGCTATCCACCAAAAATAACTTCTGGCACCGAGTCTGCTCCTGGGCTTTCCTACCCCTGGCCTACCGCAGCGGCATCAAGTTCCGCCACGTCACAGGCGACTCGTTCTCCGTGGTCCTGCCGTTCCGCCGATTCAACAAGAACTGGTACTCCGCAATGGCCGGGGCATCCCTGCTGGGCAACTCCGAGGTCGCCGGCGGCATGTTCGTCTTCGGCAAGTGCGGCGGGGACTACACCGTCGTCTGCAAGCACCTGGAATACAAATTCCTTCGCCCCTGCTACGGCCCGGCGATCTACAACATCGAACCCAAAGAAGACATCGACCCGCTTGTCAAAGACGGCGGCGAGTTCAACATCACCTTGGACATGTCAGTAGTTCAAGCGGTCCACAAGAAAGACCACGCCGAGCCCCGCGTCGGCAAGGCCACCATCACCTTCCACGTCACCCCCAAGGCCCAAGCACGGGCACGCTGGCACCGACGCCTGCAACGGCTGGCGGGGAAGGCGAAGAAGATTTAGTCATTAGATTTGCGGGATTGCCAGAGAGGTCCGCGCAGGCTTAACAGACGCCCTCCGATTCTGCCGCAAGTTGGACAGTCCAGTGCGCAGACCGTGGCACTCATGACGAGGCTTCCTTTTCCTTTGCAAGTTGGGCAACGAAATTTCCCCCCACAACGCATATATATCGTTAAGGCCGTACCAATTAAGC
Organism: Phycisphaeraceae bacterium; assembly: GCA_029260615.1. Taxonomy (GTDB): domain Bacteria; phylum Planctomycetota; class Phycisphaerae; order Phycisphaerales; family Phycisphaeraceae; genus JAJRRS01. Next base: position 28,595 of record JAJDCX010000059.1, on the reverse strand, counting down.
ACACTGGCGCAAATATCAGCGCCGATATAAACACATAGAAAATGGCACCTAGGGGACTACCAGAAAGACCGGATGCTAAAACCATCACAAGGAGGGCCACCATAAGTAAAAGCAGTGTGATTTGGAATACTCTGAAAATTACGCGGTATGCCATAGAGCGAATCCCGATGTTTGAATAACTCGCCTGTGATGCCACGGCGCGGGCATGATCTATCAAGACTTGTCCATATAAAGCATATCACATTAATTGCACCCAAACGATCGAGCTCTGAAGCGATACACTCTCACGCATGCAACCCCTGGAATCCACAACCCCTTCCCCTGACGCCCCCCCGCCCATGCGTGGCCCACTCGCCGCGATCATGTGGGCACTATTTCTAGGCTGTTCCTGGACGTGGGTGATCGGGATGTATTTCCCGGTGTTGCTGCTGCGTGATTATGGTTTGTGGGGTTGGGTGGCGTTTGCGGTGCCCAACGTGCTGGGGGCGGCGGCGATGGGTTGGGTGTTAAAGAATGCGGAGGCCAGTCGGCGGCTGGTGGAGAGGCACGGGCCAGCCTGCCGGTGGTTTGGGTTGGTGACGGTGGCGTACCAGGCGTACCTGATCGGGGCGTTGGCTGGGCCGATGGGGCTGACGGTGGCTGGGGTGCTGGCGTTGATGGTGCTGGTTGCCGGCCGGGCTGACAACCTTCGCGACACCTACACGGCGTTGCTGATCTTCGCGGTGTCGATCGGGCTGTTTATCTATGCACAAACGACCGGCGATCTGTGGACACACCTGGACGCGGCAACGTTCATCCCCAGGCTGACCACGCTTGATCTTTACTTCTTTGCACCGGCGGCGATCTTCGGGTTTGCGCTGTGTCCGTACCTGGACCTGACATTTCATCGGGCGCGGCAGTCCACTACGCCGGGGACTGGCAAGGCGGCGTTTACGGTCGGCTTCTGCGGGGTGTTCTTCTCGATGATCGTGTTCTCCCTTGGGTATGCCGGGGCACTCGCCAACGCGACCGGGCACATCGGGTTAGACCTGGCACGCCTGCTCTGGCCGGTGCTGCTGGTGCAGTTGGTGGTGCAGGGCGCGTTCACGGCGGCGGTGCATATCCGAAGCCTGACGGTCAAGGTCAGCGGACGCGCGGAGTTCGGCCTGTTTATCACGCTGGCCCTGGGGCTGATGCTGGGACTGGGGGCGTTGCTGATGGACGGCGAGCCAGGCCCCTGGGTGAAGTGGGACTTCGTCACCTCCATCACCGAGCTTATCTACCGCCTGTTCCTGCTGCTCTACGGCACGGTCTTCCCCGCCTACGTCTTCCTGTGCATGATCCCGACTTACCGACAGGTTTCACACAAGGCGAAAATCTGTGTCTTCGCCGTCGCCGCAACGCTAAGCTATCCGCTCGCCTGCGTCGCCTTCATCGCCAATCGGTCGATGTGGGTGCTGGCGATCTTCGCCGTGATCGTTGCAGCGCGATGTGTCATCGAGTTGCTGCCGAAGTCCGGCGATTAGCCGTTAGCCATTAGCCCGACACCCTGGACCCCAGCCCCCAAAACTCCTATGCCATTTTCTTCTGGACGTGTAACATTCTGCCAGTTCGCTGTCTCCGGCGACGCCCCGACTTCCGTCGATGAGACCGCGTTGTCGATCCTCAATGAGAACGCCTTTAAGGAAACCGAGATCGGCGCACCGGACGAGGTCGAATCCGGGTTCGTCACCGGCGAACACATCCTCGATACCCAATTCACCTACGAAAAAAACGGCTTCGGCAACGCGCTGCTGTTCGCCGTGCGGATCGACACCCACAAAGTCCCATCGGACCTCAAGCAAGCCTACCGCAAGATTAACGAGCGGGCCGCCGCCGCGGGCAACCCGTCTGGGTTCGCAAGCAAGGCCGACAAACGTGACGCCAAGGACGAAGCCGAGCGCACACTCCGTGACGACCTGGCGGCGGGTAAGTTCAGGCGATCCAAAATGATCCAACTGCTCTGGGACCTCAACACCCAGACCATCTACTGCGGCGCGGTCGGGACGACGGTGCAGGAACAGGTCGCCAAGCTATTTAAGTCGGCGTTCGCGGTGAACCTGCAATACCAGAGTGCCGGCACGCTCGCCGGGCGCATCCTGTTGAACCAGGGCAAAGGCCGGGACTACGAAGACCTGCGCCCAAGCGCGTTCACCCCCCCACCGGCCGGCGCGACCGATGCGCAAGATGATGAAGACTTCATCGAAGGCCCACGCGACACGAACACCCCCATGGTCCCCTGGGTCGTCAAGTCGGTCGACCTCAAGGACTTCCTGGGCAACGAGTTTCTTTACTGGCTGTGGTGGCTGGCGGAGACCGATGACGGCACGCTGACCATCAAGGACAAGGCCGGCCGGGAGTCGGAGGTGTTCTTCGCGATCGACAAGGCCTTGGACATGGACTGCGCCTGGGATGCGGGGGGGAAACTAACCCTCCGCGGCGCGGGGCCGACCCGGCTGATCGAAGCAAGCGACGCCCTGAAGACCGGGAAATGGCCCCGTAAGATGGGCCTGATCGTTTCCGACGGCGAACACCAGTGGGAACTTACCTTCCAGAGCGACCAATGGGCCGTCTCGGCTGCCCTACTGCCCACCATCGAGGACGCCGCCGGCCCCCGTGAGCAGCTCGAGCAACGCCTGGAACTGGCACGCACACTGGCACAGACACTCGACGGGATGTTCCGGGCCTTCCTGGATGCCCGCACCGCCAACGGCTGGCCCACCAAACGCACCGCCATACGCCAGTGGGTCAAAGCCCGGAACCGATCTGCCAAGCCCGAGCCTGCCCCCGTGGACCCGGTAGAAAATCTGGAAACCGCCGGAATCGCTGTATGACGAATACCATGGTTCTAGTATAATGCTTTGCTGGTCTCTTTTTAGCAGGAGTTAGCGATGATCATTGGCGTACCTAAAGAAACCAAGTCGCATGAATACCGTATCTCGATGCTGCCCGTGGGCGTCGAATTGTTGAGAAGAGACGGGCACCAGGTGCTTGTCCAGCGCAACGCCGGCCACAACAGCGGCTACGAGGATGAGCAGTACATCGCCGCCGGGGCCGAGATGATCGACGAGGCCGCCGACGTCTGGGCCCGGTCCGAGATGATCGTCAAGGTCAAGGAGCCGATCGGCAACGAGTTGCTGATGATGACCAAGGGCCAAACGGTTTTCACCTACTTCCACTTCGCCGCCAGCCGGGAGCTGACCGAGGGTTGTCTTAGCGCCGGCGTTGCCGCGGTGGCGTATGAAACACTGACCGACAAGCACGGCCGACTGCCTTTGTTGACCCCGATGAGCGAGGTCGCCGGCCGAATGAGCGTGCAGGAAGGCGCGAAATATCTTGAGAAGCCGACGGAAGGCCGGGGGATTCTGCTCGGCGGTGTGCCGGGGGTTGAGCCGGGCAACGTCCTGGTCTTAGGCGGCGGTGTCGTCGGCACACAGGCAGCCAAACTCGCGGCAGGTCTTGGCGCGCACGTCACCATCGTTGACGTCAACCTCGATCGGCTTCGCTACCTGGATGATGTGATGCCCGCCAACGTCTTCACCGGGTACTCCGACCCGCACACGATCCGCGAACAACTGGAACTCGCTGACCTGGTCATCGGTGCGGTATTGATCCCCGGAGCGCTCGCACCGCAACTGATCACCCGCGACATGCTCAAGCTCATGAAGCCCGGCGCCGTGATCGTCGATGTGGGTGTCGATCAGGGCGGCTGCGTCGAGACCACCAAGCCCACCACCCACAACGACCCGATCTATATCGTCGATGACATCGTCCACTACTGCGTCGCCAACATGCCCGGCGCGGTCGGCCGGACCAGCACCCAGGCCCTGTGCCACGCGACCCAGCCCTACATGCTGCGCCTGGCGAAGCACGGGATCGACAAGCTCGTCGCCGAAGACAACGCCTTCGCCACCGCACTAAACGTCAAGGACGGCAAGCTCACCAACCAGGCCGTCGCCGAGGCCCACGACATGGTTGATGCGCTGGTGTGATAAATCGCCTAAGTGTGAACCGCGAAGGCGCCAAGAGCGCGAAGAAAATAGAGCGGGCATTGGCCGCGAATAAACACAAATGCACGCGAATAAGCAAGGAGGCAGGCGTTTTGCGCCAGAGCATCCCTCGGCCATGTGCGTTTATTTGCGGCTATCTTGATCCTGTCTTCTTCGCGCTCTTAGCGCCTTTGCGGTTAAACCCGATGCTACCCCCCGACCGGCTGCAGCACGCCCTGCTCCTTGAGCAACGTCTCCAGCTTCGCGTGGTTGACTTCCCCCATCGCGCACATGGGCAGACGAAGTTCCCCCGTGTCCATGCCCGCTAACTGCATCGCGGTCTTGATGGGGATCGGGTTGGTCTCGATAGACATGCTCTTGAAGATAGGGAACAGTTGCAGGTGCAGCTTGCGCGCCTGCGCGATGTTGCCGGTGAGTGCCGCATCCGCAAGAGCCTTGACCTTGGCCGGCAGCAGATTCGACAGCACGCTGACCACGCCCTTCGCTCCCACAGACATCAACGGCAGCGTCAACGAGTCATCGCCCGACAGGATCGTGAACTTATCGGGATCGCACAACGCGGCGATCTCGCTGGCCATATCCAGCGAGCCGGTGGCTTCTTTGACCGCGACGATGTTCCGGTGGGTTGCCAGGCGGGCAACCGTGGCGGGGATCATCCCCACGCCGCACCGCCCGGGGATGTTGTAAAGCACCATCGGCAGATCAACCGCATCCGCGATCGCCATGAAGTGTCGGTACAAACCTTCCTGCGTGGGCTTGTTGTAGTAAGGATTAACCTGCAACGACGCATCCGCGCCGACTTCCTTGGCGTGCTGGGTCAGGCGTAGCGCTTCGTCGGTCGCGTTCGAGCCCGTGCCCGCCACCACCGGGACACGACCGGCCGCAGCCTCAACCACCGCCTCGATCACCTTGTCGTGCTCATCATGGCTAAGCGTCGGCGATTCGCCGGTCGTCCCCACCGGGACCAGCCCGTCGATCCCCTCGGCTATCTGGTATTCCACGTTCTTTATCAGCCGGTCGTAATCAACCCGCCCATCCTTGAACGGCGTAACCAGCGCGGTCAGTGCGCCCTTAAACATTGGTGTATCTCCTTGGTTGGCGCGACACTGTATCGCCGGTGCGACACTCAATCAACACACAGAAGACAATCACCCACAACGCGAAGACACGGAGAAGACTGGATATTATGAAACAGGGATGAACGCTGATGAACGGTGATGGGGAAGGTCAGGTCACCAAACCGCCAACGGTCCTATCTGCGTTCATCAGCGTTCATCCCTGTTCCCCTTGCTTTCTCCGCGCCTCCGTGTCTCCGCGCCCTCCGTGATTGCTTTTCCCCGCCTCACGACTTCCGCAACGCCAGGATCAACTCGATCTTCCCAACATGCTCATCCAGCCGCCGCGCGATCTCGGCGGGGTCGTGGCCCTGCTCGGCGAGGTCGTAGACGGATCGCTTCAAGACATCATCGGGGCTCGGCGGATCGGAAAGGGCTGGATCTTGAGGCTTGGGGCTTGAAGGTTGCGGCGTGTAGATTTGAGGCGCGTCCTGACGGGCCTGACCGAGTTGTTTCAGTTCCCTGATCTTCCCGTCGGCCTCATCAATCAGCCGCTCCATCTGCACCGTCTTGGCGTCGAGCTGGGCCCCGAAGCGCTTGGCGAGCTGCTCGATCTCAACCATCAGTTGTTCCAGGTCGCCTCTGACTTCGTGTCGCTGTTTTAGCTCTTCGACGCGGTCGCGGGTCGTGCCTCGTGCCTGGGACCGTCGGCGTTTCTTACGGATCCCCATCATCATGCTCATGGTGATCAGCAAGACGCCGACGACGGGGATCCCGATCCTGGCGGCCGGCGGCAGTTCAGATATATCAAACGCGAGTGTGATGATGCCGATCATGGCTGCGCCTCCCGCCAGAGTTGTGCAGCGGCTTGTGCGGCGTCGTAAACCTCCCGCACCGACGCCCCACTTGAATCCGCCAGCTTCTTCACATCCTCAAACTCCGGCCGAGCTACCACGATCTTCCCGTCCAACTCCCCGACTTTGATCGGCACCTTCCCGAAGCGCGTATCAACCGTGACGTGCCTTCGGTCCAGCACCAACCGACCCCATTCCCGGAACCGCACCCCAAAACTCCCGGTCAGCTCGATCACCAGCCGGGCTAGCTCATCACGCCTGCCCTCTTCACACAACAGCGACAGCATCACCCCCGGCCGCCCCTTTTTCATCTGGATCGCAGAAGTCCAAACATCCAACGCCCCGGCTGCTAACAAAGCCCGCTGCGCCTCACCGAGCAGTTCCCCGGTCACGTCGTCGAGGTTGACAACGATCTCGGTGGCCTGGGTCGGGGTTGGATTGGATGATGACGTTGTGGACACTGGGTGCTCCGATCTCCTACTATTCTACTATGAGTCTACCTTACTTGGAGTAATAGGAATCATGGCCTACCGTCTTTGTGTCATCACCGTCGCGTTAGCCATCTGTTTCTATGCCAGTTTATTCAAACGCCCCGGGATATGGACAAGGTTTGGCGGCCAAGACTATCAATATGGTTATCCGTGGAAGGTTACTGGCATTGGCGGCGATACCCGAGAAAATCTATTTGATATGAAGTATTGGGATTTCAAACACCTATCGCAGAATTTGCTTTTCTGGGGTGTCCCCTTGGGTGGATCCGCAGCCATTCTTATCGTGTCCGCCAACCGTCGCAAATCTGCTTCCTGCGCCACACACGATGAATCCGATCCTGAGAGATAAGGCGCATCGCTCATCGCCGGATATGATCGTCGCGATGCCAAGCAAGCCATCCATCCCCACAAGCCACCACACCCTGGTCAAAGCCGTCGCGCTAGGGTTGCGCCGCCGTTGTGGGGTAGTTGAAGAGGCCCATATTCTGGTGGCGGTCAGTGGGGGCGCGGATTCGGTGGCGTTGCTGCGGGGGCTGGCGGCGTTAAAAGATCGACGGCGGTGGGGGTTGACGTTGACGGCCGGGCATGTGCAGCATCATCTGCGGGGGGATGAGGCGGAAGCGGATGCTGGGTTTGTGGCGGAGTTGGCACGGGAGTTAAAGCTGCCGCAGTTGCGGCGGGATCTGGATCTGTCAGGTGAAACAGGGAACGCGGAAGATGCGGCGCGGCGGGGGCGGTACGGGGCGCTTGGTGAAATGGCACGGGCGTGTGGGGCTGCGTTCATCGCAACGGCCCATCACGGGGACGACCAGTTAGAAACTTTGTTGATGCGTATGCTTCGTGGCGCGGGAACCGGGGGGATGCGCGGGATTGCTTGGCGAAGAATACTGCCCTCCCCAACCCCAAACCCCCAATCCCAAACCCCGCTGCCCCTCATCCGCCCGATGCTTGCGGTGACCCGTGCAGAAATCCTCGACTACCTTAAAGCGACCGGGCAGGCGTGGCGGGAGGACCACACCAATGCGGATGTGTCGCGGTGGCGTGCGAGGCTGCGGGCGGAGGTCTTGCCGGTCCTGGAAGCGATCCGGCCGGGCGCGGGGAAGAAAGCGACGGCGTTCACGGACCAGTTGCGCAGCGTACACCGGGTGTTGGATGACCAGATCGACATGGAGATGGATCTGGTCGAACGCGGGGACGGGGTTGCCACACTGGAACGCGCAACAGCGATGGGGATGCGGCGTGCGGTGCTGTCGGGGCTGCTTCGGCGGTTGTTGTTAGATGCCGGGGTGCCGGGCGACAAGCTGGGGGCGAAGCCGGTGGGGGCTGTGGTGCGTGCGGTGATGGACGGCGAGGGCGGGGAGCGGTCCTTTGCATTCGCGGGCGGCGTAACGGTATCCCTGACGCGCGATCAAATCACGGTTGGCACCCCTCGCTAAACGGCAAACCACGCGCTATACCGGGAATGATTAAATCGGTGAACACACATAAAAGAACCCACGGATTAAATCCGTGGGTTCTTGTTTGGTTGGTTACGGGGATTAGCGTCGTATGCGTGGACTTCCGGGGAATATCCGGGGACCTTCCGGGGGGCTCAGTGGGTACGCAATGATTCAACGACGGGGAGTTCGCCGACCAAAGGGGCGAGGTAGTCCCGGAAGCTGGCGTCGATGTCGTTGCCGTGCATGATGTACTTGGGGTCGAGGGTCTGGGTCTTGGCGGCGACGTCGGACAACTCGATCCGCTTGTACTCGACCTCGTAGGGGCTGTTGCTGATGCGTTGGATGGCGATCGAACCGTCGTGTTCACCGGCCAGGGCGAGTTCGGCGGCCGTGCGTCCGGCGAGACGTGCTTCGTGGGCGTCGGTCTGCGAGACACAGCCGGCAAAGCACCGCTGCAGATAGCCGAAGGTGTCCGCACGGACACGGGTGTCTTTACCCAGGTGGTCTTTAAGCAGTGTGGACAGGTAATCACCCAGCGCGCCGGTGCCTGAGAGCTGGACGTTGCCGTGGGCATCCTTCTCAACTTCCGCGGCAAGTGTGGTCATGATCGACGTGCCGTTCTCATCATGGATGCCTTCGGAAACAGCGATCAGGCAGCGGCCCAATCGGCTGTAGACGTCGGCGACGTCGGCCTTGAACTTCTCGATATCGAAGGCGACCTCGGGGACGTAGATCAGGTGAGGGCCGTCGTCGTCGTGCTGACGTGCCAGCATAGACGCAGCGGTGAGGAACCCGGCGTGTCGGCCCATGATGATGTTGATCTTGATCCCGGGCAGTGCGCGGTTGTCCAGGTTGTCGCCTATGAACGCCTGGGCGACAAACTTGGCGGCGGAAGGGAACCCGGGGGTGTGGTCGTTATTGACCAGGTCGTTGTCGATGGTCTTGGGGACGTGGAAGCAGCGGAGCTCGTAGTTTTCTTTCTTGGCGAGCTCGTTGACGATCCGGCAGGTGTCGGAGCTGTCGTTGCCACCGATGTAGAAAAAGTACCTCACGTTTTGCTTGGCGAAGACGTCAAAGATTTTCTTGCAGTACTCGGCGTCGGGCTTGTCGCGGCTGGAGCCCAGTGCGGCTGAAGGGGTCTGAGCGAGGCGGTCGAGCCTGTCCTGTGGGATGTCCTGCAGCTCGATGAAGTCGTTTTTGATGATGCCTGAAACAGCGTGGCGGGCACCCAGGACCTTGTTGATGCACAGCGAGCCTGCGAGGCCTTCGATGACACCGACCAGGGACTGGTTGATGACCGCGGTGGGGCCGCCAGACTGGCCGATGACGGCGTTGCCTTTGAGTAAATTGCTGGACATGGCGATTGAGGCTCCGTTATGGGGTTGTGCTCGCCGGTGTATAACCGCGTCTGGCAGACCGTGGCGAGGGCGTTTTGGGGTAGGCCGGTGGTGTAACCACCTTCGGCTGCCGCCATATTAGGAGATCGGAGGGCGGGAGACAAAATGGCTTGCGGGCCTGTTCAACCGATCTCGTTTAGGACCTGCTTGGCGAGCGTCATTTCGTCGCCTTGGAGCCTGGGGATCGCCTCGGTGAGCAGTTCCTTGGCACGCTGGCGTTGGTCCAGGTAGCGGGCGAAAATCAGACCGAGGATCAACTGGACCTGCTGGCGGTCAGCGTAGCCCTTGTAGGTGACTAGGAAGAGCTGATAGGCACTGGCGGAATCGTCGTAACGCCCCTCGGACATGAGCTGGTTGGCGATGTCGAGTTGCTGCTGTTGGCCCATCACCTGCTCGGGGTGCTGGTTAAGCAGATCGACATAGAGGCCGGCGGCCTTGGGCAGGTTGTGATCGCTCAGCGCGGCACTGATGGCCGAGCGGGCCCGCATGATGCCCGCCTCTTGCTCGGTGACAACGGGGGCACCGCCTTTGTTGGATGGGTCGCCGGGCTTGCTGTGTTCCCAGGGGCGGTAGCCCTCCTTGGAGAGTTTGGTGAACTGGGCACGACGCCTGCGGTGCTCGATCAAAGAGAGCATGTCGTAGGGCTCGCGCGGCAGGATGCGCCCCATCAACAGACCCATCCCGACGACGAACCCACAAGCGTAACCCGCGAGGTGCGCCAGGTACGCGGTGTTGCCGATATTGCCAACCTGAAGCATGGCGTCCTGTACGACCTGGAAGAGGATCAGCAGCATGCTGGAGATCTCAAACGCGCCGAACATGATGAACCAGTAAACAATCGTGACGTTGGAAAGCGGGAAGAGTGCGAGGTAGGCACCGGTGACCGCGGCGACCGACCCGCTTGCGCCAAGCACGGGATTGGTTTCCATCATGCCGTGCCCCAAGCCCGCAACGATGCCCCCCGCGAGGTAGAAAAACAGGTACCCGACCTTGCCCAACCGATCTTCCACGCCGTTGCCAAATACGTAGAGGAAAAGCATGTTCATGATCAGGTGCATCCAACCCGAATGCAGGAACTGATAGCTGAAATATTGCAGCACGCTGCCGTCGCCCGGCAGGAGGTAGTAGTTCAAGACCCAGGGCCTGTTGGGGATAACCGCACCGGTGTGCACGGCGGCGTCCAGGGCATAAAAATACTGATCCACCAAAGCGACGTTGCTGAGCGTCAGGATGAACACCACAACGTTGACCGCAATCAGGGTGTAGTTAACCCAGGGGGTGCGCTTGAGCCGACGGTCGGTTCCGGTGGGGAAGAAAATCATGCTGGGTTAGTCCGCCTGCTCGCCGGGCGGTGTCACGACCGGTTGGATGGGCGAGACCTCCGCGACAGCCAGGACCGTCCATGTATCGATCTGCCAGGACGACGTGACCGCGGTGCGGGCGTAGAACTCGACTTCATCCCCGGGTGCGATCGACATGTCCCATTGAACCCGCCAACGCCTTAACGGCAACCCCTGGGCATCCCACGCGGTAATCAACAACACGACCGGCTCAAGCGCCTTGTCGGTGTCGTTCTCAAGAAAGACGCGAGCCATGGTGTCGGACCCCATGGACTCGATCTGCACGGAAACGTTCTGCATATATACCGGCGACGCCAGCGCTTGCTTAACAGTGATCGACCATGCGGGGCTCAACCCGGTAGGGTCTAGGCTCGCGGGGATGGGTAGGCGGACCTGCATCGGCTGGTCCTGACTGACCAGAGCCAGCGGGGCCGTGGTGCGTGCTTTTTCCATACCCTGACGGTTGACCAGGGAGACATAAAGTTCGCCGTCGATGACCACATCATCGCGTTCGCTGACAACCTTGCCGACGTACTCGATCACGCCGGCGTCCGAGGGTGCCAACCCATCCTCAGCCACAAAAATCGCCGGGTCGTCTTGCGGCATCGACCGGTAGGGCTGGTTGGGTTGCTCCCAGGGGTTGTGCTTCAATGCCATGGAACCCGCTAAAGGCAAGCCTTGATACAGCGGGCCTTCATAGACCGGTTCCGGCGGCAGTTCCTCCACAGGCGGCGGCGATGAAGACACTCCAGACCCCAAATCCCAGTTGCCCAACCACAGCCCACCGCCAAGCACAGCCAATGCCAACGCCGCGGCGGCGGCGAGCAGGTAACCGCCCCGACCTACCTTCTGAGCTTTGGTTTTTTTATTCGATTGTGCCGAGGCTTCTTCCCCCAGGTCGATCGGTTTACGCGGCTCGTCCGCATCCGGCTTGATCGTGTCGTAATCATCGAACTGGCTGTCTCGCTCGCGCTCGGCCTCGACACGCATCATCTCCGACAACCCCTGGATACCCCCCTGCTCAGGCGGGGTACCGTCCGTGGGTGCGGCGGCGGCCTCTGGCTGGGCGGCCGTCTGGGCCTGCTGTGGATCGCTGCGGGCCGCGGTGGCTACTCGCGTGATATGGGCCTGCCCGATCAGGTACCGGTGCCCACAGGAAGCACACGTCACCGCTGCCCCCACACGCACAAACGGCGAGGACACCACGACACGGCAAGATGGGCAGGAAACTTTGTACACCTTTAGGCCCGACACTTTAGCAGCCCACAGGTGTGCTAACCAATACCCCAAGGCTTCATAGCACTTGCCCCCTATAATGGGTGCAATGACACTGACCCTGCCGATCCTCGACCCCGGGCCCCAACGCCCAAGCTACGCCCAGGGCCCAAGGAGCTTGGCCTCGGTCAAACTCCTGCGGCTATCGGTCACCGACCGCTGCAACCTCCGCTGCGTCTACTGCATGCCCGAGGACGGCGTCAGCTTCTACGACCGCAAGGACCTGCTCACCGCCGAGCAGATCATCGCCGTCGCACAGGCCGCCAGGTCCATCGGGGTCACCCACTTCAAACTCACCGGCGGCGAACCCACCGTCCGCGCTGACCTTCTGCAGATCGTCCAAGGCATCAAAGCACTGGACCCCGACGACCTCTCCATGACGACCAACGGCGTCCTGCTGCCCAAGCTCGCCAAACCGCTACGACAAGCCGGCCTCGACCGTCTGACCCTAAGCTGGGACTCACTACGCCCCGACACCTTCAGCCAACTCACCGGCGGCAGGGGCTACAGCCTCAACGACCTCCGCCTGGGGATCGACGCCGCCCAGGAAGCCGGGTTCACCCAACTGAAATTCAATGTCGTCGTCATCGGCGGGATGAACGATTCCGAGGTCGCGGACTTTGCAAGGCTCACACTGGACCGCCCCTGGACCGTCCGGTTTATCGAATACATGCCCTTGGGCGACAGCAAGCTCCTGGTCGATGGGCTCGACACCGCGAACCTCTACACCGTGGACAACACGCTGGTTGCCAAGCGGATCGAACACGAGTTGGGGCCATTAACAGAAGTGGACCGTGGCGACGAGCCGGGGGTCGGGCCCGCGAATGTCTTCACACTGCCCGGCGCACTTGGACGGGTCGGTTTCATCTCGGCGATGAGCCAACCGTTCTGTGAAACCTGCAACCGCCTTCGCCTGACCGCGACCGGACACCTCCGCGCCTGCCTCTTCGATGGCGGCGAAGTCGATACACTCCCCGCACTGACGTCCCCTACCCCCGACACACAACAGATCGTCGAGCTGATGGCCCGATGCGTCTTGGAAAAACCCGACACACACTCAAGCCGAGGCAACCGCCCGATGAGTCAACTCGGCGGATAGCGTTTCACCGCGCACAAGACCACATCAAAGCCGTAAAAGGCTAATTCACGGGGACCATTCTGTTTTTCAGTGTTCTCTTACAGGGTCAGACCTGTTCCAGTCGGCGTTGCGCCTCGCGCACACCCAGCTTGCGAACGGCAACGAGCGCAGCGACCTGGCTCTTACGGGGCTTGGTCTGCTCACGCTCCCAGAGATAGATTGTCTGGAGAGATACACCCACGAGGCTAGCGTAATCGGCGGCGGATATCCCCAACTTCTCACGGTGACTCCGCAGCCCCTTAGCACTGAACCTGACACGCCCGATATCTTCCTTGGAAGCCTTCACAGTCTTAGACCGCTTGCCTTCCTGTGATTCCAAGAACACGATCCGCCGTTGCTGCTCCTTGGTGATCCGCTTGAGTTCAGCGATATCGCTACGGTACTGCGACACGGCCTTACGAATCACGGACGTCTCGTTACGGATCTCCTTGCGTGCAAGCCGGGCGATCTCATTCTTAAGTACACCGGCTAAATTAGCCATGATGGGACACTCCTTAAAAATATAATTTTATGCGGGGCCCGAAAGACCGATTCACTCGGCCTGATCTTCCCCCTTGGTTTCACTACGCCAGTCGATCTTCGGTGCGTCGCCCCAAAGCATCTCCAGATCGTAGTGCGCCCGTGAGGTCGGCTCGAACAGGTGGACGATCGAGTCGACGTAATCCAACACAAGCCAGGTCGAGTCCGAATCACGCTCACTGCCGAAGCGATCCAGGCTGTACTCCAATGCCAGGTCGGTGACCTGCCCGGCAACGCCCTTGATCTGACGATCACTGGTGCCGGTCGCGATGAGGATGTAGTCGGTGAGATCGCTGATGCCACGAACATCCAGAACCACCAGGTTCTCACAGTGAAGGTCGGCAAGCAGTTTGGCGGCTTCCACTACGAACTTACGGACAACCAACTCACGCTCGCTGCCGATCGGTGCGGGCTTGGGTCGGTCGGTCAGGTTCAGGGCTGCCGTGGTCGGGTCTTCGCGGGGTTCGGAGGTCATAGCGGTATACCGGTCGATGAAAAAACCCCCGACGGATTCCGCCGGGGGCAACAGATTATATCAGAAGCCGTCGGCGTTGTCCGCCGGCCGTCAGGTCAACCCTATCGATCAGCCCAGGCCGATCAGCCCGCCGATGACCGGGGAGAACTTCACGACCACCCCAGCAAAGACGACGCTGACGATGCTCACCAGCTTGATGAGGATGTTCAGCGACGGGCCTGATGTGTCCTTGAACGGGTCGCCGACGGTATCGCCGACCACGCCTGCCTTGTGGGCGTCCGAACCCTTGCCGCCCTCAGCACCGGTCTCAATATACTTCTTGGCGTTGTCCCAGGCACCGCCTGCGTTGGCCATGAAGATCGCCATCGCGAAGCCGCAGACCAGCGTCCCAGCGATCAAGCCCATCACCCCAGCCACACCCAGGATCAGCCCGACGATAATCGGAACGATCACCGCCATGCAGGACGGGATGATCATTTCCTTGAGCGCACCACTGGTCGAGATCGCAACACAGTTGGCGTAGTCAGGATACTCGTGCCCATCGACGGTGGTCTGGAAAGGCCACTTCATCGGGTCGGCCAGATCCTCATCACTCACGCCGTCCGCCTTGAAGCCCTTCTTCATGATCGCAAACTGACGACGGCACTCGTTCATCATCGCAAACGCCGCACGACCCACCGCGTTCATCGTCATCGAACAGAACACAAACACAAGCATCACACCCAGGAACAACCCGCAAAGAACCTTGGGGTTCATCAGCGTGACGTTGTAGAGCTCCATCGTCTGGGGCAGAGTCAACTGCGTAACGGCGATCGCGGCTGTGCCTTCCTCGAAGACCACCATCCCGTCGGTCACACTGCCGCCTTCCAAGGCGATTTCTGTGCCGGCACTGGCGGTGACAAGCGCCGTCTGCACCGTGATGACATAAGCCGCCAGCAGCGCCAGCGCGGTCAGCGCGGCCGAGCCGATGGCAAAGCCCTTACCCGTCGCGGCGGTGGTGTTGCCCAGGGAGTCGAGCATGTCCGTGCGTTCACGGACATGCGGGGGTTGCTGGGTCATCTCGGCGTTGCCGCCGGCGTTGTCGGCGATCGGGCCGTAGGCGTCGGTCGCCAAAGTGATCCCCAGCGTCGAGAGCATCCCGACCGCAGCGATGCCTACACCGAACACGCCCATCAGGAACGTATCCCCCCCGCCAGCGAAGTTAAACGCAAACAGGATCGCAAACACGATGGTCAACAGCGGAACCCATGTCGAGAGCATGCCCTCGGCGATGCCGGCGATGATCACGGTCGCGGGACCGGTCTGGGCCTGCTCGACGATCCGCTTGGTGGGCTTGTGCTCGTAGCTGGTGTAAACCTCCGTGCCGAACGCGATGATCAGACCGGCGGCAAGACCCGTCACGATCGCCCCCCAGATGCCGATAGCGCTCACCGACTCGACATCCCCCAGCAGGAAGTTCAGAAGGAAGTACGACCCGACGACGATCATCGCCGAGCTGATCCACACGCCCATGTGCAGGCTCTTCAGAAGCTGAGCGAAGCTGGCGTTTTCTTTGGCCCGGACCAGGAAGATCGAGATGATCGATGCGAGGATGCCCAACCCAGCCAGTGCCGGAGGCGCAACGACCAGGGCCAGAGCCTGTGTGATACCCAGGTCCAACCGCACCGCCGCAGCGGCAGCCAACGCCATCGCCGCAAGGATCGAACCGTAATAAGACTCGTAAAGGTCCGCACCCATACCGGCGACGTCACCCACGTTGTCACCGACGTTGTCAGCGATCGTCGCGGGGTTACGGGCGTCATCCTCAGGAATCCCGGCCTCAACCTTACCCACCAGGTCAGCACCGACGTCCGCGGCCTTGGTGTAGATGCCACCGCCGACACGGGCGAACAACGCTTGCAACGAAGCACCCATCGCGAAGCTCAGCGTGATCGTGGTCAGGTTCACCAGGTCGCCCGGATTGGAGATGTCCATCACCTTGTTCAGGACGATGAACCAGACCGAGATGTCCAGGAGCGCAAAACCGGTCACGCACAGGCCCATCACGGCACCGGCACGGAAGGCAACTTTCAAGGCACCATTGAGCGATTCCTTAGCTGCAGCACAAGTCCGCGCCGAGGCGTTGGTCGCGGTCTTCATCCCCAGATAGCCGCACAGCCCCGACAAAACCGAAGCGACCAGCACGCCCAGCGGTGTGAGCGTTGCCTGCAGGTCTGCCATCGACATCCCGATCAGCACGACCACCAGCACCACGATCACGATGGCCACCACCTTCGCCTGCCGAGACAGGTAGGCGTAAGCCCCCTCCCGGACAGCCTGGGCGATGCGGACCATCTCCGGCTCACCCTCGGAGTTCTTCATGAACCCCAGGTAGAAGATGAACGCAAAGATCAACGCCAACACCGCACCGATCGGCGCAAGCAGGTAGGCATCGGGGATGCCCTCGATTGTCTGGCCAAGTGTGATGGCGGGCACAAGCGTGGCAGTATCCACGGCCGGTAAAGTCAACCCCATAGCAAACATTGTTGGACTTCCTTCTTATTCAGAACTGAAAAAAGAAAAATCGGCCCCCCTCATTGTGTGTAGGGCCGCTTAACCTGAACTAACACCAATAAATCACGGACAATACAGCTCGATAATGATGGTGCTGCCGGATGCATCGGCAAACCCTGCTGTAATGAATGAATAGGGGATGGGCCTACGCAAACGAGCCGGGTGGACCGGGCCGTAGACCGAAAAAAAAACGCCCCACCTAGCGGCTGCTAGGGCGGCGTGGGACCACGGGGCCTTGGCTTAGTTGTTGGACTCGTTTGACACTCTTACGCATCGCCCGCTGCTTACGCTCGCTTGGCTTCTCGTAATACGCCCGACGCTTGATGTCCTTGGTCAGGCCTTCTTTTTCGCACAGCTTCTTAAAACGGCGCATCATCTGTTCCGCCGATTCACCGCTGCGTGCCTTGATCCGTATCGCCATAATCAAATCGCCTTTCGTGCCTTACATTGGCCCGGGCCGGGCCTGTTTGAGTCGCGTATTCTTGCAAACCCCGGCCCTCTATGCAACCCCACCCCCTCAAGCATTTTACAAAACCTCACAAAACAATACATTAAAATATGTAATCCCTTGTGGTGTAGTTATTTATATTCTATTTAACCGTGCTGCCAGCCCGGCCCCCCCACTCCCTGGATGAGCCGTCCGCAGCCCAGGCCAGTATCCTTATAAAAAGAATCAGCCGCCCCCCACCGAAACACCTGGATATCCACCCATGCACAAACACACCTGGACACGGCTGACCCTCTGCATGTTGGCGCTGTGGTCGATCTTGGGCTGTGCTTCGGTCGAGCAGGGCCCGAAACTCGGCGTACTCTATAACCAGGCCGCCCAACACCACAGCCCGATGCGCCACCCGGTGATCGTCATCCCCGGCATCCTCGGGTCCAAACTCATCGAACAAGACACAGGCCAAATCGTCTGGGGCGCCTTCGCCGACGGCTACGCCAACCCCAACCGTCCGGACGGCGCAAGACTGATCGCGTTACCGATGGCAGAGGGCAAAACTCTGGCCGAGCTGACCGACACCACCATCTCCGACGGCGCACTGGAAAAACTGAAGGTCTCACTGCTTGGCCTGCCCGTCCAGCTCAACGCGTACGTCAACATCCTCGGCACGCTCGGTGTCGGCGGCTACCGCGACCAACCCCTTGGGATGTCCGGCGCAATCGACTACGGCCCGGGCCACTTCACATGCTTCCAGTTCGACTACGACTGGCGGCGCGACAACATCGAAAACGCCAAGCGCCTACACACATTTATCCAGGAGAAGCAGGCCTATGTGCAGGAGCAATACCGCCAACGCTACGGCGAACAAGACACCGATGTGAAATTCGACATCGTCGCACACTCCATGGGCGGGCTGGTCGCACGGTACTACCTGCGCTACGGCAACGCGGACCTGCCCACCGACGGGTCACAGCCAGATGTGACCTGGATGGGTGCGGAAAACGTCCGCCGGCTGGTGCTGGTCGGCACACCCAGCGCCGGGTCCGCCAAGGCCATCAAACAGCTTGTCCGTGGTGCCACTTTTGCCCCGACCCTCCCGTCGTTTGAGCCTGCGGTATTAGGGACGATGCCATCGGTCTACCAGTTACTGCCACGCGGCCGACACGGCGCGTTGCGGGATGCAGAAACCGACGAAGTGATCCCGGACCTCTACGACCCCAAGCTGTGGGCGCAGATGAACTGGGGACTGGCGTCACCAAAACAGGAGAAAGTGCTGCGCGTATTGTTGCCCGAGGTGCAAGCCCCCCAGGACCGTCGACGGATCGCGTTAGACCATCAGGCCAAGTGCCTTGACCGGGCCCGACACTTCGCCCAAGCGCTTGACCAATCTGCCAAACCACCCAATGGCACGACGATCCACCTCTTTGCCGGCGACGCGATCCCGACCCTCGCGGTCCTGTCGGCCCGGCCCGGCGAGGGGACGTTAAAAGAATTTGAACACCTGCCCGGCGACGGCACGGTACTCCGCAGCAGCGCCCTGATGGACGAGCGTGTCGGCGGCAACTGGCACCCCATGCTGGTCTCACCGATCCACTGGACGACGGTGCAGTTCCTGTTCGCCGATCACCTGGGCATGACCAAAGACCCCGGGTTCAGCGACAACGTCCTGCACCTGCTGCTGGAAGCGCCCGAATAATCTGCGTCTGAATTGGACTTGATTTTGTACCTCGTCGGCTCAAGGCCAGACGACGACCTCGCGCTGCAACGCAACGCCGCTGTGGTCCAAAACCGTTTGCTGGATGTGATCCATCAGGGTCAGGACATCGGCCGCAGTACATCCCGGGTGGGTGAAGATGAAATTAGCGTGGCGTTGAGAAACCTCGGCCCCGCCGATGCGGTGGCCCTTGAGCCCGGCCTCGTCGATGAGTTTACCGGCCGAGACACGCTGGGTCGGTGGCGGCGGGCTGTCGTCACCGTCTGATTCGTGCCCGGGGACGATGACGCTCGGATTCTTAAACGCGCAGCCAGCAGAATTCTCCGCCATCGGCTGGGTGCTTTTCTTGTAAAGAAAAATCTCCTTGACCCGCCGGGCAATGTCCTGGGGGTCGGCCTCATCCATGTCGAACTCCACATCGAGAATATAAGGCGCAACGATGTTGGTGCTCCGGTAGCCAAAGACAAGATCGTCACGGTCCCGACAATAAATCTGGCCGTTCTCCGCCATGACCTGCACCCTATGGACGGTGGACCCGATGTCGCCGAACGCGCCCCCGGCATTCATGCGGACGGCTCCCCCAACGCTTGCCGGGATCCCCGCCACATGTGCCAGCCCAGCCAACCCGGCCTTGGCACACTCCAACACCAGCTTAAAAAGATCCATCCCCGCACCCACGGTGATCTTCGTGCCCTCGATCTTCAGTTGGCTAAACGACGGGTCGTCTAGCCGGGTGACCACACCTTGCACGCCTTCATCTCTAATTAGCAGGTTCGCTCCGCTGCCCAGGATATGGATCGGGACACCCTGCTCGTGACAGCGCGCCACCAGCGCCGAGAGCTGCGCCACACCCGCAGGATGGGCCAGCACCTGCGCCGCGCCGCCCACGCCGTACCAGGTCATCTCCGTGCCGATCGGCACATCCGTTTCGTGGCGGATACCCAGGTCTTCCAAGAGGGCCTTGAGTTGTTCGGGGGAGTGTGTTGTGTTCGTTTCGCCTGGTGCCAATGCCCGCTCCACTAACTTGGGGAGGTAAGAAAGTCCGCACCCCGGAAGTCTGACCCCGAATGTTGAGTGTATCGTCGATCCGGCCCGGTGTCCGCGAATCGGGACGGATACAACTCATAGGGTCAGGTCGCCCGGTCGATCCACCCGCCGCCCAGCACCCGGTCCCCCCGATCCCCGCCGTAGCAGACCACCGCCTGCCCGGGGGTCACCGCACTGACCGGCCCATCGAAGCGGACTTCCAGCAAGCCCGAATCGGTCACCCGGAACCGCCCCGGAGTCGGGGGGCTGTTGTACCTGACCTTCACCCCACAGGCCCGCCAATCCGTCGGCACATCGTCGATCAGCCAGTTGGTCTGCGACGCGACAAGCCCGTCGGCCAGCAAGTCTTCCTTCCCCCCGATGGTCACCGTGTTGGTCTTAGGATCACGATCCGTTACATAGATCGGGTAACCAAACGCCACACCCACCCCCCGCCGCTGGCCGATCGTGAAGTGCTGATGTCCCGGATGCTTCCCAACGACCTCGCCCTCACGATTAACGATATCTCCTTGCATCACCTCGTCGGGGCTTCGGCGTTCCACCAGTCGTGCGTAGTCGTTATCAGGAACGAAACAGATCTCCTGGCTGTCGGGCTTGTCCCCGACCAGTAGGTTCATATCCCGAGCCAGTTGGCGGACCTGCGATTTGTGCATGCCACCGATCGGCAGCAGCATCTCGTTAAGCCGATCCCGTGGACTGCCAAACAGGACGTAGCTCTGGTCCTTGTTGTGATCCAGCCCGCGGAGTAACTGCGCATGGCCACCGGTTTCCTTGGGTCGTTCGATCCGTGCGTAGTGCCCGCTTGCGATGTAGTCCGCATCAATCGAGCGGGCGTAGTCGTGGAGCTTGCCAAACTTCAGCCAATCGTTGCAACGAACACAGGGATTGGGCGTGCGCCCCGCGTTGTACTCGTCAACGAAGTAATCCATGATCCGCCCAAAGTCCTTCTTGAAGTTCACCACATAGAACGGCACATCCAACATCGCCGCGACCAGCCGGGCATCGGACGCATCGTTGACCGAGCAGCAGCCCTGGTGATGAGGCTTGGGGGATGAGGCTCCAACGGTGAGCGACGTATCACACCCCCCGTCACGGATATTGTCATACCCGTCAGCCGCCTCGGCCTCATCATCACTGCCCAGGCGCATGAAACACCCGACCACCTCGTAGCCCTGTTTGAGCAACAAGGCCGCGGCGACGGAGCTGTCCACACCGCCTGACATGGCGACAACCACTTTTTTTCCCGCTCTTGGGCTCATTGCAGCCTATTTTAGCCTAAACGGGACGCCGAGAGCGGATAGAATGATCTCGGCTTCATGGGGTGCCCTGAGAGGAGGCCGGGGGTACCCGGGGGTATCCCGTGGGGAACTTCCGGGCCGTCCGCCGGGTTTGTCCCAAGGAGTGATCGCCGGTACGCTCAACAATCCGCATCAGGGGATTTTAAACAGTCAATCAAACAACCGAATTCGCTAAGGAGTTGGCCATGCAACAGGTCCAAAAAGTGGTTCACAGAATCAAGTCGTGTGTGGTGGTGGCATCGGTCACCGTTTTAACTGCTGTGCAGGGCGTCACCGCCGACGTCCCCGCCGCGCTATCTCAAGCGCCACAGGGCGCTCAGTTGGTGGTCATCATCCCCAGCATGTCCAACCTCAGCGGCAAGCTGGCGATGCTGAACCAGACCCTGGGGATCGACGAAGAAGAGATGGCCGACGTCCTGGGCGCATTCAAAGCCGAAGTCGGGATCGGCGACGGTCTGGACGACGCGGGGTCCGCACTGCTGGTCATCGGAGACCTGGCATCCACAATCGACACCGCCGAAAAGCTTGACCTCATGCTGATCCTGCCGGTAACCGATTACCCGGCGTTCATCGCCAGCTTCCAGGAAGAAGGCGCCGCCCCCGCCGGTGAAGGTGTGACCGCAGTCACGCTGCCCGACGGGCAAGCCGGCTTCGCCAGAGAGTCAGGTGGGTACGCCATCCTCGGCGGCACCGAGCAGGCCGTCACCGACTACACCCCCGGCGGCGATGCCAACGCGATCGGTAGCCGGGTCGGGCAACTGGGCCAGCAATACCTCGGCAGCTGCGACGCCGCCGCCTACCTGGACCTCGAGGCACTCGCTCCGGTCCTGGCCAAAAAGATCGACGAGGGTATCGCCAAAGCACTGGTGGAATTTGACCAAGCCGCCCAGGGGGGGATGATGAACGCCTCCGACATCGAGACGATGCAAACGATGTTGGCCCTGTACGCGACCGCTGGCAAAGCGATCGTCGGCAGCGCCCAAGGCATCGCAATCACACTCGACATCAACGAGCACGGCGTCGGGATCACCGACTCGATCCAGTTCAAACCCGACTCCCTCGTCATGAAGTACCTCCCCGGTGGCGGGGACGGCACAGCATCAATCCTGGCCCGCCTCCCTAAAGGCTCGTTCATCGCCGCAGGCGCATACGACGCTAAAGCATTAGCGGTCAGCGAACTGCTGGAATCCGTGATGGCTGTACTGCCCGCCGACAACGCACAGACCGAGCTCTACCGCAAGGCCATACCCCTGGCCAAACAGATCCAGCAATACGCCGGCGTCTTCTACACCCCCGCCCCCAACGCCCTGATGACCGGGACCGGCGCACTGAACATGCTCCAGACCTACAAGGTCCAGGACAGCGCCACCTACCTGACCCAAACCAAGGAATACATCACCAGCCTCAACGGGACGTCGATCCCGATGGCGGTGCCGGCTGCCCAGGGCGAAGAACTCGCCATGACCTACACCACCAGCTACACCGACAACGCCCTGCAACTGGACGGCGTGCAGATCGACCAATACTCGATAAACGTGCAGATGCCACAGCAGATGATGATGCAGATGGGCCCCGCCGCCGGGATCATACAGATGTTCACCAACTTCAACGGCTACGCCACCGAGGCCGACGGCTATTACCTCGCCTCCACCACACTCGATCAGCAACTGATCGCCAAGGGCCTGGCGACCGGCAAGACCGCCGACGGGATGGGCACCGATGACTCACTCGCCCAGGTCCGCGAGAAAGCGATCCCAGAAGGTGCCGCCGCAGAGTTTTACCTCAGCTTCGCAGGGATCATCGAAACCGTCGGTCCGATGGCGGCGATGTTCGGCATGCCCGCCGTTGAAGCGCCCGCCGACCTCCCACCGGTCGCCTTTGGCCTGGGCATCCAAGGCAACAGCACCGCCGCACGTTTCTACGTCCCCAACGAAACCACCAAGTTCATCATCAGCACCGCCAAGGACGTTCAGGCACAGATGATGGGCGGCCAAGCCGGCCCCGACGATCCCAACGCCCAACCGTATGACGACGGTGCCCCCCCGCCGCCTTTCTAAACCACTGGCCCACTAAACTTCCCCCTCACAGCCGGGCCTGCCAAGCGCAGCGCCCGGCTTTTTTTTGTGCCGTTGTCGCCAAGCCCAGCGGCCGAAGATACAGTGGCGGGCATGATAAAAGTACTGGCTTACACCACCGCCAGCGTTTTCCTGCTGGCACTGATCGGCGCGGTGAGCGCCGACCGCGCCGTGGAACCCAACACCCAACACCCCCTGCTTCCCGCCTGGGCCCCAACCCATAACGCCCCCATACCCCAGGCAATACCCAGCAACCATCCCACCACCATGCCGGACCCGGCATCTGCTCAATTAATCGGCACCGCACTCAATCTCTACCACACCGATCAACTCGACCTCTACCACGATGCCTTGGAGCAGATGTCCAAAGCCGGCTTCAATGCCGTGCAGATCGTGACACCGATCTTCCAATCCGACGGCAGCGCCGAACAGGTCGGCCCGGAACACGGGCCCGGACGCGGACCTTCCATGGAAGATATCGCGTCGCTACTCAGTCACGCCAAACAACTGGGCATGACCACCATGCTCATGCCCCAGATCAACTTCACCAACCCACGCGGCAACGAGTGGCGGGGCAAACTCCAGCCCGAACACTGGGCACCCTGGTGGCAAAGCTATAACCAAACCATCGACCTCTTCCTCGATACCGCGATCGATTCCAAGGTCGATATCTTCGTCGTCGGCTGCGAACTACTGACCACACACAAGCCCGAACACCAGGCCCGCTGGCAACAACTCATCGCACACTGCCGCCAGCGGTTCCCCGGACAACTGATCTACTCCACCACCTGGGACACCTACCACAAGGTCGCCTTCTGGGACCACCTCGACGCCGTCGGCGTCAGCGGCTACTGGGACATCACCACCCTCGCGCAAGACCCCGAACACCCGACACCCGTCGAACTCAAACAGCGTTGGCTCGAGATCAAGCACCGACTGCTCGCCTACGCCGACACCCAAAACAAACCCGTCCTCCTCACCGAGGTCGGATACCCCAGCCTACCCTGGGCACTGAAAAACCCCTGGAACTACATCAACACCGACCACTCCGCACCCGATCACGACGCACAGGCATTAGGCTATGCCGCCTTCATCGCGGCCTGGTCCAACACCATCCACCCCACCCAAGCCCCCGGCAAACATACCCCCAACACCCCCGGTACCCCCGGCACCCCCTCCCCAAACAACACGCACTCGATGGGCGTCTTCTTCCACAAGTGGGACCCCTACCACCACGGCGGTCCAACCGACACCGGCTACGGCATCGCCGGCAAGCCCGCCTATCGCCTACTCGCTAACTGGCTTCGGTAACCAGGCAAATCAACAAATCGTAAAAATTTACCTGACCACACCGCCACAGCCTGTCTGATAATCAACCGGATTTACACGGTTAGTCTCTGATTTCTAACGCCCAGCTCACCGCGTTCACAGAAGACTTGCGTTATCGGATTGGCCCATTGGCCAATACGTTGCCTTTTGTCTCATGGATTGAACTAATGCTGCCGAAATACCCATCAGAAACGTCTTACGCCTGGGGCACCTCTAAGCCCCAAACGAACCGCACAACAATAAGGTTAATGCATGAACCGTCTATCAACCAAGCTGCTTATCCTTGTACTCGCACCGATCGTCGTGTTGGGCGTGCTCATTGTCTTCATCACCATGAAGACCAACACACGGATCATCGAACTGCAGGCCACGAAGATGGCGGGCACAATCGCGACACAGGTCATCACCGACCGCAAGCACTACGTCCAGAAGGTCGTCAGCAAGCTCAAGGGCTCAGACTTCAAGGCCATGGAAAACGCCCCCGCGGATTCCCCCCACGTCCCGCTGCCAGCAACATTCGTGATGGGGGTCGCCGACGAGATCAGCAACAACCAGCACGAATACAGCTACAAACTGGTCAGCCGCTGGAACGTGAACAAAGGCAACACCCTTGATGACGACTTCCTGAACAACGGGTTTGACAACCTCATCGAGCAGGAAAAACTTGCCAAGCAGAACGGCGAATTGTCCCCAGACAAACGGTTTTCGGGTTGGGAACCTTACACAAAAATACTCAACGTCGATGGGCGGCAGGTGCTCCGCTTCGTGACTGCCGACGCCGCGGTCGGTGCATCATGTGTGTCCTGCCATAACAAGATCGAGCAACGCCCAGACGTGATGGCTATGCGCCAAAAAGCCGGTGTAGATTCCGGGCACACCTTTAAGTTAAACGACCTGATGGGTGCCATAGCCGTAGACATCGATCTCGAAGAAGCCGGTGCCGTAGCCAGGGCCGGCAGCCTAACCATCCTCTTATGGGTGATCGGCACCGGCGCGGTGCTGCTTGTGCTTTCCTCCTGGCTGATCCGCAGGCTGATCTCCAAGCCGATCCAATCGATGGTCGAGCGTTTGCGGGACATCGCCGAGGGCGAAGGCGACCTCACCCAGCGAATCGATGAGGCCCGTAAAGACGAGATCGGCCAACTCGGCAAATGGTTCAACCAGTTCGTCCAGAAAGTACACAACCTGATCGCCTCAGTCGCGGTCGCCGCAGACGAAGTAACAAACGCCTCCTCACAGATCGCCAACGCCAACGAAGATATGGCCCACGGGATGGGCGATCAGAATCAGCAGATCACCCAGATCTCCGCAGCCGTGGAGCAGATGTCCGCCAGTGTGATCGAAGTAGCACGCAAGAGCGGCGAAGCCTCCCAGCGGAGCCAGGAGTCAGGCCAGATCGCCGAGCAAGGTGGCCAGGTCGTCAGCCAAACCATCAACGACATGCAGATGATCTCCCAAGCCGTCTCCGCCAGCGCCGCCAGTGTCTCGGAACTGGGTAAACGCGGCGAACAGATCGGCCAGATCATCGAGGTCATCAACGACATCGCCGACCAAACCAATCTGTTGGCACTCAACGCCGCCATCGAGGCCGCACGCGCCGGCGAGCACGGCCGAGGCTTCGCCGTCGTCGCCGATGAGGTCCGCAAACTTGCCGACCGCACCACCAAGGCCACCGAGGAGATCGGTGAATCGATCAAAGCCATCCAGACCGAGACCGATCAAGCGGTCAACCGGATGAACACAGGAACCCAGCAGGTCAACGAAGGCGTCGAACGAGCCTCCCAGGCCGGCCAAAGCCTCGAGCAGATCGTCACCGCAGCCAACGACGTCTCAGGGATGGTCCAATCGATCGCCGCCGCCGCCGAGCAGCAGTCCGCCGCAGGCGAACAGGTCAGCCGCAGTGTCCAGGCGGTCAGCACCGTCACCAGCCAGGTCACCGAGGGCGCTGGTCAGGCGGCTCAGTCAGCCACCCTATTATCGGACAAGGCCCAGGAATTGCGCGGATTGGTCAACAAGTTCAAGTTCGACATCCCAGAACGCCGCCATGACAATCATGGCCCCCCCACAGGCGTGCCTGAACGACGTAATGGCTGAACTTGAATCGAGACTGGTCCAATAACCCTCAAAAATAACCCTCGGTGACTCATGCCCTCACTCATAGGCATTGATATCTGGCGTGTTGACCAACCGACCACCGATGTTAACATTAATCTGTCTTTATTTTAATTCGCCCCTCAATGCCGAAAGGTATGACCGGCAGCCGAACCAACTTCTTTCGATCAAGGATGACAGCATGACACAACAAACCATTGACAGCCGACGCCCAAGACCCCGACCCCACCGTTGCGCCTTGGGGCTGGGCTATCCACTGCTCGCCACCCTTGCCACACTCGCCTTTATCCCAGCCGTGAATGCCGCCGAGGCGGTGGACTCACCCCAGCCCGTCGCCACAATCGACGCAGCGGATTTGGAAGCGATACCCACCCGCTCGGTTGACGACATCCTTAAAACCCTGGTCACCGAAGGCAAGGCCACGATTAACATCCGCGGCCGCGCCGAGATCGCCGACCAGGCGGGTTTCGAGACCAGCCAGGCCTACACCGTACGCTCCCGCGTGGGCTTCACCACCGGCGAATTCAACAACATGTTCTTCCACATCGACTTTGAAGACATCCGCGCCGCCGACGACAGCCTCTACAACGCCGCCGGGACCAACGGCCAACCCACCAAGACCGTGATCGCAGACCCCGAAGACACCGAGTTGAACCAGTTGTTCGCTAACTTCAACTTCGAAGA
This sequence comes from Phycisphaeraceae bacterium, assembly GCA_029260615.1. Classification (GTDB taxonomy): domain Bacteria; phylum Planctomycetota; class Phycisphaerae; order Phycisphaerales; family Phycisphaeraceae; genus JAJRRS01. Next base: position 1,327 of record JAJDCX010000059.1, on the reverse strand, counting down.
TTTCAATACCAATGTACGTGTCGGCAGGCAGAGGGTCATACTCGATGACGCACGCTTTGTCGGGAACGTCGGCTGGCGACAGAACGAACAGACCTTTGACGCAGTCGTCGCCTCTCACGACGTCAACGATCAACTCAACGCCACCTACGCCTACATCTGGGACATCAACCGGGTCTTCGGCCCAGACTCCGACCTGGACCTGGACTCCGACTCGCACGTGATCCACCTGTCCTACGACGACGCCCGGATCGGCAAGATCACAGGCTTCGCTTACCTGCTCAGCGTAGACGGCCTGGCAGCCGCCCCCATGCTCTCCTCAGACACCTACGGCTTCCGTTACGAAGCCACACGTGATCTCAAGGGCGACCCCGAAGGCCCCAAACTTAAATACGTCCTGTCCTGGGCCACCCAGTCAGATGCCGGCGACAACACCACCGACTACACCGCGGACTACTACCTCATCGACGTCAAATACATCGAAGACGGCTGGTACGTCGGCGGCGGCCACGAAGTCCTGGGCAGCGACGGTGGGATGACCTCCTTCCAGACACCCCTGGCCACCGGACACAAGTTCAACGGCTGGGCCGACGTCTTCCTCACCACACCCCCCGACGGCCTGGAAGACACCTTCGTCTACCTCGGCGGCGACCTGATCGACGGCTACAAGGGCAAGGTCGTCTACCACTGGTTCGACCCCGAAGATGGCAGCCGTGACTTCGGCGAAGAGATCGACACCGTCGTGAGTAAGAAACTCTCAGAGAACGCCACCGTCCTCGCCAAGTACGCCTACTTCGACGGCGACAGCGGCGCCTTCGCCGACCGCGCCAAGTTCTGGTTTCAACTCACACTGAACTACTGACCCACAACGTCAGTAAAACCTAACCCCCTAAGCCCGCGGCTAACCCGCGGGCTTTTTTTAGGATCACCCAGCGATACCGCAAGCACATATAACCCCAGACCCTAGACCCCACCCCTCATCCCCGTTACCCTGTCCGCCCTATGTCAAAGAAAAGCAAGGTCAACGTCCTGATCCTCGGCTCCGGCGGGCGAGAGCACGCGCTGGGGTTCAAGCTCAAGCAGTCCAAACGCTGCGGCAAGCTCTACTTCGCACCGGGCAACGGCGGGACCGCCTCGCTGGGCAAGAACCTCACCGACCTCCCCTTCGACCCGGTCAACACCAAGCACGCCGACGCGATCGACTACTTCTGCCGACACAACGACATCTCCCTGGTCGTCATCGGCCCGGAAGACCCGCTTTGCGGCGGGCTGGCGGACCGCCTGGCAGCGCCCGGCCGACACGTCTTCGGCCCGGTCCAGGCGGGCGCAC
>JAJDCX010000058.1 GCA_029260615.1 Phycisphaeraceae bacterium | reverse complement strand
CGCTGGGCGTGCAAATAAACCGATCCGGCCCCAGCCGCACCGAGTGGTTCCCCTCGTTACCCGCACAGAAACCGCGCTGCCAGATCCGTCGCCCGACCTCGCACATCTGCTCTTTGAGAATCCTAAGTGGGGTCTGCATTATTTCGAGGAGGGCTCTTTAGGGATCACCGCCAACGCCGCAGTAGGACAAAGTAAGCCCAAGATGAATGCGGTCATCACGGCCGTAAGAAAACCCTTAAACGCTATCACCATCAAAAAACCCCTTGAATTTGGGTTGCCCACACGGAGGGAACAGCACACGCAGGACAGACCTGCTCAATATATCCTAACCCATACACCGGCCAATAGGCATACCCCGCCTGCCCGACCACCGTTTCGCTTGAATTTTGCACGTTTTCAGGGTTTGACCCGCTAACCCAGATTTTTCCAGCGACTCGTTATACTGGCGTCTGAAGTGTCCGGTGTTGGTGGCAGGTTCTGCGACTCTTTCCCACTAGCGGTGAAACCCACACCGTGTCCCCGTACGTTCCGTGATTGCCACAGAATCCATCCCATATGTACGCCTGAGCCGATAAACCATCGGCAACGCACATCGCCGCCAATCCCAACGCATCATGACGCATCAGCCCACCGCACTAACGCGAATCACCGCGACGCTCTGGGGGCTTGTCCTCAAAGGCGACCGGGCACTGGTCATCCTGGTGCTGGCGATCTCGTTTCGTGCACCCGATCTCCTGTGGAATCAACTGGCCCTCCGCGGGACCGGCCTGGTGTTGGCAGGCATTATCCTGCTGGCACTTGGGCTCCGTGTAGTCACCACCGCTTGGAGACCGACCGGATGGAAGGTGCCGATGGTATTGGTCAGTCTTTACCTGCTCGTGTGTGTGATCTGCACCACGCAAGCCAACGACACGCATGAATCCGCCCGCATGATCTTCGGCACCGCCAAGGGCGCGACGATCCTCTTGCTCGTGATCTCCCTCTGCCAAACGATGAAATCTCTTCGCCGCGCGATCGCGGCCATGCTGTTCGCCGGGCTGGTGATGGGTACCATCAGCGTCCTGCAGCAGTGGACAGGCACGCATGACCAGAGCTACGCGTCCTTCGGCCAAATCACCTACAAAGCCTTCCCCCAGGGCCACCATATCTACCGCAGCACAAGCGTGATCGGAGACCCCAACTACTACGCGCAGACGATCATTGTCCTGATACCCTTGGCGGTGGTCGGGCTGTGGCAGGCGCGCAAACCGATCCTGATCGCCACACTGTTCTGGACCGCCCTGGCGTGCATCCTCACAGTCATGTTTACCTACTCCAGGGGCGGGCTGGTCGCCATGCTGGCCGTGCTTGTGATGCTGGGCATATTCGCCGTGAAGTATCGGCCAAGACGTTCAGCAGTTGCCTTCACATGCGCACTACTCGTCGCCGCGACCCTGCTCATGCCCGCACACTTTGCCACACGCATGTCCACGTTCGGCAGCTTCCTTCCCAAAGACGGGCAGTGGCAGCCCACCCAAAAACTGGCACAGGAAATCGGCTTCCGTGGCCGACTCAGTGCCGCGATCGTCGGGCTCAAGATGTTTAAGGACCACCCCCTCCTGGGCGTTGGGCCCTACAACTTCCGCCATCACTACCCCACCTACGCACGCGAACTCAATATCGACCCCAATAAAAATATCGTCCGCGTCGCCCACAACCACTACCTAGCCGTCGCAGCCGAGACCGGCCTGCTGGGGATCACAGCGTTCGCCACCTTCCTCCTCGTCTTCTGCCGAAGGATGCACCTCGCTCAAAAGAAGCTCATCAAAGCAGGCCTACCCGACCAGGCGCTGGTCATGGCATCGGTGGCCCTCGGCCTCTATAGCTTCCTTATCTCATCATTGTTCCTGGACACCGGGCTTGTCTTCCATCTCTGGCTCCTGGCGGGGATCGCCTTTGCACTCCCCAGAATCGCAGAGCATGAAGTCAATAGACTCACTTGCGAACCGCCCAAGGTGGTGTAAGCCTGTTCAGGTGAATCATCCAGGGGGCCTCTGTGATTCCGCCTCGCCTCTTCCTTCGCGATCTTCGCCCCTTCGCGGTTCACCTCCCTCCTGTCACATTTGTGCGCACAAAAACACCCTATTTCAAAACTAAAATTCCAACTAATTCATATTTTCTCACCTCCCGACCCCGCCTGGACTTACACGCAAACACCGCCCACCTGAAACCACCTTTGTGCGCACAAATCCGTCGCAACGCCCAAGAGTGGAGGCGCAACTTATTCTTGGACTAATATCCGGGGACCGGGAGCGCCTGCCGACAACCTCACGGCGACGATCGACAGCTACCCCGAGCATCCAAAGATTAAAAGGACCGGGACTCGAGGGCTGCCCCCAATTTCCCCCAAAAGCCCATGGCCTCCGGCCGTGGGACCGTGGCGGGAACCGTCACCCCATAGCAACAGATGAACTTCATCCAAGCTTCGGGGGGCCGGGGACGGGGCCTTGGTAGCGGACCGTCCCGGCTAGATGACGGATCACAGGACGTGGGCTCGACCCGGTCCCGCTGACCCCGCGCCTGCCGTTACCGCCGGAAAATCGTGAGGCCTGAATTCTGATTACTGACATGAAGAATAAGAAACGCAGATTTATCGCAGAACACACAGGACGCAGAGCAAGTCAAAAAGTCTAGATAGGATGGACAGGATTATCAGGGCTGTACTAGGCGCGTGGACCTTATGCCTGCGCATCCGGCGGTCCTGGTAAAACACTTTTCTTTTGGGTGTCCTGCCCGCTTGCAACTTCCCCGAGAAGCAGATCCAGAAATGAAAAAATGGCCAGGGGCGGACTTGAACCGCCGACACCTGCATTTTCAATGCAGTGCTCTACCAACTGAGCTACCTGGCCTTACGGCCGCCCCGGACGCCGGGGGCAAACCAGTCAAGTGGGTAAGGTTATCGCCGTCACAGACCGTGTCAACCCAGGCCATGCCGACGATGTTGGATTCTTTGCACATAGGCACATATTACGCAATGACATGATCAGGCATCAGAGTTAATCGTTTCACTTTCGACTGGTGAGTTGGCCGGGGAGAACGATTGCTAAAAAACGAAATAATATGTTAGGCATTGGGGGATGCCAGGAATTTTATTTCATAACCACCCGGCCCGCCCGCTCCCTACGGCGATGACACTGGAAAGCCATTGCTTCTTACAGAAATCGCGCAAATAGAATCGCACCGTGTCACGACAATAAAATCAGTTCAAGCGAATTATGCAATAACACCGGGAGTCCGATTCAAATTAATTGTCTCATCAAGTTAAATATCTATTGACTTGCCTCTTGCTGCGGGTTAGGTTGTTACTCATTGAAAAAGGGGTTCGCTTTCTACTTTAACCGGAGGAATCATACAGATGAAGAGTAATTCTTTTTTTGGGTTGCCGTGTTTCTGCGCAGTATCGATGGTGTTGTCGGGGACAGCGTTGGCGCTCGAGCCTGTCAACCCGGCCGACAAGTACCCGCTGTCAGGAGGGGTGCCAGCAGACCTGTTGATCCCCGAGGATGCAACGTTGATGTCGGCGGGACCGGCCAACGCCCACAGCGGATCGGGCATCATGTTTGATGGGCAATGGCTTAACTCGCACGGGCATTTTACGGGCTTCTTGGAAAACCCGTACCCGGAAGGGAAACTGATTTTTGTAGATGAAGCCCCTTATTACGTCGGCAGCGGCAGCGTCCGGATCGATAGTAACTTCTTCCTCTTGGATTTGGCGGACGAGAACGGCGTGCCGGTCACAGCCCCTGGGGTCCAGACGCCTAAGCCGATGCAATACCCTTTACAGGGAATGACCACAACCATCGGTGGGTTCGGCGATGTCAATGACGGGGAACGTGCCCAATTGCGCTGGGGAACACAGGTGATCACGCAGCGTATCTCCCCAGCAGGTCAAGGCGAGAGATTTAATAAGCTAACTTCGGGTATCGACCCCCAATTGGCTCCCAAGTACCTTTCCACAGGGGAGGCTGGCGATTCGGGCAGCGCGAGTTGGGTGCGTGACGGCTGGGATTGGCGATTATTCGGCACCAATGAGCATAGCGACGTCGCCCGATATCAAACAGCGATTGCGCAAGTAATCCCAAGCTTCACCTTTGCGGGTAACAGCACGGTGCCAGCCGCAACAGCCCAGTGGAATTCGGCGGCCTCCGGGGATTGGTCTGTGGCCGCGAACTGGCAAGCCGGGGTCTTGCCGACTTCTTCTGACACGGTGGCGATCGATCAACCGGCGGCCGTGCAGGTTACCGCCGGGGTCGCGCAGGGCAACGACCTTTTTGTCGGTTCGGCACTGCCGGGTGGTTCGTTCGCTGCCGTGAATGTTCAAGGCGGTAGCTTGGAGCTCGCCGACACTTTATATCTCGGGGCCGAAGTTCAAACCCGCGGTGAAGCGAGCCTCGGATCAGGGCAAATCACCGCCAAGCGGGCTTACATCGGATATCAAGGCGAGGGGGCGTTCACCCAGACCGGTGGGACCCACACCCTCGAGGGCCTGCTGGTGGTTGGCAAGGCCGCCGGGAGCGACGGGACGTACAGCATTTCCGGTGCGCAGTCTCGGCTTCAGGCGTTGAGCATCGTGGTCGCGGCAGAGCCCGGCAGCAATGGAACGATGAACGTGTTGGGCGCAGAGGAAGTACGCTCGCACTTCCTGACGGTGGGCCATGACGGCAACGGAGCAATGAATCAATCCGGAGGTTTAGTAAATGTAGACGACCTGCAGGTCGGTCTGAGGCCGGACGCGCAGGGCGCCTACCAGTTGTCCGGCGGCACCTTGCAAAGCAAGAAAGTAAATATCGGCGGGATACTACCCGATGGCTTGGGTCAGTTCGGCACGGGCGTGGTCACGCAAACAGGCGGCACGCACAGCGTGACAGATGCCCTGTCGATCAATCAGACAGGGCGCTACGAGTTGGAAGGCGGGACGCTGGAAGTTGCCGTTGGAGCGCGTATCGCGGGGGACGCCTCGGGCGTAGATGGAGTCTTGGATTTTAACAATGGTACGGGGCAGCTGGCCTTTACCGGTGGCGGCATCGCAGACATCCGAGAGCTGGCTATTGCCAACGCGGGCAACGCCACGTTGGATGTTATAGCCAACGGCCTAGTGGTTCATGACCTGGGATCAGCACCTTCAGCGTTCGGTCAGATCGGCCCGCATACCGCTCACCTGGACGGAACAACCCTGCAGATGAGCAACGGGCAGGTGATCGTCGCGGCGGGCACCATTGACGACCCGGTGACGGTCTTGGGTAGCGCCTCACTCATGGCACCGGTCGGGCAAGACCTTCATCTGGATAATGGGTTGTTTCTGGGGGCCGTAGGGTCTGTGAATCTGGGGGACGGAACACTGACAGTTCCCGGAGGGAGCAGCGCAACGATCTACGGCAGTTTTTCCGCCGGTGAGATCAGGGCGACGGGTACCAGTTCTAATCCGTCCATCATCAGCGCTGCGGGCCCTATCGACGCCGCGATTCACCTGGGGGCAGGCAACACCTTAGAGGTTGTTTCTCCAAGGCCGAAATTAACGCTGCTAGCCCCATTGTCCGTGAATGTGAATAGTACGGTAACAGCCGGGCCGGGGCAGTCGATTAACCTCACTCAAGGATTGAACGCTGCAGCGAGTGTGGTAGGGAGTGCCAACATCAACTTGGGGGACGGTGTGTTGACGGTCCCCTCTGGGACCACCTCGGTGGCTCAAGTCGCAACACCGTTGTTAGGCGCGGGAGTGACACTCGAGGCAGATGGCCAACTAAACGCCTCCGGGACATTCACCGTAGATACATTTATTCACCAAGGCAATCTGTCGATTGTTGGCCCGGGGGATCCCAATCGGACCACAACGGTGACCATCGATGGGGCGTATGTCGCGGCCGATTCCGCCTCGCTTGAGGTCCAGTTGGGCTCGGTACGTTTTTTCGGTCCCCGCCATGACCGCCTGGTGCTTACCGAACCCGTCGCGATCGACGGAACGCTAGATATTGTCCAGGCGCTGGACAGCAACCAGTTGCCGTTCGTCCCCGGGATCGGTGACCAGTTTCAGATTGTGACCGCTACCGGAGGGTTGACCGGCGCATTTGACGCGGTCACGGGTTTGACCGATTTCCAGGGGGTTAGCCTCGGACTTCTGTACGACAGCCTGTCGGGGACTGTCACCATCGAGTCAGTATTAGAAGGCGACCTCGACGGCGACGGGTTCGTCGGAGTCGATGATCTGAACGTCGTTCTGATTAACTGGAATCTGAACGTGAGCCCAGGCGTGTTGGCTTCGGGTGATTTCACCGGCGATGGATTTGTCGGCGCAGAAGATTTGAACATTGTCCTTACGAATTGGAATAACGGTGTTCCTGGGGCGCCGCCTGTCGTAGTCCCTGAGCCCGGCAGCTTGTTAGCGCTCTTGGTGTTGGGGGCGACCAGGCTCCAGCGTCCCCGCCGAGATAGCAAAAAGATGCAGCTATGAATCAATGAGGCCTATTCATGTGATGCCAGGGCGGCTTGAGGCGTCCGATAGGCTAGATCATTCCTAAACCCCGGTGAACACCCCGTTCGCCGGGGGTTTTCACAGAATTGGCACACCTCTTGGGGTTTTGCTATATTACTCGGCTCGCCCGTCCCCGGGGTTTCGGGGTTAACGGGGCATGCCCGGGATTCAGGCGGTAAATCGCCGATACCAAGCGGACATTAGGAGCCAGACATGGCCAAGAAAGTGATTACAACCCAGTTCAAGATCCAGGCACCCGGTGGTTCGGCTACGCCCGCACCTCCGATCGGTCCCGCCCTGGGTGCTAACGGCGTGAACCCCGGGCAGTTCATCCAGCAGTTCAATGAAGCCACCCGTCACCTCAACGGCAAGGTCGTTGGCTGCGTGATTACGGTCTTCAAAGACCGGACATTCACCTTCGAGATCAAGAGCCCCCCAGCCGCCGTCATGATTAAGGACGCCGCAGGCATCGAGAAGGGCTCAGGCGTCCCCAACAAGGACAAGGTCGGCAAGCTCACACAGGACCAGCTCCGGGCCGTGGCCGAGGAGAAGTCCAAGGAACTCACCGGGCACAGCATCGAAGCAATGATGCGGACCCTCGCAGGCACCGCCCGCTCAATGGGCGTGACCATCGAAGGCTAAGCCCACGAGATACGGCTTTCAGAAGACTTATTCCGGGGCGGGGGCAAGTGAATACGAACGGCTTACCACGTGCCAGAAACCGTGGGAGACCAGCACCGGGCATCACCCGGGAACGTCGAAAGGATTAATGGATATGCAGAAGAAGGGCAAACGTTACGAGGCCGACAAAAAGGCCCACAAACTCAAAGAGCTGGTGCCCCTGGCCGAAGCTGTTACCCGGGTCAAATCATTCAAGGCCGCCAAGTTCGACCAGACCGTCGAGGTGTGCATGCACCTGGGCATCGACGCCAAACAGGCCGACCAGATGATCCGTGGCTCGCTGTCCCTCCCCCATGGGATCGGCAAGAGCAAGCGTGTCATCGCGTTCTGCACCTCGGACAAGGTTGAAGACGCCAAGGCCGCCGGCGCTCTTGAAGCAGGCGGAGAAGAGCTGGTCAAGAAGGTTGAAGACGGCTGGCTGGACTTCGACGTCGCCGTCGCAAGCCCGGACATGATGCGGATCGTCTCCAAGCTCGGCCGGGCACTGGGCCCCAAGGGTTTGATGCCTTCGCCAAAGAGCGGCACCGTGACCCCCAACGTCGCCCAGGCCGTCAAGGAATACGCCGCCGGCAAGGTCGAATTCCGTAACGACAAGGACGGAAACATCCACGCAGCGGTCGGCAAGTACAGCTTCGGTGCCAAGGAGCTTGAGGAAAACGCCCATGCGTTCATCCAGCACATCACCAAGCTCAAGCCCGCCTCCACCAAAGGCCATTACATCAAGTCGATCTCGATGTCGGCGACCATGACGCCCGGCGTGTCGATCATCGTTGACTAACCCACAGAAAACACCACCGCGGCTAACCCCGCGATTGCCCAAGGGGCTAATACCATGAGCAAACCGATCAAAAACCTGATCGTCGAATCCTACAAAAACCGCTTTGAGGGGGTCACCGGCGGCGTGCTGATTGATGTCCGGGGCATCAAGTCAAACGACACCAACACGCTGCGGTCCGACCTCGCCAAGAAGCAGATCAAGATCACCATCGTCAAGAACAGCCTGGTGAAGAAGGCGTTTGATGGCGGCGATCTGGCTTCGCTGAACGACATGATCGAAGGCCCCAGTGCCGTCGTCTACCCCGTCTCCGAGGAAGCCAGCGTCGTCACCGTAGCCCGTGAGTTGGTCGAGGCCGCGAAGAAGATTAAAGAGTTGGAATTCCGAGGCGCGTTGCTGGAAGGCGTCGTCTTCGGGCCCAAAGAGATCGAAGCACTCAGCAAGTACCCAACCAAGGACGAGGCACAGGCCCAGGTCGTGCAGATCTTGCTGAGCCCGGCCCAGAACCTCATCGGTGCCGCCACCGGCCCGGGCAAGAAGATCGCTTCGATCATCAAGACCGTTCAGGAAAAACTCGAAAAGGGCGAAGAGATCAAGAAGGCGAGTTAATCGTCAATCGACAATGTTTGATCGGCACTCTTTCAGATCGAAGATTGCAGATCACAGATAGAAGATATCAACACCGTACATCGCGTCCGACTGGCCCCTCGGGGTTAAACCGTAGCAGCGTGCCACGGCCTCTCGGATGGATCGTTAGACAGTAAAGGAATCGAACCATGGCAGAAGCAGCAATCAAAGAACTGGGTGACAAGATCGTCGGGCTGACCCTCAAGGAAGCCGTCGACCTGGGCGACTACCTCAAGGAAGAGTACAACATCGAGCCCGCAGCCGGCGGCGCAGTTGTTATGGCTGGCCCCGCAGGCGGCGAGGAAGCCGAAGAGAAGACCGAGTTCGACGTGATCCTCACGTCGGCCGGCGACCAGAAGATCAAGGTCATCAAGGCCGTCCGTGAAGCCACCGGGCTGGGCCTCAAGGAAGCCAAGGACCTAGTCGATAACGCCCCCAAGCCACTGAAAGAAGCCGTCTCCAAGGAAGAGGCCGAAGCCCTCGCCGAGAAGATCAAGGAAGTCGGCGGCGGCGTCGAGGTCAAGTAAGTTGCCAACCCGTTCACATCGCCGGTGACCCGGCGAACACGGATACAGGCCGTCCCTTTTGGGGCGGCCTTTTTTCGTTTAGTTAAACCCGTAAGTCATACGCGATATGATTATCGGGTAGTGCCGGCGTGAAATAGAGATAGATTTAACTTATAATGTGGGTTCAAGACCCAAACCCGTGGGCACGGCAAACGCATACCATGCAACAGAACCATTCAAACCGTAAACGAGCCCTGATCTGCACACTCACCGCTGTCGCGGCGATCGCGACCTACTTCCTGCTGCCCTCGTCGATGGACGAGTTGGCCAAGCGGACGGTGACGATCTTCCTGGTCGCCGCGGTCTTCTGGGCGACCGAGGTGCTGCCTCTGTACGCCACCAGCCTGTGCATCGTTGGCATGGAGATCTTATTCCTCGCGGACAAGGGCGGCATGGCCCGGTTGCTCCCGTCGATGAGCCCGATCCCACAAGACCAGAGCCTTAACTACAAGGTGTTTCTATCGTCGTTCTCCTCACCGATCATCATTTTATTTATGGGTGGGTTCCTGCTCTCCGCTGCGGTGACCAAGCACGGGCTTGACCGGGCGATCGCGTCGCGGATCCTTCGGCCGTTCAACCACCACCCGCTTGCGCTGGTGTTCGGCGTTCTGCTGATTACGGCGTTCTTCTCGATGTGGATGAGTAACACCGCCACAACCGTCATGATGCTGGCGATCATCAGCCCGTTGGTCAGGGCGCTGCCCGCGGAAGACAAGTTCCACCGCGCGGTGATTCTGGCGGTCCCGTTCGGCGCGAACATCGGGGGGGTCGGCACACCGATCGGCACGCCTCCCAATGCCGTGGCGCTGGCGGCACTCAACGAGTTTGGGTTGGATATCGGGTTTGTCGATTGGATGCTGATGGCGGTGCCCTTGGCGGCGCTGCTGTTGGTGGTTGCGGGGCTGTTGCTTTACCGATTCTTCCCTCCCGGCAAGGACCTGGTGCTACCGCCACTTGAGAAGCCGACCGAGAAGATCAGCACCAAGGGTCGGTGGACACTGATCATCCTGGGCTTTGCGATCGTGCTGTGGCTTACCGGGAAGATGCACGGGCTGGCACCCGCCGCGGTCGCGCTGCTCGCCGCCGCCGCACTGACAGCTCTGGGTGTGCTGCGCAAACACGACGTCGACTCGATCGACTGGAACGTGTTGATCCTGATGTGGGGCGGGCTGTCGCTGGGCAAGGCGATGGAGGAGACCAACCTGATAGGCATCATCGCGGACCTGCCGATCGCGGAGTTGCAAGGGTTCGCCCTGGCGGCATCGGTGGTGGTGCTGTCGGTGCTGCTCTCGACGTTCATGAGCAATACGGCCACGGCCATCGTGCTGATCCCCATGGTGATCGCCCTGATGAATGGCCAGGGAGAGTCGCCGGTGCAACTGGTGATCCTCACTGCGCTGGCGTGTTCGTTCGCCATGGCGATGCCCGTATCGACCCCGCCCAACGCGATCGCGTTCGCCACCGGCAAGGTCCCGGTCTCGGCCCTGATCCGCTCGGGGGCGGTGGTCTCGTTCATCTGTATCGTCGTGCTGTTGCTTGGGTACCAGTGGGTTCTGCCGTTGTTCCCCTGGGCGTAGCGGGATCACCCGACGCAAGCGTATCGCGGCTATCATAAGCGGCGCATGCCGATCAATTCAGAAGACATCCTCTCACCCGATGGCCCCATCGCCCGGCGACTTGGCGATGTGTACGAGCATCGCCCCGAGCAGGTGCAGATGGCCAGGTTTGTAGGTGACGCCCTGGCGTCGGGTCACAACGCACTGGTCGAAGCGGGGACGGGTGTCGGCAAGAGCTTTGCCTACCTGCTGCCCATCATCCAAGAGGTTCTGGCGACCGACGACCGCGACAAGAAGAAGCGTGTTGTGGTTTCGACGCACACGATCGCGTTGCAGGAACAGATCATCCATAAGGACATCCCGCTGCTGCGTGCGGTGATCCCCGATGAGTTCTCGGCCGTGCTGGTTAAGGGCAGGGGAAATTATGTGTCGTTGCGTCGGGCAAGCCGGGCATGGGATCGCAGTGCAGACCTGTTTGATGACAACGCCAGCAAGCGGTCGCTTGAAACAATCCTCGAATGGACTGGGGAAACCGAGGACGGATCGTTGGCGAGTCTGCCGGTGCTGGAGGCGCCTAGGGTTTGGGGCGATGTGCAAAGCGATTCGGAAGACTGCCTGGGCAAGCGCTGCCCGACCTACGAAAAGTGCTTTTACCAGGCGGCCCGTCGGCGGATGCTCAACGCCGACCTTCTTGTGGTCAACCATGCATTGTTTTTTTCAGACCTTGGGATGCGTCATCAGGGCTTTGGGGTGTTGCCGCCGTATGACGCGGTGGTGCTGGATGAGGCGCACATGATCGAAGATGTGGCGGGGGAGTACTTCGGGGTGACGGTCAGCAAGTTCCAGGTGGACTACCTGTTGTCGCGCCTTCACGCAGCCCGCCGACACAAGGGGCTGCTGCCAACACTGCGGTTGAAGGTGGATGCGGACCTGATGAATCGTGCGGTGCAGGCGGTGGAAGATGCGCGGATGGGTGCGGACGGGTTCTTCCAGGAATTACTTTATTGGCAGGAGACCTCGGGCCGAAGCAACGGCCGGATCGATCAGCCGATCCCGATCGACAACGTGCTAAGCCCGCTGCTCTCGGACTTGTCGCTGGCGTTGAAGCGTATCCGTGACCGGATCGACGACGAGGGTGATCGGTTGGAGGCTGGGAGCTACGCCGACCGGGCCGAGGCGATCGCGCAGGAACTGTCTGCACTGCTGGAACAGAAACTCCCCGACAGCGTGTACTGGATGGAATCCACCACCCCCGGTTCCCCGAACTCCTCCGGCTCTCCCGCGCCCGCAAAAGGCAGGCGCACCCGGGTCAAACTCTGCGGCGCACCGGTCGAGGTTGCGGGGTTGCTTAAGCAACGGCTTTTTGAGGCGACGACCACCAAGCGCAAGCCGTTGCCCGTGGTCATGACCTCGGCGACACTGGCGACCGATGCGGTCCATCCAGACGACCCGGCCGGTTCCACAAGCCAACTCAAGTCCGCCGACCCGTTCACCCATATCCGCTCACGGCTGGGTTGCGAAGAGGCGCAGTCGTTGCTGCTGGGTTCGCCGTTTGATTACGCAAGGCAGGCGGAGTTGATCGTGGATCGGACGATGCCCGAGCCCAAAGACCCGGACTTCTTTGCCCGCCTATGCCCGGCGGTCCTGAGTCTGATCGACCATACCGACGGGGGGGTATTCGTGTTGTTCACCAGCTACAGCCTGCTAAGCCGAGTTGCCGATTGGATGCGCGAGCCGATCGCCGAGCGTGGGATGCCGTTATTGGTTCAGGGTGATGGCGTACAGCGATCGGCGTTGCTCGAACGTTTCCGCGGAGACCGACGGAGCGTGCTGCTGGGGACCGACAGTTTCTGGCAGGGGGTGGATGTGCAGGGCGAGGCGTTGCGTAACGTGATTATTACCCGTCTGCCGTTCACCGTGCCGGACCGGCCGATGATCGAGGCGAGGACGCAGCGGATCAAGGCCCGTGGCGGGAACCCGTTTATGGAGTACTCGTTGCCCGAGGCGATTTTGAAATTCAAGCAGGGGTTTGGGCGACTGATCCGCTCCAAGCAAGACCGCGGGTGTGTGGCCGTGTTGGATAGCCGGGTGTGTACCAAGCGTTATGGCAGCAAGTTCATCCACGCCCTGCCGGAAATGCCTGTGAGTGAGTTGGATGGTAACCTGTTATCGAGGAGCGAATAGATGGCCGACGCAAAACGCATCCTGGTGTTATGCACGGGCAACCGCTGCCGATCGCAGATGGGTGAGGGGTGGATCCGTTATTTTGGCGGGCCGGATGTCGAGGTCTACAGTGCGGGGACCAATCCCAAAGGGCTTCACCCAAAAGCGGTCGAGGTGATGGCCAAGGCCGGTGTGGATATCAGTGGCCAGACCTCCGATCACGTGAATCGGTATCTTGATCGGCGATTCGACCTTGTGGTGACCGTCTGTGACCGGGCGAAAGAGTCGTGTCCGGTGTTCCCCAAGGCCCATAAGCTGGTCCACAACCAGTTCGATGACCCGGACGCACCGGGATTGCCTGCCGATGAGTTGGATGCGCTTTTTGTGCGTGTGTGTGGTGAGGTGCGCGACTGGGCCCGTGAGTTGGTCAAGTCTCTTTGACGATTGGGGACGGCTGGTCCCAGGTTTCGCCGAAGACGATATCAGCTAGTGGCGAGCGTGAGCGGGGGGCCTGCTCTTTTTCTCGAAGTTCATCGGGCATGTCGGCCGGGTCCATCCCGTAACCAATCGCGATCGCGGTCTGTGGCTCGAACCCGCTGGGTAGGTTGTACTCTTTGCGCACCTTGTCCAGATCGACGCCCGCCATCTGGTGGACGAACAGGTCCATGCTCGTGGCTTGTGTAATCAGGTTCTGCACCGCAAGGCCCAGGTCGTGTTGATGTACACGGTTTGGGTTGTCGTTGCGTATGAATGTTGTGCGCGTCACTGTCAAAATCAGCACGGGGGCCTGCTGCGCCCAACCCTGATTCGCTTCGACCAGGCAGCCCAGCGCCTTGGCGTATGCGTTGGGGTTGTCCTTGGTTGCCAGAATGAAACGCCAGGGCTGTTCATTGAATGCGGAGGCCGACCAGCGTGCTGCTTCCAAGAGACACCTGGTTTTTTCGGGTTCCACCGCACGGTCCGCAAAGGTGTACGGGCTCCATCGACGTTGGATGACGTCGAGGATCGAGTGGTCGGGTGTCGCTGGTTTTTCCATCGTGCTCTCCAGGAGGGGGGTCAGGTTACGGCTCGGTTCGATCAGCCAAGAACCGATGGCGATGCACAAGATACCAGTCCCGCAGCATGTCCGTCTGCAACCGCTGCTGTGTCGCGTCGGCACCGGGGTGCCATCGGGGCGCATCCGCCGGTAGATACTGGTTAAGCACGCGCCACCAGCCGTAATCTTCCATCAACTCGGGGAGGTCGGCCGGGGGTTCGCCGCGCGGGTTCAGCAGGACCTCCAGACCACCGGGGCCCATCCTATGCAGCATCGCAAGGATCACGGTCGAACGGGGTGCGTCGGAATAGGCCATCGTGGCGGGAGGTGCATCACCAACCATTCCCTCCCCGCACATCTGCTGGCCCAATAGGATGACCTTCCCAATCTCCCAATCATTCTCGAATCTTTGACGTCTGTGCAGTAAGTCCAGATGCAGCCCCGTCAAGCCCGCCAGGATCGGCCCGGACATCTTTGCCTGGTCGTTCATGTCACGCAGCAGGTCGGCCACCAGTGAGTCTAATGCACCGGCTTCAAGATCGCGCACCGCCAGAACACAGCCCACATCACGCAGCGGAGCCTGCGGGGACAGCAGCAGGGCACAGATTTGTTTCAACGTGAAATGGGCATCATCGTTGTTCGGGAGTTGCGAGGATTGGGTCGCATCGGATAGCCACACGGGGGCGTTGTCCAATGGCATGTCGAGGTAGTAGCTGAACAGCCAGGCGTGCCGAACGATGAGGGGTTCGGGATCGGAAGTCCTGCCGGCGATCATCCGTTCGTAGGGCGACCGGTCTGCAGTGGACATCGCTAACTCGGCTACAGCGCACAGTGCGTTGTATCGCACGTCCGGCTCATCCCGTTGCAGTAGTCCCTCCAACAAACCGATCACCCGGGGGGCAATCCGGGGGTCTACCCGGGGGTCGCCCACCAGGTCGTTAAGGTCCGCCAACCGCTGCGCCGCCAGGCTCCCCGCCTCGGTGTCCGGTACGCTCGCCAGCAGTGCGATCCATCGAAGCCAGGGATCATCGGGGATCTGATCCCGGCTCCAGCATCCGCCGGCCTGCAACGCTGCGACGATTTGTTGAAAATTTGTCTCGTCCTCTACCCTCAGAGCATCGACCGCGCCAGCGAGAAGGCCTCCGTCCTTGCGGGCGTGCGCAGTCACAAAACTCAGCCCACGCTGGCGGTCCTGCATGTCCTGTGAGGTCAGCCAACCGACACGGATCTGCCGATAGACCCACGGCGATGCGAGATAGGCCGCCGGCACCACCAGGGTCAAGGTGATAAGCAGGCTGATCGCCAGCCGGGTGGAGTTAAAGATCGACTTGCCTCGCATATCAAGAACTCGCTGGGCTTATCAAGGGACAGAAATACGGGATCATCGATAGGTAAAATTAGCACGTTCTGTCACATGGGCTTGCAAACCACACTCCGGGCACGGCTGAGGTTTTTGTGAGTCTTGCCCCAACCAGTAGTAACACCCGGGACATATCACGAACCCTAAACCAAGAAGCACCTCACACAGATGCGGCTCGACACGGGCACGCATGTGGATCGCAAAGTGTACCCAGAGGACGATGCCGGCCAGTACGACCGCTAAAGCCGAGATCACAAGGCCCATGCCGGTTAGATATAGGCCAAGACCCGCTGCGCCCCCGAACAGTGTCTCAGGAACCAACCAAATCCCCATAAATTCTTTGAAGGTTCCCGCCCTCATGCGAAGCAGCCGCTGAGCCGAACGCCGCTGAACCGGGTCAAGCGGGAACTCGCGGGGGATAAACCGCAGGCACAGGGTGTCCCAAGTGGTGACCTCAAGCATGGCCACAGCATATCGCGGTTTCTAGCACAAAAGAAGCCCACGTTTTTACAACGTGGGCTTCGTGGTAATGCAATAGGAAGATATTATATATGACTAGACTGACTGCACCGCCGTGATTTCTACTCGATGCCCATCGAAATCAGACATCACTGCTCTGCGTCCCCAAGGTGAATCTTTTGGTTCCGCTATCACCGCTGCACCAACCGTTAGCAGCTTTGTGACAGTTTCGTCAACGGACGAGACCGAAAATCCAATCCGCGTAGATTCTGTTGAGATCGTCTTGTCTGAGGCCGGGTAAATCTCAAACACACAACCCATCTGATCACAGGCATAGTGCTGTGGTCCTGAGCCGTGTGCGTGCTTGGTGAAAGTCAGACCAATCGTCTGATAGAACGTAACAGCACGATCAATGTCAGGTGAGCGGATCACAACGAGATTGATCTGTGGTGAAGTCATATCAGCCCTTGTTCCAGAACACCGAGCCGTACACCGCGTT
The DNA here is from genome assembly GCA_029260615.1 of Phycisphaeraceae bacterium. Classification (GTDB taxonomy): domain Bacteria; phylum Planctomycetota; class Phycisphaerae; order Phycisphaerales; family Phycisphaeraceae; genus JAJRRS01. The sequence goes on along the minus strand of JAJDCX010000058.1, from coordinate 43,337 downwards.
GTCGCCGAGCTCTTCAGCGATGCGGATGAGTTGGTTGTACTTGGCGTTACGGTCGGAGCGGCAGGGGGCACCGGTCTTGATCTGGCCGCAGTTGGTAGCCACCGCGATGTCGGCGATGGTCGCGTCCTCGGTCTCGCCGGAGCGGTGACTGAGGACGGCGGAGTAGCCGTTGCGTGTGGCGAGGTTGACGGCGTCGAAGGTCTCGCTGAGCGTGCCGATCTGGTTGACCTTGACGAGGATGGAGTTGGCGGTGTCGGAGTCGATGCCCTTCTTGAGGAAATCCTTGTTGGTGACGAAGAGGTCGTCGCCGACGAGTTGGATCTTCTTGCCGAGTCTTTCGGTGAGTTTTTTCCAGCCGGCCCAGTCGTTTTCGGCCAGGCCGTCTTCGATGGAGCGGATAGGGTACTTGTCGCACCAGTCGGCCCAGATGCCGATCATGTCGTCGGCGGAGATGACCTCGCCAGGATTCGAGCTGAAGAAGCAGTAGCCTTCCTTGCCCAGTTTTTCGGCCTCGTTCCAGAGTTCACTGGTGGCGGGGTCGAGTGCGACGAAAATCTGTTCGCCGAACTTGTAGCCGGCCTTGTCGACAGCCTCTTCGATGACCTTCAGGGCTTCTTCGTTTGATTTGAGGTTCGGGGCGAAGCCGCCCTCATCGCCGACGGCGGTGGAGAGGCCCTGCTTCTTGAGGACGCCCTTCAGTGCGTGGTAGATCTCGACGCCGGCGCGGAAGGCTTCGGGGAAGTTGTCGAAGCCCCAGGGCTGGATCATGAACTCCTGGAAGTCGACGGTATTGTCGGCGTGCTTGCCGCCGTTGAGGATATTCATCATCGGGACGGGTAGGACCTTCGCGTGTGCGCCGCCGAGGTAGCGGTACAGCGGCAGGCCGGAGCTTTCGGCGGCGGCGTGGGCGATGGCCATGGATACGCCGAGGATCGCGTTTGCGCCGAGCTTACCCTTGTTGTTGGTGCCGTCGAGTTCGAGCATCATGCTGTCGATGTATTCCTGGTCACGAGCGTCCAGGCCCATCAGCTCGGGGGCGATTTCGTTGTTGACGTTATCGACGGCCTGCTGGACGGACTTGCCCAGGTAGTAGTCGTCTTCGCCGTCACGCAGCTCGACGGCTTCGTTCTCGCCGGTGCTTGCGCCGGAGGGGACCATGGCTCGGCCGACGGTGCCGTCGGAAAGGTGTGCCTCAACTTCAACGGTGGGGTTGCCGCGCGAATCCAGGACCTGTCGGCCGTGGATGATCTCGATCTCAAAGCTCATGATGTGCCTCGTGGGGGTGGGTTGTGGTGGTGGAATTTAGGCGGGTACTCGTTGGTCCCTATTGGGTAGGGCCCGTAATGAGAATCAGAGTGTAGCAGGGGAGCGCGCACTATCCAAACGAACCTGTCGGAAGACGGGCTCGGGGTTGGATCAATCAGAACGACTTGTTGGTGTGCGGGGCCGCGGGCTTAGAAGCTGCTGCGGACGTTGACGCTTCGGCCCATCCGGCGTTTGGAGCTGATGATCTTTCGGCCGTCCTTGGTCCGCATGCGGGCACGGAAGCCGAACTTGCGGGCACGCTTGATCAGGCTGCGTCGTTTGGGGTAATGAGTGGACATCGCGAGCGCTCCTGCGGTCAAAGCCGGGAAAAAGCCGGGGGCCTGGGTGGGGCCTGTTTGGGCCCGGCACGCCGGGTTACTTGGTCTGGAATATCACCGATCGATACACCGTATTGCCCCGGGTGTCGGCGGCCCGCAGGGTTAACACATGCGGACCCGGGGAAAGATCGGAGATCGTAACGTCCCAGCTTTCCTGTGTCGAATCGAAGATCAGGTCGCCTGGGAGGATGGGGTGGTACTCGTCGTCGGAATCCAGTGAGTAGGCCAGGGACTGGATGTTGGACCAGTCATCGGTAACTTGACCGGAAACCTTGATTTCACCGCCAGTTACGGTTTTTTGAGAGGTCAGGTCGGGGGGGGAATTGTCGATCAGGACGGGGCTGGCGCGGCGTGTGGTGGTCATAGCCATGTCACCGGGGTTGTCGGGCCGATCATCGGCGGTGACCCGGACGGTGTATCGGCCGTCGGGGACACGGCGGGTTTCCCATTCATAGGTGAGATCGGTAAGGTCTTCGGCGATCAGCAGGACGCTGTCCGATCCGGCGGGCTGGTACTGCAGCTTGTAGATCAGGGGGTCCTGGTTGTCGTCGGCTGCTTCCCACTCGATGGTCATGAGGGTGGCGGGTGGGGCGTCGGGCTCGGCCTCCTCGGGGTAGGCGGCGGTGACCTTGGCGATCACGGGCTTGAGGTTGGGTGTGACGTAGGCGGCTTCGATGCGGCCGACGACGGGGGTGAGGTCGTCGGAGCCGGTGAGGGTCAGGCGGTACTGCAGGAACCGGGCGGGGGGGGATTGCACGGCCAGCTCTTTGGGTGCCAGTGCGGGGAGCTTGTCGTCGGGCATCAGGGATTGAGCCTGAGACCATGCGGACCACGCGGCCTGCTCGGGGTCCTGGACGTTGCCGCTGCGTGTTTCGACGGTCAGTGAGCAGCCCTGGGGGATGTCGGCGGTGAGGCTCATCGCGCCCCAGAGGCTGATCTGTGCGGCGTCGAGAGTCGGGCTGGTGTAGATGCCGCGGTGGCCGTAGCTGCTGCCGAGCGTGAAGAGCTCGGCGGGGTTGGCGGTGCCCAAGACGGTGCCGCCGTCTTTGCTCATCATCATGGCGGGGACCTGTTCGGAGCCCAGATCAACCAAAACGGCTGTTTCTCTTGTCACGGGATCGATCACGAAGACCTGGCCTTCGTTGCCGGTTGCGGCGAGGAGTTTGCCGTCGGTTTCGACGAGTTTGAGGATCATGACCGAGTCGCGGAAGACCTCGTGGACGAAGCCCTGGCTGTCGATGTGGTAGACGGCGTTGCCTTCCTTCTCGGCGGCGGGGGCGCTGACGGGGCGTGATCGGCTGGCGGATGATGAGCTTGATTTGGACCCGCCAATACCGGCCTGCATCTGGCCTGACTTGCGTGCCTTGCTGAGCCGGTCACGGATCAGCTCACGCAGGCGGTCGTATTGCTCGGGGGTTGGGTCGGTGTCGGCCTGTTCCGGTGCGGCTTCATCGCTTGGGGCAGCGTCGGCGGTGGCGTTGTTGTCTGCGTTATCCGTTGTTGTATCGGCTTGGGCTTGGTCGGTCTCGCCAGCATCGTCGATTGGCTGAGGGTCGGGCTCCACACCTGGGATGTCACCGGGTTCGGCAGGGGCGTCGCCCGGCTCTTCGGCGTCGTCGGGCTGGTCTTCTGTATCGTCGGTGTCTTTGTCATCATCGGGTCGGCCTGATTCTTCGCTGGCCGCCTCTTCCAGTCGGCCTGGGCGGGCTTGTTCGGCATCGGCGGTCCCGACGTAGAGCGAGCCATCGGATGCCACCAGCAAGGCACCGATCTCCGGCTCCGATGCGTCAAACATTGCAAAGGCCTGGTAGCCGTCCTCCTCACCTGCCTCAAGGCGAAGCACCAGCCCGTCCTCATCTGTGCCGGCGATGATGCGCCCCTGGTTGTCCATCGCCAGGCAGAGGATGTTCGCCTGCTGGGCGTCTAACAACGGCACGATCGGTTCTTCGTCGTCGGGCTTGATACGCAGGACCTTGCCCTCGGTCCCGGTTGCGATGAGGATCGCTGGGCCGTCGAACATGTCGGCTGATGGGATGAGGATGTCCCAGATGTAACGCACGCCTTGCAACTCGGTCAGCGTCTTGAGTTCGCCTTCTTCCAAGAGTGCCAGTCGGCTGGATTCACCGCTGATGGCGATCAGGAGCTTGCCGTTGTATTCATCCAGCGCGAAGACTTGCTCTTCGGGAAGGTCAGCGACTTCAACGACCTCGTCTCCGTCTTGCTTTAGCAGTTTGCCTTTGGGCCCAGCGGCGAGGTAGATCGTGCCATCGGGCATCTGGTGCAGGTCGTAGATGATGCTGGCTTCTTCGGGCATCTCACCGATGGATTTGGACTCGGTAGCGAGCTTGACATCCCCGAGGCTGGTGACCAGTGTGCCATCGACCTCACCGGGCTCGAAGTCGGCTTCGGTGGCGTGTTCAAACCGTTGGGGCTGGATCGCCGAAGCGCTGGGGCTCATCAGGCAGGCGGGCCCTACTGCGAATACCAGGAGGAGAAACGTGCGGGGGAACCGGGGGGACTTATGCATGCCGGGTCTTTCTATCGTTCAGAACAGCGGGGGCTGTTACGGTTTGCAGCGGGAACGGTTACGGTTTGCGGACGTTGAGGGTGAAGCTGACTTGGCCAAGGATCACGGTGTCCGCATCAAAAGCCTGGTCGATCAGGCCTGCGAACGGGATCGTTTCAGTTGTCGTGGGGCTGCTTAAAATCGCGGCCCGGCTGGACGGGAGGTTGACCATCTCGGTCCGCCCGACAGCCAGCCCGTCGGGGGGGAGTTGGATGGCGGTGTAAATTACGTCACTGCGGAAGGACATCGTCTCTTGGATGAAGTCCACCAGGTCGTCGATGTTACGGGTGACCATCTTGTGCGGCTGTGAGTTGATCTTCATCCCCGCGAAGGCGCTGGCCCCGCTGACGGTCAGGGGGTAGTCGCCCTCTTCCAGGTCGTCAGGGATCTTGACCTGGATGCGTCGTTGTTCGAGCTTGCCTGCGTAGTGTTGGATATCCAGCAACACGCCGACCGTTTCGCCGGGCGCGACTTGGGAACGTTCGAGCCGAGCACCGATGATCGAGCCCATGCGGTTGCCTTCTTCGACGTCGATGGTGACGCTGATCGATTCGACATCCAGTGATTCGTAGGGGTTGATCGCCATGACGGACAGGGGCGTGAGCATCTCAAAGATGGGGTTCACCGCCGAGCCCCCGGCGATCAGGGTGTCTAACTCAAATACCCGGCCCCCGGCAAATTTCATCTGTGACCGCAGGCGGATGGTGTTCTCAACCGGCACGGCGTGTACGGTCTCGATGCTGTTGTAGATGACGGTGGCGGTGAGCATGGCCGATAGCATCGGCTCGTTGACGACCTGGTAGTGGTAGGTGCTGGCGGGTTGGCCGGGCATGTTGACGGTGACGTCGATGGGTGCAGTGGTGTAGCGGACTTCTTTAACGCCGACGACACCGGCGCTCTCGTCTCGGACCAGGGTGCCCAAGGGCGTGAGGCTGCCGCTGCTCTTGAAGCTGATGGACCTGCGTGGCATGACGAAGTGGACGTACCCAGTGGCCATGGGCACCTGCGCCTTGCCCAGCCCGAACATCGGATGGCCAAACGCTAAAACTTCGCCGCCGGGCAAGACGTCGGTCACCGTACCTGATGCGCTCAGGTCCATGTCGCCAAACGCCAGCGGGATGGTCAGCACGCTGCCGGGCTCCAGTGAAGTGGCCGCGGGATCGATCCCGTGCGGAGGTTCGCCCCCGACGGCCGAGGCGTCGTTGGATATACCCATAAAACCCATCGGCTCAAGCAATGGCGCGAATACCTCGGCGGTGCGTGGTGAGCCCAGCGAGATCGGGAGCATCAACCGCGAAGCCATCGCGCCGGCATGGGGGCCTGAAACAGTGCCGGTCGTTGAGGTGTTCCAGGTGGTTGCGTCCGGCCTGCCCGTTGCGCGGAGCAGGACATCACGGATCGCACGCAGGCGTATCTTGCTGAGTGAAGAATCATCCCCGGCTTGGGGCATCTGTTCCAGGCGGTCCAACAGTTGGATTACCTGGCGGGTCGATCCACTGCGTGCGCCTTTTGTGTCAGAAGCATTGTCTTGTTGTGCTGCGGCGCGTGTGGCCGAGTCACGCATGTAACCGATGGGCTGGACGCCGACCAGGCACTGTTGGGCCTCGGAATAACCAAACGCAAAGGCACCGATGAGTTTGCCGCCTTGGCCTAACTCGTGGGGCTCATCCTCATCCCAAAGATAGATCGGCGAGCCGGACATCCCCTGCACCGGGCCGGACTCGACCATCCTCGGGTCGTCGCAGCGGATCCAGATCACGCTGCGCGTCGGCGAGGAGTTGGGCATCACACTGACGACCACGACGTTGAACGGCTCGATCTCCGTGCCGTGGAACACGGTCATCCCGTAGCCGGTCATCCCGACACGGATGTCTTGCAAGGGCATCGCGGGGGTGAGCTGGTCGGGGACGATCACCCCCTGTGCCAGGGCCTTGGGCGTGCAGATAAGGGACAATAAGCCCAGTAGGAGAACGGCCAGGCGGGTCCGATGGGTGGGGTGACTCATAAGTAATGAAGCCTACTGTGCTAGAAAGCTATTGACAAGCAGTGATACCCGGTCGATACTCATAATATTCCGCTGACGCAGCGGCGCACTGGCAAGACCAGCGTCACCGCCGCGGCACCGGATGGCACAGGACGCTCGATTGTCGAGCGTTTTAGGGAATGATTCGTGACCTAGCCATCTGAATGCCCGCTATGCTTGATAAAGCCCACGAGGTTCTTGGCTACCGGTTTAAGGACCCCTCACTTCTGTTAGAGGCACTCACCCACGCATCCAAAGCGGGTGACCGTCTGGAGAGTAATGAACGCATGGAATTCCTCGGCGACGCGATCCTTGGGTTCGTGGTCTGTGAGTACCTCCATGACACCTACCCCGATCTGCTGGAAGGCGATCTGACAAAGATCAAGAGCGCGGTAGTCAGCCGACGAGTGTGTGCCCTCATCAGCGTCAAGAGCAACATGTCCGGGATGCTGAGCCTGGGCAAAGGCATGGCGGGGCGACCGGACCTTCCCAGTAGTGTCGCTGCGGCGGTGTTAGAATCACTGATCGCCGCGATCTACATGGACGCAGGGATGGATCGGGTGCGTGAGTTTATCCTCAAGCACATGGTCCCGTTTATCCAAGAGGCCGCCGAGTCGTCGCACCAGCGGAACTTCAAGAGCGTCCTGCAGCAATACGCCCAGAAGCACCTGCCCAGCAACCCGACCTATATCGTCATGGATGAGAAGGGCCCGGACCATTCCAAGTGCTTCGAGGTCTGCGCGGAGGTGAACGGCCGCCGCTGCAACCCGTCCTGGGCCAACTCCAAGAAAGAAGCCGAGCAGGCCGCCGCACTGAACGCCCTGCTGGAACTGGGCCTTGCCAAGACACTGGATTGCGGCAGGGTCGTGCTGTTCGACCGACCGCCTGCGGAGATTGACGGCCAGGACGGCGAACCGGACATCGCTTTGAACCCGGACGACGGTGAGCAGGTGTGATTACCCGGGGCGGGGAATGGAACAAAGCCGGGGAAGATCTGGGGGGAATCCGGGTGCGAATCCTGGGGGTTTGACCTTTGCCCGGCTGACCCGGGGGGCGAGGTCGGCTATCCTTCACGTCATGCCTGCTCCAAGCGTTATCACCATCGGGAACTTTGACGGCGTCCACATGGGACACCACGCGATCCTCTCGACCGCCCGCGAGTTGGCAGGGGCCGGGAAAGATGCAGCCGCGGGTGCAAAAGTGGTCGTGATGACCTTCGACCCACACCCAAACGCCACACTCGATCCCGACAACCAGCCGCCGAGGCTCTGCCCGCTTAACCAGAAACTGGACCGGCTCAAGCACGCCGGTGCGGACGAGGTGCTGGTGCTTGAACCCACGCCAAAGGTGCTTGGGCAGTCTCCCCAAGACTTCATCCAGGAGGTCGTGGATCGGCACCGACCGGTCGCGTTTGTTGAGGGGGCCGACTTCCGTTTTGGCAGGGGTCGGGCGGGGGATGTGGACCTGCTTAAAAAACTTGGCCAACAACACGGTTTCGACGTTGTGATCCAACCCAGCCATGACGTGACCCTGACCGACCTGAGTGTCGTTACAGTGCGTAGCTCGGTCGTCCGCTGGTTGATCGGTCACGGCCGGGTTCAGGATGCTCAACGTTGCCTGGGCCAGCCGTTCTCCTTGACCAGCCAAGTCGTTAAGGGCGAGCAGCGCGGCCGAACCATCGGCATCCCCACCGTTAACCTCGACCTCGCCACACTCGACGACCACACGCTCCCCGCCGACGGTGTCTACGCGGGTCTCGCACACTTGCCCGGCACCGACCGTTCGCACATCGCCGCCATCAGCGTCGGGAACAAACCCAGCTTCGGCCAGATTCAACTCACCATCGAAGCCCACCTCTTGGATTTCGACGACGACCTCTACGGCCAACCAATAACCCTCGAATTCCACCACTGGGTCCGCGACCAGATCCGCTTCCCAAACCCCGACGCCTTGCGCCAACAACTGGCCCGCGATATCGAAAAAGTCAGGAGCTACGAGCCGTTAGCGGTTAGCTCTATATAAATCCCCGGATGTCATCCGGGGTCTTCATTTAACGCCCCAAGTCCTCCAAACCCCATACCCGACTCCCCCATGCCCGAACATCAAAGCAATCTCGACCTCGCCGCCGCCGCGGACCTCATCCGTAAGGCCCAGAGCACGATCTTTATTACCACCCACGCCAAGCCCGATGGCGATGCATTTGGGTCGGTCGTCGCACTCGCTTACGCCCTGCAAAAGATGGGTAAACAGGTCTTCCCCTGCTTCGCCCCCCCGGTGCCCGCACAACTGGCCAGCCTCAACGGCCACGGCCTGACGCACACCCTCCACGACGGCCTGACGATCCCTGACTGCGCACTCTACATCGTGGTCGATACCGGGGCCTGGTCGCAGGTCGAGCCGATGCGCAAGACGCTTGAGACGAACCTCGCCAACACATTGATTATTGACCACCACCTAAGCGGTGACATCGATGCCGCTCACAGATATGTCGATGCCCGTGCCGGGGCCTGCGCCGAGATTATTGCCGAACTGTTGGACCTGCTGGGAAGTGGGTCTAGCCCCGGGGGCGGGAGCGGGAGTGGGGCTGGGGGGTGGGATCAAACCATTGCCGAGGCTTTGTTTGTGGGCATCGGCTCGGACACGGGTTGGTTTCGTTTTTCCAACACACGCCCACAGACCCACCGCCTGGCGGCTCGCCTGCTAGAGATGGGCGTTGACCACACGGAGCTCTACGCCCGACTGCACCAGACCGAACGACCGGCCAAGTTGGCGCTGCTGACCCGCGCGCTTGATAGCCTGACGCTGTTAGCGGGCGGCAAGGCCGCTGTGATGTCACTCACAGAACAAGACTTCAAAGACAGCGGCGCACTGGAAGAAGAAACCGAACGGCTGATCGATGTCCCTCAACAGGTCAAGAGCATCCAGGTCGTTGCGCTGGTCACCGAAAGCTCGATCGACCCCCCGGATTCCCCGGACACCCCAGATTCCCCGGATGGCAAGCAGCCGTTGGCACGCATCAGTTTCCGCAGCAAGCCCGGCCCCGATGCGGTCAATGTGGCCGACCTCGCCGGCCAGTTCGGCGGTGGGGGGCACGCCCGCGCCGCCGGTGCCAAGCTCCCGGTCCCGATCCAAGAGGCCGTCCAAAGTGTCTCCCAAGCCATCAAAGCCGCTTTCGACGGCTGACTCAACCCCTAATCCGGTGGTTATTACTTGATTGATAGACAGTTATGCGCCGTCATGGCGTGATTTAATATCGCCCAGGTCGGTCCGTTTTAGTGGATAACCTGTCCTCTCGGTGTCGCTTTAGGTCGCTACCCCCAGCTTGTGGCTTTGCGATAAAAAATGTGAATTGGGGTAAGGCCCTTGATATCACCCGCTTAAAGCAAATCGACAGGTTTGCCGTCTACATTTAGTGAAGAAAAGGGTTGCAAGCCCAAGATGTAGTGGTGTAGTATCTCTTTCGGCCCAATTTAGTGACCGTCGCCGAATCGCGGGCCAATATTCAGGGATCAGTACCACCCAACAGGCTTGTCCAGCCCAAGACACCCGCCAAGCGCGCGGTGTGCGGTGTCGGACCCGGCCAACAGGGTGTAAGGATGGTTGGAAGGTCGGTTCAGTTGATTGCCGCCGAGTCAGGGTGCGGGCCCTGACGGTTTCAGCGGCCAAATCTGGTTCGTGTTTGAGTGGGAAAAACTACTGTGTCAGTACTCTGCGATTCACAAATACGCGAACTGGTTTCTATCGAGCCGTTCCAGGAAAACGACAAACGCCCAGGCAAGGTGTCCTTCGGCGTCTCCAGCTACGGCTACGACGTCCGCGTCGGCACACTCTTCAAAATCTTCACCAACGTCTCCGCCACCGGCGGCCAGTCCATCGTCGATCCCAAGAAGTTCGACGACGCCAGCTTCGTCACCGTCGACACCGCCGACACCGGCAGGGACCACGTCGTCATCCCCCCCAACAGCTTCGCCCTATGTGAGACCGTCGAAACCTTCGCCATCCCCCGGGACATCCTGGCTATCTGCGTCGGCAAAAGCACCTACGCACGCTGCGGCATCATCGTCAACGTCACACCACTGGAACCCGAATGGCGTGGCAAGGTCACCATCGAAATAAGCAACACGACCCCGCTGCCCGCCAAGATCTACGCCAACGAGGGCATCGCACAGATGATCTTCTTACAGGCCGACCGCACCTGCGCCGTCAGCTACGCAGACAAGAACGGCAAGTACCAAGACCAGGCGGGGTTGGTCCTGCCGATGGTGGATTGAAGCTAGTGAGACTTAGGCGCATTTTGGAGAAGTACTATGGATTTGACGGAATTAAAACGTAAAACATGCGATCTAGTTGACCCTCGGAAATTAGATGATATTCGCGACATTGTTGAAAGCGATTTTGCAATGCTACGAATTGAATCCGATCTATCGGCATTAGATGCTACTGCCAAATTTGCATCTGATTTTGGATTCGAAGTGGATTCTGAGCAGTTTGATGAATGCAGCATTATTTGGGCATTTGAGCGTATTTCAGCGATCGATCAAGCATGCAGAGGTACTAGACCACAGGTACTTATAGTCGCAGCGTGTGACCCAATGGATGCATGTATGGCCATCTGCTGCCTCCTCTTGGACAAGACATGCGACGTTTACTATTCCTATAGAGAGCTAGATAGATTTATACCTGGGGGCGAAGACAACGAAAGTTTGAAGTGCGTACTCAAGCGAGTAAATGAGATATCACTCAGCATATGGCTCAAACCACATATCGAGCGTATTCTGAAGAACCAAGCAAGCCTTGAACGAGCGCTTGAGCCGCTCCGTACGATTATTGCAGAAGCCCAAAGGGTAAAAGAGCTCTTTGAGTCGCAGTATCTACGACAAATCCACGAAACGGCAAATCAGTTGCGGCAAAGGTTTTTATCTGTTTATGAACCGATGCAGGAGTTCTCGCGATCGCTCAATCAAAAATTGCAGACATTGCAAACTATTTGCGAACCTGTTCAGCGCATGCGAGTATCACTCGACAGTTCGTTAGCACGAATCAATCTCGAACAGAGTACGTTTCGTAATCTCCAAAAGTCCTCTGCATTGCTCAGGCTAGAAGCCAATACGGCCAGACATCGCGCATTGGCTTCTAGGGCAAATTTTCTTAGCAAAATGGGTGGGTAGAGCAAAGCGAATCCCACCATGTATAAAATCATAAATCCCGGCGGCCAACGGACACCGCCACGCAATTCGTATTCGTAACCATTATTTGCGTCGGAGACGGCGCGTATTCAGGCCACGGACGGCCGAGGAAGTCACAGCAATATGAAGATTGATCGTCGCTACACAAAGAAGGACACGGACGTTTTTTCGACGGTTCAGTGGACCAAGCGTTCCAGCCGGATCGCGAATCTGGATGGGTCGGTGGTGTTCGAGATGAACGACGCCGAGGTCCCGGAGAGCTGGTCGCAGTTGGCGACGGACATCATGGTCAGCAAGTATTTTCGAAAGGCAGGGGTGCCTCAAACCGGCGGCGATGGGGCTGTCCTCAAGGACGAGGACGGCCGCGTCGTTACCGGCCCGGAACGCTCGGCCAGGCAGGTGATCCACCGGCTGGCGGGCTGCTGGTGTCACTGGGGCGAGGGGCATGGGTACTTTGACACGGCCGAGGACGCGATGGCGTTTTACGATGAGCTGTGTCACATGCTGCTGCACCAGATGGCGGCACCGAACAGCCCGCAGTGGTTCAACACGGGGTTGAACTGGGCGTATGACATCAACGGCCCGGCGCAGGGCCATTACTACACCGATCCCACCACAGGCGTTACGCGGCCGGCGGAAGATGCGTATTCGCACCCCCAGCCGCACGCCTGTTTTATACAATCTGTCCAGGACAACCTGGTCAGCCCCGGCGGAATCATGGGCCTATGGGTTCGTGAGGCGCGCCTCTTTAAGTACGGCTCGGGTACCGGAACCAATTTCTCAGCGCTCCGAGGAGAATGCGAGCCGCTCTCCGGCGGTGGTAAGAGTTCTGGTCTGATGAGCTGGTTGAAGATCGGTGACCGTGCCGCCGGGGCGATCAAGTCCGGCGGCACGACACGCCGAGCCGCGAAGATGGTCTGCCTGGACCTGGATCACCCGGACATCGAGCAGTTTGTTAACTGGAAGGTCCGCGAGGAGATCAAGGTCGCCGCGTTGGTCGAGGGGATGAAACACCTGCCGGACGATCTTAAAGAGACGGCCGAGAAGCTGGACCTGGACCTTGATTACGACTTTAACGGCGAGGCGTACCTCACCGTCAGCGGGCAGAACTCCAACAACTCCGTGCGTATCCCCAACAGCTTCTTCAAGGCGATCGACACCGACGGGCAGTGGGACCTGATGCGGCGGACCGATGGCGAGCTTGCCAAGAGCATCAACGCCCGGGCGCTTTGGGATCAGGTTACTTACGCGGCGTGGCGATGTGCCGACCCGGGCGTGCAGTACGACACGACGATCAACCAGTGGCACACCTGCCCGGAATCCGGGCGGATCAACGCGAGCAACCCTTGCAGCGAGTACATGTTCCTGGATAACACGGCCTGCAACCTGGCGTCGCTGAACATGATTAAGTTCTATGACGCCAAACGCCGGACGTTTGATTGGGCGGGTTATGAGCACGCGGTGAATATCTGGACGGTCGTGCTTGAGATCAGCGTGTTGATGGCCCAGTTCCCCTCGCAAGAGATCGCGGAGTTGAGCTACCAGTTCCGCACGCTTGGGCTTGGGTTTGCGAACCTGGGTGCGATGCTGATGCAGGCGGGCATCCCGTATGACTCGGACCGTGGCCGGGCGATTAGTGGTTCGCTTAGTGCGATCATGACCGGTCGTAGCTACACGACCAGCGCGGAATTGGCCGAGCAGCTTGGGGCGTTCCCCGGGTATCAGAAGAACCGCCAGCACATGCTGCGTGTGATCCGCAACCACCGCCGGGCGGCGTATGGCGTGCCGCGGGACCTGGAACTCACCGACACCAATGACCTGGGTGATTACGAGGGCTTGGAGATCAAGCCCGTCCCGATCGACGCAGACGCCTTGGACCAGGGCGAAGAGCATATCGGATTGCTGGCTAACGGCCGGGAGTTGGTTGATCGGGCACGCATCAACTGGGACAGCGCGTTGAAGCTGGGTAAGGAGCACGGCTATAGAAACGCTCAGACCACCGTCATTGCACCGACCGGCACGATCGGCCTGCTGATGGACTGCGACACCACCGGTGTCGAACCGGACTTCGCGTTGGTGAAGTTCAAGAAGCTCGCTGGCGGGGGGTATTTCAAGATCGCCAACCAGTCACTCAAACCCGCGCTCGAAGCTTTGGGGTACGAGAAGCAGCAGGTCCGGGACATCCTCATCTACGTCATGGGTGCGCTGCATCTGGACGTCACGATGCCCGACAAGGATGGCAGGCAGCATGGGGACAAGACCCTTGGGCGTTTCCTCAAAGAGCTTGGGCTGATCGATGCCGACCTCAAGAAGATCATCGAGGCGTTGCCGACCGTGTTCGAGGTGTCACACGCATTCAATACCTGGACACTTGGAGAAAAGGCAATTGGGCGGTTGGGTCTGACCGACCAGGTAGACAAGCCGGGGTTCGATCTGCTCACCGCACTTGGGATGACCAAGGCCCAGGTTTCCGAGCTGAACATTGCGATCTGTGGCACGCAGACCGTCGAGGGGGCACCGCATCTTAAGGATGAACACCTGGCGGTCTTTGATTGTGCCAGCACCTGCGGCCCGACCGGGGAGCGGTTCATCGCTTCGGGCGGGCACATCCAGATGATGGCGGCGGCACAGCCGTTCATCTCCGGCGCGATCAGCAAAACCATCAACCTGCCCAACAACGCCGAAGTCCAGGACATCAAGGCCGCCTACCGTCGGAGTTGGGAACTGGGGCTCAAGGCCAACGCACTGTATCGCGACGGTTGCAAGCTAAGCCAGGTGCTTTCGAACAAGGCCGACACCGAGGACGGCATCGAAGACGAGGAAGCTATCGAAGCGGCGAAGCTGGAAGTCGCCGCCGAGGTCGCCACCCTGGCGGAGGTCGCTTCTACGGCCGTCACACCGCCCCAGGCCGCCCCCGTCGAGAGGATCGTTGAACGGATCGTTGAACGACCGTTGCGCCGTCGCCTCCCGGACACGCGGATGGGCAAGACCCACAAGTTCAACGTCGCCGGGCACGAGGGCTACCTCACGGTTGGGCTCTACGAAGACGGCACCCCGGGCGAGTTGTTCATCACCATGGCCAAGGAAGGCTCGACCATCGGCGGGCTGATGGACTCACTGGGGACCGCGATCAGTGTCGCGCTTCAGTACGGCGTGCCGGTCGAATCGCTGGTCAATAAGTTCACACACCAACGCTTCGAGCCTGCGGGGATCACGCACAACCCGGAGATCCCGTTTGCCAAGAGCCTGGTGGACTACATCTTCCGCTGGTTGGGCATGGAGTTTATTGCCGGGTACCGCGCCGCCAACGCCCCGGCGCGCAGCAAGCCCCAGCCGGAGATCAAGCAGCCCGAGCGTGCGGTGACTGAGCCTCTGCCGGCCGGTAACGGGCAGGGCAATGGCAACGGGCACGGCAACGCCCCCTCTGCTCAACCTGTTATCCAGCCAGCCATCCAGCCCGCGCCGCCTGTGGCGACAGTGCCCGTGGCGGGTGCGGTCTCTGCGGTGGCCCAGGCTTTAACCGAGGGCCAGCGTTCGGCCCTGGTCAGTGCGATGAGTCAGATGCAGTCCGACGCACCGGCGTGCGACGCCTGCGGGACCATCACCGTGAGAAACGGCACCTGTTACAAGTGCCTGAACTGTGGAGCCTCTATGGGCTGCAGCTAATTAACCCGTACCAGGAAGGAAGCAGTGCTAGTGGTGCGTCTTGCTCGACCCGTTTGAGCGAGACGATTAAAGGACTGATATCGGCCACCGCATGACGCGACCCGCCTCTCGGCGAGGCCGACCACGACTCTTCCTTCTCCCTCCTCCCCCCTCGGGAACCCCACCACCCGAGGGGGGGTTTTATGTACGGACCGGCCTGCCAGCTCACGCCCAGTACCCATGCCGACAGGTCGGGTACGATGACGGCAAGAATTCAACCTCGATGCCATCCCAATCCGTGAGCGGCTGAAAGCCTATGCCAACCGTACGAGACATCGCTAAACAGACCGGGGTGTCCATCGCCACCGTGTCCCGGGTGCTGAACAATCACCCGTCGGTCAGTTCCGAGGTGCGAGAGAAGGTCATGGCCGTCGTCAACGCCCGCCGGTACGTCACCACCGTCGGCAAGCGCAACACGTCCATCATCGCCTACGTCTACACCGGTGAATCATCACTGGGTTCACCGTTTGACATGGCCCTGCTGGAGGGGGTGAACAACGCGTTGAAAGACTCGAACTACAACCTGATGATCGTTGATCTTCGCCGGTCCCGCCGCAACGGTGAGACCTGTTCGCAGATGTTCCAGCGGCTGGGTATCCGTGGCGCTGTGCTTCGGACCACGCACGGCAGCAAGGCCGTCTGCCAGGAGATCGCCGAGCAGGGGTTCCCGTCTGTGGTGGTCGGTGATCGCCACGACGACATGCAGTTGCCCTGTATCTTTAGCGAATCACGTTCCGCCAGCCGTGAGGCCGTCGAGTATTTGATTTCGCTGGGCCACCGTCGGATCGCTATCAGCGTCAATGTGGTCGAGGACTCTGACCATGTGGATCGCCTGGCGGGGTACCGAGACGCGATGAGCCAGCACGGGCTGGAAACCGACAGCCAGATCATCATGCGGGTGCCTGCCCACCGCAAGGGCGGGGCGCAGCTGATCCGCCGGGTGGTCACGGCTGTGGATCGGCCGACTGCGATCTACATCACAGACCCCATGGCCGCCGTGGGAGCGATGTACGAGGCACAGATGATGGGGCTAAGTATCCCCGATGATCTATCGATCATCGGATTCGATGACACGGAAATCCGTCATACGGCGCTGCCGACCATGACATCGGTGTGTCAGAACGCGACAAGCCTGGGGATGGAAGCCTACCGCGTGCTGTTGAACCAGATGTCCCAAGACAAATCGATTTCAACTAATTCACCCGCCGCCTGGCTTGAGATCCACGATTCGACCGGGCAGGTGGCGGAGAAGTCTTCGGCCGATCTAAGCAAGTGACTGGGGACGGCGCAGTCGCTACGGCTCGGATAAGATGCCCTTATGCCTGACCGGTCCAAAGCACCTGACTTCCCCCCGTATGTCCCCCCGGACTGTTCCCGTGAGGGTATCTCCACGAAACTGATCAACCTGTCGGCACACCCGGTCGTAGGCCAAATGGGGAATGTCGGATAACGTTGGCTCAGTGTATTTGCATCGCTGGAAGTGATAAATGAGCGAAAAGCGTCTTGTTGCTGCGTTTCTTTTTTTAGTCGGTTTGTTTATTGGTGCATCAACGAGAACAACTCTCTGGGACGACGTTCCTTTTTGGGTGTGGTACGGCGTACTTTTAATAGCTCTTTTGACCTGTCATGCTGCCATTCGTTTGTGGCGATCAGACAGCGAAGTTGCAAATCCAAAGGACAGACATGTCAAATCAGCAGAACCCAAGAGCGATGAAACACATTCTCAGCTGATCGACCTGACGGCGATGCTTATCCTCATCCCGGTGTTGCTGCCGCTTGTGGTTGTATTCACACGCTCGTTGTATTTCGAGTCCGATCCGCGTTCTGTTGGAGCCCAGGCAGGGGAGTCGATCAGTATTGGTCCGGCGGGTTGGGCGTGGCTGGCGGTTGCGTCGGTGGCGATTGCCGCTATCGCATTGGCGGTGACCGCCTGGGCATGGGGGCGGATCAGGTGGTGGTCGTTCGCAGGGGTCGCAGCGGGAATCGTTCCCTGTTTATTACAGATGTCTAATCACTTCGATAACCGCTTGCACGGCGGGGCGTGGATCGCCGCCGCATCGCTTGGGTTGGCTGGGGCACATCTGGCGCAGTTCCCGCGTGCCAAGCGATTGATGGTTACCGCGATGATCGCCATGGCGTTACCGCTATTCATCCAGGGGGCCTGGTACGTTTATGTCGAACACCCCGCGACGGTCGAGTCCTTTATGAGTACCGAGCGTGCCAGTCTCCAAGCCCGCGGATTGGTGTACGGCTCGACCGAGCATGCCAAGTATCTCACCCGGTTAAAAGGTAATGACGTAATCGGCGCGGTTGGTATGTCCAACGTCCTGGGCTCGATCCTTGCGGCGGTTTGTGTCCTTGGTGTCACCGCGTTGGCGGTGGGCTGGCGACACAAGGTCGGTTGGCTGCGCCGGATTGCACTGGCGGTTGTCCTGGGCATGGTGGGGTGGGCGTTGGTGTTGACACAATCTAAAGGCGCGGTGTTGGCTTTGCTCGCGGTTTTCGGGCTGGCTGTGTGTATAGGGCTTATCACAAAATCCGGGCCCGGTATGCGCCGAATGGTTCCGGCGTTGTGTGTGCTTTTCGTAATGGCCGGCAGCGCCGCTGTTTTGGTTCGAGGCGCGGCGGGGCCCCCGGAGGGACCGGCTGGCGAACGCAGCCTGTTGTTCCGTTTCCACTACTGGCAAGGAGCGGGACGTATTCTGGAGCAAAACCCGTCGACGTTAATGCTCGGTGTGGGTCCCGGCCATTTCAAGGACCGCTACGAGTCTGTGCGCAACCCAATCAGCCCGGAGGTCATCGCCAGCACGCACAACGTCTTCGTGGACTACGCGGTGATGCTCGGGGTCGGCGCGGTGGTATGGGGCGTGCTGCTGCTGGCCTGGTTGTGGCGTGCGGGTGTGGTGATGAGTGCGGGCCTCAGTGAAACATCCACAGCAGGGCGTGCGCCCCCGGTAAATCCCCCGGTGAATCACACGGGACCCCCCCCCCCGGTCAAGCTATTCGGTCTGCTTGCTGCGGTTGTGTTTGGCACGCAGTACTACGTCCAGTTCCCCGGCCTCTACGCAGAGACCGCGATCCTCTGGCTTCTGGGCACACTCGGATTCGTGGCACTGTCGGCGTTCGTGATCTACCCGGTCTTAGAGAAATCACGGGGGTGGCTGGATACCGGGATCGCACTGGCTGCTGTGCTGCTGTTGCTGCACGCCCAGATCGAGATGACGTTTTTCTGGGACAGTGCTGCGGCGTTTGTGTGGGTCGTGGTGGGGATCGCGTCGGTGGGGCGGTTAGACAAGCTACCTCCGACTTCCATGCCTGGAAGCGGGCGTTTCTTGGTCCGTTTCTTGCCGACGGTGTGCTTGATTCTATTGGCGGTCGCACTGACGTTCGGCTTCGCGGAGCCGATGGCACGGCAGCAGGCCCACCTCGCCAACGCCGCGCGGTTGCTTCGTATCGGGGGCCCGCCGGCGGCGCTTGAAGAATTGGACAACGCCGCAGCGGTGATCGGCAACGACCCGACGACCACACGCTGGCGAGTTCGGCTGCGTCAAGAGATCGCATCGGCACTGAGGGACAACGGCCGACCGGACGTTTCTGGCAAGTTCCTCGATGACGCTGTGGCTGTGTTAGATCAAGCGGAGCAGGCGGGGCTGACCGGGTTAAGCGCTGCCAGGCGGCGGGGGGCGTTAACACGAGCCGCTTACGACATCACCGGTGATCGTGGTTGGCTGGTGCGGGCCGAGGCGGCGCTCACTAAGACGACCCGGCTCAGTCCCAACAATTTAAACGACCACGTCCGGCTGGCGGACACCCGCTGGGAACTGGGGGGATTTGATTCGGCACAGGCCGTCTACCGCAGAGCCTTACAGATCAGCGATCAATATTATCTGGACCCGGATGTCCAACTGCCCGAGTCGGAACGCAATCGCATCACCGCCCGGCTCGCGGATGACCAGTCCTAAGCAGGGGCGATCTCGGTGTTAGATCGGGAGCGTCTGTGTCGCCAAGGCGGGCAACGAGGTCGAAGCGGTGACTTGGTTCGCCCACTGACCGGCCAACTCCGCATCGGGGGCGACTAGAAACATGGTCGATCCCGAGCCGGATAGATGCACCGGCCGATTAAGTACAGTCCCGACCCGCTCAAACAGTGTGCCCAACCCCGGGTCGGTGAGAAACGCCGGGGCGGCCAGATCATTGAAGAACTGGTCCTCGGGCAATGGTGAAGTCTTCGCCAACCCACGCACCTTTGCCTCGTCCACCCCGGGGCCTGCGCATGCTCTATCGAACCGTTGGTAGACCTCGCTGGTGGCGCAGTGGATCTGCGGGAAGATCAAAACCATGTGCAGCGGGGCGGTCAGGGGTGTCGGCTCGATCCGGTCGCCGATCCCTGTCACGATGGCCGACACATTTTCATGCAAAGCCGACACCAGAAAACCTACATCGCTGCCCAGCCGCAAGCCCAGTTCTACCAGCCCGTCTTGGGATAACCCTAACGCGAACAGGTTGTTCAGCCCGACCAACATGGCCGCCGCATCGCTGGACCCGCCGCCAAGACCGGCGCCCGCCGGGATGCGTTTGGTTAGTTCCATATTAACCGGGAGGTCTTCGCCGATGTGTTGCTGTATCAACCCGTGGGCGCGGAACGCCAGGTCAGACTCAATCGGCCAGTCGATCGGTTGCGGCGTTGGCGCGTCGTCGGCACATATAATTTCGTATGAACTGCCGCCGCCGGTTGATCGAGTGAGCGTGAGAGAATCACCAAACGCAACCGCGACCATCCAGCTACAGATCGGGTGCATCCCGTCATCGGGCCCAGGTGGGCCGACGGATAGCGCAAGATTAACTTTTGCGGGGCATCGGAGGGTCAGTGTGTCGCACGGCATGGACACAGTGTATCGGGAGCCGGGGTATCCGGGGCTGGATTAGATCGCGTTGGGTCCGACTTCGCCGAGCATGATCCGCCCGTGCAGTTGTGACCAGAAGCGTTCGGCCTTTCGGCGGTCGCCCATCTGCACAGCCCATGCGGCGATGATCTTCTGGATCACATCGGGGACACCCGGTGCTTCATGGTGATCCCCAACACTCGCCAGCCAAAACATCAAACGGTACTGCTGGGGCTCATCCGCCGCCGCGTGTGCGTAGAGCGCCGCCGATCGCTCGGCCGACACCTCGGCAACCTGTGCCACCGGCTCGAACCTCGCTTGCGTCACCGCATCCAGCAGCGAACGCTTGTCATCGAAGTACCGGTAGATCGATCCGACCGCGCAACCCAGTTGCTTGGCGATCCGTCGGATAGTCGTCCCGTCGTACCCGCACTCCGCCAGGCAGATTGCTGTGGCATGAAGTATCTGCGCACGGCTAAGGTGGACCGCGGGCGGCTTAACGGCGGGGGCAACCGTGGGGACCGGCGGAACCGATCGCTTACGGTCTGCCGTAACCGGTGGGTTTTGAGTATCGGCCTGGATGGGCCGGGGAGAAGTCAGGGTTGATCCATCAACCATCGTTGTCAAGGTTCACCTCCTTGTGACCATCCCTAGTGTCCACCCCCCGGGCGTGGGTGTCAAGGCCTTTGCCCCGACTTCCCCCCGGTTTCCACCCGGTTGCCTCAGTTTTCAGAAGTTCCGGTGATTAAGACTTATGATATGGGCAGGCATATGCAGCAAGGGGGTAGGCATGATCGACCAGGCAAGGATCGCGGCCGACCGGATGGTGAACTCTCAACTCACCGCCCGGGGAGTCCGTGACATAGCTGTGTTGGAGGCGATGCGGATCGTCCCCCGGCACCTGTTTGTCCCCGAGGTGACGATCCAACGGGCATACAGCGACCACGCCTTGACCCTGACCGCCGGGCAAACGATCAGCCAGCCTTACATTGTCGCCCACATGACCGAGTTGTTGGAGGTCCAGCCAGGCATGACCGTGCTGGAGGTCGGCACAGGCAGTGGGTACCAGACCGCCATACTCTCCCACCTCGGGGCCAAGGTGGTGACCATCGAGCGGTCCGCCGAGTTGCTCGACAGGGCCAAAACGATCCTCGCAGAAGTCTGTCACGGTTCACTCATTCGCATGCTGCTCGCCGACGGCACGCTGGGGTATCCGCAAGACGCACCCTACGACCGCATCCTCGTCACCGCCGCCGCCCCCCATGTCCCCGCCGCCTACCGCCAGCAACTCGCCGACCCCGGCCGCCTTGTCATCCCCCTGGGCGACCGCGACGGCCAGACCATAACCGTGATCGACCGCATGGGTGCCGACTTCATTCAGACGGATGACATTGCGTGTCGGTTTGTGCCGTTGGTGGGGGAAGATGGGTGGGGGGGCTAAATATCCGTCACGCTACGACGACTTATCAATAGGTTCGATCAGCTCTCCGCACTCCGAACATGCTGGCCCGGGTGATCCGCGCAGGTCGTAGCCACACTTCGAACAGATGGGCGGCAAATTCTTGATGAGGTCAGGGCGTTGATGCAGCAGTACCAAAAAAACACCAAATGCCATTATCGAGACGTAAATGGCAAGGACATGCCCAACGCCATAACCAGTCTTCGCATAAACATTGCCAGAGAAAAAATCAATGTCGTACCAGAAGTAGCAGGTCAATCGGAATGTCAGATAATTTAAAAAAACCAGTAAGGCACCCAAGATGGAGAGAAGGAGAATGGATTTCAGCACATCGTCCGGAGACAGGGATTTGTTCTTCAACCATAGGGTTATGGTGGTGCCAATGATGAATAACACCCCAAATGTTGATGGCAAGACCCAAAGCCGAAATTGTTCATATCCTGGATGAATGGTTGGCCATGCTGTCGGGGGTGGTGGCGCATACAATAACGGTACCCACAGGTCTACTAGTTGAAGCACCAAACATGCCATCGAGAGAAGAAGCATAGCTATCAAAATGCCTACCGTGGAGACTTGTATAGCTGTATTGGGTCGTGGCCTCTCGCACCTTAAAAAGACGAGGGCCGGTGCGATTAACACGAGGCAGTAAAACATGAACCACGGAACGATGTAGATTTCGTGCCAAGGCTGAGAATAATAATATAATCCACTAACGTGCAATGGGGAAAGCAGGGCTATGGTGAGCGAAGGGATATCTACTATACGTATGCGGTATAAGTATGATGCCAAGAGCTCGTGTATGCAGAGCATCAACACCAATAGATAGGCCCATCGCAGAGCAACACGCCAACGGTATGCCATGTCCCCCAAACTTCTCATGCTGTTATCGTAGCACGGGTGTCAAGTCATTCATCCGTCACACATCCATCACTCGCCGGCTTCACGTTCTTAATATATTTCCAAAGCGTGCCACGGTTGGCCTTGTATGCCGGCTTAGTCCACGCGGCTTTCCGCTTGGCGATTTCATCATCGCTGACTTTCATCTCGATCACGTTGCTTTCCGCGTCGATGTGGATCGTGTCGCCGTCTTTTACCAAAGCGATCGGCCCGCCTTCCTGGGCTTCGGGGCAGACGTGGCCGATGATGAAACCGTGTGACCCGCCGGAGAATCGGCCGTCGGTCATGAGTGCGACATCTTTGCCCAGGCCCGCGCCCATGATGGCGCTGGTGGGGGTGAGCATTTCGGGCATGCCCGGGCCGCCGGTGGGGCCTTCGTAGCGGATGACGATGACGTCGCCCTTGCCGATCTTGCCGTCTTCCAAGCCCTTGAGCATGTCCTCTTCACAGTCGTAAACCCGTGCCGGGCCGGTGAAGACGAGGCCTTCCTTGCCGGTGATTTTGGCGACCGCGCCGTCGGGTGCGAGGTTGCCGCGCAGGATCTGGATGTGGCCGGACTTCTTGATCGGATCGCTAAGCGGGAGGATGACTTTCTGGCCATCGGTGAGCCCCGGCAGGTCGGCGAGGTTCTCCGCGACGGTCTTGCCGGTCACGGTCATGCACGAGCCGTCGATCATGCCCTCGGCAAGCAGCATCTTCATCACCCCCGGCGTGCCGCCGACGTTATTCAAGTCTTCCATGACGTATTTGCCGGACGGCTTGAAATCCGCCAGCATCGGTGTGCGGTCGCTGACCTTCTGGAAGTCGTCGATGGTCAATGGCACATCCACCGCCCGGGCCATCGCCACCAGGTGCAAGACCGCGTTGGTCGACCCGCCGGTGACTATCGTGACGACCATGGCGTTCTCAAACGCGGCCCGTGTCATGATGTCCCGCGGCTTAAGATCCAACTCCAACAGCCTCCGCACCGCGTGTCCCGCCGCCACACACTCTTCATTTTTCTTCGGGTCCACCGCCGGGATCGACGAGCTGTAGGGCAGGCTCATCCCCAACGCCTCAATCGCGCTGGCCATCGTGTTGGCGGTATACATCCCACCGCAGGCACCGGCCCCCGGGCAGCTCTCACGGATGATCGCCTTGCGTTGGTCTTCGGTGATCTTGCCTGCGAGGTGTTCCCCATAGGATTGAAACGCCGACACCACGTCGCGAGGCTCTTCCTTGCCATCAAACACGGTGCAGCCCGGCTTGATCGTCCCGCCGTAGACCATCAGGGCGGGGCGGTTCAGTCGCCCCATCGCGATCAGACACCCCGGCATGTTCTTGTCGCACCCGGGCAAAGCAACCAGCCCGTCGTACCACTGTGCCCCCATGATCGTCTCGATCGAGTCGGCGATCAGGTCGCGGGACTGCAGCGAATAGCTCATCCCATCCGTGCCCATCGAGATCCCGTCGCTGACCCCGATCGTGTTGAACCGCATCCCAACGAGGCCGGACTCGACGACACCCTCCTTGACCTTCGCCGCCAGGTCCATCAGGTGCATGTTGCAGGTGTTGCCTTCGTACCAGACGCTGCCGATCCCGATCTGGGCCTTGTCCATGTCGGCCTCGGTCATGCCCGTGCCGTAGAGCATCGCCTGGCTTGCACCCTGGCTCTTGGGCTGGGTGACTCGGCTGGAGAATTTATTGAGTTGATTCGTATTCGTGGTCATGTCATCGGTCCCGTAAAGCGTTTCGTTGAGCCGGGCATTGTAGCAAACGGGCCGTCACCCGATCTGGCTCCGCATCAGCCCCAGGTAAACCCCGACCCCCTGTTCAAGCTGGCCCGTGCTGATGTATTCATCCTTCGTATGAGCCTTGTGGATCTCCCCCGGCCCAAGCACCAGCGTGGGCAAACCCGCCCGGCAGTAATAACTGGCGTGTGTTGCGAACGGCGCACCCAGCGACAGCGCCGCCAACCCCTCATCCTTTAGCACCCGCTTCACCCTCGTCAGCAACGCTTCGCTACCAGTCGCCAGCAGTGGGGCGTGCGTGGTGACCACCTTAACCGTGTATTGCAGTGACGGGTCTTGCTCCTTGACCGCATCAAGCACGCTCTTGAACGCCGGCAACACCGACTCGAAATCTTCGCCCGGGGCAACCCGGCGGTCTACTTCGATCACGCAGGCATCGGGGATGATGTTTGCCGCGCTGCCGCCGTGGATCACGTTGATGCTGCATGCTGCTGCACCGGTGAGTTCATGTTCCGCTGTCAGGTTTGCGATGTAGTGTGTCTCGATCGCTTGGATAAGCTTGACCATCATGCTGATCGCGCTCTTGCCGTCGTGAGGGACAGACGAATGCGCCGCCACGCCGTGGGTCGTCACCTTCCAGCGGATCAGCCCGTTGTGGGCGATCACCGGGTGCAACTCCGTGGGCTCACCCACAATCACACCTTGGGGCACAAACCCAAGTGACGGGTAATCGTTTTTCAGGAACGAAGCGATGCCGAGCATCCCGGATTCTTCATCGACACCGAAAAGAAGCGCGGTGTTGTTTGGGCCTGGCGCGGCGTCTGCGTATTGTTTCATTGCCCACAACATCGCCGCGCCGGTCCCCTTGGTGTCGCAGGCACCCCGGCCATAAATTCTTTCGTCACGCAGTTCCCCGCCAAACGGATCGACCGTCATCCCCTCGACCGCGACCGTGTCCATGTGGCTATCAAAAAGCAGCCAAGGCGCATCGGCACCCACTTCATGCGTGACCAGCAACTGATCCGCCCGGCCTTCCACCCCCGGTATCCCCGGTGCCCCCGGTGTCCCCGGCACCGCCAAGCGACGGGTATCTAGCCCCCAACCCTTTGCGGTCCGTTCCAGCCAATCGCACAGTTCGGCCTCGGCGCACGACTGACCCGTCAGCGCACTATTCACGCTGTTGATACGCACCATCGCCTGGAGTGTCTGAACCACGGACTGGGGTGTCGCCGTCCCCACAGCTAAAACCGCCGTTTCGTTGGGTTCAACAGCAGGTTGTCATGCCCTGGGACGATCACATCCGCGATCTCCACCGCCTCCATGAAACTCTCCTGCGCCTGATTCACATCGTAAGCACCACGCAGCACACGCCCCTGCTCCAGGTGCTCCGCTGTGGCGACCGTGTCCCCGGCAATCAGCGTGGTCGAGTTAGGATGACTCAGCAACAGCCCCGCGCAACCGGGGGTGTAGCCCGGCAGCGGGAACAGGTCCACATGCTCCGCGAGCTTATCGGGTGCGGCTTCGCAATTTTTCAATAGAGCGACCTCTTGCTCGATCAGTGTCTGCAACTCTTCGTCCTCTTCCTGATTCAGCTTCTCGATCAGGGCCACCCCCACCGACTCGCGCTCGGCCTCGGCGATCAACCAACGAGATTTGGGAAACGCTGTGATCCCCCAGCGGTGCGACGGCCGAAAACAAGTCAGAAAAACATCCGTCACATCCTCAACCCCCAACCCACACCGCTCCGCCAACCGCGCTGCAATCACCTGCCCCGGCAAGCCCGGATCGACCAGGATCACCCGATCTTCGCTACGTACCAGCGTCGTCGTCGCGTGAGGTGTCCGCGCCTCGGCCTGCTTGTCCCACAACTCGTGAACGCTTAGAGCGCCAATACTGATGATCCGGTAGTCCATGCGGGAAGAAGCCTTTAACTGTTAGCCTTTAGCGGTTAGCTAAAGGTGTATGAGTGTTACCTTGTGCGTGACGATCCGTAACCCCGATCCCCCAGCCCCGGTGCCCCAGTCCCAGCTACCTACTCCTTAAAATGATCCACATGAAGCCACGGCAGCTTCCCCCCGTTGTCCCGCTTCTTCTGCTTCATCTTCTCGATCACCAGCTTCGGCAGCATCCGGTGCAGCCGGTCGATGTCGCCCCCCGCCGCGATCTGCTTGATCAGCGTCGAGCTGGCGAAGGCGTAGGCATCACCGGTCATCATAAAGACGGTCTCGACGTCTGCGATCGCCCGGTTGGTCAACGCGAGTTGAAACTCGAAGTTCAGGTCGGTCACATTACGTAATCCACGCAGCACAGCCGTCGCCCCCAACTCACGGGCGAAGTCCACGGTCAGCCCCTGGTAACCGCGGACCTCTACATGGTCATCGCATTGCTCGCGGAGCAGCGCTTCGATCATTTCAAGCCGTTCATCCATGTTGAACAACTCGCCCTTGGCCGGGTTGTGTCCGATCGCGACGATCAGCCGGTCGAACAGATGCTGCCCCCGACGGATCACGTCAAGGTGCCCGTTGGTGATCGGGTCAAACGTCCCGGGGAACAGGCCGATTTTAGGCTGACTATTCATCCGGGGGAGTATATCAACGGCCCACCACCTTCGGCCAGCCCCGGCCACCTCCAGCCACCCCCAACTCCCCACGGCGGATATCCCGGGGGACCTCTGGCCATGTGCTCTTACTGGACGTGTGAGCAACTCACCCCAAAGCCTTGGGATGACCCCGACCCGGGCTCCCATTGGGGCCTGAAGCCAATCATTACAAAGATGCCCTATCGATTAATCAGCCCTGAATACCCCTGATTTCACCCCATACCCTCTAGTACAGTTCTGGCCCCTTGCCCAGCCTGTACAGACCCACCGCACCGGGGCCCCCCAGCTTTTTTTGATGTGTGCCGCTGGACGTATGGGCGATTGAATTGGTTACTTCTTGTGTTGCCGATGCGGGCGGCGGCAAGGGCCGCAGAAGCACGCAGGCGACTCGGCCCACGCGTCTTGTACCCGCACTCGGCCGACACAACCCAAGCCCTGGATCGGGTCTCGTACCGGCATGCCTCCCCGGTCGAGACCTTTTTTTGCGCTCATCCAAGGGTCGCATCCCTGCACGCCCGAGGCGATCTGTGTGTTCTCATGAGGTCGAGCCCTGCTATGCTTGGCCACTGAATGAGCACGCCACAACGGTATCTTGACACCTGCTACTTGCACGATCAGTGGGGTCGTATCGTCTCGACGCGGGAACCGGCACCGGCCTCCGGCCCCTTGTTATGTCTGGTACATGGCGTAAGTCGCTGCGCATGGAGCGTCCACGCCGACCTGCCGGACGATCTGGCTCACAAGATCGAGCAACTCGCCCAATCTGAGGCTCCCACGGTCGACTTTCGCCAGCCCCCCGTCCACGCGAACGAATACCGCAAGCTTCTCAGTGCGTACATCTCGTTGCGGCAGGGGACGGTGATCGATCCGCTTGAGCACAGCGGCCCGGCAATGACATTTCCCGACGCCCTGCCCGCTGCGACCGATACCGTGTGCATCGAGGACGAGCGGCTGTTTGAGATCGAATTTAGTGGCTGGGTAATCGGCGAGATCGCCAGCGGGCGTGCTCCGGTGCTCGCCGTAATCGAGGATGGGAATCCGGTCAGCCTGTGCTTCAGCGCGAGATCGACCGCCACCGCCGCGGAGGCAGGCGTGGAAACGGCCCCGCGATTCCGAGGCCGTGGTTTGGCGTCGCGCGTGACGACGGCCTGGGCGCGGATGCTCCGTGACGAGGGCCGGAT
Organism: Phycisphaeraceae bacterium; assembly: GCA_029260615.1. Lineage (GTDB taxonomy): Bacteria > Planctomycetota > Phycisphaerae > Phycisphaerales > Phycisphaeraceae > JAJRRS01. Next base: position 15,465 of record JAJDCX010000058.1, on the reverse strand, counting down.
GCCCCTCTACAGCACTCAATGGACGAACCAGGCATCACTGGCGGTCGCTCGGAAGCTGGGTCTGACCACATATGCGAATATATGGTGTCTGATCGAGCCTGGTCCTCAGACTCAGACTGACTGACCGCCTAAGAAGGTCTTTCCGGCTTGACAGGACCGCCTAAAATCGGTGTAATACCCTGCTCGATACAGCAGGGCCGTGCGGTCCTGCACTTCCTGGCACCTGCGGAGCCGTAGTCACGGCCGAGCACCACGAGGCGTCCCGCCAAACGGGATGGATTCAATAGATGGCAAATTACACCGGTCCTAAAGTCAAGCTCTCCCGTCGCGTCGGCGTCCCCATCGCTGACATCCCCAAGCACACCGCAAAACGCCAGCTCAACCCACCGGGCATGCACGGGTTCCGCGGTCGGCGTCTGCGTGACTACGGCATCCGCTTAAACGAAAAACAAAAACTGCGTTACCACTACAACGTCCTGGAGCGTCAGTTCCGCGGATACATGCAGAAGGCTTCGGTCACCAAGGGCAACACCGGGCAGGTCCTGATGCAACTGCTCGAACAGCGCTTGGACAACGTGATCCGCCGGATGGGCTGGGCACGCACGATCTGGGCCGCACGCCAACTCGTCGGCCACGGCCACGTCCTGATTAACGGCAAGAAGGTCGACATCCCGTCCTTCCGTGTCAGCATCGGTGACGAAATCACCCTCAAGCCCGGCATCCAGAAAGTCGTCCGCGAGAACATGGAAACCATGCCCGGCCACAACGTCCCCGGCTGGCTGATGTTCGATCCTTCGACCCTGACCGCCAAGGTCACCGCCGACCCGACTCCCGACGAGATCCCCTTCGACGTCAATATGAACCTGATCGTCGAATTCTACCGCTAATTCATGGCGGACTGATTAATCACTCACGAAGCCCACGTTCCTATGGACGTGGGCTTTTTGTTAAACTGCACGGGTTAGATCATATAAACACACAACAGGAGCTCACCCATGGGCCTGATGGACGGAAAAAAAGGCATTGTTTTCGGGATCGCCAACGACCGCAGTTACGCGACTTTTATCACCAAGAGCCTGATCGAACACGGCGCGACCTGTGGCTTCACGCACCTGCCGGACCCTAAGGGCAAGATGGAACGCCGCTGCCGGATGGCGGTGGAAGAGTTGGGCATCACCGACCCTTGGCTGGTTCCCTGCGATGCATCCAAAGATGAAGACCTGGACGCGGTGTTTGAGAAGATCGAAAAAGACTTCGGGACGATCGACTTCATCGTCCACTCGATCGCGTTTGCGGACCGTGAGTTCCTGAAGGTCGGCAACTTCTACACGACCAGCCGGGAGGCCTGGACCCAGGCGCTGGACATCAGTGCCTACACACTCCTGGCGATGGGGCAGCGGGCGATCAAGGTCATGCCCGACGGTGGGGCGATGCTGGCGATGAGCTACTACGGCGGCGAGAAGGTTGTCCCCGGCTACAACGTCATGGGTGTCGCCAAGGCAGCCCTGGAACACACCACCAAGTACCTGGCCTACGACCTGGGTGAGAAGAACATCCGGGTGAACACCATCAGCGGCGGCCCCCTGCGGACATTGGCGGCTTCCGCCGTCGGCGGGATCAGCGAGATGTTTGAGCATCAGGAACGTAAAGCCGCTATGAAGCGGAACATAACCGGCGAAGAGGTCGGGAATACCGCCCTGTATCTGCTCAGCGACCTGTCCAGCGGTGTGACGGGTGAAAATATCCATGTAGACGCAGGTTTTAGTATCGTCGGCATCTAAACCGATAGCATGGGTAGGCTCAGGCTGCGCTCGGCATCCCCGGATGGATGCCGTCGCCGGGGCCGTGTCGGCAAGGCTGCCGACACTCCGCACACGCAGGGAGGCCAAGCGATGCCTATCCGATTCCGCTGTCAGGATTGCCGTTCACGAGTCAAGGTCCCCGAAGGATCCCAGGGCAAGCAGGTCAAGTGCCCGCGCTGTGGCCGAATCCAGTCGGTGCCCAACCGCAACCACGATTCCGACCACGTCGGGGCCCAGGCGGCCGACCTCACGGTCCACACCCTCGTTGGCTCCATGCATAAATCACCCAAACGTAAAGAAGCCCTCGTCGGCCCGGCCGACGATCGGTTCAGTGATTACGACGTTGCAGATACCGGCGGTGGCGTACCCGGGGGGCTGGATATCTCAGCCGAGGACGGCAATGACTACCAAGGCAGACGCCCGATGTCCCGCAAGCAACGTCGGCGTAAGGAAGCCCGCATCCGCGAGGCCCAGCAAGCCGAGACCCGATTAACCCAAGAGGCCCAGATCGCAGAATCACGCAAGTCCGTCGAGGACCTGTTTGCCACATCGCATGATGACTTCTCTTCACAGAGTGATCAGGCGGGTAAAGAAGCGCAGCAGGACACGCAGATCACGACCAAACCCGTGACTCGGCCCGAAGCGATCGCGTTGGACGGTGGCACGTTACTGACCGAAGAGCCCGACGTCGTTGAAGCGGTGTACCAGCCCACCACGATGGCAGAGCAGCCGGTTGAAGAAATCGAGAACCCCTCCACCTCTACGAGTTTGTATGAGCAATCACAGCCTGCAACCGATCCTGGTTTTGAGCAAGACCCGGCCAACCGTTGGACACTGGACCTCACCGCCGAGGCGTACCCGTTCCTGAAAATGGTCCCCTGGGTGCTGCGCGTCGCTGCGTTGATGCTGATCGGCCCGGCGTTCAAGGCGATGCTGGTTGCCAACGATCAGGGCTTCAGTGCCGTGGTCAGCATGCTCGTGCTGTTCGCGGGCCTGACGCTGGTCGCGGTGACGTGGACGGTCGGCGAGATCGCCACCGCGGTACGGGACATCGCCCTAAGAAGGGTGGCCGGCTAACGTGGCGGGGCCGACCCGGCTGCCGGAGTAATACGCCATCGCGTCCCCAGGAAACCGTGCGAATCAGCTCAACGCTTCGGCCCTGTCCCGGCGTTTTGACCTGACCATGCTGATCCCGCTTGGCCTGATCCTTGCGGGGGTCTTGGCTTACATCAACACGCTGCCCAACGCGTTCATCTTCGATGATGTGCCGTGGATTTTGGGCAATACCCGGATCACCAGCCTGGCGAACCTTGGCGATATGCTCGCCGCCACGAACCGTCCGGTGTTGGAGTGGACCCTTGCGCTGAACTATGCGATTGGGGGTGAAGACCCGGCGGGCTACCACCTGGTTAACATGGCGATCCACATCCTCGCGGCGCTGGTGCTGTATGGGGTGGTCCGCCGGACGCTGCTGCTGCCGAAACTTGTTAACCGATTCCGTGACGCCGGGCCCTGGCTGGCTTGCGCGGTCGCCGCCTTGTGGCTGCTGCACCCGTTGAACACCCAGAGCGTGACCTATGTGATTCAGCGCGGCGAATCGCTGATGGGGCTGTGCTACCTGCTCACACTCTATGGCTGTATGCGTTCTGCGAGTGGGGAAACATCCGGGGGCAGGGTGCGGTGGGCTCTGCTTGGCGTGCTTGCGTGCTGGGTCGGCATGGGCAGCAAAGAGGTGATCGCCACCGCGCCGCTGGTTGTGCTGTTGTACGACCTGACCTTCATCGCCAAGTCCTGGCGTGAGCCGTTTGCCAGGCGGTGGGGCATTTATCTTGGCCTCTTCGCGATGTGGATACCGCTTGGGATGATGGTGAGTTGGGGACTGACCGGCGACCACGCCTCCGCAGGGTTCGCGTTGGAAGAAAAGATGCTTTCCCGTTGGACCTATCTGCTGACCCAACCCCAGGTCATCGTCGAGGTTTACCTAAGCAAAGCGTTCTGGCCCAACCCATTGGCGCTAGATTACGGCTGGACCCCCGCGATCCCCCAAGACACCCCGCCCGGCGAAGTCACACAGCTATTCATGGCCAACGTGCTCTGGCAAGGGACGCTGTTGGTGGGGTTATTTGCCGCGTCCATAGCGGGCGTGGTTCGACGGACGTGGTGGGGGTTCTTGGGCGCATCGTTTTTCCTGATCCTCGCGCCGACCTCCAGTTTCGTGCCGATCGCCGACCTCGCGGTGGAACACCGGATGTACCTGCCGTTGATTTTGGTGGTGGTCTGCGTGGTATTCGCAGGGTACGCCTTGCTACGCCAAGTGATCCCCCGGAAAGCCGGCGCCTGTGCCGTGGTGCTGGTGTCATTCATCGCACTGACGTTGGGGTTGACCACGGTGATCCGCAACATGGCGTACCACTCAAAAGTGACGGTCTGGGATTCCGTGGTCATTGCCCGTCCTTACAACGCGCGGGGTTGGTACAACCTGGGCACCGCACTGGTCGATGAAGGCCGACATGAAGAGGCGTTGCAATGCTACCAAAGTGTCTTACAGATCATGCCCAACCACGCGCCCGCACACTACGGGCTGGGCACGATCTGGCTTGACTGGGGCGACGTCAGCAAGGCCATCGGATACTTCCAGTCGGCGGTTCGACTGGACCCCGAGGACGCAGCAAGCCACGCACACCTGGGCAAGGCCCTGCTCTACGCAGGCCAATACGCCGCCGCCGAACAGAGCCTGCGCGAAGCGATCCGGTTGGATAGAGATTACGCACGCGCTTATGAATACCTCGGGCTGCTCCATGTAGTCCGTAAAGAATTGGATCAGGCCGCCGCGTCATTCCGAGATGCGGTGCAGGCAGACCCCCGGTTGGTGTCGGCATATCAGAACCTGGGTGCGGTCTTGTTTGATTCTGGCCATGCGGGGGAGGCGGCGGACGTAGCCGAGGATGTGATCTACCGTGCCGATGAGTTGAGACTATCCCCCGAGGTGCTGCGCGGGTTTATGGATCGTCGTGACCGGTACCGTGCCCAAGTCGATCAAGCACCTGCCTCGCCGTGACCCGCACCAGTTCGGGCTCGCCCTCATCTTCCGATATCTGAATCACACGCCCCCGCAGTCGCGCATCATCTTGCCCCGCAAGAAAGTTCCCCGCCGCGATCAGGGCGTTGCGTTTAAGCATCCCCAGCTTGATCCGCTTCAACGCCGAACCTTTGAACGCATCTCGGCGATTTTGCTCCGTCCAATTGAGTATGTCCAACAGACCAAGCCCCGGAGCCGGCGGGCGCGGGGTGTAGGCGGGATGCATCGGGGGGGGGGTGAACCCAACGCCTGTTGAGCTAAACGTCTCACCATCAATGCCACCTTCTCCCTGATCCCCGGCCGTATTTCCCCGATCCCTGTTATGCGGGCACACCTCCTGGCAGACATCACACCCCGCGATCCAATCACCCATCAATGGTTGCAACGCCGGATCGATCTCGCTTCGGTGTTCCAGCGTGAGGTAGCTGATGCAGCGGGTCGCATCGACCGAGCGCGGCCCGGCGGAGCTGATGCAGTCTGTCGGGCACGCATCAATGCAACGGGTACACGTCCCGCAGTGATCGGTGGGGGCCACCGTGGGCATGGGGTAGCCAGCGTCTTCACTCGTTGTCAGTTCCAATGTCGTCACCACCGTGCCCAGCAGCATGTACGACCCGAGTTGTGGATGGATCAACAGCGTGTGTTTGCCGATCCAGCCAAGCCCCGCCAGTGCGGCATACTCGCGTTCAAGGATCGGGGCGGTGTCCACCGTGCTACGGAACCGCTCGCCGGGGTGTTGCTCCGCCAACGTGTCCGCCAGCTTGTGCAGCCGTTTCTTGATCGTTTTGTGGTAATCATCCCCATAGGCGTACCGGGCGATCCGTCCATGCGGCCCCGACCCCTGCGGCCCCAACAGCGCCTCCGCCGGGTACAGGTCGGCTACGCAGATTACCGACCTCGCACCTTCCAGCAGCTTCCCAGGGTCTAGCCGGGTTTCCAGGTGATTTTCCAGGTACCCCATCTCTCCGTGTTGGCCGTCGGCGATCCACCTCCGCACAGCCTCCCCGTGCCCGCTGGGCTTCGCCAACGCGATACCCACCAAGCCAAATCCCAGTTCACAGGCCAACCCCAGCACACGCTGGCGGTCGGCGGTCGGAGTGTGTTTAGGCTCTTGCACCGCCTTAGTTTAGCCCGATCTGCACAATCAGGCCGACCACCACCTCCCCGCTTGGCGGTTCGCCCGTTCGTGATTACAATCCCAACCTATATAGCCACATAGGCACCCGGCAGATCAAAAGAGCCCCACGGACCCCCGGACCCGATGCCCTACGACATAAAGCCCATTGACCTCGACGTCGAAACCACGCCCTACCTCAAACCCGAGGAGATCAAGGGCGACCGCTGGATTCTCAACTTCGGCCCCCAGCACCCCTCCACCCATACCACCCTCCGTCTGGTCATGGAACTCGATGGCGAGCGCGTCGCACGGGTCAACCCCCACATCGGCTACCTCCACTCCGGCTTCGAAAAACTCGGAGAGACGCTGGACTACAACCAGTACGTCACCATCGTCAGCCGGATGAACTATGTCTCACCGATCAGCAACGACATCGCCTGGCACCACGCCGTCGAAAAACTCTTCGGCATAGACCTCACACCTCGCTGCAAAGCGGTCCGCACCATCCTCGCCGAACTCGGCCGGATCCAGGACCACCTGCTTTGCATCGGTGCCGCCGCCATCGACTTGGGCGCCTTCACCGGCTTCCTCTACGGCTTCAACCAACGCGAACGCATCTACGACATCATGGATTACATCTCCGGGCAACGCTTCCACCCGGACTACACCCGTGTCGGCGGAGTCATGCAGGAGCTCCCCGATGAGGCCGTCTTCAAGAAGATGGTCAAGAACTTTATCTTCGACCAGCTCCCACCTGCCATCAACGACATCCGCACACTCCTGACCAACAACCGAATCTTCCGCGACCGTACCGAAGGCGTCGGGCAGATCACCGCCGAAGACGCCATCGCATGGAGCCTCTCCGGCCCAATCGCACGGGCCGCCGGCGTCAAACGCGACCTCCGCAAGGACGAGCCTTACCTCTGCTACGCCGACAACTGGGACGGCATGGGCGCCAAGGCCGTGAAATTCAAAGTCCCCATCGCCACCGCGGGCGACACCTTCGCACGCTACCTGGTCCGGCTCGAAGAGGTCGAGCAGTCCATCAGCATCATCGAACAACTCATCGACGACATCCCCGGCGGGCCGATGAACGTGGACTCCGATGGCAAGGCCGTCAAGCCCAGCAAGGCCGAGGTCTACGGCTCGATCGAAGGCCTCATCCAACACTTCGAAATCGTCATGACCAACCGCGGCTGGGAAGCACCCGTCGCCGAGGTCTACGGCGCAAACGAATCAGCCAACGGCGAGTTGGGCTTCTACATCGTCAGCGACGGCGGGCCACGCCCCTGGCGCGCACGCTGTCGGCCGCCGTCGTACATCAACTACCAGGTCTTCCCCAAGCTCATGGAAGGCCACCTCATCGCCGACGCCGTCGCCATCCTCGGCAGCCTCAATATCATCGCAGCCGAACTGGACCGCTGACATAAAGCCGGCGATGTTATCGCCAGTCGGCCTCACCGGATACCAACGCCCGCCCGACCGACCGCAGGAAAATACCCATGGCCTGGATCGCAAAAAACTCCGCCACGATGCAAATCGACCGCCGGGATGAGGCATACCTCACCATCGCGCTCAAAAAACAGCTCGAAGACGAGGTCATCCCACGCTACGACACACGCATGGCCGCTACCATGCCCGCGCTGCATCTGGTCCAAGACACCCATGGCTGGCTCCCCCATCAAGCCATCGAAGAGATCGCCGACTTCCTAGGCCTCCAGGCCAGTCAGGTCCTCGACACCGCCACCTTCTACGAAGAATACTGGCTCAAGCCACACGGCAAATACGTCATCTGGGTCTGCCAATCGTTGAGCTGTGAGATCATGGGTCAGCCCGGCCTCATCAACAAAATCAAGAGCCATCTGGGTATCCAGATCGGCGAAACCACCGACGACGGGAAGTTCACGCTCATGGACGTGGAATGCCTGGGCTCCTGTGGCACCGCACCCTGTGCCCTGGTCAACCACAAGCTCCACGAAAACATCACCGCCGACAACTTCCAGACCGTATTAAACTCACTGGAGTAGTCCGATGGGTTGGTTCACCAAACTATGCCGTAACACCGGCCTGATGATCCATCACGCCGCCAAACCCGTCGCCGGCAGAAAAAAAAAGATCAGCCACCAAACACAAGAAAAAAAGATCAGCGAAACAACAACCCTCCGCCGAACAACCATCGAAGAAATCGAAGTAACGAGTGACGGTTCAGACCACAACGTTTAGCGGTCGATCGCAGATCGACGTGTCCTCGCCACACCGCTGAACCGAACGCACGCACGGAAGTATCGATATGACGACCCTCAAAGAACCCGTCCTCACCAAACGCATCCCAACCCATCCCTGGGGTGACCCCGCCGAACGCAAGCTGGTGACCTACGACCAGTACGTCAAGACCGACGGTTACACCGGCCTGGCCAACGCGCTGAAGATGGACTCCAAAGATGTGATCGAACTAATTAAAGCCGCAGAGGTCCGTGGCCGTGGCGGCGCCGGCTTCCCCGCCGGGATGAAGTGGAGCTTCCTGCCCCCCGAAGACGGCGGACGCCGCTACCTCGCCATCAACGCCGACGAGTCCGAGCCCGGCACCTTCAAAGACCGGTTGCTCATCGAGTTCGATCCCCACATCATCATCGAAGGCATCGCCATCTGCATGCACGCGTGCCGACTGGACACCGCCTACTTCTACATCCGTGGCGAGTACCACCACCAGCGCGAGATGTTCGAGAACGCCATCAAGGAAGCCTACGAAAACAAGGTCTTCGGCCCCGACTCCCGTCTCGGCAAGATCAACGACCGCTGGCCCGACCTCTTCCTGCACCGCGGCGCCGGCGCCTATATCTGTGGTGAAGAGACCGCGCTGCTGGAATCACTCGAAGGCAAACGCGGCTGGCCACGCATCAAGCCCCCGTTCCCCGCTGTCGCCGGCGCGTTTGGTCGGCCAACCATCATCAACAACGTCGAAACCCTCGCCATCTGCACCCCGATCCTTGAACGCGGCGAAGACGGCGCCAAGTGGTTCCAGTCCATGGGCACCCAACGCCCCCAAGGCGCACCCCCGCACGTCCCCGCCAGCTTCGGTCCCAAGCTCTTCGGCGTCTCCGGCCACGTCAACCGACCAGGCGTCTACGAAGAAGAGCTAGGCATCACACTCAAAGACCTCATCGAAGGCCTCTGCCAGGGCATGCGCAACGGCAAAAAGTTCAAGACCGCCATCCCCGGCGGCATCTCCACCGGCGTCCTGAGCACCGAAGACTACGATGTCAAACTCGACTTCGACATCACCAAGTACGACACACTCGGCCTGGGCACCGCCGGCGTCATGGTCATGGATGAAGACACCTGCATGGTCGCCGTCGCACGCAACATCGCACGCTTCTTCGGCCACGAGTCCTGCGGCCAATGCACACCTTGCCGCGAAGGCACCAACTGGATGTCCAAGATGCTCTCCCGCATCGAAGCAGGCGACGGCACTACCCGCGATCTCGATCTATTACTGGAAATCGCCGGCTCCATGGGCGCACTCCCCTCCGGCCGCGGCGCCACCATCTGTGGCCTCGCCGACGGCGCCAACTGGGCCATCCGCACCATCGTCAACAAATTCTGGGACGAGTTCGAAGCCAAGGTATCCAGCAAAGGCTTCGTCTCATTGTCTGTGGTTGGGGGCTAAACATACCCCCAAACCAAAAAACAGCAATCCCCGCTCCCCCCCGTTTAGCCCCGGCGGCCACGCCGGGTTCTTCACTTCCTACATTTCTCTCCCAACAACCCCTCCCTCCAACCCCGCCCCCGACAACGTGAAGAGCCGGGTTCCGTGTCCTGCTATCATATCCCCATGTCTTCCCTCAAAGGCAAACTCCTGCTCGCCGCCCCCGCGATGGACGACCCCAACTTCGCACGTTCGGTGGTGCTTATCGTCAAGCACGACGGCGACGGAGCTTTGGGCCTGGTCCTCAACCGCCCAACCGGGATGATGCTGCGGGATGCGATCGAAGCAGGCGGTGATATTGAATGTGAAGCCGACGCGGGGCTGCTGCGCGGCGGCCCGTGTGATGGCCCTTTGATGGTTCTGCACTCCGTCACCGAACTGGCCCAGGAGACTGTCTTGCCTGGGATTTACTTCACCGTCGAAAGCGAACTCGTCCGCGACTTACTTACAAACGAACAAGCCACCGCCCGATACTTCCACGGCTACGCCGGCTGGACCACCGGTCAACTGGAGGCCGAACTCGCCGCCGGAGGCTGGCTGGTAACCGACGCGACACAAGAAAACGTCTTCGAGCCCGGCATGGATACCCAGTCCTGGTCGGCGTTCATCAAGCAGCGGGGCCTGGAGGAACTGAAGACCCAGATCAACCCCAACCTCATCCCCCCAGACCCCACGGTCAACTAAAGGCATTTCTTGGACGCGCTACCGACCGTCAACAAACTTATCGATCAGGGCATTCAAGCGGGCCACCACTTAGGGGCCCAGGTATACATCTCCCGAAACGGCAACGTCGCCACCGACGCCGCATTCGGCGAGGTCCGCCCCGGCACCCCCATGGCAACCGACTCCATCCAGACCTGGATGAGCGCTACCAAACCCATCGCCGCTGTCGCCTTCGCCCAGCAATGGGAGCTAGGTCGGCTTGATCTAGATAGGCCGGTCGCCGATGTGATCCCCGGCTTCGCCCAAGGCGGCAAGGAAACTATCACCCCACGCCAACTACTGACCCACACCTCGGGCTTCCGCGCCAGCCGATTCAAATCTCCCGGCGTACCTTGGGACGACATCATCGCCGCGATCTGCGCCACACCCCTCGAACCCGACTGGACCCCAGGCGAGCGGGCCGGCTATCACATCCACTCAAGCTGGTTCATCCTCGGCGAACTAGTGCGCATCGCCTCACACAAACCGCCCAGCGACTACTACCGTCAACACATCTTCGAGCCCCTCGGTATGACAGACAGTTGGATCGGCATGCCCGCTGACTATTACCAAGACAACGCCGACCGGATCGGCCAGATGCCCCGAACCACCCGTGGCACCACCCTCCCCAGTGGATTCGACCAGCAGCGTTGGTGTACCGACTGTCGCCCCGGCGGCAGCGGCTACGGCCCGGCACGCGAACTCGGCAGGTTCTACGAAATGCTACTCAACGCCGGCGAACTTAACGGCACACGCATCATCGAGCCCGAAACCGTCGACCTCTTCACCGATCGCCACCGTGTCGATATGTACGACCACAGCTTCAAACACATCATCGATTGGGGCCTGGGCTTCATCCCCAACTCTGCCAAATACGGCAAAGACACCGTCCCCTACGGCTACGGCCCGCACGCCTCAGGCCAAACCTTCGGCCACTCGGGTTATCAGTCATCGGTAGCCTTCGCCGACCCGACTCACGGTTTAGCCGTAGCGATCGTCTTCAACGGCATGCCCGGAGACACAGCGCACCACAAACGGATCTACACCGTTTTGGGATCGCTTTATGAAGATTTGGGACTTGTTTAGACTGGCAGGCTTCGTGCCGGTTTAGACCCCGAAGCAATCTGCTGCACCGCGTGGGCTGTCAGGCTCATCAGCATCTGGTCATCCATCTCGGCTAACAGTTGCTTGAGTTGACGATTCAACGGCCGGTTGTTCCAGCGACCAAAGGCGGGGATATTAGAAAGAAGGCGAGCGGCCGTGACGTCAGTGTGTTGCATGTGATTCACCCAGCGGGTTCTCCCGTCCGCCCCGTTGTGACGGCCACTCGTCTTCCTGATGTTTTGATCGGTCGGGTTCACGTCCGGCTTGATCGGGTCGTAAGGATAATCTGGGATATGCCATACTTCTTGCCGCGCACCACGCCGTTCGCGTATGCTGTGTCTGTCATACTCGAAGTACTCGGCCAACCAACGACGCACCGAAGCGAAAGGACCGCGGGATGGGGAATTACCGGATCATCAACACAGTCGCCTGCCTGTGTCTTGCTTTCTTGGCTCTCGGGCTGGTGGCCTGCAACCAGGTGCCTCAAGTCACCGACAACGACATCGAGATACTCGATGCGATTGAGCTGATAGAACTACTTGATGAGTCGCAGGACGTCGTGATTGTCGATGTACGCCCTGATTACCGGTACCGCACCGGGCACCTCCCCAACGCCATCAACATCCCACTGCCGCAACTGGACCCCGACGACCCACGCCTCGCCGACGCCGAACACATCGTGGTCTACGGCGACGGCCCCAGGAACACCCTCTCCCACGCGGCCGCAAAAAAACTCCTCGCCGCAGGCAATGCCCAGGTATCGGACTTCCGTGGTGGCTTTGACATGTGGAACCGCCACGATCACCCCGTCGTCACCGGGTACTGACCCCAAACCCCTCGGACTACCCAATAACCCCACCCGCCCCCGGCTCCGACTCCTTCTCGGGCCAAAGCCCCGCCAGCAGGCAGAGCATCGCCACCGCCAACAACACATATCGGCTACGCCCATCCGTCAGCCGGGTCAGCCTCGTATCCACAGACCCCAACGCCGCAATGTCCCGCCCAACCACCGGCTGAGGCGCCGCCAACCAGGCCTCAATCACCCCCGGCATCCCCGTTACGTCCCCCGATCCATCCCAAAGCCCATTCCCCACCGCCACAATCTCACCCGCCTCCGAGCCCACCCCGTCCAACAACCGCTTGTCCACCGGCTTGTACCGCAAATGCGTAAACGCCAACCGCTCCAGCAACACCGGATCGTCCGCTGTCAACGCATCGTTAAACCCCGCATAACTCATCCGCTGCGTCTCAAGCCCCTTGGCCTGCAACGCAACCATATCCCGCTGCCAAACCAGCTCACGCCACCCCAACCACTCCGGCGTAATCACCGTCATCCCCAGCAACACCATCCCCCCCAACAACGGCAACCACCCCGACAAGGCGGTCAACAACGTCTCCAAAGGATGCGGGCGCAACGACATACCCCAGTTATCGGCAACTCAATCCCCAAATCAACAAAATGCGATCGTCCCCCAACGTCGCTCCCCAATTACAAATGCCTGTGCTTTTTCCCCGCCTTCAAACACTCTGCTTCAACCACATACCATCCCTCACCCACCCAAAGCCCGGTCATGGCCCCCCGGGCCTTGGCCGGGGTATCCGGGCTATCTTTATTAAGATAACAGATGCCCCCCATCCGGCCACCACCGACACCCCCCGGACCCCGCCTGCTCTTCCAGGAACCTCACCACCGCATGCGTTGTGCCTCTGGGTCTGCCCCCAGCCAAAACGATGTCTGAATTGTCTGCCTTCCAGACCACCATGCCATCAGGGCCTAGTGTGCCCCAGTCCACCTTGTCACCCACCAGCGTCATCGAAGCCAGCGAAGGCCCCACATAGATCGTAGGTTGCCCCGCTTGTTTTCCGAAACCCGAAACCCGACCACCGATACCCGCGGCCTCCAACAAGTCCCCCGCCCGACGCTCCGTCGGCGTTGCCGACTGGCTGATCGTGATCGCGTAGCCATGCCCCATCTCACCCGCCACAGCCGTCATAGGCCACAGGCACAGCCACGTCAGGCAAGTCAGGCAGGTCAACAATGAAAGGGTTCGTGCGTCGTTTGGCATGTAGTTAGTCTTTCACCCTGTCACTCACCGTCGTTCCAGCCGTTTAAGGTTCCTGACACCTTTTCCGGCCCAACCCCTTTTCTCACCCCCGGATTCTGCTTTGAGGCGCAATTTACTATTAATATAATATTGCCATATCTGGCTTAGATTCACGAATATATTCTATGCCTGCTGGCGTGATGTGAGTATCAACAAGGATAAGTATTTTAAGATTGTCGAGTTCTAAGAGTGTATCGATCGCATTGTCTGTAATAGGGGTGCCGCTCAGGCTAAGAGTAGTTAAGGTGGTTATATACTTCAGGTTTACAACTGACGAATCATCAATCTGTGTGTTATCAAGAATTAGCACCTGTAGATTGTCGAGTGGTCTTAACAGTTCAAGTCCATCACCGTTGATTCTTACTCGTTTTGCAGACAGCCAAGACAGCTTGTTCATCTTTGATATTGACGAAAATGCATCATCTGTAATGTCTGATTCACTTAGGTTAAGCTGCTCAAGATTTGGCAACAACTCCGCCAATAACTCTACGCCGCGATCATCAATGTTGATATTTGAGTATGCTCGTGCTCTCAATAAAATAGCCGGTTGGTAGCGGCCAGTGATACGCCTAACCATATCGGTGCCCATTGGACGATAAGCTACTCCGCCGCCTATCTCATCTATTACTTTATTTACTCTTAATCTGTCACAATACCAAGTGGCTGTCAACAAGGCGGTACTAAGCAGTGTTATCACAATTATACAGAGTGCAGTAATGCGAATGTATCGTGGGATTCGGTTATATAATCTAATTTTAGACATATCAATTATGTATCGTGGGGTGTTTGATCTAATAGCGGTCGGTATTAGGATAAGGCCCTTGTATTGATGCAGTATATCGAATAGTGGCGCAAGTGATATGCATTAGAATGGTTAGGCATATGCCGCCGAGGTTCTAATTAGATTCCCTGCGCTCTTTTTCTTTCTCTAGCTCTTCGACAACGATCTCGAGTCTTTTTGCTTCGGCAGTACCCCAGATTACTATCCAAGATTCCTTGTCCTTAACATAATCCGTTGCATTTGGATGTGTACGTGCTTCAGGATTGTCAATATTCCAACCCAATGCTTCAAAGTAGTTGACTATCTCTTGCTGGCCGTATGAGAGATTCTCGCCTACCCCTACAACGCCCTCTCCCATTTGGCCAACTATATAGACCCCTTTATCATTAAGTCGAGATTTGTATTCCGGCCAGTCTTGCGGCAAGGGTTGGTCTTTAGCGACTTTTATTAATATACCTTTAGCCTTTTCAAATCCATCAATCGCATCTTCTATATCCGAAAGAGGAATAGAACTATTTTGCAAACCTGAGGAGCTAGTGTTTGATGTACTATTATTGCTTGGGACAATTAACCATAGGGCGAACGCAATGAATAAGAGTACTACAAACAATTGGAATATTGTAAATCTTCCGCTAGGATCTACGTTCATCACAGGATTGGAATGTGCATAGGCATACTTGTGGAGACTTTGGGATCGGAAAAGGTGTCAGGAACCTTAAAATCGATGATGGAGATTGATGGAGCCAGCACCCGCTTTCGTGCGCACAATCTGACCGGTTTTTCCATCAAAAATGCGCAGAATCGCACATTTTCTTAGACCCCTCACCAACTCAACTTACACCCTCTCTGGCAATAAAAGGGTCGCCTCTGTGCGCACAAACCTGACGCATCGTCCAAGAGTGGAGGCGTAATTAATTTTGATCACACCTGCCGACAACCTCACGGCGACGATCGACAGCTACCCTGAGTATCCAAAGATTAAAAGGACCGGGACTCGAGGGCTGCCCCCAACTTCCCCCAAAAGCCCATGGCCTCCGGCCGTGGGACCGCGGCGGAAACCGTCACCCCA
>JAJDCX010000057.1 GCA_029260615.1 Phycisphaeraceae bacterium | reverse complement strand
CGTCCTGCTCTACGGCCAACAGGTCACCCAGCACCTGCGCTTCGCACAGCAACACTACCTCAACCAGTCCGAGCCCGTCGTCCTGAGCGCCTGGCGCAAACGACCAGTCGTCAAACAGTACGCCGAGGGCGTTGCCTCGCTTTTTTCCCCACTGCTCTAAGCATAAACATTGGCCATCACGCGTAACCCAGCCACCTTCATCCGGTACCACACATAAACTAAACAGAACCTCAATCAGCAACATTATTAATCACTGTAAAATAATATTTAGGCTAAATTTAATGTGCTTTAATTAAAATAACACCCAACCACACCCCGTTACGCAACCGCCGGCATATCCAGCTACACACCGCACGCCTCCCTCTGCAGACCGCAACCCCGGCCCCTGATATCATCTGCTCTTATGAATTACCGCCTGCTAGCGATCGATCTCGATGGCACCCTGCTCTGCCCGGACGGCAAGGTCAGCCGTGAAAACCTTGCCGCTATCGCCGACGCACAGGCCGCCGGGCTTGCCGTCGTCCCCTGCACCGGCCGAGGTTGGCGCGAAGCCAAGCACGTCCTCGACGACATCCCAAACCTCGGCGTCGGCGTCTTCGTCACCGGTGCGGCTATCACCGATTTACCCACCGGCACGACACAACACTTCACAGAGATGGACCCCGGCACGGCCGCCGAACTCATCGACCTGCTTAAAGACGAGCCCCAGGCCGTGCTCGCCTACCGCGAACCTAACCGCGTCGGTCATGAATACCTCGTCACCGGCAACGGCCAACTCACACCCAACAGCAAGTGGTGGTTCGACTTCACCGGCGCGATCCTCCACACGCAGCGCGACGTCACACCCGACGACCTACACCACACCCTGCGTGTCGGCATGGTCGCCCCCGGCTCGCGCATGCCTGACATCCTCGCCAAAGTCAACGAGCAATTTGCCGGCCGAGTCCAAGCCCACGCCTTCGCCGCCGTCCAATCGCCCGATCCCGACGAGGCCATCCACATCATCGAAATCTTCGCGCCCGGTGTCGATAAATGGCACGGCCTAACCTGGGTCGCCGAACAAATGAACATCGGTCCCGACCAGGTCGCAGTCATCGGCGATGAGATCAACGATGTCGCTATGCTCCAGGCCGCCGGCTGCGCCATCGCCATGGAAAACGCCGCCGACGCCGCCAAACAGCACGCCGCTTACATCACCAAGCCCAACCACGACCACGGCGTCGCCCACGCCATCCACCAGATCCTCGACGGCCACTGGTAAATAACACCGGTGGTCCCCACCCACCGCCTGTGGATCAATCTTTCTTTCTTATTTATGCCTTCGCCCTTACTGCCAGCCCGCGACCTGTTGATCGATCAACTCAAGCATACGGTCCTGCACGCTCTTGAGGCTGCGGTTGGATAGGGGGGCAGTGAATCCGTTGAACAGGAAGCTAAACGCGACGGTCCGTGTTGTCTTAGCGGTTGGGTCCGTGTCTGATGGGTCGGCGGGATCGGTGATGACCAGGTAACCCGACAGGCTCGACACGCCGCTGATGTACCCGCTCTTGCCGTACACCCAGTGGCCGGCCGGTAGTTTCCTGAAACGCCCGTCCAGCGTCCCGTGCCCGACCCTCGACTGATCGTTGATCTTCCCGCTGTACGACAAGCTGCTCATAAAGATCGGCCCGCGTTGGGCGTCTTGATACATCGAACTCAGCAGTTCCGCGAACAGCCGGGACGTTACCTTGTTGTCCCGGCTAAGCCCGCTGCCATCGGCGATCGTCGCGCCGGCCGCACGGGTGCCCAGCCGGTTGGATAGCGCATGCCTCAGCGCCGCCGCACCGTTTTCCCAGTTGCCAGGCGAACCGGTCAGAGAAAAACCCATCCGTTTAATCAACGCCTCGGCGAACAGGTTTACCGAGTCCTGGTTCGTTCTCTTTAAGACCGCCGGGAGCAACGTCTCCACGCGGTGGATCGCACGGGCCTCGGGGGCGATCTCGCCATCAGCAAGCCGGGTGATCCGGTCTACGCTGATCCCCGCGACCCCCAGCCGGTGTTTCAAGAGCTGCGCAAGATAGATCGGCGGGTCGTTTAACGTTACCCGCACCGGCGTGTAGAACTTGGTCTTCACACGCCCGCGGAACGTCATCTGATTCGTCCCCGGCTTACGATCGACCCAGAACTCGTTAGCGCCGCCCGTGGTCGCGCTGTTAAACGTCTGGATGAACGGCGACTCGGGGTAAAAACTCACGGTCGGCCCGGCACCGATCTGGTTGGCGGGTGCAGGCAAAGCGTGCAGGCAGTTGTCATGAAAATTCAGCCCCGCGACCTGGGCGCAGTAGTGCTTGTGCAACTGCCCAACCGGCCAACTAGGATGAACCATCTGCCGATCAAATACCCGGTCGTTGACGATCAGTCGGCCAAACGATGTCTCCCCCGTCTTCTTCACCGCCTGAACCCATCCATCAAGCAGATCCTCGGCGGTCATCTCCGCTTCTTTAAGCAGTACCGGGTCGCCCAACGCCGGGTCCCCGTCCCCCCGGATCATCAGGTCAGGCTTGGCCCCCGCCTCCCCCGGCTTGTCCGATTCGATCAAACTTAACTCCGTGCGGAATACGAAGCCTTCGCCCAGCACGTCGATCGCCGACGCGGTCGTCAGCAGTTTCATGTTGCTCGCCGGGATCATCGGCTCGTCCGCGTGGATATCCGCCAGCACCTCACCGCTATCCGCATCAATCACACAGATCGAGTACCGCGTGCTGCGCAGGTCCCGGCTGGCAAGTAGTTGGTTCAGCGCCCCATCCAACGGCGCCCCAAGCGTGGGTGTACCTATCGCCGCCCAGGCCAGCACACCAACCGCAATGACCGAGGCAAGTCTTTTAAACAATCAACCGCCCTCAAATAGATAAAACACCATGGTAGCCACTGACCAATGATCGGACCAGACGGCCATCTACCGCCAATACGCACACCGGTTGAGCTCCTTGAGCCGGTAATTAATGCCGTAGCTGCCTTGGTATTGAACCAGGACGTGCAGCCTGTCCGGGTCCGACGCAAACCAGTAATGTTCCTGCCAATCCGGGGCCACATGCAGCACCAGGTGGTGGGCTTGCAACTTGCCTATAGGCAGATCCAGCGATTCTTCCCCCCGGTATTGAACGATCGCCACCCCGGAGCCCAACTCGTCAGGTAGCGTCAGATGCACATCCCTCTGCCCACGCAGCAACTGCAATTCCAAAGTCTTCGGCGGCGAATCAAACGGGTAGCCACGCAGGATCAGAGCCAGCGCATCCGCAAACGCGAAACTCGGACGGGGTGCGATCTCCCCCGACCGCTCGCCTTCATTAGGGAAGTAACTGTGCTGACGCCAACGCAACGTCCCCGCGTGATTGATGTACTGCTTGAACGTCACCCCACAGTCCTCCTGCGACCCCATGTCCAGCTTCAGGCTCTTTAGGTCATCGGCCCCGACGTAATTCATCGTCGAGTAGTGGTAGGTGTAGTTCTTGGTCGGGATGTCATCGCGTATGTGGTGCTTGAAGACCTCGCGTCCGGTCCCGTCATCGCTCTTGGTGAACGTATCGGTGCTGGCTTTCTCTTTGTTTGTGAAGATGCGTGCGGTGTAGTGTTGCTCTTTGCCGTAGACAGTCCGGGCCGCGTCATAAACAGCGCACTCCGCCAGCCCGTCGTACCACACCGGGCTGTCACGCCAGTCACGCGTAAAACCCTCAAACGGATCCACAGCCTGTTCCTGCGACACCGCATGCGAAGACAGCAACATCACAGCCAGGCAAACAATCAGGGGGTTGGTTTTCATGCTGAGATTGTAGGCCCGTTGTTTTACGGATTCTCTATCAGGAAAGCTCATCAAGCATCTGCCCGTATAGCTCTGCATAAGCGCTGTGCATGCGGTTCTGTGTGAACGTATCAAGCAGCCTCTCACGCCCCAAAGCCCCCATCTCGCGGCGCCTGTCCGCATCGGTCAGCAGCGAGATAAGGCTGTCTGCTAAGGCACGGTCATCACCCCGGGGCGACAGCAGGCCGGTCTTGTTGTACTCGACCACCTCACCATTGCCGCCGACATCGGTCGCGACGATCGGCACAGCGGTCCCCATCGCTTCCAACAGCGTCACGGAGATACCCTCGCTGACACTGGACAACATAAACACATCCGCACCCGGCAACAGCCTGGCGACATCGTCACGGGCACCCATAAAAAGGATGTGTTCATAGATGCCAAGCTCGGCCGACAGCGCCTCAATCGCCTGCCGTTCATCGCCCTCGCCGATCAGACAAAGTTTGGCACCGGGGACTTGCTCGGTAACCCGGGCAAAGGCGCGGACCGCCGTCTGGTGGTCTTTCACCGGGTGGAACCGCGCGACCTGCATGACCAGCGGGGTATCCTCACCGACCCCGATCATCCCCCTCGCCGCGGCTCGGCCGGACGGGTCGGCTGTGGGGAAGGCATCAGGATCAATCCCATTGTGAATCACACGGATACGCCCCGCGTCGATCCCCTCGTTCTTAGTCAGAGCCTCGGCAACGAATCGGCCCACCGCAGATACGCGGTCGCTGGGCTTGAGCAGCCAGCGATTAGCCAGCACGCGTTTGAGTTTTCGCTGATCTGGGTAATGTCGACCGTGTTCGGTGAAGAGGATCGGTGGTGACGCTCCTAACCCACGAGACACAGCAGAGTAAAAAAACGGCGTGTACTGATGCGCGTGCAGCAGGTCGATGCCCCGCTCCCGCACCGCCCCCCTGAGCCGACGGGCCACCGCTCGGTCCAAGCCCGGCCGACGCCCCAGGTCCACCACCGCAAACCCCTCCGACGCCAGTTCCTCCCCCAATGTACCGACCCCGTCCAGGCAAAGAAAAACAAACCGATACCGGTCCGCCAGCCTCCGCGCGAGGTCCCCAGCGAGGACTTCGGCACCTGCTCGGCTAAGGCGGTGTAAGACGTGGCCGACGGTGGGGCGGTCTTGGCTCATGAGGACAGAAGTTCAACTTAGAGAGCAGATTTAGGGGATTCAAGCGGTATTAAAAAATCGGACAAGTCTATGATATATCTTTAGATAACACCCGACTTTCAGCCTTCCCAGGCACCACTGCCTCCCCCAAGACGAACCTTGCAAAAACTGCAAAAATTAGCTATAGTGATATTCTAATTTCACCGTATTAGTATTACTTATTATATAAGTGTGTGCTTGGATATGCAGACGCTACGCCTATTCGCCGATGTGGCCCGTTGCCACAGCCTCTCCCAGGCCGCCGAGGTTCATGGGATCAGTCAGTCCGCAGCCAGTCAGCGGATCGGGCAATTGGAGAAGAAGCTGGAGGTCACGCTGCTGGACCGCTCGGTCAGGCCCCTGGAACTGACCCCCGCGGGTAAACTGTTTGCTCAGGGCTGCGAGGAACTAATCAGCCGTTACGACCACCTGGCGTCGAAAGTCGCCGGGCTGGGCAAGAAGCCCCAGGGGGTCGTCCGGGTGATGGCGATCTACTCCGCTGGGATCGACCTGCTTTGCCGGGTCCGTCAGCAGTTCGAGTCTGAGTACGGGAAGGTCTCCGTGGAGATCCGTTACGAACGCCCCGAACACGTCTACAACGCCGTGCGAGAACACGAGTGCGACATGGGGATCGTTTCGTACCCCGAACGTTGGTCCAAGGTGGACACCATCCCGCTCCGTGACGAGGAGATGGTCGTGGTGTGCAACACCGGCCACCCACTGGCTCAGAGCCAGACGGTCTGCGTTAGTGAGTTGCAAGGCCGCGAGATGGTGACCTTCGACACCGACCTCCCCGTCGGACGACGCATCCGTGAATACTTCAAGGACAACGGCGTGAAGCCCCGAATCAGCAACGTTTTCGACAACATCGACACCATCAAGGGGGCCCTCACGGTCACCGAACAGCTATCAATCCTCCCCCGACGCACCGTCATCCGGGAAGTCACCGCCGGCTCTCTGGCGATGGTGATGATGACACCCACGCTCCTGCGGCCCCTGGGCGTGATATGCCGACGGCGGTCACGCAACGGCTCGGCGTTCTCGCCGGCGGCCCAGGCGTTTGTAGACTTCCTCGTCGCTCACGCCGGGTCAGAGGTCGGACTAGACGGGCAGATACAACCCGGTAGCAGCGCCCTGATGGGGACTGAGAAATAAACATGCAACTAGAACCACCACAAACACACACTGGCTCACCGTCCCCGGGCCTCCCCCCGGCCAACGGGCTGTACGACCCCGCCTACGAAAAAGACGCCTGCGGTGTCGGCTTCATCGCCCACATCAAGGGACACAAGAGCCACGGGATCGTCGAAGACGCCATCACCATGCTCGGACGCATGGACCACCGCGGCGCCTGTGGCTGCGAAGCCAACACCGGCGACGGCGCAGGCATACTCACCGCACTCCCACACGGCTTCCTTCGCAGCGTCGCCAAACGTGACGCCGACATCACCCTCCCCGACGCCGGGCTCTTCGGTGCCGGCAATGTCTTCCTCCCCCGTGACCCCGCACAACGTGAAGCCTGCAAGCAGACCTTCGCCAAAATCGTCGAAGCACAGGGCCAGATCCTGCTGGGTTGGCGCACCTTGCCTGTCGATCCCGACGGCGCAGACGTCGGCCCGACCGCTCGCACCACCGAGCCGTTCATGGAACAGGTCTTCATCTCCGGCGCAGAAGGTGTCCACGGCGACGCCCTGGAACGGCAACTCTACATCATCCGCAAGCACGCCAGCCGACTGATCCGCTCCGACGAATCTCTCAGCGAAGCGAAATACTTCTACGTCTGCAGCCTCTCCACCAAGGTGATCGTCTACAAGGGACAACTCACCAGCGGACAGGTCATGCCCTACTACCCCGACCTTCAGGACGAGCGCTACGTCAGCCATCTGGCGATGGTTCACTCACGCTTCAGCACCAACACCTTCCCAAGTTGGGACCGCGCCCAGCCCTGCCGGTTCATGAGCCACAACGGCGAAATCAATACCCTCAAGGGCAACGTCAACTGGGTCGCCGCCCGCGAAGGCCTGATGCAAAGCGAACACTTCCGCGATGACCTGGAAAAACTATTCCCCATCTCCGAGCCCGACTGTTCAGACTCCGGCAACTTTGACAACGCACTTGAGCTGCTGCTGCTGGCCGGCCGTTCACTCCCCGAAGCGGTCATGATGATGATCCCCGAGGCATGGGAAAACCACGAGTCCATGCCCATGGCCAAGCGAGCCTTCTACGAATACCACGCCGCTCTCATGGAGCCTTGGGACGGCCCCGCATCCGTCGTGTTCACCGATGGCAAATACATCGGCGCGGTACTCGACCGCAACGGCCTGCGCCCAAGCCGGTACTACGTCACCGAAGACGACCGTGTCATCATGGCGTCCGAGGTCGGTGTCCTTGACATCGACCCCGCCAAGGTCAGGTTCAAGGGTCGGCTACAGCCCGGACGGATGTTCCTGGTCAACTTCGACGAAGGCCGCATCATCGCCGACGAAGAAATCAAGGGCTCGATGTCATCCGCCAGACCTTACGGCCGATGGCTCCAGACCCAGCGCATCGACATCGCCGACCTCCCCGCACCCGCGCCCAGCGAACTCGAAAAAATCAGTGAAGATCGGCTCATGCCCCTGATGCAGTCGTTTGGCTACACCGTCGAACACATGCACCTGCTGCTGGTCCCCATGGTCCGCCACGGCAAAGAAGCCATGGGCTCGATGGGCAACGACCAGGCCCTCGCCGTCCTCTCCGATAAACCCCGCCTGCTCTACGACTACTTCAAGCAGATGTTCGCTCAAGTGACCAACCCACCGATCGATCCGCTGCGCGAAGAAATCATCATGTCGCTGCAGACGTTCATCGGCCCCGAGGGCAACGTCCTGGAAACCACCGAGTCCCAGTGTCACCGCCTGCAACTGGCCCAGCCCGTCCTGACCAACAAGCAACTGGGCGCACTAAAAAACCTCGACCACCGCGGCTGGCGTTCTCAGGTGATCGACATCACCTACGACCGCCCAGCCTCCGATGAAGGCACGCAAGGCGAAGACGCCCTGGCCGAAACACTCGACCGCATCTGTAAAGAAGCCACCGAAGCAATCCAGCAGGGCTATCAACTCATCATCCTCTCGGACCGCAACGTCGGCCCGGACCGCCTCCCCGTCAGCTCACTCTTGGCAACCGGCGCGGTCCACCACCACTTGGTACGCACCCACCAACGCACGCGCATCGGCCTGGTCGTCGAGTCCGCCGAAGCTCGCGAGGTCCACCACTTCTGCGTCCTCTTCGGCTACGGCGCCGATGCCGTCAACCCCTACCTCGCGTTCGACGCCCTTGCCTGGCTCCGTAAACGCGGCACACTCAGCAAGTCCATCTCCAACGAAAAAATCGTCCGCAACTACACCAAGTCGATCAACAAGGGCGTCTTGAAAGTCATGTCCAAGATGGGCATCTCCACCCTGGCGAGCTACAAGGGCGCGCAGATTTTCGAGGCGCTCGGACTCGACCACAAGGTGATCGAACGCTGCTTCAACGGCACCGCCAGCCGATTACGCGGCGCGGGGTTCGACGTGCTGGCCCAAGAAGCACGACGCAGACACCTCCTGGGTTTCCCCCGGCGAGAGGGCGTCAGACTCGATCAACTCCCCAACCCCGGCGAATACCACTGGCGTGCCGGCGGAGAAAAACACGCCTTCGGCCCAACCGCCATCGCTAACATCCAACTCGCCGTCAAATCCAACAGCCACCCCGCATACCAGCAGTACGCCGCCCAGTGCAACGACGACGCACGCAGCCGATGCACGCTCCGTGGCCTCCTCCACGTCAAGACCGACGACGCTAGCAGTGCGATACCGCTTGACGAAGTCGAGCCCGCTTCCCAGATCGTCAAACGCTTCCGCACCGGCGCGATGTCACTGGGCGCACTCTCCAAAGAAGCCCACGAAACCCTGGCCATCGCTATGAACCGCATGGGCGGGATGAGTAACTCCGGCGAGGGCGGCGAAGACATCGTCCGCTTCACCCCGCTACCCAACGGCGATTCCAAACGATCCGCCATCAAGCAGGTCGCCTCCGGCCGATTCGGCGTCACCAGCTTCTACCTCGCCAACGCAGACCTCATCCAAATCAAAATCGCTCAGGGTGCAAAGCCCGGCGAAGGCGGACAACTCCCCGCACACAAGGTCGACGAGTACATCGCTGACATCCGCTACTCAACCCCCGGCGTCGGACTCATCAGCCCGCCACCGCACCACGACATCTACTCCATCGAAGACCTCGCCCAACTCATCTTCGATCTTAAGAACGCCAACCCCAACGCCCCCATCAGCGTCAAACTCGTTTCCGAAGTCGGCGTCGGAACCATCGCCTCCGGTGTGAGTAAGGCCCATGCCGACCACATCCTCATCAGCGGATACGACGGCGGCACAGGCGCATCACCGCTGACCAGCATCAAGCACGCCGGACTCCCCTGGGAGCTTGGCCTTGCCGAGACACACCAGACACTCGTGATGAACGACCTCCGCTCCCGTGTCCGTCTCGAAACCGATGGCGGACTCAAAACCGGACGCGACCTGGTCATCGCCGCATGCCTGGGAGCAGAAGAATACGGCTACGCCACCGTCCCCCTGGTCGCCATGGGCTGCATCATGATGCGCAAGTGCCACCTGAACACCTGCCCCGTCGGCATCTGCACTCAGGACGAAGTGCTACGCAAAAAATTCTCCGGCCAACCCGAGCACGTCATCAATTTCTTCTTCATGGTCGCCGAGGAAGCACGCTCCTACATGGCCAAGCTCGGCATCCGATCCATCGACGAACTCATCGGCCGTGTCGATCTGCTCGAAGCACGCGACGCCATCGACCACTGGAAAGCCGACGGCCTGGACCTCACACCCATCCTCCAGCCCGCACGCAAGCCACGCGAAGATGTTGCTGTCCGAAAACTTATCGCACAGGACCACGGCATCTCCGACGTGTTAGACGTCCGCCTCATCGAGCACGCCACACCCGCGCTTGAGCACGGCGAAAAAGTCCGCGTCGAACTGCCCATCACCAACACCGACCGCACCGTCGGCACCATGCTCTCCAACCGCGTCTCACAAAAGTGGGGCGAGAACGGCCTGCCCGACGACACCATCGAACTCATCTTCCACGGCTCCGCGGGACAATCTCTGGGCGCCTGGCTCGCTCGCGGTGTCACTATCCGACTCGAAGGCGATGCAAACGACTACGTCGGCAAGGGACTCTCCGGCGGCAAGATCATCGTCCATCCCCCACAGGTCGCCACCTTCCAGCCACAGGAAAATATCATCATCGGCAACGTCGCACTCTACGGCGCGACCGCCGGGGAAGCCTACTTCCGAGGCGTCGCTGCCGAGCGGTTCTGTGTCCGTAACTCCGGTGCCAACGCAGTCGTCGAAGCGGTCGGCGACCACGCATGTGAATACATGACCGGCGGTCGTGTCGTCATCCTCGGCAAGACCGGTCGTAACTTCGCCGCTGGCATGTCAGGCGGCATCGCCTACGTCTGGGACAAGGAAGGCGAGTTCCTACAGAACTGCAACCTGGGCATGGTCGATCTTGAAGGCCTCAGCGAAAAAGATGTCACCACGGTCAAACGCCTCGTGAGCAACCATCTTGAATACACCGGCTCGGGTGTCGCCGCCCGTGTCCTTGCCGAATGGGACCGGGTCTTGCCCCAGTTCGTCAAGGTCATGCCCGTGGACTACCGCCGCGTGCTGGATCAACGTAAGGCCGCCGCGCAGGAGGCTATCCCACCCGGTGTGGGTGGTTAAGTGGCGCATGGTATAGCCGCCGTTAAGCAGGAACGATACATCCCCGCGACCAAGCGGGTGTCAGAGTTTGGAGTGACTTGTTTTGGGTAAGCCAACTGGATTTCTTGAATACGAGCGTCAGCCGATGTCATCGCGGGCACCGGATGTGCGCATCAACGACTTCTACGAGATCGTCGAGCGTGCAGACCCGCAGATGCTCCGCGAGCAGGGCGCACGCTGCATGGATTGCGGCGTCCCCTTCTGCCAGTCCGAGACCGGCTGCCCCGTCGACAACCTCATCCCCGAATGGAACGACAAAGTATTCCACGGCGACTGGGAAAGCGCTTTTCGCCGCCTGATGAAGACCAACAACTTCCCCGAATTCACCGGCCGGGTCTGCCCCGCGCCCTGCGAGGGTTCATGCTGCCTGGGTGTCATCGACCCCCCGGTCACGATCAAGAGCATCGAGTGCAACATCATCGACCGCGCCTTCGAAGAGGGCTGGGCCAAACCTAACGCCCCGACCACCCGTTCAGGCAAGACCGTTGCTGTCGTCGGCTCCGGCCCCGCCGGGCTCGCCGCCGCCGACCAACTCAATAAGGCAGGCCACACCGTTACCGTCTACGAACGCGACGACCGCCTCGGGGGGCTGTTGATGTACGGCATCCCCAACATGAAGCTCGACAAAAAAATCGTCCAACGACGTATCGATCTTCTGGCCCAGGAAGGTGTCAACTTCGTCACCAATGCACACGTCGGTGTCAATGTCGATATCCACGACCTGCGCAAAGAACACGACGCATTGCTCCTCGCATGCGGCGCAACCGTCCCACGCGACCTCCCCGTCCCCGGCCGGGAGTTCAACGGCATCCACTTCGCCATGGAGTTTCTACACAAAAACACCAAGAGCCTACTGGATTCCAACCTCGACGACGGCAACTACATCTCCGCCAAAGACAAACACGTCGTCGTCATCGGCGGCGGCGATACCGGCACCGACTGTCTGGGTACAAGCCTGCGGCACGGCTGCAAGTCACTGGTCAACTTCGAGCTCCTCCCCGTCCCACCCGTACACCGCGCCGACGACAACCCCTGGCCCCAGTGGCCTCGCATCTTCCGCGTCGACTACGGCCACGAAGAAGCCTCAACCAAGTACGGCAAAGACCCCCGCGAGTTCTGCATCCTCACCAAAGAGTTCGTCGGCGACGGCCACGGCAACGTCCAGGCAATCAAAACCATCCAGGTCGATTGGCAAAAAGACGACACCGGACGATTCCAGATGACCGAAGTCCCCGGCAGCGAACGCGAGTTCCCAGCCGACCTCGTTACACTCGCCATGGGATTCCTGGGCCCGGAAGAAACACTCGCCGACAAGCTCGGCATCGAACGCGACGCACGCAGCAACTTCAAAGCCGACTACGGTCGATTCGCCACCACCAGCGAAGGCGTCTTCGCCGCCGGCGATTGCCGACGCGGCCAGTCCCTGATCGTTTGGGCCATCGCCGAAGGACGCGGCGCCGCCCACGGCATCGACACCTACCTCACCGGCAGCTCCGACCTCCCCGCACCACGCATGGAAACCGGCCTGATGTCCAGCGCGGGGTAGATTCAAATCGTATCGACGGTGAAATCGCGCTCTCCGCGCTGATCCCGACTACTCCAGCTTCGCCAACGCCTCGCGGGCCAGCGCACAGCACTCGGTGGCGTCTTCATACTCGGCTAGAACCTGCTCGTAGGTTGCCTTGGCTTGTTCGTGATTGCCGGCGGCTTCGTAGTTCTTGGCCAGGGACAGCAGTGACTTGGCCCGCTGTTCGGCTTGGGCGGATTGGATGACGGCCATTTTTTCTTCGTCGGCTTCGTACTCGGCGATGCGCTGCGCGGCGGTGTGACCCGTTTCAGTCTCGCCGGCACGATCCAACAGCCAGTTGTAGAGCGTAAACGCGCGGTAGTGCTTGTCCCCCTCGCGAGCTTTGTCGGCTTGGGCGAGTTTGGAGGCGACCAGTTTGGGGTGGACAGCGGGGCGTTGTGCGTTGTTTGTGTCGGTTCCGGGTGTTGCGTTGTTGACGGCTTGGGTCAGGGCGTCGAACTTCGCGGCGGCGTCGGGGTTGGCTTCTTTCGCTACAGCCAGCGCGTCGGTGGACTCTGGTTTGAGTTCGAGCCGGGCCAGTAGCACACGGGCGTTGCCCAATACCCGGCGGTCGGTTAGCACGTCATCGGACACCCCCGCAATCAGGGCCAGCATCTGGGCGAAGTCGTCGGTGTTGACCAGGGCGCGAGCCTGTTGGAGCGCTTCGACGGCATCGTCTCGGGCCTGTGTGGCCGAGGACGATCCGTCCTTGCTGGCACTCGGTGGTGTGGGTGGGTGATTTTTCAGGGCCTCGGCAAACGGCTTATCCATTCGCGCGGGGTGGCCGATCCACAGCACCTCGCCCTGGGGTGAGAGGATGAAGATGCTGGGGATGCCGCTGACGCCCCACGCGCGGGACATCTTGGCGGTTTCGTTTTTGTCGAAGAATTGCGGCCAGGTCATGCGTTTATTACTGACGAATCGCTCCAAGGCCCGCCGGTCACTGTCCCGGCTGATGCCGATGATCTGCACGCCCCGGGCCGAGTACTGTTGATTCAGTTTGAGCATGTGTGGGACGGCTTTGACGCAGGGGCCGCACCAGGTCGCCCAGAAATCGACGATAACCAATCGACCACGCAGGGATTCGGAAGTGACCTGTGTCCCGTCTGTTGCTTTGAAATTGATCTGCGGGTGGTCGCCGACCGAGACCGCGGCTTGTAGGGGTGTGGCGGTAGCTGACCACAGGGCGGCGAAGCCGATCATCAAGGCGGTTGTCAGGTGTCGTGTTGTGTGTGTCATGGTGAGTCCCCAGGTGCGGTTCATAGGTTGGCCTGCGGCGTGGCCTGGTCCGTGAGAGATAGTTCGGCCTGACCATTCTTGCCGTTGAGTCTTTCGATGATCGCTTGCTGCATCGCCTGCGCGGTGACTATCTCTTCAACGATGACACAGTCGGCCCCCGCCTGGGTGCAGAGCATCCCCTTGCTGACAAAGTTCGTGCGTGCGGCGATGAAAATATCGGGGTTCAATTCCCGTGCGACCCCACACGCCTTCACCGCGTCCTCTTCATTCGGGACGGCCAGCACAAAGACATCGGCTTTTTCGATCCCGGCCTGCCTCAGTGTATTCGGGTCTAGCACGTCCCCGTACACCACCTTCTTGTCCAGACCCAGTTGTTTTTCAATGGTGTCGAGATTCAACTCGATGATCGTCACCGCCAGGCCGCTGCGCTCCAGCTCCAGCGCGACCATCCGCCCGACCACGCCGTACCCCGCAACGATCGCGAGTTGATGGCTGGGGTTGATCCGGTCGTGGTGTTGTCGAGAGGTGTTGCTCAAACTGGGTATCCCCTCTGGTGAGCGGTAACAGAGACGGGCATCATCTTACCGCGCCGCTCGGCGGGGCGTGTGGATTCGAGGCGATCACGTTACATCAATGGGTCGCCGTGCCCCGTGGTCTGTTGCTAATCGGATAGGGCGGGGCGCAGAAAAAAGCCACCGCCTTCATAGCGGTGGCTTGTGTTAGGTATTTTAATACCGAGCGTGCCGGATCATCTCCGCCGTCGGACAAGCATCGCCGTGGCACCCAGGGCCAACAGCCCCAGCGTCGCGGGTTCGGGGACCACAGAAACGTTCGCCGCCTGGGTCTGCCCCTGGCTTGCGCTGGTTGGGACAACGATATCCGCGCCGCCATTATCACCACCCAGGCTGTCCACGATCGGTGCGATGTCAGAGGCGAGTTGCCCGTCATCTGACGTATCAGAGGTATCGCCATCACCCCGAGGCGTCAGAGGACCGTCCAAGGGTACGTCACCTCCCGTGGGGGCGGGCCGTTCAGTAAATTTCAGAAACCCACCGCCTGCGGTGAAGTCTTCTTCGTGCAATACTTCTGCGGCTCGGCTTTCGAGGCTCTGGATCACAGCGGACTCGAATGACTGAAATTGTGCGTTGATCACAGACAGAAGTTGCGGGGGGAGCTCATTGAGGTCAGTAACCCCAAACTGTGCTTCGAGTCGGTTGACTTCCCCTGCTCTCCGCCCATTGAATTCAGCAATGAGATCAGGGAAATCAGTAAAAAGAAAGTTACCGGTGGTGGATAGGGGGTTCTGGAAGGTGAACCGTGCGAGATAATCTGCGGAGTCGGCCAACTCGTAACTGTTGGCGACGAGGTTCAGGTATTCATCAAACGTCATTTCCGAAAAATCCAACCCCGCGCCGCTGAAGTCAGGCAGCGCGAAGATGAATTGCCGGGGCGCGCTGAACTGCCCGAAGACTTCCGAGTCCCCGAACAGCCCGATTGTCGAGAAGTTCAGCCCAGGTAACGCGCGGATTCTTGGATTGAGTTTGCCGCCCGTAGCCAGGTCGCCGGCCGTAGCAACCCGGGTGTTAGAGAACCCCGCGAATTGTTGCGCATGAACCGGTGTGCCTGCTAGCACGGGTAGCGCAGAAACAGCAGCGACACACAACAGCTTTGAAAAACCACAGGTACGAATAGATATCACCTCGGAAACTCCTTCCCATGCCCGATAAGGGCCGAGTTTACTGACTTACTCTTTCTTTTGAATACACCCCAAGTGTAGTCTCGGAAGGGGGGTTGGGCAAGAAAAATCAGGTCCAATTCAGGGTTCTTTGGCTGTCTGGGGGGACGGATCAGTATTATCGGACGGCCCCTGGTGGGCCCCAATATCGATCTTGGCGCCCCCCGCAACCGAGTTAGCCCAGAAATCGTGGTTCCCGTGGCCGCTCAAACGAATACCAGATCCTCTAAGCGGTGAACCAGAAAGGGTTTGATAGCCTTCCAAGCCATCCCGCATCGCCCTGCCGACGCCAGGATCGGCCAGAAGTGGATCGGCCGAAACAGCCCCGGCTTCGTTCTCTGGCCGGGTATGTTCGCCGAAATAGGCGTTGTGGTGGATCGCCGTGCCAGACGCCTGCCCCAGGTCCAAAGAAGCCTGCCCCAAGGTGTAGAAAAGATTGTTGGCCAAGACCGTCCCTGCGGGGGGGCCAGCCTTGTCAATCAGCTTGACCGCTACCGTCGTGCTGCCCAGCCCGGAGTACACCGTGTTGTTGTAAAAACGAGCCTCGGTCACCGGCCCAATGAGCCTCAACCCACCACCCTCATCATCCTGACTGATGTTGTAACGAACCACCGTATTGATGTTGCCCGCCTCGGTGGGGGGGGAACCGGGGAGGCGTCCGGGGGAGCGTCCGGGGGAGCGTTCTGGGGCGTTGCAGCGGACCGCCGCCATCGGGCCGGCATTCTTGTGGGTGTAGTTGAATTGGAACGTGTTGCCCCGGCTATTGGTATCACATAGCAGCGCCGCGTTGACCGAGCCCCGTGTCTCCCAGACCTCGTTGTACTGCACCAGCGAGTTGTCGCAGCCGACCAACACGATCCCCCCAGCCCGCCCATCCTTCTCGCCCCCAGCCTGTCGGACCCGGTTGTATTCGACCACCGCATTGGCGCACCCGGTCAGACGGATCCCGTCGCCTAAGGTCGAGGAGATATCGTTCTCGCGGATGACGACACCCACATTCGAAAGCCATCGCGTGCGGTCGGCAAAGTCGTTCAGGCCCATGATCCCGTTTCGCCCGCAATCGCTGATGGTGCAGTTTTCGATCAGCACGCCTTCAAAACGTGTCGGGATGTTTGCCCCACGGTTATGCCAGCTAATCCCAGCCCCCTCCCCCAGCCCCGGCCCAGGCGAGCCGTTCACATCATGCACAAACAGGTTTCTAAACTCAAAGCCCCCAGCCGTCCCCATGTCTTCCACCACGATGCTCAGCCCAAAGCGAAACGCCTCCGGCTCGCCGCCCGTGTTGGTCAACTCAAGGTTACTTATGTGCCACCCCTGCGTGTTCTCAAGCAGCAACGCCTCGCTCGTCTCACCCCCCGCATGGATCGCCGGCCGCTCACCCTCCCCAAAACTATCAATCGTGATCGGATTCCCCGGCCTCCCCGAACCCTTGGGCCACAGCCGCCCCCGATAAACGGTCCCCGCCTTAATCAATATTTTGTCACCCGGCGCAAACCGGGTCGAGTTCACACGCGACAAACTCTGCCACGCCCGATGAGGCCGCGTCCCAGGGTTCTCATCATCGCCCGCCTCGGCATCAAGGTAGTAAGTCGTCTCACCCGGCGACTCAAAAGCAATCACCTCCCCGAACTGCGCCCAG
This sequence comes from Phycisphaeraceae bacterium, assembly GCA_029260615.1. Classification (GTDB taxonomy): domain Bacteria; phylum Planctomycetota; class Phycisphaerae; order Phycisphaerales; family Phycisphaeraceae; genus JAJRRS01. The sequence goes on along the minus strand of JAJDCX010000057.1, from coordinate 32,238 downwards.
GCAGGCACGGCAAACAGCATCCAGCTAACGCACAGACACAACACGATAGCCAAGGCCGACCGACCCGCTTGGGCCGTGTGATTACGCCCCCTGTTTGTACCGCGAATAGCCCTGTTCATACCGATCTCACCAACCCCAATAAAAGCGAAGACGTGTGAGCCATAGATTAACGATAAACCATCGCCGATGCCTAACCGCCCGTTGTGATTCGCGCGGGTCGGAGATCAGGCTCCCGTGAGTTTTCGCCCGTCACGCTCCTCGATCGCCGCCGCAATAAACGTCTCCACCACCACCGCACCCTTGTCCCCCTCGCTGCGGTGCCGCACACTCACCGTCCCCGCGTCCTGGTCCTTCCCCCCGACCACCAGCATGTAAGGCACCTTGTCCTCCTGGGCGACCTTGATCTTCGCGTTCAGCCGTTCGTTGTTGGAGTCGATCTCCGCACGGAAACCCGCGGCCTTGAGCTTATCCGTCACCGACTGGGCGTACTCAACAAACTTGTCGCTGATCGGCAGCACACGCATCTGCTGCGGCGAAAGCCACAACGGGAACGCACCATTAAAGTGCTCGATCAATACACCAATAAACCGCTCCATACTCCCAAACGGTGCGCGATGAATCATCACCGGCCGATGCTCTTTGTTATCCGCACCCGTGTAGCTCAGATCAAAGCGGATCGGCAACTGGTAATCCACCTGCACCGTCCCCAACTGCCACTCCCGACCGATCACATCCTTCACCACAAAGTCGATCTTCGGCCCATAAAACGCCGCCTCCCCCTGTTCACTTATAAACGCCACACCCAGACTCTCCGCCGCCTTGATGCAAGCCGCCTCCGCCTTGTCCCACTGCGCCGGCTCACCTACATACTTATCACCATCCGGGTCGCGCAGCCCAACACGCACGCGGTAGTCATCCATCCCAAGCGTCTTAAACACGATCTTCACCAGTTCCAAACACCCAGCCAACTCCGCATCGAGTTGGTCTTCCGTGCAGAACAGGTGCGCATCATCCTGCGTAAACCCACGCACCCGCGTCATCCCGCCTAATTCCCCGGACTGCTCCCACCGATACACCGTCCCAAATTCCGCTAGCCGGATCGGCAGGTCACGGTAGCTGTGCTTGTCACTCGCAAATATGCGGATGTGGTGTGGGCAGTTCATCGGCTTAAGCATGTACCCATCAACCTCCCCCGCCTCCATCCTGCTCGAAAGCTCCGCGCATGTGCAGCCCTCCTCCGCCAGCAACTTGATCTGGTCCTGATTAATCAACGGTGGATACTGACTCTCCTGGTAGTACGGATAGTGCCCGCTGGTCTTATAAAGCCCAAGCTTCCCGATGTGCGGCGTAAACACCTGCTTGTACCCCTGCCGATTCAGATGCTCGCCGATGAAGTTCTGCAACTCCTGTCGGACCACCGCGCCGTTAGGCTTCCAAAGGATCAACCCCTGCCCAACCTGTTCATCAATCGTGTAAAGCCCAAGCTTCGGCCCAATCACCTTGTGATCCCGCTGCCTCGCCTGCTCCAGGTTTTCAAGGTGTTCATCCAGGTCCGCCTGCGTAAAGAACGCCGTCCCATACACACGCTGAAACTTGTCGGACGTGACATCCCCGTGCCAGTGAGAGCTGGCGATACTCATCACCTTAAACGCACCGATCACGCTCGTGTTAGGGATGTGCGGCCCCATGCAGAGGTCTTCGAAATTACCACCGCCGCCGCCAAATAGATCATCAGGATAAATCCATCGATTCTTTGGCGCCGGGATATAGCCGGGGCGAGCATCTTCTACCGGTACATAAGTAGCAGGGCCTAATTCATATAATTCTTGTTTGGTCGAGTGTACTGTTACGCGACTCGGCAAACCCGTTGTGTACCACGAAAGGCACGCCGCGTTGTTATCGATGGCTCGTTTAGCGTTATCAATCTTATAAGGATTTCCCTGTGTTACCGTCGAACCATCACTTGTGGTCTCATCTTCCAGTTTTTTGAAACCTTCCTCAATCGGAAGCTCATACCGCGTAAACACCCGATCTTCCTCAACAATCCTCTTCATCTCCGCTTCAATCTTCACAAAATCGTCGCTGCTGATCGGCGTATCCAACGAAATGTCGTAGTAAAACCCATTATCCAGCGGCGGCCCATAAGCCAGTTGCGTGTCCGGCCAAATATTGCAGATCGCCTCCGCCATCACATGCGCACAGGAGTGCCGCAGCAGATACAACGCATCCACATCCGGCTTCCCATCCCGCCACTTGCTCTTGCCCTTCTTGTCCTCGCGCGGCTTGGTGATAATCGCCAACCCACAGTCACCCGGCAACGGCCGGTTCAGGTCATACAACTCCCCATCCACCTTCGCACCGATCGCCGCCTTCGCCAGCCCCGCCCCGATATCCGCAGCCACCTCCGCGGCACTAACGACGCGGTCAAACGATTTTTCACTGCCATCCGGCAAAGTAATCTTCATAACAATCCGATTCCTGTTGTATCTGGCTAACGGCTCAATCCTAAAGGCTAACAGCTAACGGCTACTAATAAAAAAGCCGCCCGGTGAGGGACGGCCGTGTGATCTGCGTGGGGGGTGAACACCCTAGCAAGCAACGGCCCATACACCGGGGGCATCGGTGGTCCCGAGGGTGGGGGTGGTCGTCGTGGTTGTGGTGGTGTTCAGCATGGTCGTACAGGTTATCTCGGCCAATCGAGGCGTCAAGATCACCCACCCGCTTCATCGGGCTGGGTTTGGGCTTGCTCGGCTGGGGTATACCGGAACCCCGAGATAATGACCTCGATCGGCTTCCCGTCGGTCGGCGGATCTCCCAGCTTGTCCCGGTCGGCGTTGTTCAGCCACAGGTTGATCCGCGTGTTGGTCGTCGGGCTTGGCTTGGGGATCACGATCGGGTCGGACACCTCGCCGCGGCCGTTGCCCGCAATCCGAGGCGGGTTGGTGTCATCGAAGCCCCACCGGTCAATGAGTCGTTTCGGGTCCTGCCCGATGCCCTGGTAGCTTGCACAGATGACCCGTGTCGGCCCCCACTGGATGACATGGGTAGACACGTCTCCGGTCAGCTTCATATGGCTGATCTTAACCCGCTCGGGGTGCCTGCCCGACTCCGTATCCGGCCCCCAGCCGGGGTGGACCGCGTAGTTGAGGATCGGTGCGTCGGCGTCGGACCAGCGGGTCAATTCAATATCGATCTCGCTGTTGGCGTCGGTCTTCCAGGTCTGTGTGTCCCAGGTGAACAGCCCCAGCACCGCGTTGGGGTCGAGCTTGTCCACCGGGCCGGTGACCTGAAACTCGTACTCGCCGTACCCCGTGTGGGCCTCGGAGACGACTTCGGTACAGCGCCACTTACCGTCGCGGTGCGAAATCGTCAGGTGCAGTCGGCCCTGGTCATCGACCCAGACGTCCTGCTCTGCGTTAGAAAAGTAATTGGGCCCCGGCCCGGCCCGCCCATCCGCATTGTGCTTGATACCCCATGTCATGCCCGCGAACTCGATCATCCTCGGCGTGGTTTCTATATGAGCAATCTCAACCTGCGCCGCAGCCGGACCATCCCCCGGCAATGTCGCCTCTGCGGTCTGCCCCTGCGCCCCAGCCTGCACAAGCAAAGTCAGGAGGGCGGCTATCAAGATGGTGGTGCGTGGTATCATTAGCATGGCTTTTTACCTCATTCAATGTGAATATTGACCTATCCTACACGATTTTGCCACAGATAAATACCCCCGCCAAGCCCCGTCAGCGGGTACAATGCGGGGCCGATATTTTCTTTGGACGCCTATACCCGGAGAGGTTGTAGATGGTTAGCGATGTCACGACTCAGGCCACCTTTGGCTATTCGACCCGGGCCCAAAACGCCGTGGACCAGCCCATCAGCTACCTGATGGCCCTGGCCCTGACACAGCCCGACCTCATCTCCCTCGCCGCAGGTTTCGTCGATTATCAGACCCTCCCCGGGGCCCAGACCGACTCGCTGATGCGGGAAATCCTCAGCGACCCCGCCGCCGCACAGGCCGCCCTCCAGTACGGCCGAACCCAAGGCCTCACCGAGCTACGCCAAGAAGCCTACAAACACCTCGCCAAGTGTGACGGCCTCTCACCGGAAGACTTCCCCGGCAACCCCGACTGTGTCGCGCTCACCACCGGCAGCCAACAACTGCTGCACCTCTTGGCAGACCTCCTGGTCGACCAAGGCGACATCGTCATCACCGCCTGGCCCAGCTACTTCGTCTACACCGGCGCGCTGTCCATCTTCGGCGCAACCGTCCGCAGCGTAGACATCGACGAAGACGGAATCATCCCCGAAAAACTCGATGCCCTGCTCGCAACCATCGCACAAGAGGGCAACCTCCACCGCGTCAAGATGCTCTACACCTGCACACACCACCAGAACCCCACCGGCATCACACTCAGCGCCGAACGACGACCCCAGCTTTTAGACATCGTCAAAAAATACTCCACAGAACACCGCATCCTCCTCCTGGAAGACAACGCCTACCGCGAGTTGACCTATCAAGGCCAAGCCCCCGTCTCCATCAAGAGCTTCGACACCACCAACGAATACGTCGCTCTGCTGCACACCTTCAGCAAGCCCTTCGCCCCCGGCCTGAAAACAGGCTACGGCCTGCTCCCCGCAGACCTCTGCGACAAGGCCATGATGCTCAAGGACGGCCGGGACTTCGGCTCCGCCAACCTCAGCCAACACCTCCTGCTCCAAGCCGTCCTCAAAGGCGCGTTCGAAAAGCAGGTCGTAATACTCTGCGAAGCCTACACCAAGAAACGCGACGCCATGCTCGAAGCGCTTGATGAATACCTCGGCGACTTTATGCCCGACCAGACCCACTGGACCCACCCCACCGGCGGCCTCTACGTCTGGCTCACACTCCCGGAATCCATCGACACCAGCCGTTACGGCCCACTGTTCCCCCGAGCCGTCGAACTGGGCATGCTCTACGTCCCAGGCGACTACTGCTACCCCGCGGACCCCACACGCACCGTCCCCAAAAACCAGATCCGCCTGAGCTTCGGCGTACCCACCGAACAACAAAACCGCGACGGCGTTAAACTCCTCGCCCAAGCCATCAAAGACATCGCCAACGCATAACATACCGCTCGAACATCGCCACCAACGCCTTCTGTTTAACGACGCCTCTTTGTTTAGCGGGCGACCACAGATCGCCGGGCATGACCGTTCTATACACGCCTGCCAGACCCCATCCCCTAGACCCCAGACCCACTCCCCCTATGAGCCTCTCACTCTCCCGCGGCAAACAACTCGACGTCGGCCACCACGGCATCGCACAGGACGACCTGCCCCCCATGGAGCAGGGCACACTCGACCCACGCGACTGGTTCAAACCCACCGACAGCCCGGCCCAACCCGACGCTTCCGCCAACCCACCCCCCGGTTTACGCCCCATCGAATTAGAGATCGGCTCGGGCAAAGGCACCTTCCTCGCCCAGCACGCGCTGCTCTACCCCGAGGTGGATTTTCTGGGCATCGAATGGGCCAAAGCCTTCTGGCGTTACGCCGCCGACCGCGCACGCCGACGCCGGTTTGATAACGTCCGCCTCCTACGCTGCGACGCCGACATGTTCATCCGTCACTACGTCCCCGACAGCGTCTTCCAGCAGGTCCACATCTACTTCCCCGACCCCTGGCCCAAAAAACGCCACCACAAACGCCGCCTGGTCCAAGCCGACTTCCTACGCCAACTCCACCGCGTCATGATCCCCGCTGAAACGAACCCCGCGGCCTCAGCCCCCGGCCCAGCGGGGGGATCGTCCGCCAGCCCCACCGTGCAGGTTGGCGAACAGGTGTCCACGTCCCCCCGTATCCACATCGCCACCGACCACGCCGATTATTTTGAATGGATGCAGGAACACGCCACCCAGGTCACCGACCTCTTCGACCGACTCCCGTTTGAAAGCCCCAAGTCCGCAGGCGAGGGCGAATTGGTCGGCACCAACTTCGAACGCAAATACCGCCGTGAGGGCCGTATCTTCCAAGGCATGATCCTCCGCAAACGCCCGTGACCCCACACGATCCGGTATAGTGGTTCGCTCCTGACACCCATCACGTCACCGACCCGGAGACTCAAGCTATGCTCACTACCACCCAGAAATTCGTCACGCTAGCCGTGATGCTCTGCCTCTCACCCCTCACCGGCTGCGAAACGACTAACTCCACGCAGACCCCCTACCAGACCATGGACCTCGCCGAGCCCGTCGAGATCCTCCACACCGTCATCGGCGGACACCCCGCGCTCAAAATGCCCGGCCTGGCCCTCATCACCAGCCAGTCACAACTCGACGAACTCAGTGACGACGATCTTGTCGGCCGCGAGGTCAACTTCTACAACGAGGCCGTCGTCATCGCCACACTCGGTGAAATGCCCACCAACGGCTACTGGATCAACATCACCACCATCCACCAAGAGGGCGACAACCTCTACGTCTACGGCCAAGCCAACCGTCCATCCCCCGACACCATGGCCGGTCAGGTTTTGACCTACCCCTACTGCGCCGTCGTTATCCCCAAATCAGGCGCATCAGCCGTCCGCGATCAGATCCAATCCGTCGAAGACCAAGACCCACCGATGTAAATCTCGCAAACGACACCGGGGCACAAAAAAATAGTCACACACTGAAACCCACGTTGTCTAAGCGTGGGTTTCTTATTGGGCTAATTACCGGACCCCTCACCTCACAACCCATCCCACCCCTACAATCTGCCGATGACCAGCCTATGGCTGTCCTTGGAACGCTATCTCGCCCCCCGACCCGCCGGGTGTTGCTGCTGACCCACCGCGTCCCCTATCCCCCGGACCGTGGCGACCGCATCCGCAGCTACCACCTGCTCAAACTCCTGGCACGCCACTTCGAGGTCGCCCTCGCCTGCACCAGCGATGAACCCGTCACCGATGACCAACGCCAGGTACTCGCGCAGTTGGCCGGCCGCTTGGCGATCCAAAAAACCTCCAAAACAATCACCCGCGCACGCGGTGCCGCAGCCCTGATGCGCGGCCAGGCCGTCACACCCAGCCTCTTCTACGACCCCCGCCTCGCAAAAAAAATAATCCACTGGCACGAGCAACGCCCCTTCGACGCCGTCCTCACCTTCTGCACCGGCATGATCCGCTACGCACGCCTTCTCACCCACCCCGCACACCGCCCCCGCGAGTTGGCAGGCATCCGCCCGATCCACGTCCTGGACCTGGTTGATGTCGACAGCCGTAAGTGGGCCGCCTACGCATCCACCGCCACCGGCCCAATGAAATGGGTCTACGGCCAGGAAGCCAAACGCCTCGCACGCATCGAATCAGGCACCGAAGACCGCTTCGACCGCATCTCCGTTGTCAGCCAACCCGAGGCCGAAACCTACCGCCAACACCTCCGCGAACACCCCGGCCTATCCGTTGTAGAAAACGGCGTCGACCTGGACTACTTCTCGCCACGACCCGATATCTCAAGCCAGACCGCCGTGTTCGTCGGCGTCATGAACTACAAACCCAACATCCAAGCCGTCCAGTGGTACGTCCAAGAGGTATTGCCCCTGGTCCGCGAAAAACTCCCCCACGCCCAGTTCCAGATCGTTGGCAAAGACCCTTCCCCACGGGTCAAAGCCCTGAAAAACCACCCTGGCGTGCAGGTCATCGGCACCGTCCCCGACGTCCGCCCGTACCTCGAATCCGCCGCCGCCGTCGTCGCCCCCCTGCAAGTCGCACGCGGCGTCCAGAACAAAGTACTCGAAGCCATGGCCTGCCAGCGCGCCGTCGTCTGCTCACCACAAGCAGCCAACGGCATACGCGCGCTGCCCGGCCGACACCTCTTGGTGGGTGAATCCCCCAAGCAATTCGCACGCTACGTTCTGGCACTGATGCGCGACGATGACTACCGCCAGCAGGTCGCCGCCGCCGCCAGACGCTGTGTACAACGACGATACAACTGGCCCCAGGCGCTGGGCCCAATGATCGGATTACTCGGCGGCGCAAGGCCCGAATCAGGTTCCATCACGCCGCCGCTTGCCGACGCAGCGTAAACACGCCTGTCGATTCAGCCATCGCACCCAGCCGATCCAGGTGATCCCCAATCGGCTGCCACCCCCGGCCCGCATCCCCACCAAAACCACGGATCACCGCCTCCAGCTTATCCGCCGCAGACTTCAACCCCGTGTAAGTCCGCACCCGACCGGTCACATTCAACGGCATCCTCGGCATCCCCGGATCAAACTCCCAAGGATGAAAATACAAAATCGCCGGCCGTCCTTGGGCATCAGCCTGAGCCAATCCACGCCTCATCAACGACAACGGCAGCAACCGGAAATACCCGCCCCCCGCGACCGCCAGGTTCCGACCCATCACACGCCACGTCAAAGGCGGCACCTCCAACAGCCTCGCACTCCCCTCGCTATCCCGCAGATAGAACGGCCGATCCGGCGCATCACTCACCCCATACATCGGATGCCTCACCGGGAACACTGACGCGTCGTACCTGAACCCCGCCTCCGCCAGCACATCCACCGCCCAACTTGTCTTACGCGTCAACGACCACGTCGGCGCCCGATACCCAAGCACCGCCCGCCCCGTCTGATCTTCCAACAAACGCTTGCAACCCTCCACATCACGCCGCATCGACTCAGGCGTCAAACGGTGCAGCCGATCGTGCATCGAACCATGGGATGCGACCTCGTGCCCCATATCCACACACCGCCGCGCCAGGTCCGGGTGCCGTTCAGCCACACACCCCAAAAAGAAAAACGTCGCCCGGCATCCCGTCCGGTCAAACATCTCCAACAACAAATCCATATTCCGTCTCACCCGCGATGGCCAATCACCCCAACGCTCCCGACCGATCGCCCCATGCGCCGCCTCGATCTGAAAATACTCCTCCACATCAATACTCACACAACGGATCGGTGAAGCGGTGGGGGGGCGATGGGATTCACAGCTAGCGGGCGTGCCGGGGGCCATATGGATCTCGTGGGCTGACGCACCGGGGGCAGACCTTCCCAGAGCAGAGGGCAGACGGTGGCTGGATGGTGGCTGGTTGCTCATCTGGGTCATCGGGTCACAGTGATCGTCTTCTATAGATAGATAAGATCGACCAGCGGGGGGCCTTGGGTGTTGTTTTTCGCCCCTACCTTGCACCAAGGCCCATAAACCGGCAAGATGCCTCGATGCTGAACTACATTTGGGCCGGCCTGATTATCATCAGCGTCGTCTTCGCCCTCTGGCAAGACGGCACTGACTTCAAAGACCACCGCTTCCGCAACGGCGAAGCGCTCACCGTCCAGATCGACGGCCTACCCCCCGGCTACGCCGACCAACTAGACCCCGACCCGGTCGATGTGACAGTAAAAATCGACCCCACGGACTACCTCTCCTTCTTCGACCCCACCGGCACGCAGGGGCTCGCTGGAGACTCGGAGGAATCCGCCAACGTACAGGCCGAACTCCAGGCGTTTTTCTCCCAGCCATTACCCGCAACTCTACTCACGACCGCCGGTGGCCGGGAACTCCAACTCGCCGTCCCAGACGCGCTCCCCGCGCCCCTGGACGTGATCTACGACGCCACCAAAAACGACAACGACCTGCTCCCCACCTACATGGACGGCTGGATTCAAAACGACGCCCACCCCAGCCAGGCAACCGCGTCGATTAAGTTTGGCCACACCGGGTTCGTCAATGTCAAAGTCGTCACCGAAACCATGTTCAAGCAGGCCGGGAACGCCGTCACGTTTGCCATCGGACTCATGGGCGTCATCGCTCTGTGGATGGGCCTGATGAAGATCGCAGAAGACGCCGGCCTCATCGCCGTCTTCGTCAAGATCGTCCGCCCGGTCCTGGGCCCACTATTCCCACAGATCCCCAAAGACCACCCCGCCCTTGGCCTGATCGCCGTGAACCTCGCCGCCAACATGCTCGCCCTGGGCAACGCCGCCACACCGCTGGGCATCAAGGCCATGGAGTCCCTTCAGGAACTCAACAAAGAAAAAGACACCGCCACCGACAGCATGGTCATGCTCCTGGCCATGAACACCGCCAGTGTCCAACTCCTCCCACCCGTCACCCTCATCGCCATCATGGGACTCGCCGCAACCGAGCTTTTCATCCCGATCTTCCTGGTCACCCTGGTCTCGCTGGGTGTTGCCATCACCTCCGCAAAACTGCTGGGCAAGATGAAGACTTTCAAAAAGACAGACCCCATGCGGCCAAACAACCCCAACGCACAGAAGGGGGGTGACGCATGATTGAAGATATCCGTATCTACCAGAGCTACTTCTCCGCCGTCGTCATCCCGCTGATCGTTATCGCCATCCCGCTCTACGGCATGTTCAAGCGTGTATCCGTCTACGAATCCTTCGTCGAAGGCGCTAAAGAAGGCTTCAAGGTCGGCGTCATGATTATCCCCTACCTCGTCGCCATCTTCGTCGCCATCAACATGTTCCGCGCCTCCGGCGCAATGACCGCGATGGAAGACTTCCTACGCCCCGCACTCACCATGATCGGCTTCCCCCCGGAAGTCCTGCCCATGGCCATCATGCGCCCACTCACCGGCGGCGGCTCCGCAGGCGTCGTCGCCGATCTCGCTCAGGAGCACGGCATGAGTTCCATCATCACACGCATGGCCGCCACCATGTTCGGCTCCACCGAAACCACCTTCTACATCCTCGCCGTCTACTTCGGCGCAGTGAACATCAAGAAAACCCGTCACGCACTCCCCGCCGGCCTCATCGCCGACGTCCTCGCCATCTTCCTTAGCGTCTACATCGTCCGGCTGTGGTTTGGTTGACCCCCCGCAATGATCTTTCCCGTCAGGTTTAACTCATGACTTTTATAGCTTCCCCCGCATGTAAGCTGTCGCGCAATCACCGCACAGCAACGCTGACCCTCGCCCTGATCCTGACCCTGCTCCAAGGATGCTCGCACGTCAGGACCGCCGGCCGCAACGCCGACCCCACCCTCGCACAAAAAATCAACACCACCCTGCACCAACTCGACAGCACCGGCGCAATCGTCTCCGCACGTTTCATCGAAACACCCACCGGCAACGTTATCTTCGAAACCGAAAATAACGACTACCCCTTCAAACCCGCCAGCAACATGAAGCTGCTCATCAGCGCCACCGCGCTGGACCACTTCGGCGCAGACCACACCTTCAAAACCTACCTCGCACTGGACGGCGATGACCTCTGGATCATCGGCACAGGAGACCCCGCCACAGGCGACCCCGTCATCGCTAAAAACCAAGGCGGCACACCCACCACCATCCTCGATCAATGGGCGCAGGCCCTCAAAGACCAAGGCATCACCGAAATCAAAGGCGACCTGGTCTACGACGACCACGCACTGGATGGCTACGACCTGCACCCGACATGGAACCTCGACGACCTCTTGCACTGGTACGCCGCCCCCGTCTCCGGCCTCGCCTTCAACGACAACTGCGTCGACATCACCGTCACGCCAGCCGATGAAGCCAGACCCGCCAACTACACCGTCATGCCCCCGGTGCAAAACATCACCATCATCAACAACACCATCTCCGGCGGCGAAGAACACGCACCCGTCATCGTCAAGCTCCCCGGCGGCAACATCTACGAAATCTCCGGCCCCGTCACCAAAGAAACAGCCCTCAAAAGCAAACCCGTCGAAAACCCCGGCGCATTCTTCTCCGACGCACTCAAAACCAACCTCAAATCCCACGGCATCGAAGTCCTCGGCCAAATCCGACGCGCCGACAACCACCTCGACGGCCAACTCATCCCATCTGAAGAAAAAACCGTCGCCATCCACGAATCACGCATCCAAGACATCCTCGCCCGGGTCAACAAACCCAGCCAGAACCTCTTCGCGGAAATGCTCTGCAAAACCACCGGCCGAGACTTCCGACGCCAGCGCGACCTCGACGAGCCCGGCTCCTGGCTCAACGGCAAGTTCGCTATCAAAGCCTTCCTCCAAAAAGCCAGCATCAACGCACACCCCCTGGTGGTCGCCGATGGCTCGGGCCTCAGCCACAACAACCGCGTCACCACCAAAATGATCTCCTCGCTGCTGCTCTACATGCACAGCCACCCCCACGCCGACGCCTTCTTCAACAGCCTCACCATCGGCGGCGTCGACGGCACGATCAGACGACGCTTCACCGAGGTCCCCGGCAAAGTCCGTGGCAAGACCGGCTACATCTCCGGCGTCCGCGCACTCTCCGGCTACATCCAAACCGACGCAGGGCCAACCGTCATCTTCTCCATCATCTACAACGAATTCTCAGGCTCCGCCAAGCCCTACGAAAAGCTGCAAGACCAAGCCGTCATGCTCGTCCTACGCGAATACCAACCGACCAAAGCTAAGTGACCCCGTAGCGCCAGGTTGTTTTCAGTTATTCCCCGTTTAGCGGGCGATCGCAGATCGCCGTGCCAGCATGTGTGTTTACACAAGCCAACCCCACTGAACCAACTCAAACCCACCCCCCGGCGTCAACTCATACCCCGCGTTCAACGGCAGCGGTGCATACGTCGGCCCATGCCCCACAGGCAACTTATACCCCACCGGGTACCCGTGCTTCTCCCCTCGCCGCGCAAAGATCTCCGTCAACGCATCCAACTCCCCAACCTCCGCCCGCAACGCCACCGTCTCCTGCTTGTCTTTATGCTTAATCGCCTCACGCTCCTGCCCCGTCCCCGGCCTGCTCTTTAGAACCTTCGCCACACTGTCATCACACGCGCTGAACTCACCCAGCACAACCCCCGCAACCCCTTCCAACCCACCCGCCTGCTCGATCTGGCTCAGCATCGAATCGATCCGGTAGTACCCCTCGCTTAGATCCTCGAAAAACAAAAACTTCCCCACCATATCTTTGGGCTGGTAAGGCGTACCCATCAAATAGTTCCACACCGCCAAATTCCCCCCAACCAGCGTCCCCCTGACAGGCCCATCCGGCGGGGGGGTCAGGAATTTAAGTACGCTCCCGCCCCAAGGCATCTCAATCCGCTTCTTGCTTACCCAATCCAGCGTCGCCTTGAAGTGATCCTCGCTGATGTCATAAAAATCACTCGCCGGCATCGACGCGTGCAGCGTCTCCCAGCCCCAGCGCGTGTGTACATAATGATGCAACGCCGTCACATCCGAGTACCCAGCCAACAGTTTTTTCGCCGGCTTTCCGTGCTGCGCAGTCAGTTCATCCAAAATAGGCAACAACCTGGGCGCACCGGACCCACCCCGCGCAGACCACAACACATCCACCCCCGGGTCCTGTGCATACTCAAAAAACGCCTCAGCCCGGCTACGGTCCTCGCCCGCAAACCAAAGGTGCTGCTCCGCGCACTGACCATGCACGCGCACATCAAAACCCGCCCCCGTAAGTCGATCCACACCCAACGCAAGCTCCACCTGCGGGGTCACCGAACAAGGCGAGATAATTCCAACAGTAACAGGCTTTGGCATAGCAGTGGGGGGGGGTTAGGGTCTAAAAGAGGGTCAGTTCGATCGGCCTGCCGAGGGTTTTGCCGCACGCTCCAGCGGACGTACCATAAGGACGATACATCTATCATAAGCCAAGGAGCGCCCCCGCGTGCCGAATAAGCGAACCCTCAAACTCGGCCTCATCCAGCACGCCTGTCCCGTCGACGTCAGCCCCAAGCAGAACCTCGCCCACGCCATCGACATGATCCGCGACGCCGCTGGACAAGGTGCCCAACTCATCGCCACCCAGGAACTCTTCACCGCCAGCTACTTCCCCCAGGTCCAAGATGAATCCCACTTCGACCTCGCAGAGCCCATCCCCGGCCCAACCTCCCAAACACTCTGCGACCTTGCCAAAGAACTCCAAGTCGATCTCTCCGCCAGCCTCTTCGAAAAACGCGCACCCGGCGTCTACCACAACACCTCCATCATGATCGACCCCGCCGGCCAAATCACCAGCCAATACCGCAAAATGCACATCCCCGACGACCCACGCTTCTACGAAAAATACTACTTCACCCCCGGCGACGCCCCCGCAAACGCCCCCACAGTTTCCCCTAATGCGCCTACCAACGCCGAGTCTGATCGCAGCGAAGGCTCGGATTGCCCCCTCCCCCCAACACCCCCGGCAACACCCCCGGGCCCCAACGGATTCACCGCCCAACACACACGCCACGCCACCACCGCCATGCTCATCTGCTGGGATCAATGGTTCCCCGAAGCCGCCCGACTCTCCGCCCTGCAAGGCGCCGAACTCCTCCTATACCCCACCGCCATCGCCTGGCACAAAGAAGAAGCCGACGAAGAAAACCAACGCCAACGAGAGTCCTGGCAGATCATCCAACGCTCACACGCCATCGCCAACGGCCTCTTCGTCGCCGCCATCAACCGCGTCGGCACCGAAAACGACCTCACCTTCTGGGGCAGCTCTTTCATCACCGACCCAGGCGGCCAAATCATCGCCCAGGCCTCCACCGATCAAGAAGAAATCCTCATCGCCGAATGCGATCTCTCCTTAATCGAGCAGACCCGCCGAGGCTGGCCCTTCCTCCGTGACCGCCGCATCGACGCCTACGCAGGCCTCTCACAACGCATGATCGATCACGACTGATAGGCCCGGGGATCAAGACGGCCAATCATCCTGCCGATCTTAGTCTTGTCACCTGTTATCAGACCGTTACCTCATGCCAGCCGAACCCACCAACCCATCCGAAGAATCCGGCCTCTTCATCGAGTTCCCCACCACCGCCGAACTGGGCTACCGCATGCCCGCCGAGTGGGAACCTCACGACCGCATCTGGCTCACCACACCCCACAACCCCGACACCTGGCCCGGCTGCCTGGATAAAGCACAAGCCCAGTACGAAAACTGGATTCAGGAGATGAGCCGCTTCGTAAAAGTCCAGACCACCCAATCCCTGGGCATCAAAACCAACGACTCATGGATACGAGACTACGGCCCAATCTTCGTCGTCGATGACCGCGGCGGACTGGGCTGCCACAGCTTCCGCTTCAACGCCTGGGGAAGAAAGTACGACCCCTGGGACAAAGACAACTCCGTCCCCCACAAAATCGCCGCACACCTCAAGACCGCGCTCTGGCGCCACGACATGGTCTTGGAAGGCGGCTCCATCGGCGTCAACGGCAAAGGCACACTCCTCACCACCGAGTCATGCCTACTCCACCACAACCGCAACCCCAAACTCACACGCAACCAGATCGAACAACAGCTACACGCCACCCTCGGCACCACCCACGTCATCTGGATGGCTGCCGGCCTGGAAGGCGACGACACCGACGGACACATGGATGACATCGCACGCTTCGTCACCCCCGACACCATCCTCGCCGTCCGCGCACCGGTCGGACACGCCGACCACGACGTCCTCGAAAAAGACTGGAAAATACTCACCAACTCACGTGACCAGGACGGCCAACCCCTCAACATCATCCCACTGCCCGTCCCCGATCCCATCACCTACGACTTCCCACCCAACAAACAAATCCAACGCGGCACCTACCACCTCCCCGCCAGCTACGCCAACTTCCTGATCACCAACGGTGCCGTCTTCGTACCCGTCTTCGGCCAACACGCCGACGACCACGCACTGAAAATCATCGACCACGCCACGCCGGATTTAACAGTCATCCCCATCCGCGCCGAGTGGATCGTCGTCGGCAGGGGGGCATTGCACTGCCTAAGCCAGCAACAACCCGCTGCCACAAGACTAACAACTTAGCGCGTCACCAATCCCTCACCCCGATTATGTTTAGCCGCCGCGGTTACGCTCGCTCCGGGTCGACCCGTCCACCTTCTTAATCTGTGTCATCTGCGCAATCGGCGGATAACTTCCCCCTATATTTCTTACACTCTGTACCCCGGGTTCACCCACTGAATCAACGTCGCCCAGTTATCACTCGCCGCATCATCCAGGTAATCCTGGATCAGCCCCCGAACAACAAACCCATTCTTAATCTGAAAACTCAACGTCCCATCGAACAATTCCCCCGCAACGACTTTGTCGACATACTGTTCCGCAGTGAGCGTCTGCTTATGTTCTGCATACCCCGGGATCAACCCCCCGCCAACGATACCTTTTCGGTTGTGGCGAATCGCTAAATCCTGCCTCGCCCCGTACAGCAACCGCCCAATGCCCCTCCCCCGAGAATCAGGATGGACACTGATGTCCGCGCCGTAGTAGTAGTCCCCATCGGGATCGTGATTCGTAAAATACAACCCCGCGCAGATTTCCAGAAACGTGTGCTTCGGATTCCCCAGATCAAAGTCAGTAAAAAACCCCGAACCCTGCCCGACGATTCGGTTCCCGTCCATCGCCACAAACTGCCCCTCAGGAAACACCTTGTATTGGCCCTTAAAATGCTCGACCCGCATCAGCTCTTTGCGATCCAGCGTCGGGTAGCAGACGCGCTGAAGCTGTTCCAACCCAATAAAATCTCCGGGCCGCATCGTCCTGATCGTGATTTCACTTCTACCCGTCATGATGCTACCCAGCCTTGACATGTTCCCCATCCGCCACCGCCACCGCCTCACCCAACGCCTCCATCGATTCATGCAACTGCTCGTCCGTAATCGTCAACGGTGCCAGCGTGCGCACACAACTGGAATACAGCCCCGCCCGGATCATAATCAACCCCCGCTGGTACCCCTCCTCAACCACACGAGCAGGTGAGGTCTTGTTCGGCTCCTTGGTCTTACGGTCAGTCACAAACTCAATCGCACACATCGCCCCGGTGCATCGGACATCCCCGATGATTTCGTATCGGTCTTTCCATCCCCGGAAATACTCCGCCGTGATCTTCCCGATCTCCTCAGCCCGCTTCGCCAGGTCGTGTTCCTTCATGTAGTCAATCGACGCGATCGCTGACGCACACGCCACCGGGTTCCCACCATAAGTAGACCCCAGCCCCCCGACATGCGGCGCATCCATAATATCTGCCCTCCCCGTCACCGCCGCGATCGGCATCCCGCTTGCAATCGATTTCGCGGTGAGCAACATATCCGGCTCAACCCCGCTGTGTTCAATCGCAAACATCTTCCCCGTCCGGCAAAACCCCGACTGCACCTCATCCGCAACAAACATAATCCCATGTTCGGCGCACAAAGCCCGCAGTTTACGCAGATATTCATTGGGCGCCTGGATAAACCCACCCTCCCCCTGCACCGGCTCAATAATCACCGCCGCCACCGACGTCGGATCAACCTGCGCCACCAGCGCCTTCTGGAATAACCCAATCGCATGATCGACATAAGCCCCGTCGCTCATCCCCCCCGGCTTCTCGCGGTACATATAAGGGAACGGCACACGGTACACCTCCGGCGCAAACGGCCCAAACCCGCGCTTATACAAATCATACTTACTGGTCATCGTCATCCCAAGCAACGACCGCCCGTGGAACGCGCCCTCAAACACAATGATCGCCTGCCGACCCGTCGCATACCTTGCGATCTTCACCGCGTTCTCACTGGCTTCCACCCCCGTGTTGCAAAGCAGCGTCTTCTTCTCCCCGCTGATCGGCACCAACTCATTAAGCTTCTCGCACAACTCAACGTAAGGCTCATACGTCCCCACGATCGCGCACAGATGCAACAGCTTGTCCGCCTGCTTATGGATCGCAGCCGTCACCGTCTCCGGGCAGTGCCCACAGTTCAGCGCACCGATCCCAGCGTTCAAATCAATAAACGTGTTCCCATCCACATCCGTCACCGCCGCACCCCGCGCCGTCTCCGCCACGATCGGGCACGACCGGTACAGCCCCTTCACCACCGCCGCATCTCGGCGCGCCAGCACCGCCCTGGCCTTGGGCCCGGGCAACTCGGTTTGGATGTCAATCGTCTTGGGGGTCGGCTGGGTCATAAGTAGGTGCCTTTAGGTACTTACCGTATCGGCACACCGAAGCACCTGCATGACAACGGGGCCCCCCGCAGACACCCTCTTCCCCAAAGCCCACGCTCTCCTGAGCGTGTGACCGCTCACCCTTTACCCCCGTGTCTCAACTCCCCCCGGCACAAATCGCTCATACTCATTCTCGCTGGGCAGCCCCCACAACGCCCACATCTCCCCCGTCCCCGGCGACATCACACACGCCCCCGACGACTCCACATCGTAACCTGCCACCGGTGTCTGACAGACCGAAAAACCCTCACCTTTTTTTAGCCGGGTCAGCTCCATCAGTGTTTCCACATCAATCTTCTTGGAATGCTCCCCCAAAAATGCCCGGGCCTGGTCCAACCGTGTGACCGTACTCTCCATCGCCAGTGCCGAACGCTCCCGTTCTAAACTGACCAGCGCCGCCTCGACACAATGATTCGTATGCGCGATCGTGTTCTCCAACGGCGTCACCGAACGCAAACTCGGCACCGCCTCCACGTTATACCCCGTGCCGTCCGGCCCCATCACCAGGTAATTGTGCGCCCCCGCCAGGTCCGCATTCTCCAGCACCTCCATCGCCGCATCCAAATCAGTCTGCGCCAACATCTTCCTCACCACGAAAGGCCAGGTCACACCCTTCTTCCCCTCACTCGTGTACAAATTATTTATCCCCACCGCGATCCCCGCCTTGTTCATCCCGATCATCCCCACGCACCCGTTCAGCGTGAACACCATCACATCCGGCCCAATCTTCGGGCGAACATCCAGCATCATCACATAAGGCGTCGCCGTCGTGTGCATATCCCACGTCTGCGCAAGATACCCGCGACCCTCCGGCGACTCACCCACACCCGTCAGCACCGCCGTACAACCCCCCGGGTCGTCCACGATGTGCTGATGCAACACATCCACAAAATCCGTGAACCCGTTCATAATCAACAGCTCAACCATCGGCACCCCCGCACCGTCCGCGATCCCCTCAAGCTCCGCACACAACGCCTCATCAAACCGATGATGGTACGGCATGCAACGCTCCGCCAACTCAATAATCACATGATGATGCACACCCGCACGGGCCCAGTCATCCGTGGCGCACAGCCTCATCCGCTCTTCGGTCAATGCGCCAATCTCTTTAGCGTAGGCCTCCCCGTGCTGATGACCGAGGTTGTAAGGGTCGCCGCTGACGGTGAGAGTACGGATCGCTGGCACAACAAACTCCTTACGCATCAAAGGACATGTAACACCACTATACCACCCCCGACCCAAAGCGCACAGAAACCCCACCCCGGACCCGCGTCTTCTTTTTTACTCTCATGCGAAGCGCCGCGACTTGTCGCGCCCGTCAAGATAAAACCGCTGCGTTTCCCCGAAACACACCCTAATGAGTCAGCGCGTACGCCAGTATGTTCACATTCATCTTCCGCGCACTCCGCGCCTCGTTCCCCCCGCAGCAGCAGCAGTTCGGCCCCGCGTTGCCCGTGTCATTCAACCCGTCAGGCGACCACACCATCACCACCCGACCATCAATCTCCAGCGCCTCCAGATGCGGCAGCCTCGGCCCACCCGTCTTGTACCGCGACGTTTCAATGTCATACACACTGTGATAGATCGGATGGTCAACCTCCAGCCTAACCTTCCGTACATCCGGGAACGCCGACCTCATCGCCTCACCAAAACTCGTGTTCCAATGCTCGGAGCTGCACCCCGACGACGCCAGCAGAAACCCACCCCCAGTCAAGTATTCTTTCAACGCCTTAACCTGCTCATCCGTCAGCGTAAACGCCCCCTCCCCGCTCATCACCGCAAACGGGTAATCGTACAACTCGGAAGATTCCAGACGCACCTGGTCGAATTGATCGTGGGTACGGATATTAGTTTCTTCACGCACCTCCGTGAGGAACCGGTCAGAGAAACAGACCGATGTCTTGTTGTCCGCGTAAATCAGATTCGCGCAGTAAACATCCGCCTCTGTAGAGTCCAACGCCGCGGTGTCGCCGTCTTGCCCCTCACCCCCGGACGGCTGCCCCATCAAATCCTGCAGCGAAAACATTACCACCACCAGGCAGATGCCCATCATCAGAACGCCGCCAGCATATCGTCTGCCCATGTTCAATCTCCAGGTGTATGAGTGACGATTATTCTACCTGCTTTCCTCAGCGATCCGCTTGAAATACGCCCCCACCTGCTCCCTGTACTCTACAGGCACGCCCAGCCCCATCGCATCGCTATAACCCATCGCCCCCGCCGTATCCGCATCAAGCAACTCCGCCTGCTCACCCCCGCCGGCCATCCCGATCGACCCAGCACCTCGATCATCCCCAACCCCACGTCCCCGCGAGATCCGCCCGTCACCCTCAAACTCTGCCCCGCCACCCCCAGCTTCGGGAACCGCTGGTCCGACCATCCCCATCCGTGACAACTCGTCGGCCAACCCCTCTCCATCACCACCTCCCGCATCGGCCAACACTTCACCCGTCTCCGCCATCACACCTTCCCCATACGGCTCCTCAAGTCCACCAAATTTCTCCGCACGCCGATCCATCTCCGCACGCCTCCCCGCCGTGTCTTCACGACTCAAAGCACCCACCGCATCGGCAAGCTCACCCCCACGCCCAGCCTGCCGCCCAAGGCCCGACCCGATCCGTTTAAGCCCCCTCTTGTATTCCCCCTCAAACCCATACAACTCAACCCGACCGCTCCGCTCAATCAAGTCACGTTTAAGTTCCAAAGCCCGCTCGCCGTATTCATTCAACGCCAACTCCAGCGCCGCCATCTCACCGCGCAACTCATCCGACATCGGCCCGCCTCCATCCAACCTGGTTTTTAACGCTTCAAGCTGTTCAAGCATCTCCCCCCTCTGCCCCTCCAACCCGTCCAGCCGCCGCTGATAAACCCCAGCCTCCTGAACATAATCCTCCGCCCGATACCGCTGCCGCGCAAGATCCAGGTACCGCCGCATCGTGACCACACGGATCTCATGCACCGCCGTCTCGGCTCGCTGCGCCTCACCCGGATGATTATCTACTACCCCCGCGTAATATCGCACCACATCCCCAGCCCCCGCGCCCATCGCCGACAAATCAAAACCGTGCCCGCCATACCCCACTGTCTTGCCCCCATCCCCATGAGTAACTTCCAACCGCGCCGCCACACTCGGCCGATCATTCAACCCATGATGCATCGTCACCGCACCGACCCCGATGTCATCCCCCGCCACAACCTCCACCTCAACCCCCCAACCCTCCGGCACCACCACCTCCCGCATCGGCCGAACAATATCAATCCTCGGCACCCGATCAGGCAACGCACGAAGACCTCCAGATAGCGTCTCAACACCCGCCCGGCCATCCTCCCCTACAACCGACAACTCAAACCCTCCCGTCGCATCCATCGTAAATCCCGCCACCCCCACATGCGCATCAACAGCGTCCGGCACAACTGAAACAACACGCCTCCCCGTTCCTCCACTCGGACCCTCCGGCACCACCACCAACTCACCACCCCCAACCCGCACGTTACTTTCAACTTTCAAAGTCACCTCCGTCCCCACCAACGCCTTAATACCCCCAGCCGTCAACGCCCCCTCCCAGTCCGCCCAACCCGTGTACGCCGGGTAGCGGTACCTGATCCACGCCCCTTCGATCAACGGCGAACGATCAACCTCAAGGGTATGAACCCCGCTGCGCCCCTGCGTAGTCTGAATATAAAACCGCCTCGCCCCCTCAACGCGATCAATACGAAACGCAAACTCAACCCCCTCGCCCTGCGCCGACACACCATCCGTCTCCCCACCGCTCGCTCCAGACACACGCAGCATCGCCAACGGCACAGACCGCTCCCCGTCATCCAAAAAAACAATCTCCGCACGCCCCGGCCCCCCCGGACCCCCCAGCCACGCCGGCCCTGTGATCCCCACACCCACCGCCGCACCCTCCCCATAATAAACCCGCCCCGGCTCAACCCGAACATCGAACGACAAAAGCGTAAACGCCGGATATTCACCCAAGGGCACTAACAACCGCGGGACCACCGCATCAAAAACCCCCGGCAAAACCAGGTAAAACACCACCAACACAACCACCGCCACCCCCGCACGCCTCACCGCCAACCCACGCGCCTCCCGATCAATCACACCCACACCCCTAAGCCCCTCAGCCAACGCCTCGCCACGCGCAATCACCTCGTTGCGCAGTGACTCACTGGCACCATCCGCCGTCTGTCTCCCAATATCCAACGCATTAACAAGTTGATTATCTTTAACCTCCAGCCGACTCTCAATTGCCACCGCCACCCCGCGCGCCCCTAACCGCCCACGAAACACCCGCAAAACCATCGGCCAAGCCACCACCCCCATCACCCAAACCAACACCCCATCCACGACCAATAACCCGTAACAACCCAACCCAAACCCCGCATCAAATATCACCACCAACAAAAAGACCAACACACCCACATACACACACCGCAGCCCAAGCCCCAACAACTCCGCGCACAACATCGCACGCCCCGCGCGCTCCAACAACCTGTCAATGGCCGGAGTTTTCACAGCATCCCTCCCGCACGACGGGCCAGCCACTCAACACCCGCCCACAACAACACCAACCCCAGCACCCAACCCCGATCCCACAAATAATAGGCCTTCCCCGGCACCGCCAACGCCTCACGCCGACGATCAAGCAACTCAAACAACGCCCCCGGCTCATCAGCGTCCAAACCCCGCCCCCCGCTCAACTCCGACATCACCCGTAATGCGCCTTTGTTCACCGACGTATGCAATCGCTCAAGGTCCACGTCATAACAATTAAACTTCGCTTCAATCAACTCGCCCAGCACATCGCCTTCTCGGCCCACACCCTCAACCACCACCCGATGCACACCAGCCTCCGTTGAATGCAGCGCCCCACGACGACGAACCGTGCTCCCCGCCACCGCCTCCGTCACCACCCCAACACGCTCACCACTGGGTCCCTCCACATAAACCTTCACATCGACTTCATCAAAACCAACCCGGCTCACCAGATCAAGGCCAATCGAATCGCCCACTGCAACCCCGCGCCCAGTTAAACGCAACGACACCACCTCCCCCGGCCGGTAATCACTCCCCAACGCCAACCACCGCACCATGTCCATCCAAAACCGATCAAACGATCCACCCGAGCTATCTTTCTCACGCGGACGCAGACCCCACTTCCACAACCCATCACCCAACACCGAGACCACCATCCCCTGCCCGTAAGCCATCGTCACAATCGCCGGCTGCCCCGCGCTATCACCTCCACGTTCTCCACCAAACCCACCCGTCACCGTCCGCGCAAGCACCCGACTCCCCGCCTTCTCCCGCAACACTACCGGGAGATTCACCAGCGAAGGCATCTCGATATCTCCCCGCATCACCGCTTCCCCCCCCGACCCCGCACCCGCACCCGCATTAAACCCCGGGTGCATCATCCCCGCAGCCTCCAGCTCGATCCGTTGATTGCGCAGCACACCCTCCCCAAAAACCACCGGCTCAATCACCGACAACACCTCCGCCAACCCTCGACCTCCTGCCGTCTCCACGTCATAGGCCCTCCCCCGCGCAAATACCAACCTCCCCCCATGCTCCGATACATACCTCGCCAACATCCCCGCCGTCCGCACATCTAACACCTTTTCGATATCCCGCCCAAGCACAATCACATCAAACCGTGACAACCCCTCCCATGACCCCGGCACACCCGCCGCCGCCCCTTCCTTGGAAACAATCACCTCCCGCTTCTCACTTGAAATCTGCGTAACCTGAGTCAACTCGACCCGGCTATCCTTACGCAGCGCGTGCGCCAAAAACTTCGTGTCCCAGTAGGGCCTCCCCTCAAGAATCAACACACGCAACCGCTTCCCCGTCACATCAATAAACACCGGCTGTGCGTTATTCGTCGTCTCTACCTCCCCCGGGATCGCCTCCACCCACACCCGATATTCATACGCCCCCGCCGCCTCATGCAAGATCGGCACATCCACCGCCACCGAATCCTCCCCATCAAACACGATCGGAAAAGACTCCACCTTCTCTTGCACTTCAACATGCAAAACAGTCCGACTCTCTCCCGCATTGGATTGCATCACCCGAACCACAATCCGCCCACCCTCCCCCACAAACAAATAAGGCTGCCCCGGAACCGCCACCACCGCCACGTCCCGCGACAGGCTCGCGCCACCTAACGCCACCGTATAAATCGGTACGCCCTCCGTACCCGCCAGTTGCCCCACCGGATGCATCCCCGCTCCAAGGGTGTCTCGCCCATCAGACAACACGACCACCGCCGACCCCTTGTTCATAACCCCCATCACCGCCCCCGACACCGACCGCGCAACCGCCGACTCGCCCCCCGTCGCCACCTCAGACGCCGGCCTGCGCAACACCTCCTCCCCGATCACCCTCACCGATCCATCAAACCCAAGCAGCTCCACTTCATAATGCTCACGCAACCTCTCCAAACGTGCCGCCGTGAGCCACCGCTGACTCGCAAACTCATACCGCGCCACCCCCCCAACGTCCGCCGTCTGCATCGACGCCGAAGTATCAATCATCACCCGCAACACCGGCTTCTTAAACGATGTGACCCCCAGCCCAACCCCGCTGGGCCCCATCAACACCACCCCCAACACCAAAATCAAAACACACCGCATCAAACCCGTCACCACAATCAACCCACCCCGCTCACCCCGCCCACCCCGCACACTCACAATGACCGCCAACCCCAACAGCACAGCGACCCCCGTCACCGTCGGGATCACGGGGAAGTAAGGCCTCCAAAATAGTGCCAACCCTATCACCAAACTCATCGCCTCCAATACCCAACCAACCCCATCTCCAGACCCAACAACCCCAACCCAATCAGTAACCACCACCCCCACAACGCTTCGCCATGAATAGCCAACCCCGCACCGCCCGTTGAATGTTCCACGCCCGGCTGACCACCCTCCCCCCGCAACGCCAACCGGATCTCATCCGCACTCACCCGACGCAAGTCACTCTCCCGCGGATCAATATTCACCGCTATCACCGCCAGCGCCGTGTCCCCCTGCATGACGGTGTAAAACCCAGGCGCATCGGGCGCATGAATCCCAACACTTACCCCATACTCACCAATCGAAAATGCCGCCTCCACCAGCGTCTCCCCATCAGGATGCACCACCACAAGCCCCGCTCCGTCACGTTCGATCAAAGCATCCGTCGTGAACCGAGTAACCTCACCAACTACGTTCCCAGGTTTCGGTGCCTGCGATCCCTGCAAATCCTCCACCAACCCCTGCATCAGGGAGACAAACACCCCGTGCTTCCCCAGATCACTGTGCGTTGCCTCGGGACTCATATTCGCCAGCACCAACCGCCCCGCACCCACCCCGCGCCACACCAACGCCGGCACGCCATCCCAATACCCAAGCAACACGTGTCCGCGCTCATCCAAAGCCCCCCCGGACCAGCGGCGCATGACCCGCACCTGCGCCAACGCTTCCCCCCCCGTTTCATCAAGCCGACTAAGCAACGGCCCACCCCAATCCCCTCCGCTTATCACTACCGCCTCACCCCCCGCCGTAAGATCACCCCACACCTCGGGCATCCAAGGCAACACCCCATCTTCTGATAGCCGGTTAAGGGCCTCAAGGCTCGTCACCACCTGACCATCACCTAAGAAAAAAACCATGCCCCCGCCCATTTCCATATACCGATGCAACGCAGCAACCCCGACCCCCGGGATCACGCCCGTGTCACCCACAAAAACCGCCGCCGCACCATCAAGCATCGGCCACGTCACCCCAGCACTACCCACCGGGCGCACCCGGTAACGATCCCGCACATCCCCATAAGGCGAAAGCGCCCTGACCATGAAATACCCACCCGTCCCCGGCAAGTTAGTATCGTCATCGCTCACCACAACCACGGTCGGCCGCTCAACCGCGAGCACCACCAGGTAACACCGATCATCCGCAGCCAACACGTCACCCGGCAGCGAAAACTCAACAAGATATTCACCCGCCCCATCCAACACCATCTCAAACGAGACCCCGCGGGTCTCATTTGCTCCAACAGATACCGACTTAGAACCCCTCGCCAAACCATCGACCCGCATACGCACCAGGGTTGTCTTTGGCTGCTCCCCGTAATTAGTCAGCATCACCGTCAACCGCGCCGACTGTCCCACGCGAGTCGATCCCGACAAAACCGCCCCCCCATGCAACCCCAGATTCCCCGGCGAAGCATGCTCCGGCGCAATAACCGTGACCCCCGTCCCCGCAGCAATCCCCCCCTCTTGCGATAGCCGCTCCAGCGCATCTCCCCAGTTGCTCGCCTGCAGATCCGTCAAAATAACCACCCGCCGCCGTCCAGGTTCCCCTGCAAGCATCCTCCCCGCCAACGCCAGCGCACCACCCATATCCGCCCGTTCATACGTCGGCTCAAGTGCCCCCAACCCGCCGCGCAACACTTCTATGTTCGACGTCATCCCCGGTAGCAACCCGTAAGGCCGTGCCGTGGCGTAAACAATATTCGCCACATCTTCCCCAGCCACCAGCGCATCAAGCACCCGCCTGGCATCCGATCGGACCCAATGCATCCCAGACACCCCCGTATACCGCTGCCCGACCGAAGCGCTCCGATCCACCACAATCACCACCGCCGCTCCCTCGCCCCCGGGCGTTTCCCCCTGCGCACCCATCCACACCGGCCGCGCAAACGCAATCGCAATCGCCACCACCGCCAAACACCGCAACACCAGCAACCACCACCGCCGCAGCCTAAACACAGACGACTGCGCCGCGACCACCGACGCCAGCAGTTGGACACTCGGGAACACCACCCGCCGACTCGCCCGCCGATTCATCAGATGCGCCACGATCGGCAGCACAACCAAACCCACACCCATCACCATCGCCGGCGTGGTCAGCGTAATGGCAGACAGTAAAATCATGACTCTATTCTAACGATCAAGCGCCGCGACTTGTCGCGCCGTCTTTCATCAGGCCGCAACAACCCCCACAACCCACCCTCACATGAAACACCGCAACTCGTCGCGCCCCCCTACCAATCTACGCCATCTGCGCAACCTGCGGACACTCCCCCACCCCCGTATCCTTCTGCATCCTCCGCAGTGCCCCCCCTTGACTTCTCCGCGTCTCCGTGTCTCCGCGCCCTCCGTGATTTCTTCCAAGTAACCTTCTGACCTCCCCGGTATCCTTCTACGCCCTCTAGGGCATCCTTCCCCCGGCCCGGGTAAACAAATAATCCCGGATCGCCTCATGGTAATGCGTCCCCGTAGACACAAGCCGGTAGTCGATCCCCCGTGCCACAAGCGCATCCCGCCAGCCATCGGTGGCCTGGACAATCTTCTCCCGGTAAGCCCGCCGCACACCCGCCACATCCACACGCACCCGCTCCCCCGTTTCACTATCAACAAAGACCGCCTCGCCCACGTCCGGCAGACGCAATTCATCTTCATGCAAAACCTGGAACACAATCACTTCCCCACCCCTCGCCGTGAACGCGCCCAACGCCTGCATAACCGCATCTCGATCCTCCATCAGGTCAGAGAACAACACAAGCAGCCCCCGCCCAGACGTGCGCCGACCAAGACCCCCCAACGCCTCCGTAAGATGCGCCTCGCCCTTTGCTTGGCCCCGCTCCATAGCCCCAAGCACATGATTCAGATGCGCAAAACCACCCCGAGGCACCATCGCCTCATGCAAACCCTCCTGCGCCAATGCAAACCCCACCCGGTCCTGCTGCCTGACCGTCACAAACGCGATCGCACCAGCCATCAGACACGCCTGATCGTATTTACTTGGATTATTAATCCCCCGGATGTCTCCCGTACCCCCTGCACGCCCCGCCCCCTCAACCCCCGTGTAACCCATCGACGCCGAAGCATCGACCAGCAGCGTGACCGTCAAGTCCGCCTGATGCTCGAAAAGTTTGACATACAACCGATCGCTGCGCCCAAAAACTTTCCAGTCGATGTCTCCGACCTCATCACCCGGAGAATATTCCCGATAGTCATTGAACTCCACGCCCTGACCGCGCTGTCGTGATGCGTGCCGACCCGTATAAACCCCCTTCACCACCCGGCGCGGCGCAAACACCACATCCCGCAGCCGCCCCAATTCTTGCACACGCAGGTACCGACTCCCCGTCGGCTTTGCCGTGTCGTCTGCATCGGTTGCCGGGTACATAGTCAAGGGCGCAACCCCGATTAGGTATTCAGTCAGCGTGCTTGGGCTCGCTGATCTCTTCGATGATCCGTGTAACGATATCAGCCGTACTCATCCCCTCACCCGCCGCCTGGTAGTTCATCAGCACCCGGTGCCTTAACACATGCGGCGCAGCCTGCCTTATATGACGCGCACTCACCGTCGGCTCCCCGTCAAACACCGCCAACGCCTTCCCCGCCAGCACCATGTGCTGCCCCGCCCTCGGCCCAGCGCCCCACTGCACATACCGTGTCGCCAACTCACTCGACGCCGCCGTCCCCGGCCGAGTCGCCCGCGCCAAAGCCACCGCGTAACCCACCACATGACGACTCACAGGCATCCGACGGACCAACCCCTGAAACCGCATCATCTGCTCTTTCGTAAACACCGGCATCAACTCGACCGCACCCGGCGCAGTCGTCTCCATCACCACCCGCTCCTCATCCTCAACCCCAGGATAATCCATCCACAAACTAAACATGAACCGATCCAACTGCGCCTCCGGCAACGGGTACGTCCCCTCCTGCTCGATCGGGTTCTGCGTCGCAACCACCACGAACGGCCGATCCAACGCGTGACGCTTACCCAGACTCGTCACCTGCAACTCCTGCATCGCCTCCAGCAACGCCGACTGCGTCTTCGGCGGCGTCCGGTTGATCTCGTCCGCAAGAATAATGTTCGCAAAGATAGGCCCCGGAACAAACCGCATCTCCCGCGCACCCACCGCGTCTTCCTGCAACAACTCCATACCAATAATGTCCCCAGGCATCATGTCCGGCGTAAACTGGATCCGACGAAACTCCCAACCAAGCACCCGCGACAACGTCTTCACCAACAGCGTCTTCGCAAGCCCCGGCACCCCGACCAGCAACACATGGCCCTCACAAAAAACCGCCGCCAGCAACGCACGCACCACCCCCGTTTGCCCAACAATCACCCGCCCGATCTCCGATTCAAGGCGAGCAAAACCCTCCGACGCCTCGGCCAGCATCGCAACGTCATCACCCTCGATCTGTCCAACCGGTTCGCTCACAGCAGGCTCCTCCCACCATGTTATACCCACCCACCCCATCACCCAAACACCCACTAACCAACCATCTTCATAGCGCCTGGCCCCTGTTTAGCGGCGGATCGCAGATCCGCGCGCTACCCAACACACCAAGCCCACCAAACCCAGCCAATACCCGCGGATCATCCCACAAGCACCGGCTTATACACAGATCACGAAAGGCCTCCCCGGAAAAGACCCGCCGAAACCCATCCACCACCAAGAATATAGCAAGCGATTAAGTAGGAATGGCGTGAAAAAACACACGCATATTCCCATTAACGCGAGCCATTTTCCCCGCAAATCCCTCGAAAACCCGTCCACGCTCCCCCAATGTTTCCCGACGCCTCTCCACGGGCACGGCGGGCTGCATCCGCACCGGCACACGGCCCACGCCGCTCTGCCCATAGGCATAGACGTTGCCAGCGACCACTTGTTTCATACGCGGACCGGAATTATCTTGTTCAAACCCACCCGCCGGACCGCCTCGCCCGTGTCTGCCAGTCCAGTGTGAGACTATCAGTTCGGATATTCGTTGACCCTCTGCGGGTCATCAATCCGCCCGATCCGTCTCGGTTAAACGCTCCGCCAGCATCCGGGTAAACACTTCCCTGCCCGAAGGATTCAGATGCGCGTAATCCGCAAAAGCACTGTCGGGCATCGCGTCACGCAAATCAATCACCCGCACCGATCGCCGGACACTCACCTCGTCGATCAGCAACATAGTCTGCTCGCCCGCCTCCACCGGCAGCCAACCACGCAGCTCCGACGTGATCGGCAGCAGCACGATGACTATCTCCGGGTCCCCCATGCCCCCGCACCCCGCGATCAAATCACGAAAAGCGTCGGCCTGCTGGTTCGTCCTGTCATACGTCCCCGCCTCAAACCACCCGAAGTCTTGCCAGCCCTTGCGTTGCCGCTTCATACGCCCTTCGTGCCGGTTGGGCAACTCGGCCCGGGCCGACGCACGCCAGGGCCTGTCGCTGGGCGTAAACAAGCCCAACGCGCCCAACCCTAACCCGCTGTGCATCGCCAGCCGCAGCTCAAACAAATTCATACTGGTGAAGTGATAGATATTCGCTCGCTGCTTGCGGGTCCAGCGTGCGTTTAACAGGTGCCTGATACGCCGACCAAGCCCCATCTTTCTTTTCTGGCGCTGCGCATCTTCATCGACCCCGCCCGATCCCCTGGGCTTATTCCCCCGGTCCTGACCGGCGAGCATCGTCTCGTGCAGCCCAAGCACAACCACGCCCGGACGCAGCTTGCTGGCAAACAACGTCTGCGCGTAATAATTCAGCTTAACGAAACTACTCCCAAACCCGTTGACCAGCAGCCACCGCGTCCCAGGGCCCATCTGCTCCCCAAGGGCGGTCGGGTCGATCCCACGCAGCGTTGTAGACTGGCCCAACACCACCCCAAACGCCGGCTGGTCACCCAGGCCGCCGCGGCGCATCTCCAACTCCACACCCGCCACCTGCGCACCCACCCGTTCCAACTGTGACCACGCCAGCTTACGGTCCGGGTTGTCGAACACGTCCGGGGCATCGCCCAGCACCCACACCAACCCCGCGTTGCACAAAAGCACCGCGCACAATACCCCCGCCGTCACACACAGGAACCCTTTATACCGACCCAATTCAATCATGCCGACACCCATTAAAAGCCCTGATAAAAGAAAGCATCACCGCTACGCGACAACCAGTACACCAGGATCAACATCACCGCGACACGCAACAGCCGATACGCCCAACGCCACCAAGGCATCGTCCCCGGAGTCAACCCCGTATCGACCCCCGGTTCGACCCCCGATTCAACCGACGGGTTATT
Organism: Phycisphaeraceae bacterium; assembly: GCA_029260615.1. Taxonomy (GTDB): domain Bacteria; phylum Planctomycetota; class Phycisphaerae; order Phycisphaerales; family Phycisphaeraceae; genus JAJRRS01. Next base: position 1,289 of record JAJDCX010000057.1, on the reverse strand, counting down.
AACGCTTTGATCTACCACACCCACACATCCTTCCAAGGGTAGGTGATGACCACCAGCGAAAACGCCACATACTCAAACGTCCCAAACATCGCCAACACCCGATACCCAAGCCTCTGCTTATAAGCCTTCACGCCCTTGCGCCCAAGCCACTTGGTCAACCAATACCGGTACGCATTGGTCACCACCAGCCCAAGCGCGTGCATCGCGCCCCACGCGAAGAACGGCCAACTGATCCCGTGCCACAAACCACACAACAAAAACGACACCGTAAATGCCACCGTCGCAATCAACAACGCACGCTTCCCACCCGCCCGACGTGCCAGGCTTAACTGGATCGGGATAAACAGGTTCCGCCTCACCCACTGCGACAGCGAGATGTGCCAACGCTCCCAGAAGTCGATCATATTCCTCGCCAGGTAGGGCCGATCAAAATTCTCCGGCGTCCGCACACCCATCAGCCGACCAATCCCCACCGCGATGTCGCTGTACGCAGAAAAATCAAGGTAGATCCACAGGTAGTGCATCTGCACCTCGAACAAAAAGTAAGGCCCCGTAGCGTAAAAATCCGTCAGGAAAATCTTCTGGATCATGTACGCAACCACAAACTTTTTAAACAGCCCCAACGCGATCCGCTCAAATCCACCCAACGCCTCCACCGCCGAGATCGCCTTAGGCACCGCAGGCTGACCCACAAAATCCTCGTAAGACTGGATCGGACCCGCAGCCAACATATGAAAAGGCAGCAGGTAATTTACCGTCGATGCCAGGTCCGGCGGAGCCCGACCCCCCTCATAAATCACTCGACCCGCATCAATCAAACGCAAAAACACATACGAAAAACCCACCGCCAACAGCAACGGGTTCACCGACGACATACCCAGATCATGCGACACCCCAGGCAGCTTGTGCAGCACAAACAACCCCACAACTAAAGCAAGCCCCACCGCCGCGACCAACATACCCCACCCCCGGCTCCCCCGGTTCCCCTTACACCCCAACACCCTAAACCCCAGATACGCCACCGCCACACCCGCCACCGCCTCACCCACACGCAGTTGCAACATCCACGCCACGAACAGCAGATTCACCACAGCCCACACCCACCGCCTAAGCGACCCGTGTGTGATCGGCGTCATCACCGCCGCCGCCAGCAGCGCGACTAACCAAAAGCCAGGCGTGGTAAGGTCGATCGTCGGATTCATCCGCCCGCCGCCTCACTTGGACGGATAAACGTGTCAGGACGATCCGCACCCGAAATCTCCAGCCCGTACTCAACACGCCCCCCGTCA
>JAJDCX010000056.1 GCA_029260615.1 Phycisphaeraceae bacterium | reverse complement strand
AATATCTTAGCGTCGCCCCCCCCCCGTTAAACGCCGTTAACTACACACCTCCGGTTTTTTTGCGGGGTATCTATTATCCGCGCGACGCGCACCAATCGCTCGGCGATCTGTGATCGCCCGCTAAACCATGTTTCATTATCTGCCCCCCCCCAACCCCAGCGATCACAAATCCACGACTTCGGCCGTCAACGTCTCCAAATCCAGCAGCATCACCGTGCACCGATCATTCACCCACCCGCAGCACTCACCCGGGTTCAGGAACAACACCCCGTTGCGCACATCATTCACCACCTCGTGCGTGTGACCAGTGATCACCACATCCGCGCCGACGATGTCCGCGGGCTTAAGCCAATCGATAAAATGATGCATCACGACCGTCTTCCCCCCCACTTCGATCCGCAGAGGCCCGTCGACGATCTGAGGCAAGACCTTCTTCAGCCCCGCACGCTCCCCGTCATTATTCCCATACACACAATGCACCGGCACACTCACCTTCCCAGGCGAGATCAACTCCGCAGCAAACGGCGCAACAATATCCCCCGCGTGAAAGATCGCCCCGACCCCCAGCCGCTCAAACATCGCCACCGCCCGCCTGAACGTCGGCACCCGGTCATGCGTGTCAGCCATTACCCCAATCTTCATGGGGAATAAGTATGGGAAACACACAGGATTATTGCAACTCCCGGATTAAACTAAGCTCGGATACATCGGATGCATCGGATTCAATCCCCCCTACAAGCCCGGTCATGGCCCAAAGGGCCTTGGCCGGGGTCGATCCCAAATCCATCCCGACTCCACCCATCCCCATTCCAATCCGACCTATCCGATGCATCCGAGCTACAAGCCCTTGTTATCATATCCCCATGACCACCCGCTACGAACAACTCGAAAAACTCCACGCCGCCGACCCCGCCGACGCGGATATCACCTATATGATCGCCATGGAGCACACCAAGCTCGACGGCGATCCCGGGGACGATCCCGGGGGCGCGTCCAGTTCCGACCCCGCCGCCGTCATAGACTGGCTCAACAAAACCCTCGACCTCGACCCCAACTACCTCTACGCCTACTTCCAAAAAGCCAAAGCCCAATCCGAGCAAGGCCACGACCCCCTCGCCAAAGCCACACTCCAACTAGGCATCCAAAAAGCCAAATCCGCCCTCGACTCAAAAGCCGTCAGCGAACTGTCCGAACTCCACCAGTCGATGGAGTAAAGGGGCTATCTAATGACCGCAAACAACGCTCCACACGCCCCCCCACAGGTTCCTCAGCCGTACCACCCACCCAAGCGCTCCTGGTGGGCGCGAAACTGGATATGGGTTATACCCCTGGGCTGCCTGACACCCATACTCGCCTGCGCCGGCATCATCACCCTGATCTTCACTCTCGTCTTCGGGCTCCTCAAATCATCCAGCGCCTACACCGACTCCCTCGCAATGCTCAATTCTGACCAACGCATCGTCTCCGCCCTGGGTACGCCGATTGACCCCGATTTTTTTGTCACCGGAAACGTCAACCTAAATGGCTCCTCAGGCCACGCCGACCTTTCTTATAGCGTGTCAGGCCCGCATGACTCAGCGGACGTGCATGTGATCGCCAGTAAATCCGCAGGGCAATGGTCGTTCACAACTTTTGTTGTAGAGATCAACTCCACCGGCCAAAACATCGACATGTTAGCCAACCCACAACCTTAATAATCCCCTGTCTTCCTCTTCTCTCTTGTCTTTCTTCGCACACTTCGCGCCTTAGCGGTTCACGCCCGGACCCTCTTTGTGCGCACAAATCCGACCATTCTCCCGTTAAAAATGCCGCGAAACGCATTTTTTCTTATCGCCCGTGCCCCCCACAACTTGCGTCGCCCCCAACGCCCCACAAAACCACGTTTGTGCGCACAAACATGACGCATCCTCCAACTATGGAGACGCGATTTATTTTTCAATCGCGTCTGCCGACAACCTCACGACGACGATCGACAGCTACCCCGAGCATCCAAAGATTAAAAGGACCGGGACTCGAGGGCTGTTGTGATCGGGGGCACCCGATCTCAACCTTGGTAGCGGACCGTCCCGGCTAGATGGCGGATCACAGCACACGGGCTAGACCCGGTCCCGACGATCCCCTGGCTGCCGCTACCGCCGGAGCATCGTGAGAATGGGAAAATCAGGAAAAACTGGACGGCTTCAATAGCGGAACGCTAAATTCAGAAAGCAGAAAATTCAGAGAAGAAGAACTCACTACAGAGAACGCCGACGACGCAGAGCGAGTCAAAAATTGATCGTTACACGAAGCGCCGCGACTTGTCGCGTCCCCTTCTTAATCTGTGTCATCTGCGCAATCTGTGGATACTCCCCCTCCCCCGTTATCTCTGCGCCCTCGGCGTCCTCTGCGGTGTATTTCTTCCTACCCCCCCGGAGCCGCTCCATGACAGCCACCCAAACAGCGCGCATAAAAAACCCCCGGGCGGTGTGCCCGGGGGTGGGGGTGGGTAGTACGAGGGTTGATCTAAGATTCTTAGAACAGTACCTGGATCTGACTACGAATCGCCATCTCGTCTTCCTTGCCGTCGATCAGGCCCAGACGCGAGGTCCGGATGCTGTCGCCGAATGGGTTGGACGTCGGGGCGTCTTCGTTCAGCCAGATTACATCCGTAGTGAACTTGGTCCGATGGCCGTTGATGTAGTAGTTGAAACCGACGACACAGCCGTCGAAATCATCTTCACCGGAGACATCACCATCGATCGTGAACCACTGCCCAAAGACCTCGAACTTGTCGGGGACCACATGGATACCGCCCTGGACGACCAGGCCGTCCATGTCACGGTCGGCACTGCTTGAGGAGTCAGGATCGATCGATGCGCCGGTGTAGGCGACGAATAGGTTGTAAGGCCCGTTCTCCCACTGCGCATCAAGTGTGTGCGCGTGGTAGTTGTCGGTCCCGCCGTTGCGTCCGTCACCGTACTCGAAGTGGTACGCTGCACCGAGCCGTAGGAACTGGCCTTGGCCGCTCCAGCCCGTGAAGTCATCGCCCTGGCTCTCTTCGCCTTCGACCAGGTACGTCACCCGGCCGGTCAAGGCGAGTTCTGACTCGTCATCCTCAAAGTCGGAACGCTCGGAGTCGGCACCGTCGCTGACCATGAAGGTGAGCCGCACCGGGCCATCGCTGTACCGCAGGCGGATGCCCTCGGCACGGTTCAGGGTGAAGAATTCATTCGTTGGTGTACGTTCAACAGCCAGCAGGCGGGTCGAGTCAACCAGATCCTCTGCCTGGAACGGCAGCAGCATCAGGCCGGCCGCAACCTGAAGGTTGTCATTGACTTGATGGCTGACGTTGTACTCTTCGAGGATCACGCCGTTCCCTGAATCAAACCAGTCGCGCGCCAACACGACGTGGTAACCAACCCGTGGGCTGGAGATGTGACCGTCGAGATTGATCTTGGCGCGGCGGAGTTGGAAGCCGCCCTCGTCATCGTCGTCGGCGGACATCGACGAGTCGTCCTGGTCGTTGTAGATGTATTGGAAATTGATCTGCCCGGTGACATACATCGCGAACGCGCCGTCGGGGCTCATAATAAAGAACCCGTCCTCACCGTGACCAGCGATCGCGCCGTCATTCAACAGCGAAGCGCGGGTGTCGGCATCCGACAGCACTTCCATGATCAGACCCTTGACCTCTTCGGCGCGACGCTCGTTCAGCCAGTTGTCGCCCTGGTCAACTTGGACCTGCGACAGTTCCGAACGCAGGGAATCGATCTGTGCCTGCATGTCGGTAATCTGATCGCCCTGTGCCGGGGTCATCAGACCCAGACCAGCAATCGTAAACGCGGCGGTCTTCCAGTTCTTTCGTAGCATGATGGATAAGCTCCGTTCCAATTGGATAGAAATCTCTCGTACGTTGAGTCTTTATCGGGATGACAGCCTCTGATCTCTGAATATTGCCGTCCCGCCCAACTCGCGCATTTTGACGAACAGCGACCTACGGGTCAAACGTATGTGGAAAAAAGCCAGTCAATGCCATGCTACCGCGCGTCCGATAACTTGCTCATGCGTCAATCACCTCTCCAGATCGACTCCTGGGAGCGATCTTGATGCGCAATTTATGCGCTACAAATGCCACTCTCAACCAGTCCAAAACCCCGAGGGAGCCGGTCCATCACGCCTTATAACGCTGTTTTTTCAATGACTTATAGGAAGTGGCCGTGGGGGGAACCGTCTAAATCCCTGAAATAGGCTTCTTTGACCCATGCAGCGGCCGGTCAGGCTGGCTCAATGCTTTAATGGGAAGCGTGGCCTGAAAAGTTTTTGCCTTAAACACCTATCTATATAGATGGGTTCGGATGCTATTCCGCTGGCGAGCTCAGACGGGGCCGTCGTCCTCTGGCGTCGGATCGGCCTGATCGCTCCCGGAGGCGGGGTCGGCTGCAATCGAGGGGGCGGATTTATCTTCGGTGAGTTCTTCATCTCCCTGGGTTGACTCATGCCCGCCGCGTTTGGCGCGGAGTTGGGCACGGCGTTCCGCGCGCTGCCGGGACTGTTCATCCGGCCAGTCGTAGACCACTTCCCCGGTCTCGGGGTCGCGCCAGTCGGTCGGGCCCGCGTTGGCGTCGATCTCAGACAGGTCCAGGTGGTCCGACTCCGGGCGGGATTCGAGCCTGATATCGCAACGCGAAGAGTCCTGTATGACCCGGACCCTTCTTGTGCGCACCAGTTCCAATACCGCCAGGAAAAGCCCGACCATCTCGCCTCGGCCGGTTCGGCCTTCGAAGATTTTTTGCAGGGTCATCGACCCGTCGCGGGTCAGACGGTCGGCGATGTCGTCGGCGTGCAGGGAGATCGGGGTGTCGTCGTAGGTGACATCGACTTGGGGTTCTTGCCCGATCGAGTCGAGGATTCGGCCGAACGCTTCGCAGAGGTCCAACACGTTGGCGTCTTCCAGATCGATCTCAATCTGCTCGGCGCTTTCTGGGTTGTCGGGATCGCTTGGTTGGTCTTTGTTTTTCTCGACGGGTCGGGCGGTGGGGTGCGCGGGAAAACGGTTGGCCCACTCGCGCTGCCGATCTTCCAGGTCGATCGCGGCGTCCTTGAAACGCTTGTATGCCAGCAGTTGCTGGACCAGTTCGTAGCGCGGGTCGGTGGGGTCTTCGATGGAGTCGGTGGGGTCTTGCTCGCCTTCTTCGGTGACGAAGGGCACGAGCATCTGGCTCTTGACCTCCAGAAGCGTGGCCGCCATCACCAGGAACTCGCCCGCCAGATCGACGTCGATCGACTGGATCACCTTTAAATGATGGAGGTACTGTTCGGTCAATTCGGAGACGGGGATGTCGTACAGATCGATCTCGTGCCGCTTGACCAGGTATAAAAGCAGGTCCAAGGGCCCGGCGTAGGCGTCGAGTTGGACGCGGTAGTTCTGGGTTGTGCCGGTCATTGGCGGGTCTTTCTGACGGGGGCCGGTAGGGGCGGGGGCGTCCCGGAGCGGGTAATCCGGGGTGTTTCCGGGGGTGGCCGCAGACACGGCCGTGAACGATTATAATGCTACTTTACGCAGGTTTATCCTTATGAACAAGGCCCAACCCCAACCCGACCCCCGGCGTGACCCCCGGCAAGCCAAGCAGGATAAGCCGGATAGCGGCTGCACTGGCGAGCAGGCACGGTTTGCCCGTCAGGTCATGGATGCCGAGGCGGATGCGATCCGCCACGTCCAGATTACGGACGCCTTCCATGCGGCGGTGGATGTGGTGAGGGGCATCAAGGCGGGGAGCCTGGTCGTTTCGGGGCTGGGTAAGAGCGGGTTGATCGGGCAGAAGCTGGCGGCGACATTTGCTTCTACCGGTACGCCGGCCCACTTCATGCACCCGGTTGAAGCGATGCACGGCGACTTGGGGAAGGTCCGCAAGGGCGATGTCGTGCTGCTGCTTTCCTATGGCGGGAATACCGACGAGGTCGTGAGTCTTGCGGAGCTGCTTCGCCAAGACGAGGTCCCTGTGATCGTGATGGTCGGGCGGGATGATTGTGACCTGGCGCGGATTGCGAGCTTGACGCTGCTGGTCGGTGATGTCACCGAAGCCTGCCCGTTGAATCTCGCGCCGACCGCAAGCACGACGGCGATGCTGGCGTTGGGTGATGCGCTGGCGTTGGCGGTGAGTCGACGGCGGAACTTTGGTGTGACGGATTTCCAAAAGGTGCATCCCGGTGGTGGGCTAGGCAGGCAGTTGATGCCGGTGGTTCATGCGATGCGATTTAAGGCGGGGGATAACCAGCCGTTGATCGGGTTGGGTCTGAGTATGCAGCAGGCGTACGCCCAGGCGGAGCAGTTTGCTAAAGAGGCGGGGCTTCGCCGAGCGGGTGCGCTGTTGATTGTGGATGAGGCTGGGAAGCTCGCGGGCATCGTGACCGACGGTGACCTGCGTTCGGCCTTGATTAACCACGGCCCGGAGGTCTGGGGCGGGCCGATCCGCGATTTGATGACCGCGAACCCCACGACGTTGCCGGACACCGCACTGGTGAGGGATGCGGTGCGTATCGTGCGGGAAAGACGGTTCGATGAGATACCTGTGGTGGATGAGAATGGTAAGCCTGTGGGTTTGATTGATGTGCAGGATTTGGCTGCGTTGAAAGTGATTGAAGGATGATCCCGCTGGTAGCGGCCATCCCTGGGTGGTATCAACGGCTTGGCTTGATCGCTATCACGATCATCATTTTGTTCCTGCTGGCCGCCGGGTGTTGGCGGTTGTGGTATGCATGGAATTTGCGTGCGATACGTCGCCGAACCAATGGGTTCGAGTTGGCCGGTTCTACTCGGGCCCCAGACCTGCCTTGTGGGTTCGGGTACAAAACGGCATGGCTCGCGATCCGATCGGATGACATTGATGCAGTGAGATCGGCACTTGGGTTTGAACACTGCGTGTATCCGCATGACTGGGCGGACGGATTGCGCGAGGCTTACGAGGCTTGCGAGAATTACAGCGAGTGGGTTTATTTGACGCCGCCTGTGGATGGATGGGTGTTTGTGGTTGGCTGGTGGGCTTGGCCCAAGGATCCGAACGACCTGCTAAACCGGTTACAACCCCTGTCCAAGACTTTCGGCAAGGCCCTTGCGTTTGCTTCGCACCGTGTGAGTTCCGCGTATGGATGGGCGAAAGCGGTAGACGGCAATATCGTGCGGTGGTTCGATCTTGGTGACGGGGAGGTATCAATGAACGATGGCGAATTGACCCCGATTGAGCGCCGCCTCGCCGTCCATTGGGATGATCCTGAACAGTTCGTTGTTGATGTCGATGAAAACTGTGTGCTTCAGGTGGCGGGCGGTTGGAGCGTTGATCCGCGTACGCTCGATGACCGGGATGAGCCCCGAGCACAAGGGTTATTGTGCCGCGTTGGCAAGTGAGTCCACGTTTGGTGTCACCCATCGCTGAGTTTGGTTGTAAGGTAATACTATGAATACAGATTCGATCGAACTCATCGTGTTTGATGTAGACGGCGTGCTCACCGACGGGTCACTGATTTATGATAATCATGGGAACGAACTGAAGCGTTTTAATATCCGTGACGGGTTTGGACTCCGAGCGGCGATGTTCAGTGGGATACAGGTCGGCGTGCTGACCGCGCGGTCCAGTGAGGTGGTGCATCGGCGGATGGACGAGTTGAAAATCGATCATTATTTTCATGGCTGCAAGGACAAGGCGGCGGGGATCGAGTCGATTGCCCAGCGGGCGCGGGTGCCGTTGGAGCAGACGGCGTTCATGGGGGATGATGTTTTGGATTTGCCTGCCTTGAAGCGTGTGGGTTATCCGATGGCGGTGGGTGATGCGGCGATCGAGGTGTTGGAGGCGGCGAAATTTGTCAGTGAGTTGCCGGGCGGTCGCGGTGCGGCGCGGGAGGCGGTGGAGCATCTATTGCGGGGGCAGGGTAAGTGGGGGGCGGTGCTGGAGCGGTTCGGGGGCTGACAGCCATTCGCAGCGGGCGTGGGTAAACCCGGGGTGGCCCTAGAAGACCCAGATTAAGGGCTGGCGGCGGGATGGCCGATAGAACGGGCATGTCCAGTATTTCATCCGCTGCAACCTCCGGCTTCGCACAGGCACAACTGGCCCAGCAGGTCGGCATCAAGATCGCTGCCAAGACACTTGATGCGGCGAAGGCACAGGGCGACGCGGCGATCTCGCTGCTGGAAGCCGCGGCAAGCATCCAGGACCAGTCGCTGGGCAGTCTCGAACCCCACAAGGGGCAGGCGTTGGATGTGACGGCGTAATCCACTGCCGGTAATCCACTACTGGATTGATCCGTAGATATTCACCACAAAGAACAAGCCCGCGTTCGATGAACGCGGGCTTGTTTATTTTTGTTATTGGGAACCCGTTGGGATTACCCGATGACTTGGCCGACCGCAGTGACGACTTTGTGATGGATCGTGCCGTTGGTGGCGATGATGCCGCGGTTGCTTGCGAGGGTTCGTCCTTGGGTGAAATCCAGGGGCTTGCCGAAGGCGTCGGTCACGGTTCCGCCGGCCTCTTGGACGACGATCGCACCGGCGGCGTGGTCCCAGATTTTTTCGCGGTATTGGGCGCTGGTGGGGAGTCGCAGATAGATCGACGCTTCGCCCCGGGCAACGGCGGCGTACTTGGCTTGGCTGTCCATGCGTACCGGCTCGGCGGTGATGCCTAGTGCCTGGGCAACTTTTGCGGAGTCGCTCTGGTTGCTGTGGCCTGACTCGACGGACTCACAGAACCTTGCCTGTGCGGTGTCTTGAATATCGCAGACGTGGACCGGGGTGCCGTCGTATGTTGCGTCGTTTAACGGCAAGGAGATCGTGCCTTGGCCAAGGAGTGCGGCCATCAATACCCCCGACTCTCCTCCACCGGAATTATTCGCTGGGAGGTTCGGGCAGCCTAAGATGCCCAGCACAACTTTGCCGTCTTCGATCAGCGCCAGGGCGATGGCGTATTGTTCGGCCCGGAGGAAGCCCTTGGTGCCGTCGATCGGGTCGAGGGTCCAGTAGCGTTTAGTTTTGCCATCCGGTGTCGCGCCGCCCCGGTCGATCCAAGACAAGACGTCGTCTTGGGAGGCGGAGCCTTGGGCCTTGGCGGCATGGGTGGTGACGGAATCCAGGAGGGCGGCGTTGCCGGGCTCGCGGAGTTCTTTGGCGTCTTCCTCGCCGACGATCGGGTCGGCTGGGAAAGCGTCGGCGAGGGCCTTGCAGATCACGGCCTGGCTGGCGAAGTCGGCGACCGTCACGGGGCTGCGGTCTTTTTTCTGGAGGGTATCTTCGGTGACGAGGCTTTTCTGCACGGCCTGTGTGACGGTCGATGCCAGACGCACAGCGGCGATCGCAACTTTGAATTCGTGGGTGATGTGCATCTGGGTCTTTATTCTCCGCCTCGGTCGTGAATGTGACTAAGACGAGAGTGTAGCGGATCGCATCGACTAATGGTCAGCCCTTTGGTGCGTGCCCCTCTGCCGCCTCGTTCATACCTTGTACGATCATTTCTGCAAGTCGTTTCCCGTCTTCACCAAACCCACACGACGCCGCTTGGCCATCATGTGATGCGGCTAAATATTCATAACCCGAGTAATGATCGCTCGGGGCTTCTCTTTGTGCTCGAATCACTTTCCATCCCGGGCTGATAATCCACGGCATAAGACACTCCTATTCAGGATCTGCGATCACCCGCCATCATCCAACGTCAACCATAGGATTTTGCGGTGGCGTTGTGGAACCTGGTTGTAGCCCCATCGAATGTCAACCGAACCATTCCTGCGGGGCCGTTGCGCTGCTTGGCCATAATGAGTTCCGCTTCATTCACCTTTTCAGGATTCTGCTCCGCCCACTCATCTTCTCCGCGGTGGAAGTACGATTCGCGGTGGAGCATCATGACGACGTCGGCGTCCTGTTCGATGGAGCCTGACTCGCGGAGGTCGCTCATGCGTGGGCGGTGGCCTTCTCGCTGCTCGGCGGCGCGGTTCAGTTGGCTCAGGCAGATCACGGGGACGTTCAATTCGCGCGCGAGCGCCTTGATGCCCCGGCTCAAGTTGGAGACTTCCTGCTGACGGCTCTCGGAGCCGGGAGCGCTCATGAGTTGCAGATAATCGACGAAGATGGCCTTGATGCCATGTTTTGTGACGAGCCTGCGAGCCTTAGCACGCAGGCCAAGCAGCGTGAGTCCGGGCGTGTCATCTATGTAAAAAGGGGCCTCAGAAAGCTGGCCAACCGTCAGCGCAAGTTTCTCGAAGTCTTCTTTGCTAAGCGTATTCCGTCGCATCTTCTGCGAGTCTACGCCGGAACGTGAACTGAGCAGACGCTGAGCAAGTTGTTGGCGTGACATTTCCAGGCTGAAGACGGCACAGGGCTGCTTCGTGGTGGCGGCCATATGCTCGGCCATGTTCAGTGCAAGAGCGGTCTTGCCCATGGAAGGGCGTGCTGCGAGAATGATTAAATCTCCAGGCTGCAGGCCGTTGGTCATCTCGTCGAGTTCGAAGAACCCCGTCTCGACCCCGGTGTGCATCCCCTCGTCACTCGAAAGTTTATCATAGGTTTCCTGGAGCAATTCGCCGAGTTCGGCGGCCTCCTGGGTGGATTTGCTTTCGGCGATCTCGAAGATTGCTCGCTCAGCACTGTCTAATAGTTCGCCAACGGGATCCGAGGAGTTATAACAGTCATGAAGGATCTTACCGGTAGATTCAATCAGCTTACGCAATGCAGCCTTATCGTGAACAATGACTGCATAATAATTTGCACTGGCTGCCGATGGAACAGACTCGGCTAATTCGATTAGGTAATCCAAACCTCCAACCTGCTCAAGTATGCCCCGATCAGACAGTGCCTGTTTTATCAAGACCATGTCGATAGATTGAACCTGATCGTAAAGCTCAACAAGCACTTCGTAAATAGCCGCATGGGCTGGCTTATAAAACTCCTCCGGAGTTTCTATGAGTTGAACTACTTCGCCGCAAACGCGATAATCCAAAATGATTGAACCAAGAAGCGCACATTCTGCTTCAATTGCATTAGGGGGTAGTTTGTCAAAGAGGTCCGATATATCAACCTTCCGCTCCTTCGAGCGTTGGCCATATTTTTGCGTGTCAGATACAAATGAACTGGTCATGATATTGCCATCATCCCGTTAATTGTGCGAAATAACAATTTGTGTACCTTGCTCACTCAGATCGATCTGGATAAGCCCTGCATAACCTGACGGTTACGAAAGAATCTTCCCATTCCTCAAATCAGTAGCGGGGGCACGTTGGAGAGGTGGTGAAAATTCTCTTGACAGGGCAAGTGACTACTGTTATATATGTGTGAACACTTGGTCCAATCTCACCCTTTGCGTGCCCCAGAGAGCCGTCATGTTTATTCGGATTGAAAAAGCGTCAGGCGTGCCGATCTCCCGGCAGATCGCTGACCAGGTCCGGGCGCAGGTCATGTCGGGGGCTGTTCTCGCTGGCCATAAGATGCCTTCCATACGGGAGTTAGCGCGGGAGTTGGCGGTCAATCAGAACACGGTATTGCGGGTGTATGAGAAGCTAACGGCCGAGGGGCTGCTTGATCGGCGTCACGGGGACGGGACGTATGTCGGGGTCCGGCCAAAGACGGCGAAACTGCGTGGGCAGCGTCAGCAGTTCAAGGATGAGCTGTCTCAACTGGTCCGACGGGGGCAGATGCTGGGGCATGATGCGGGGCAGCTACACGAACTGCTGGAGGCTGTGATTGTGAAGCAGGCCAGCACACCTATCTCAACGACGACCACGGAGAACAAGCCATGACCACCCCGGCGATCCAGTTGACCTCTGTGCGGAAGGATTTCGGCTCGCACCGTGTGCTTAAAGACGTCACGCTGACGGTGCCGACGGGCGAGACGTTTGCGTTTCTTGGGCGGAACGCGGCGGGCAAGACGACGACGATTCGGATGCTGCTTGGTTTGCTTAAGCCCAGCGAAGCACCCGGAGAGGCCGGGGGATCCGGGGGGAGCGTGCGTGTGTTGGGGATTGACCCGGCGGTCCACCCGTTAACCATCCGGGGGCGGGTCGGCTACCTGGCGGAGGACCAGCAGATGTATGGGTGGATGCGTGTTGAGCAGATGATCCGTTTCATGGCCCCGTTTTATCCGACGTGGGACCACGACCTGGCGAAGGATTATCTCAAGCGGTTTGATCTGCCGGCGTGGACAAAGATACGCCATCTGTCTAAGGGACAGAACGTGCGGTTGGGTTTGCTGCTGGCGCTGGCGCATCGGCCGGAGCTTGTGATTCTGGACGACCCGGCGCTGGGGCTGGACCCGATTATGCGTAAGGAGTTCAACCGCGATCTGATTACGCATCTGCAGGGCGAGGGGCGGACGGTTTTTTATAGCTCGCATTTGTTGTACGAAGTCGAGCCGATCGCGGACACGGTGGCGATCCTGCACAACGGCGTGATCGTGAAGCAGGCGGGGACGGAGGCGCTGCGCGAGCAGGTGAAGCGGATCGTGTTGCCTAAGCAGGACTACGATCGGCTGGAGACGCCGGCGGGGCTGCTGGACCTTGCACAACGTAATGGCGAGGCGGCGATCACGCTGGAAGACCCCGGGGAGGTGATCGCGTCTTTGCAGGCTTCGGGTACGTCGTACCGTGTGGTTGATTTGAATCTGGATGAGATTTTCGAGGCGTATGTTGCGGGGGATACGGAGTCGAAGCAGGTCGAGGAAACTGTTTAAGTAGATACGGGGAAACGTATGAGCAGCACATTACAGAGTTTGATGGTCAAGGAATGGCACGAGCAGAAGTGGCGGTGCGCGTCGCTGTCGGCGATCTGTTTGTCGGTGGTGGCGTTTGCGATGGTGCGCGATCCGGAGGTGGTTATCGTACTTGGTGTTCTCGTCATTTTTTTTCTGGCCTTTCCCGGGACTGTATTTATTGCGATGGGGGTTGCTGCCGGGGAGCGTGCGGGGGGGACGCTGGAACTGCTGCGGGTGTTGCCGATCAAGATGCGGAAGATCGCGGCGGTGAGATTGATTGCGGGGGCGGTGACGTGTCTGACCCCGATCTTTTTTGTGATGGTGTTGGTCGGTGGTTGGTTGGGAGCTATTCACCTGCTTGCCGCGTTTGGCCATGAGTCTGCTTCAAGGATGATTAGAAGCGTAGACTTGATAGCGGGTATAGATGAATTTGCCGGACTTGCAGCGGCGGCCATTTGTTGCTGCGTGAGCGTGTATCTTTGGGTGATCGCTGTGGGGATACGTCAACGAACCGAGTTGCGTGCGGGGCTTGTGGGTATCGGGGTGTTAGTCGGGTGGTTCATGCTGCTGGCTTTCATCTATATAGGTGCCATGGTGCTTCACCCGCAGCAAGACCCATTCAGCGGTCAAGGGTTTGTATTTCAGTTCCTGTTTTCGATCCTGTCAGGCATGAGTCCGTATGGATTAGTGTTGCGATGGGAAAACACCGAATTCCCGATTTGGTGGATATCCGTGTTGCAGGTGGTGTCCGGTTGCTTGCTGATTATGTGGGTCTTGCGTCGTTATGGCGAAGTCACACATCACGACAACGCTTCGCCGACGCAGGAGCCCGCTACTGCTGACGATGAAGCGATTGGGCATCCACGAAGATCGGCGGTGATGGCGGTGGCGTGGAAACAGTGGCGGGACACCGTGCCGATGGCGGCGATTGGGCTGGCATTCATCACTTTGTTTGCTGTGGGGCCGATCATTGATAACCTCCGCATGCAGAGCAGAGGAATTACTATCGAAGATACGACGCGCAACGCTGTTTCCTGGATCAGCGAGACAAGCATGACTATCGGTGTCATGCTGGCGTTGCTGGTGGGGGTGGGGACATTCGTGGGGGATTATCAGCCGGGGATGCTGACGTTTTGGCGGTCTCGGCCGATCAGTCCGCGGCTGTGGTTTTGGAGCAAGTATCTGACTGGGTTGGTTGTTGTTGAGGTGACGATGATCTCGCCGTGGATCATGGCGCAGGTGGTGACGGGATGGTACGACCTATGGACAGGCCCGGGGTACTTGGTGACTGCGATGGTGTTGTACTTGTTCGTCTATAGCGCGTCGGTGTGGATGGCTTGCCTGTTGCGGCACACGGTGTACGCGGGGGTGATGGCTGCGGGTGTTGTCGCGCTAGTGCTGATTCCGCCGACGATTGAGCCGGCGTTGCAACAGTTTTCGATGAACTACGCGCAATTTCGTGGTGGCGGTGACTCTGGCAATCACTACTGGATGGTCGGTTACTACCTGCTGCCGTACCTGTGTTGGATGGTCCCGGCGACGGCGATGGCGTTGTGGCTGGCGACTGGTGCGGCGCGGCGGGAGTCGGCGTTTGAGTTTGGGCGGTGAAAGGTGACCGATCCCCCGGCGAAACCGGGGGCTAATACCAATCCCATAAAGGACTCGTGCGTAAATATGATGTGACACCCGCGCCCACGTTCTGCTGAACATGGGCTTCGCAGACGTACGAGAACTAAACGGGATTGGTATAAGGGGGAGAGGCCGGGGCTGGCGTGTGTGTATTAAGGCCGTGGGGAAACCAAATCATGCCATGCCGTTTAAAACCAATTTCCTGTCGATGTGACGTTTTGATGAAGACAGACGCGACAAGTCGCGGCGCTTCGTTAAGGTTGAGCAATACGGGTGATCGTGAGGCGGGGCAGCGGGCTGCGTGTTGCCGGGGATTTGACCGGTTGGGTTAACGCGCGGATCTACGATCCGCCGCTAAACGTTGTGGATCGCGGGGTCAATCATCGGCGGGTGGTGGGTTTTCGAGGAAGTCGACGAGCTCGGTGAGGGAGGGGCTGTGTGCGTTGCGGACGTAGAAGCCGGAGGTGTGGGTGCCGACGCAGACGGATTCAAGGACGTTTAGGCCGGCGAGTTGTGCGAGGCAAAAGCCTGCGTTGAAGTTGTCGCCTGCACCGGTGGAGAGCTTGGGTTTGGCGGTGAAGGGGCCGAAGTATCGGCCGGTCTGGATTCTATCGGCGGTACGAATGGCGGCGGCGGCGGACTTTCGGGGGTGGATGACGGTGCAGTAGATGTTGAGTTTTTCGCAGAGGGCGGCGCAGGTGGATTCGATGGCGTCTTCGGGATCGCCATCAATGGTAATGCCCAAGACGTCGGCGACCTGGGAGGATTCGCTGAGGTTCATGCCGAGGATGACGTCGGCGCGGGTGTTGAGCTTGGAGATCAGGCCAAGTGCGCGGGCGATGTCGTCGCGGGTGCGTTTGGCGGGGTCGGCGAGGTCGATGAAGATGAGTTTACGCCCCCCGCCCCTGGATTCCCCTTCGCCCCCGGAGTCTCCCCCACCCCCGGAGTTATCCCCGGCGTTGCTAGCGAGTGTGTCGTCGTGCAATTTCTGCCAGACGGACTCGAGGTGTGGGACCATGGTCCAGTTGACCATGCCGATCAGGCGGCTTTGTGTGACGATTTTTTTGAAGGTGCCGGCACCCATGACGTTTTCGATGGCGTTGTAATCCAGAGCGATCAGGGATTGGTACTTGCCGAGCATGAGTTTGCCGTCGGTGAATTCCAGTGCGTCGGTGTAGCCGGGGTTGGCGACGGAGTGGACGGTGGCGTGTTTGGCGAAGTCGTTGAAAGCGGGGTGGAGGTCGGGGTAGCCCAGAGCGCCGATGTAGGTGACGCCGATGCCGGCGGCGGCGAGTGCGTTGGCCATGATGGGTCCGTTGCCTCCGAGTTTTTCGCGGGTGGTGACCAGCTCGAAGTTGGAGCTGTGTCCTGCGGCGGCGGAAACTTTTTTGCCGAAGATATCTATGGTGGGGATGGGATCGTATTGATCGACGCCGGTGCGTTTATCGACGACCTGGATGATGGAGTCGACGAAGCCGTCGAAGCCGATGAGGACGGGGGGCTGGCCGGGGGAGGCGGCTGTGGACTCGTTGAATCGTCGTAGGGAGGCGGCGGCTTGGCGGGCTATTTCGAGGCGGTCGGGCATCGGGTCTGACTCCTGGGTCGGCTGGGGAAGCGTGAAAACAAGGGGAGGCCCGGTGAGATTAGCAGAATCGGTGTGAGCCGCAATGGGCCCGCGGCGTGGGCTGATGGCGTATGCTGTGGTTCGTTTCAGAGCCTGTTTTCGTATGGAATTGTGTGAAACAAGATACCTACCAGCCCGCGTCTGAACGGTACTCGGCTATGGCGGTGTGTGTGGTGGCGTTGGTCCGGCCGATCAGGGCGGTGACGCGGGGTGATCACCTGCCGTTGTGGAAGGCGTGGCTGGTGCATCTCGTCGGCGCGGGCCTGACGGCTGCCGTCATGATGGTCCTGGCGTTGGATTACATCACGTTCGAAAACATAGCCATGCGGTGGTGGATATTCTATGAGGACGATTTACCACCGGAGATACCCGACGAGGTGATGACATGGACGGCGGTGGCAACCAAAGCCATCTTTATCGAAGCCTCTGTCCTTGTCTTTGCAGCGGTGGTGATGTCTTGGTGTGCGCGGGATGAGAAGATACGAGAAAGCTACACTCGAGCACTCCGCCGACTGTTTCTGTTAACACCCCACGCGGCGATGGTGTTCGCGCTGACCGGTCTTGGGATACTCTGGCTGGACCGGTCGGAATGGACATTTTACGAATGGTACGGCTATGGAGAAATGGCTCGATTTCTGGTCTTCTTCGTGGCGTGCCTCTGGACGTTGTGGGTCGTGCTGGCGGCGCTGGGTTGCCGATCTGCCCCTGCAATGAGTCGGTGGCCGGCGCGTTGCGAGGGTTGCGGCTATCAGTTGACGGGGTTGACGACAAACAAAGATTGTCCGGAATGTGGGCTGGCAATTATGCGGTCACTCGAGCAGTGCGTCCGTCCGGGGATCACGCCGCATCCTCGGATGGGGATCGGCTGGTGGCTGCACCAGACCCATCAAGCGGTGCGCCGCCCGACCGCGTTTGGTAAGAGTCTGGACACCCTGTCGCCCGAGTCGGACCACCGCCGATGCCTGGCGGTCACGATCGTTTTGCTGATACTGGCTTCACCGATCGCGATGGATCTGATGTATAGATCGGCGTTACTTGCCAAAAAAGACACCTATAGAAATTGGTCTACCGATTGGGAAGATATAGGCTGGGACTTCACGTCTATCATCACGCTAGAAGGCGGATGCATGGGTTTGCCGTTGACTGCAACGACCGTCGTGGTGGTATTGGGCGGGGCTACGTTGATCGGCCTGATTGAGGGCTGGCGTCACGGGCGGAATTTGATGCCGGCGGCGATCCGGGCGGCGTGTTACCAAAGCGGGTTCGCGGTGTTCTGGGCGGTCATCTTCTGGCTCGGTCTGGAGGTGTTCGTCGTGGGATATGAGTTGAATCTGATGGACTCGATCGTTTTACCACAAAATTTCCATGTATATCACTTGATCGTAATACCATACAACATCTATGTATTTCAGCTGGTAGGCCTGTGGCGGCTCGGAGTAGCCGCCCTGGGGATCACCATCTACCTCTGGCTGATCTACCGGGCGACTCACGCGGCGCGGTTTGCGAACTGGTAGGTGAGGCCTGTGGCTGAATCCAGTGAGCCGGGTTGGTTGGATTAACGGGTGATTGTAGATCGGCGGGCTTCGCTTTTGGCTCACACGCGGATCTGCGATCTGCCGCTAAACGTGGGGCTCGGCTTTGTCCCGGCAGGGCCAAGCGAATATCCTAGGCGTATCATGAGCCATACCTACGACTACACCGGGATTGAAGCACGCTGGCAGGGGATTTGGGAGCAGCGGGACACGTTCCGGGCCCTGAACCCTGGGGACGAGGGGTTTGATGGGGGTAAGCCCAAGTATTATGTGGTGGATATGTTCCCGTACCCGTCGGGGGTGGGGCTGCATGTGGGGCACCCGCTTGGGTATATCGCTACGGATATTGTGGCTCGCTATAAACGGATGACGGGGCACAACGTGTTGCACCCGATGGGGTACGACGCTTTTGGTCTGCCCGCGGAGCAGTTCGCGGTCGAGCATGGGGTGCATCCCAAGATCACGACGGATAAGAACATCGCCAACATGACCCGGCAGCTTAAGCGGCTTGGGCTTAGCTATGACTGGGACCGGTGCGTGGAGACGACGGACCCGGGGTATTACAAGTGGACGCAGTGGATTTTCCTTCGGCTTTATAAGAGCTGGTTTGATCCGGTGGCGCAGAAGGCTCGGCCGATCAGTGAGTTGGTGCAGGCGCTGGAGGCTGGGGATTACGACATCGGCGCGGACGGGTCGCTTGTTGCAGATACGGCGGGTGGGGCACTGGACACGCTGGGCGGTGTTGAGCCGGGGGCGCGGAAGTGGACGGAGCTTGCGCCGGATCAACAGGCGAGGTTGTTGGATGAGTATCGTCTTGCGTACCTGGCGGAGGTGCCCGTGAACTGGTGCCCGGCGTTGGGGACGGTGCTGGCGAATGAAGAGGTGACTAACGAGGGCAAATCCGATCGCGGGAACCATGCGGTTTACAAGCGGCCGATGAAGCAGTGGATGCTTCGGATCACGGCGTACTGCGAGCGGTTGGCGGATGATTTGGGGATGGTGGATTGGCCCGAGCCGATCAAGCTGATGCAGCGGAACTGGATCGGTCGCAGTGAAGGTGCGGAGGTTCATTTCCCGTTGGCCTTTGGTTCGGCGGAGTCTAGTGAAGATGTGATTACGGTGTTCACGACTCGGCCGGACACGCTGTTTGGTGCGACGTATATGGTGCTTGCGCCGGAACACCCGCTGGTCGAGTCGCTCACAACGGATGAGCAGCGGCAGGCGGTGAATGACTATCAGAAGCAGGCGGCGACGCGCAGCGACATCGATCGGCAGGCGGAGACGAAGCAGAAGACGGGGGTGTTTACCGGTGCGTATGCGTTGAACCCGGTGGACAATGATAAGGTGCCGATCTGGGTCGCTGATTATGTGATGATGGGGTATGGGACGGGTGCGATCATGGCGGTGCCGGCCCACGACCAGCGCGACTTTGATTTCGCCAAGCAGTTTGGGCTTGAGATCAAGCCGGTGGTGCTGCCGACGCAGGACTGGATGAAGAGCCATGCGCCGGAGGGTTGTGACAAGGAAGATGCGCACGATCTGATGGCGCACTATGTCGCGGCGGCGGATACGTTCGATGCGGCGTTTGGGGGGATGGGTGCGGGGATTAATTCGGAGAACGCGGAGGTCAGCCTCAACGGAAAACTGACGCCGGAGGCCAAGGATGCGATGATCGGTTGGCTTAAGCAGCGGGGGTTCGGCAAGGGGACGATCCAATATCGGTTGCGTGACTGGTTATTTAGTCGGCAGCGTTACTGGGGGGAGCCGTTCCCGATATTGCATGCGCCGGACGGGCATATTGTGCCGGTGCCGGAGGAAGATTTGCCGGTGGCGTTGCCGGAGATGGAGGATTTCAAGCCGAGCGCGAGTGACGATCCTGATGCGCCGCCACAGACGCCGTTGAGCCGGGCGCCGGAGAGTTGGAAGTATGTTGAGGTGGATGGCGTGAAGTACACGCGGGAGTTGAACACGATGCCGCAGTGGGCGGGGTCTTGCTGGTACTACCTGCGTTACCTGGATGCGGGGAATGATGAGCGGTTCGTCGGCAAGGAGGCGGAGCGTTACTGGATGGGGGATAACGGGCTGGACCTGTATGTGGGTGGTGCGGAGCACGCGGTGCTACACCTGTTGTACTCACGGTTTTGGCACAAGGTGTTGTTTGACCTGGGGCATGTCGGGACGGCGGAGCCGTTTGGGCGGCTGTATAACCAGGGGTATATCCAGGCGTATGCGTATACGGATAAACGTGGCGTCTACATTGACGCTGAGAAGGTTCAGGAGGAGGACGGCAAGTTTACGGCTGGTGGTGAGCCGGTAAGCCGAGAGTTCGGGAAGATGGGCAAGAGCCTGAAGAATGCGGTGAGCCCGGACGAGGTCTGCGAGCAGTATGGCTGCGACACGCTTCGGCTTTACGAGATGTATCTTGGTCCTTTGGATCAATCCAAGGTCTGGAGCACACGGGATATCGTGGGCGTACATCGGTTCCTGCAGCGGCTGTGGCGGAACTTTGTGGATGAAGAAACCGGGGAGTTGCTGGTTGTTTCCGACAAGGCTGACGAATCGCTGAAACGAAAACTACACAAGACGATCAAGCGGGTGACGGATTCGATGGACGCGATGGCTTTTAACGTGGCGATCGCGGCGTTGATCGAACTGAACAACGAGCTGGTCGGGATCAAGACGATCCCCCGTGAGGTTGCGGAGAATATGATCCCGCTGCTGGCGCCTTCTGCACCGCATATCTGCGAAGAGATCTGGAAGCGGATGGGCCACGACGATTCGATCAGCACCACGGACTGGCCGACGCACGACCCGGCGATGTTGATCGAAGACACGGCCGAGTACCCGGTGCAGGTCAATGGGAAGTTACGCGGCAAGGTAACCGTCCCGACCGACGCGGATGACGCGGCGATCGAGGCGGCGGCGAGGGGGGATGAGAATGTGGCGGCGCATATGGATGGGAAGACGGTGCGGAAGGTGATTGTGATTAAGGGGCGTTTGATTAATATTGTGGTGGGGTAAGAGGAAGATGGGGAAGAGGTTATCCGCAGATTTCGCAGATGACGCAGATTAAGAAGATGAAGAAGATGAAGAGATTGCCAGACCAGGAAAAGGATCCACAGACCTACGCCATTATTGGTGCTGCGATGGCGGTGCATGGGGGATTGGGGAGTGGATTTTTAGAGGCTGTTTATCAGGAGGCGATGGCGATAGAGTTGGAAGAATGCGGTGTTCCTTTTCGGCGAGAAGTGAGCCTGCCATTGAAATACAGAGGCCAAACGCTGAGTACATCCTATCGTGCTGACTTCATCTGCTATGATTCTGTTGTTGTGGAGATGAAGGCACTGGGTGGTTTAACCCGCACGGAAGAGGCCCAAGTGATTAATTATCTAAAAGCCAGCGGGTTTCAGGTGGGCCTGCTATTAAACTTCAGGTCAGGGTCCATGGAATACCGCCGCCTTGCTCTGTCCCAATCTGCGTCATCTGCGCAATCTGCGGATAACTCCGAATGATCTTACTGATAGACAACTACGACAGCTTCACCTACAACCTGGTCCAGCGGATCGGGGAGTTGGATGCTTCGCTTGATTTGCGGGTGATCCGTAATGACAAGGTGACAGCGGCGGAGGCGTTGGCGATGAAGCCGGGGCATGTGATCGTTTCGCCGGGGCCTTGCACGCCTTTGGAGGCGGGGGTGAGTTGCGATGTGATTGAGGCGTTTGCGGGGAAGGTGCCGTTGCTTGGGGTGTGTCTGGGGCATCAGTCGATCGGGCACCGGTTCGGGATGGTGGTCGAGCGGAACGATAAATTGATGCACGGGAAGACGTCGCCGATCCATCACGATGGGAAGACGCTATTTGCTGGGCTTAGTAACCCCTTCACAGCGACGCGGTACCACAGCCTGATTATCCGCAAGGACAGCTTCGATGGTGAGCGGTTTGAGGTGAGTGCGTGGACGGAAGAGGGGGAGATCATGGGGCTGCGTGCGAGGGCGGGGGTGTTTGGGGATGCGCCGGTGGAGGGCGTGCAGTTTCACCCGGAGAGTTTCTTGACAGTGGAAGGCCCGTTGATGCTGGCTAACTTTTTGGGGTTGCCGGCACCGAAGCTCGAACAAGTGGGGTGAGCCAAGCCTGCGAACTTAACCCGTGTGGCGGGTGATGTGTTCCGCGCGGAGTTGGTGCCGGCTATTGAAAAGCCTGCGGTAGATCAGCAGTGCCATCATGATGCAGCAGAGGCTGGTGGCGGCGGCGATCATGAACATGACGACGATCTGATATTTGGCGGCTTGTGCGGGGTCAGCGCCGGCGAGGATTTGGCCGGTCATCATGCCGGGGATGGCGACGATACCGACGACGGACATGCTGTTGAGGATGGGGATCATGCCTCGGCGGACGGCGTTGCGTAAAGGGTCACGGGCGGCTTCCCAGCGGGTGGCGCCCATGGCGAGGTCCATCTCGATGTGGCTGCGTTTATCCCGAAGGGTTGTAAGCAATTGATCGACGCAGAGTGACACACCGGTGAGGCCGTTGCCGAGGATCATGCCAAGCAGTGGGATCATGTAGCGGGGTTGGTACCAGGGTTCGACGCCTATGATGAGGGCGGTGACGACGATGGTGGTGAGCATGGCGCTGACGGCGAGGCTTATCAGTGCGAGGAGGGTCAGGCCGGGGAAGCGTGTGTCGGATCGCTGGACGGCGGAGTGGCTTGCGGCGAGGAGCATGACGGCGACGATGACGGCGAGGAGCCAGTGTGATGTGGGTTCGAACACAAATCGCAGCACTAAGCCCAGGAGTAATAGTTGAACGACTGTTCGGACGGATGCGATCAGCAGGCGTTTTTCCAGGCCGAGGCGGAGCAGGAGGCTGACGACACCGGCGATCAAGACCAAGCCTGCGGCGAGGGAGAGGTCCCAGCTATCCAGGGCGATGGCGTGGCTGATGAACTCGTTGGTGGTGGGGTCAGGCATGGGCTGGCTCCCCCACTGTTTTTTTATTCACGCATAATGGTGAAAGGTCCAGCACCCGAGTACAGAATCGTTGGGCTTGGGTGGTGTCGTGCGTTGCGATCAAGACACTTAGACCGCGTTCTGCCATTTCGTTAGCCAACAAAGCCTCGACCAGCTTGACGGCTTCGCTATCGAGTGCGGAGGTCGGCTCGTCAAGCAGCAACACGTCCGGGGCGATCAATAATGATCGCACCAGGCAGACGCGTTGTTGTTGCCCTTGGGAGAGCGTGGCAGCGGACCGCCCTACTTCGTCGCTCAGCCCGGCACGATCCAGGAGTGCGCGGGCCCGGTCGGGGTCGTAATGCCCGGCGGTGGACTTGAAATTAAAAGGCCTGGCGAGATTCGATTGGATTGTGTGATCTGTCAGTGTCGGGCGCTGGGGGACGAGGCACACACGGCTACGGAAGGTGGGCCAGCCGACTACGGGGGGCGTTTTGTCGTCGAGTGTGACGGTGCCATTTAAGGGGTCGATCAGGCCGACGATGGATCGCAGGAGGGTTGTTTTGCCGCAGCCGGACGGGCCTGTGACGGCGACGGCCTCACCGCGACCGACGGTCAGAGACAGCCCGGCGATCAGGGGTCGATCGCTGCGGGGATCGGCGGTGACGGCGAGATCTTCGATGCGGAGCACAGGCAACCCCGTGGGTGTGTGGAACGTGCGGGGGTATTGTAATCCAAGCGGGTGTTGCGTTGGCTAGGCGGCCAACAAAGGCGGTCTGGGGATATTTATCTGCGGGCATGAAATGCGGAGGCGGTGAAAGATCAAAGACACGTCCGATCAAAAAGCCCGCGGCTTTTTGGGCCACGGGCTTGGTGATTATTGAGTTCTCGGCCCGCGCCGCCCTACCCCACCGATAGGGCGGCTGCGATTTAGCCGAGTAGTGACAAGACGCTTGAGGCGGTGTTGTTTGCGATCGCCAGCGTGGATGTGCCGGCCTGCTGGAGGATCTGTGCACGTGTGAGCAAGGCGGTTTCCTGGGCGAAGTCGGTGTCTCGGACATCGCTTTCGGCCGAGGTCAGGTTCTCCACAGCGATCTGCGAACTTCGCAGTGTGGTCTGGAGTGTGTTGCGTTCGAAGGCACCGAGTCGACCGCGTAGGACGGAGACCTGATCGATGGAATTATCCACGATGATTGAGGCCTTGCGTGCCTGTTCGGCGGCGTCGGAGCCCTTGACCAGGGAGTTGTCGCCGCCTGATTTTACGGAGCTGAGGAAGCCGTCAATGGAGTTGCCCAGGTTGTTAGCGGTCACGGCCTGGATGCCGAAGCCGATCTGTTGTTGAGAATTGACCGTGGGGCCGATCTGGTAGGTTGCGCCGCCGCCGGTGATGGTGAATTGGTATGGCGTGTTGAGAGTCTGTGCGGCTGCGGAGGTGAGTGACAACTCCAGGCCGAGGGTGGTGGTTCTTAATGTGACGTCCAGGCCGTCGCCCAGTGCGAGGTTGCCGTTGACCAGTGCGAGGACGTCGGCACCCTCGTCGCGGTTGACGACTGCGCCGTTAAGTGCGTCTACGGTGTTGAAAGAAGCACCATCGTCGAGTTTTTTGACCGAGACGAAGGAATCGGAGCCGAAGGCGGTGCCGTTAAGCTGTATGCCGGAGGTGTTGAGTGTGATCGCGGAGACGCCGGTGGCGTCGGAGACGGCGTTGATGCCGAAGGCGATCGAGGAGAGGGCCGTGCCTGAAACAAACTCGAAGACCTCGACGCCGTTGGTGCCTGCCAGGGAGAAGGTGACGCTGGACAGGATGGTGGTCGGGGCTGCGGGGTTTGAGGCGGAGATAAACAGGGAGGCGGTCTCGGCGGAGTTGAGAACCTCGACGGTGACGGGGAGGGTGGAGTTGGTCCCGAAGTTGACGCCTGTGATGCCCAAGTCGGTGATCTGCGAAGCGATGAGGCCCTGGTTGATGTAGTCCAGTGAGCCGTTGAGGAGTTTGAGACCTGCGAAACTGCTGGTGTTGGCGATCCGTGTGATGGAGTCGATGGCGGAGTCGATCTGGAGCTGGTTGGCCTCGATCTCTTCTTTGGAGAAGGCGCCGGTGTTGGCGGACTCGATGGTGAGGCTCTTCATGGAGATCAGCAGTGCGCTGATTTCAGAGAGCGCACCTTCGGCGGTGGCGATGACGTTACTTGCGCGTTCGATGTTATCGACGGCCTGTGATACGCCGGCGATCTCGGTGCGTAATCGCTCGGAGACGATCAGACCCGCGGGGTCGTCTGCACCGCGGTTGATTTTCAGGCCGGTGCTGAGCCTCTGTAGCCTGACGCTGAGGTTGTCGTTAGAGGCAGCCAGGTTGCGTTGGGCGAGCAGTGAAGAGACGTTAGTGTTTATGCGTGTCATTGACAATCCTCCTTGATTGTCGCGAGTGCCTACCCGGCATTATGTGCCGGCGGCGTCTTTGCTTGGTCTGGTTTGGGTGTATGCCAGGCACGGGGAACTTCCATGGTCCGCGCGGGCGTAATGGTTTCTCGATCTATATTTTCTGCGTGCCCGGCGGTTTGCCGTTGTGCTTGCGCAGGTTTTTGTCGGCGACACTCAGGTCGTCCACCTGTACGGTGGCTGCGGAGGTGTTTTCGCGTTGGATGGCCTCGTAGACCTCCTTGCGGTGCACCTGAATCTCCCTGGGTGCTGAGATACCCAGCCTGACTTTGTCTCCCCGTATGTCTACGACGGTGATCTCGATCTCGTCGCCGATCATTATTGTCTCGTCGCGTTGACGCGATAGAACCAGCATCGGTTCGGGCTCCTTCCTTGGGCCGTGTCGCGTTCGCGCCGCATCCTTGCGGCGTTCCCGTTTCGCTGTTGTGTGTGTAGATAACCAAATCACGTCTCACTGCAACGGGCCGGGGTCGGCCCGTGCGGTTTTGTTAGGCCGATGCCGCGTGGACGGCGGCCCCTAGTTCGATCAGGGGTACCCTGGTGGTGAATCGTCGGTCGCTTAGGACCAGTTGCACGCCAACACATTTGCCGCAGTGGATGACCAGCGGGCCCTGAAGGTTGCCGGTGAGTAGCTGGTCGCGTTTGTTAACGATCACGAAGACCTGTGCGTCCTGCAGAGATTCCAGCCCTATCTCCTGCATCTGCTCGGGCTTGAGCGGGATCTTGTAGGTCGGGACAAACAGGCTTGGGTCTGTGACGACGAACGCGAGGTCGGGGATCTCGATGGATTGCAGCCACCAGAAGTAGCTGTCTTCACCGGCTTCGATCAGCACGTACTGCTTGTACTTGGGGAACCCAAGCATCCCTTTGGGGAAGGTGATGATGCGTGTCTGGTCCACGTCAACTTCACCGAAACGAGAGGTATTGATCATCATGACCAAGGTCCTAATTCACGGCCAGTCCGTCCTGGATGTCCTACCTGGGCTTCCAGCCCAGGGCGACGGCACTTGCCGTCTGTCGTCGTTGCCCGTTGGCTGGCCGAAGAGCCGCCGGGCTGCGCAAGGCTTGCGCTAATTAGCGCAAGAAGTCGAGTAAACTCAGTTGCAGGTTTTGCGCTCCGACCTGCAACGAGGCTTGTAGCTGTGTCTGTAACTGCTGGAAGCGTGTGATGACCTCTGTGAGGTCGGCGTCCTGCATATCACTAAGCATTATCTGTTCCATGAGTCCAAGGTCCTGTGACCGTTCCTGCTGGCGTTCAACCCTTTGTGCCCTGACACCAACGCTGGCACGGGCCTGGGTAACTGTGCGGGTGTCCACTTCTATAGCGGTACCTGCAAGTGTGATGCCAAGTGTGTCGTTATTTAATAATGCGTCGCGTAAATCTGTTAAATGTGTAAAAACATTCTCAACACGGACGGTTGCGTTGTCGGCGGATTGGAAGGTTGCGGCTGCGCCGTCTTCCTTAAGAATGCCCAGTTGATCGGCGACGAGGCTCTCGCCGACGCGTGTGATGGTGAAATCGCCAGCTGCGCCGGTGGTGTCTTGGAAGACCAGGCCGTTGCCGGTGGTTGCTAAATCGACGGAGAAGTTAACGCCGAGGGTGAGACCTGCGGTGGTGGCGGCGGTCTGGATGGCGGTGATGAGTTCGTTGACGGTGCCCAGGCCGGAGGCGTCGACCCCGAAGTTGATTCCGTTTTTGACAGTGATTTGGAAATCATCTTGGGCGGTGATGGGTTCGATGCCAAGTCCGTCACGGAAGTCGTCCAGGGCGGTTGCTAAGCCATAGGTGCGTATGCCCAGGTCGGCGGCGGTGGTTCCGCCGTTCTCTGCGACGGCCAAGCGGAGGCCGCTGACTTCGCTGACCAGGTCCAGGCCGTCTTTGTCGTCGTTGATCTGCAGGCGTAGCCCCAGTTCCAGACGGTCGACCTCGTTGACCAGGTCCTGGATGGTGCCGGCGGCGGAGAAGTCGGCGGTGCGGGTCTGGTCGCCCTGGGTGATGGTCAGGCCACCGAGGAAGTCGATGGTGGGGCCTAAGTCGGTAAGCACGGTGGTGAGAGTGAGCCGTCGGTTAAGGTCGCCGCCGAAGACAGTCGCACCGCCTGGAGCGAGTGCTGGGAGGTTGATGCCGAGGTCGGCGGCTGTCTGTGAGTTGCCGATGTCGGCGATGACGATGGTGTGTCCGGCTGTGTTGGTCAATTCGAAGGCGGTGGTGCCAAGGGCTATAGCGCCTGCGGTGGGATCGATGGCGTTGATTGCGCCGTTGATCCGAGCGCGGACATCGCCGAGGGTGTCTGCGTCGGTGAGATCGACTGTGACCTGTGTGCCATCGACGGTGAGGTTGACGGGTCCCCTGCGGATGCCTTGATTATTGACTCCGTCGAGGTCACTGAGTTTGGCGGTGACGGAGGAGTCGGGGTCGAGATCGACCTGGGTTTTCACCCGAGAGGACAAGGCCCCGAAGGCCTCTACACCGTTGCTGGTGAAGGGGTGATTTTCGACCAGGCCCGTGTCGGCCTGGAGGTTTTCGTCGGACCCGGAGTAGCGAATCCCTCCTAGGAATTCCTCGAAGACCTGGCCGCCATCTGCGGCACCGGCGTTGCCGCCGAACAGCGATACACCGTTGAATTGGATGTTCGCCAGGTCAAGCAAGCCATTGATCTGTGCGTCGATGACCAGGGCCTCGGCCTGGCGTTCCTCGTCGCTGGCGTTGATGAGGCTGGAGGCGATGGTCTGGGATTCGATGAGGATGTTGTTCGCTTCGCCCAGGGCCTGGTCGATGTTGTTGAGGATGCCGATGGAGTGACTAAGATTTTCTTCGTGCTGCTCCCTGGCGGACAACCCTTGGCGTAGGAACAGGATGGCGCTTGCGTTGCTGGGTTCGTCCGACGGCTTGGATTGCTTCTGCCCGGTGCTGATCTGTCGCTGCAAGTCGAACAGGTTCGAGTTGGTCAGGCGCAGATTTGACAGCATCTGACTGCCAACCATCTGTGAAGTGACGCGCGAGATTGAGGGGGTAGAGGACATTAGTAGGGTCTAGGGTTTGGGGTCATGATTACACGGAGGCGATGAGCGTTTCTAACATTTCATCGATGACTGTCAGGAGCCTGGCGCTGGCCTGGAAGGCGCGTTGGAACTGGATGAGGTCGATGGATTCTTCGTCGGCGTTGACGCCGGAGAGCGACTGTTGCTGAGCGGAGAGGCCTTCACGGATGACAGTGTCGGCCTGGAACTGCGTGCGGGCCTGTGCCTGACGGACGGCGAACTCTTCGACGTGACGGCTCCAGTGCTGGGTGAGGCTCAGGCCGTTGAGTTCGGTGATTGCCTGGTCACGCAGGGCGGCGATGGCCAGTGCGTTGTTGTTATTGCCGGGGTTGGCACCGGCGGCACCCGACGCGGCGGCGGCGATCAGGCGTGGGCTGTCGGCCAACACCTGGTTGACTTGGATGTCGAAGGCGTCCTTGCCGGTGAAGAAGGTGTTGATCCCCAGGACGGCGAGGGTGTCGGAGTTGTCGTCGCTGAAGCTGATCTGGAAGTCGCTGGTGTCGGCGGCGATCTGTAGGCGTCCGTCAGTGGTGACACTTGCGGTGACGTTGGCGGCGACATCCATGTCGGCGGCGAGGCTGACCAATGTCGTGTCGCTTGCGGGGTTGACGCCGTCCAGGTCGATATTGATCGTGGTGGTGATGACCTGCCCGGTGGACTTCTGCACGATGTGCATCTGGAACGATCCGTGGGTGGGCAGGATCGTGAGGTCGGTCGCGGGGTCGTTGAGGGCGACGGTCGGGTCGGTGACGGCGGCGGCACCTGTCACGCTGTCCACCAGGTCCAGGCCTTGGCCGCGGGAGTGGATGCGGTTGACCTGAAAGATCAGCTGTGCGGAAAGGGTATCGAGTGAATCGATGGCGTCCTGGATGTCCTGCTCTTTGAATTGGATCAGTGCGCCCAGCTCGCCGGAGGTTATATCCAGCGGGCTCTTGTCGGCGGATATCACGACCTTGGTGACGGTCTCACCGTTGACGGATTCTTTGAGCAGTTCGACGCCGCGGCTGTTGTTATTCAGGACGATCGGTAGCGATCCGACAAAGACATCAATCGACCCACTGGCCTGTTCGACGGTGGAGATATCGAGGAACTGGGATAGCTCGGAGAGGAGTTGGTCGCGTTGGTCTCGTAGGCCCGGAGCGCCGCCTGCGCCTCGGCTCTGTACGGCGACCTGGGTGTTGAGGTTGGCGATCCTCGTGAGTAGGTCGTTGACGGCTTCAACGGTCTGGCTGGTCTGGTCGATGGTTTGTCGTTGGACGTTGCCCAGTTCGGCGTCGAGGTCGCGGATGAAGTTTGTCAGGCTGCCGGCTTGCTCGGCGAGGAGCGTGCGGCGAGACACGTCTTGTGGGTTATTTGATAGTTGGCTGAAGGCGTTAAAGAACTCGCTTAGTGAGTTGGAGAGGTCTATGCCGGAGAATTCGTTTTCGATGGCTTCGATGCGGCCGAGCAGTTGCTGGTGGACTTCGGAGGCGGACTGATCGGAGATCGAACTGCGGAGGCGGGCTTCAAGGGCTTCGTCGATGACGCGGGTGATGGACTCGATCTTCACGCCCCGACCCAGGAACAGGCCCGGGCCGATCTCTTGTGAGCGTTCGGGGGAGAGTGTGATCTTCTGGCGGTGGTAGCCCTCGGTGGCGAGGTTCGCCAGGTTCTGGCCGGCGACCTGCAGCGCCGCTTGCGACGTAAGCAGCCCTGTGCGCCCGACCTGTAGTGAACCCATGAGTCCCATTTTTTTAGCCTTTAGCCTTTAACTAGCGGTTAGCGTTGAAACGTTTGTTATGCGGTGGCGCTGAAGGTGCTCACGGCGGCATTGCTCTGGGGGAACGCCCCCCTGCTGCCGTAGGTGGAGGCGCCTGATGAAAGCGCGCCGATGGTTTGGACGATCCCGTGCATGTGCTTGGCGAGTGTTTCGGTGGCGCGGCGTACGATGCCGGTTTCTTCGTGTACCGATTTCATCCGGTCGAGTAGTTGGTGGCGTAGCACCAGCAGCCTGCCGCGGGCCGGCTCGCCTAAACTGTCTGCGAGTTGAGACATGCTCAGGGGTTGCTTGGCCTGGGGATCGACCAGGAGGGTGAGGTCGGCGACCTGGTTGAGGCGTTGCTTCTCAAGGTCGGCGATCTTCTGGATCTTCTCGTGCTCGAGGGTGCAGAGCCCGATCACCGCGCGGGTGTCGCTGGCGCGAAGCACATCGCGTTTGCGTTTAAGCAGTTCCAGCAGTTCGCTGTGCAGGCTCAGTAGCTGGCGGAGCGTTTGCTCGAGTGATGTGACCTGGGTCTGGGTGCTTGTGTTATCCATGAGCGTCTACCCCTTGGGTGTTGCTGGTAGAAGCGGCCGACGCTGCGCGTTGGGCGACGGAACGGTATACGGCATCAACAATAGAAAAGTCTGCCTTGGCGACGATCCGCTCGGACAGGAGGGTGTCTAACTGTTGGCCGAAGATTTCTTCGGTCTGCCCGCCGTGGAAAAGGTCGCTCTTGAAGGGGTCTTCACGCATCTTCGCGAGCATGGGCATGACGAACGTGGTGGCGACGAGTTGCTCGGCTGTCTTACGCAGGGTCTTGGCGGTCTCTGGGTCGAGTACGGCGGTGTCTTCCCTGGCGGCGAGTAGTTCGCGTTCGAAGCTTTCGCCGGTGGGCTTGGGTGTGGCAAGCTCTGTGGTGACGGGGGTCGGGATGTTCAGTGCCGAGATGTTCATGCTTATAGCTCGAAGATCAGCTTTGCGTGCAGGTGTCCTGCGGCGTCGATGGCTTTGATGATTTCGATGCGGTCCTTGGCATCGACCTTGAGTTGGTTGAAGGCTTCGATGAGGTCTGCGAGGCGTGCGCCGCCTTTGTCTGCGGGGTCGACGCCGATGAAGCGTTGTTCATTGGTCAGGGGGTTGAGTTCGTCGGGGAGCGGGGCGGGGAGGAGTTTTGTAATGGTCAGGCCTTTTTTGGATATCACGATGGGGCTGATCTCGACGTTGCCGGACATTACGATCGTGCCGGTGCGCTCGTTGATGACGACGCGGGCTTCGATGGGCATCAGCGAGATGGGGAAAGACATGACCATGAGCTTGCTAAGGAACAAGGACGGGTCGTTGCGTTCCCACATGGGGACCTGGACGGTGACGTTCTTGGGGTTGATCGCGCGAGCCAACGGCGGGCCCTCGGGGGCGAGTTCGTCGTTGATGTTCTGTGCGAGGTTTCGTGCGACGGGCCAGGAGGCGTGTTCGGCGCTGATGACCAGTGTGATCTGCCCGTTGTGGACATTTTGAGTCATGATGTCGCGTGTGAGGGTAGCGCCATTAGCGATCACGCCGACGGTGGGGTTGTCTTCGTCTTCGATGCTGACCGAGCCCTCTGCGAAGGCGAAGATCATCTCGGTGTCGGGGCGTGGCGCCATCAGGGGGATCATAAAGAGGGTGCCGCCCTTGAGGCTTTTAGCGGGACCGATCGAGGAGATGCGGACATCGACACGATCGCCCTCACGGACGCCGCTGGCTGGGAGTTCGGCTGTGATGGAGACCAGGGCAACGTTTTTGGCGTCTTTCAGTTCGGTCCAGACGGTGTTGGGGTCGACGAATCGGCCGATCATCTGTGCAAGGGGTCGCATGGCGGGGGCGAATTTGCCGCCGTCACCCGTGCCGTTGAGGCCGACGACCAGGCCCATGCCGAGGATCTTGTTGGATTCCGAGCCCTTGAGCCGAGCGATGTCCTGGACCTGGACGGCGTCGGCGGACGAGATGGCGAATCCCATCGCGATCACGATTCCCAAAACCCATTGAACGTTGCGTTGTGTCATGCTTTACTTCTTCTCTACGGCTAGCTGGCGGTCGGTCTAGTACCCAATGGGTTTAGAAATCAAACAACGCCTCGAAGAACTTGGTCAGAAATCCCTTGCGGGTGGACTTCTTGAGTTCACCTTTGTGCTGCTTGTTCAGATGCAGGTCGTACAACTCGGTGGAGAGGACGGTGTTGTCAATGGTGATGTCTGCGGCGCGGCAGGTGCCGGTGAGTACGATCGCGAGTTCTTCTCTGTCGTGGATGATTGTTTGTTTGGCTTCGATGACGAGTGTGCCGTTGGGCTTGACGTCGGCGACCCGCGCGGTGAGCCGGCCGGTCATGCTCTCGGAGCGTGAATAATCGCCCTCACCTTCCCACTCGTTGGTCAGGTCTACGCCGACCTTGGGCTTGCCTTCGGCGAAGTCGTCGGGTTGAACGATCAGGCTCAGGAGTTTGTCCAGGTCGATAAAATCGGTGATCTCGCCTTCGAGTTTCAAGTCTTTTTCGGTCTCCAGCGAGGCTTTGAGGTCGGTCTTGAACGACTCACGGATGACGATTGTGACCAGGTCGTTCTCGGCGTACTGCCTGGGCTCGGGGATCTGCACGGCTAGGAAACTGTTGGAGGCGATCACGGAGGAAAGTGCGCTTGGCCCTTGGGCCTGGGTTTGTACTGCTGCTGTCGGTTCCTGGCGCAGATACAAGGAAGCCGATTGGCCTAGCGCGGTTGGCGCTGGCATGACCATCTTGAGTACGGCAAGAAATACAACTATTGCAACAAACGATCTCAAGGTGTGGCCCCCTGCTGTTGATTGCCCGCCCTGGCGGTTGTGGCGTCGGCTCTGGGTGCGGCGTCGGTGGAGACGACGGCCTGGTGCCGGCCGGTGACGATGGCGTAGTAATCTTCGCCGCCGGAGCTTCTGGACCCTGCGCCGTAGCCGCCGGGGTCATTATGGATGCGGATCAGGTCGTCGAGTGAGCCGTTCTCTGCGGCACGGCCGACGGTTTTGACGACGAGGCCGCCGACGAAACATCGGACATCGACCAGCTCGCCGCGTTTGACCATGATTGGTGACTTGACCATGCGTGCGGAGACCATTTGGCCGGCCCGGAGGGACGCGGCGGACTCTTGGCCGATGATCGAGCTGGGGTCGGTGATGGGTTCGACGGCGTTGTCGTCGAGGTAGCACTCCTGGACTTTCAGCTTGGAGCGTGTGAAGACTTCGCCGCGCGAGATTGGGCCTTCTGCGACTACCGCCAGGAGGACGCGCTGGACCTTGGCGTTGATGCGGATGGTTTCGGCGATGCGTTGTGCGTCGTAGAGGCGTATCACGACCTGGACCCTGCCGAGGGTGTTCGTGGAGGTGGGCTCGATTTCGATCGACCGGCCAAGGATTGGGATATCCAGCCTGCTGGCGTCGCGGTCGGAGAATTCGATCAGGAGGTTGCCGAGTAGTGATGAGGCGCGGTCGGCGATGTGCTGTTCGAGCATGCCCCGGAGGGTGAGCGTGGTGTGCAGGCCGATGGGTGTTTCGATATTGGCGGCGACGGCCTGACCTTGGTCGGGTGTGGGTGCTGGGGGTGGCGCAATTCGTGTGACTCGACAGGCGTTGAAGCCGCGGAGTGAGACGAGCCCCCAGTTGACACCGGCGTCATTAAGGGCGGCTTCGACGGCGTCGAGGGTGATGGTGGATTCGGAGATGCCTTGGTCGAGTCTTGTAAGGACTACGTTGCCCAGCGCTCTTGCCGAAGGGCCGTCGAGTTCGGCGATCTGGGCGAGTGTGACATTGGAGCTTTCAACGCCGACCTGGTCGTAGAGCCTGATGGAGTCTGCCCGGGCGGCGATACCGAACGCCATCACCATCGCGGCCAAGAGCAGCATGAGGATGCGTCGTAGTGTGGCGCGGGGTGTGTTGTCGGGCTCGATATCAAACATCAGGTACGTCCTTACTCATCGCGGGGCGTTTTCATTTAGAACCGGCTGAGGTTGCCGATGACCTGCAGGGCCTCGTCGGCGGCCTGGATGGTTTGGCTGTTCATCTCGAAGGCGCGCTGGGTCTTGATAAGTGTGACCAATTCGATGACGGGATCGACATTGGAGGATTCGAGGTGCCTGTGGAGGATTTCGCCAAGGGTTCCTTCGCCCGGTGTCCCGGAGATTGCCTGGCCGGAGGCGGGGGTTTCGATGAAGATGTTTCCACCGATGGATTCGAGGCCTGCCCGGTTGACGAAGGTGGAGGTTTCGATCTGGCCGAGTGTGACCGGTGCGGTGGTGCCGTTGATCTTGCCGGAGATGGTTCCGTCGACGGAGATCTCGATGCCGACGACATCGTCGGGGATATTGATGACGGGTTCTAAGCGTGGTCCGGTGGAATTGCCCAGGACGAGGTCGCCTTCGGAGTTGGTGAAGAAATTACCTGCGCGTGTGTACCCGATGCCGTCGCCCTGGTCGGGGAGGATCGATACCTTGAAGAAGCCGTCTCCGTTGATCATGACGTCGAAGTCGCCGTTGGTGGCCTGTGGACTGCCGATGGTGAAGTCTGCCTGGGTGTTGCTCAGGCGTGTGCCCAGGCCGACCTGGATGCCTGCGGGGCGCATGTCGCCGTTGGTATTTTCAACGCCTGGCTGTGCTTTTTGCAGGTAGAGGAGGTCTTCGAAGTTTGTGCGTGAGGCTTTGAAGCCGATGGTGTTAGCGTTGGCGAGGTTGTTGGCGGTGACGTCGATGGCGGTGGAGAGGGCGCTAAGTCCCGTGGCGGCGGAGTGCAGTGCGTTGATGGCCATCGTGTACCTCGTCAGTGCGTCGGCGTGTGCCGGGTGAAATTCGAACGTCTAATTAACCGACCCGTCCCAGTGTGTTGACCGCGCGGTCGAGTACCTGGTCGTGATAGCGGATCATGTTGGCGTTGCCGGTGGCGGCCTTGGTGGCTGCGACGACCTGCATCATGGTCATGATGGGATCGACGCCGCTGGCTTCGATAAAACCGGGCTTGACGGTGGGGTCCTGGATCGCTTCCCTGGGGTCTTTGCCTTCAAATACGAACAGGCCCTGCCCGCGTTTGGTCAAGATGTCCAGGTTGTTGACTTTGGCGACCTGGAGTTGTTGTCCGGTGGGTAGTCCGT
Source organism: Phycisphaeraceae bacterium (assembly GCA_029260615.1). Classification (GTDB taxonomy): domain Bacteria; phylum Planctomycetota; class Phycisphaerae; order Phycisphaerales; family Phycisphaeraceae; genus JAJRRS01. The sequence goes on along the minus strand of JAJDCX010000056.1, from coordinate 40,460 downwards.
TGAGCAGGATTTGGCCACTGGTGCCGATCCCTGCGACGCCCTCACCGTCCAGGACGATTGGCTGGTCCGAAGCGTCCAGCACGCGGTGACCGGATTGTGTGATCAATTCATTGGTAGCGCTGTTGAGCGTGAACCGGCCGTCGCGGGTTAAGCGGACATGGGTTTCGCCGGTGTCGGAATCGGTGGTCTGGATGGCGAAGAACTGGTCCTTGCCTTGGAGCGCGACATCCAGCGGGCTGTTGGTGGGTCGGTGAGCGCCTTGGGCGAAGTTGATTCTCTGACGCCCTGCGAGGACGCCGCCGCCGAGGCGGTCGAGTAATTCATTAGAGCCTTCGAAACCTAATTGGTCTTCGATGGCTTCGGGGTCTCGCTGGCGGATCGAGGGCATGTCGGGCTTGAAGCCGGGCGTCTCGACGTTGGCCAGGTTGTTGGCAAAGACGTCCTGCCGGTATGTATTGGACAGGACGCCTGAAGCGGACAGGTACAGGCCGTAATTCATCGGTCCACCTCCGTGTGGTCCAAGCCGCCGAAGTTGGCGGCAACTACGTCCCGCGGGGCCGGTCCGTCGGCCCATACATCGCTAACATCTCCTCCGTGGTAACCGTCCGCGGTCTGTTGCTGATGCGCGGCTTCGGCCAATGAAGCCAGACGCATGATCGCCTGCCCCAACGATTGCTGGCTTGAAGAGCGGATCAAAGGCAACCAGACCTGTTCACTCATCGCTTGGCACATCCTGTCAATGAAATCGAATTTCAACCGCAGCGCAACGGCACGCCGCCCCCGGTCAGAACGCAACGGGGGTGCCAGCCGTGCCAGAGCGTTTGGGCGCGGTGGGCATCGGATACGCGGCAAGAACGTAAACCACTGTCTAATAAGCTAAAATAAATTATTTGTGTTACCCGGAAGGTCGGGTAAGTCGGATAGGTGAGCTAGCCGTGATATTTGTGTGTCGCGCAACACCTGCCGGTTAGGCGCAGGCTGTGCGCCGCGCAACGGTAGACGTGGTGCTGGGAACGTGCGCAGAAACCGACCCGGGTAGGTGAATGCGCTAGGACTCTGATTGAGTAGGGTTTATAAAGACGTGTCAGGTGAGAAGGCCACGGCGGTGCGCAAAAAGTTGGTTCAGTCGATCTTTCAGGGGTGGGGATACCGATCGGCGGTCAAGCGAGCGCCCGACTTCGATCAGTAAACGGATCAGGCCGTGGTAGTCGGCCAACGAGATGACTTCTGAGTCGATGCTCCCCCCGGAGGTTTTCTTGATTTGTTTCCCCGATGTGCGGCTGGGCTTGTCATCGGCGTCGGCGTTCATGTTGTGGTAGTTGCCAAGCGGCAGGCAGAGGCAGGTCGCGGTGTAGCCGAGGGTCTGGTAGGCGGTGGCTTCGCAGGTTCCGCCTGGCATGAGTTTGCGTTGCCAGTTGAAGTTGGGGTCTTGTTGTTGGATGTGCTGTGCGAGTTGTGCGATGCGGTAGGTGAGGTCGGGATCGAAGCTACTGGTGCGGTCGCCGACACGGACGATCGGGCCGGCACCGATGGGAGAGTCTGGGAAGGTCTTGGAGGTTTCCAAGGCGACGAGGCGTGCTGCCTTGGGGATGATGCCGCTTTTGCAGGCGGCGATTGCGCCGATGAACCCGACCTCTTCTGCACGGGTTAACAAGACACGGACGTCGGGGGTTCCGGGGCGGGATTGTTTGGCGTGAGCCTTGTTCAGTATCTCGAATGCGGCGATGGCTGCGGCGACTCCGGCGAGGTCGTCGCAGGCGGGGGCGCGGAGTCTGCCACGGACCACGCGGGGGGCGGGCAGGTTCCAGGTCAGAATATCTCCGGGCTCGGCGACGGCGGGCTTGGCCAGTTCGATCAATGCGAGTTTGTCGGCAGCGCCCTTGCGGGCGGGTTCCAGGCGGACGACTCGGCCGGGGCGTGAATCCTGTTCATCGAGGTGCAGGCGGACCCGTGATCCGGGGAAGTAACGGTCATCGACGCCGCCACGGAACTCGGCGAGTAGGGAACGGGGGCCGACCTGCTCGATCACGACGAACGCGGGGTGGTCCATATGTGCTGTGAAAAAGATGGGCTTGCGCGAACGTGCGCCGGCACTTTTCAACAGGAGGTTGCCGAAGCGGTCATGGGAGAGGTTGACGGTTTTTCGTCGGCGTGCCCAGCGTTCAACCCAGGCGATGACGTGATGTTCGCGGCCGGTGGCGGTTGGGAGGGCGGTGAGTTCAAGGAGGTATTTTTCGTGTTTGGCGTGCATGCTGTCTCCGTAACGACTTGAGGTAGGATGTTAGCCTGTGACGGATCAACCCCCAAACAGCGAAGTCCCCCCGGATTTTTCCCCGGACTTGCCCCCGGATATACCCGCGGGATCTGCAGCCGTGGACGTGGGCGACCTGGTCGTGGTCCGGCAAGGCACGACGATCCTGGACAAGGTGAGTTGTCGGCTTGAGCGTGGGCGGTACACGGCGATCCTCGGGCCTAACGGCTGCGGGAAGACGACGTTCGCACGCTGTTTGCTTGGGCAGATGTTTGCGACCCGTGGGTCGGTCACCGTGCTGGGGGAGACGCTCGGGGAAACCGAGATTAAAAAACTCCGTCGGCGTATCGGGATCGTGAATCCGACGACGGACACGGGGGGCTATCACACGATGGGGGCGGTGGTGGATGCGGACCTGAGTACGACCGAGGCGGTCATCACCGGGTTTTTCGCGACGGTCGGGCTGTACGACGCTTACAGCGATGAGCAAATGGGTCGGGCCCGTGAGTTGCTGACGATGGTCGGGCTGGGGCATCGGATGGATCTTCGGTTTGGATTGTTATCAACGGGTGAGCAGAGGCGGGCGTTGATCGCGCGGGCGTTGGTGCATGTGCCGGAGCTATTGATTTTGGATGAGCCGACCGCAGGTCTGGACTTGGCTGGGCGTGAGCAGGTGCTGGCGACGGTGGAGCAGGTGCTAAGCCAACCGGATCCCCCGGCAGTATTGATGATTACCCATCACGTCGAGGAATTGTCGCCGAAGACCCATCGTGTGATGCTGATGAGGGAGGGGCGGTTTATTTCTGTTGGGACACCGGATCAGATCATCACGCCGGAGAAGCTGAGCGAGGCGTTTGGGTGCAGGGTGTTTGTGGAGCGGGTGCATGGGCGGTATTGGCTGCAGGTGCTGCCGGAGGCGTGGGTGGACCTGGCTAAGCCGGTTTGACGGGTCAATAGGCCCGGGGGGAGGGGATGAAACGGGGTTACTTTCAATCTGTGATCCCGGTATACTCCCGGCCATGAGCGATCAATCCCCGGTGGTCGGTATCGTGATGGGCAGCGTCAGCGATGCGCAGACGATGCGCCAGTGTACGGCGGTGCTGGAGCAATTAGATATCCCCTACGAATTGAAGGTGTGCTCGGCCCACCGGACGCCTAAGCGTGCGGATGAGTTTGTGAGCACGGCTGTCGAACGGGGCCTAAAGGTTATCATCGCGGCGGCGGGGATGAGCGCGCACCTGGCGGGGGTGATGGCGGCGGGGACGCACCTGCCGGTGCTTGGGGTGCCGATGAAGGGGGAACTGATGGGTGGGATGGATGCGCTGTTGTCGACCTGCAACATGCCTAAGGGTATCCCGGTGGGGACGATGAGCATGGGTAGCCATGGTGCGGTGAACGCGGCGCTTTTCGCGGCGTCGATCTTGGCGCTGTCGGACCCTGAACTCGAGAAGCGGTTGCTGGCTTATCGTCAGGCGCAGACGGATGCGGTGCCGGAGTACCCGCCGGGGGCGTAGTGGGTCCGGTGACGGGTGAACCCTCGGATCGATCTGCCGGAGGTCAAAGTCTTACGCCCCCCCGCTGCCGACGATGCAGGCATTAAATATTAGGCCACTTCTAAAAATACGCACACGCAGGTCATCCATGGGGCCCCGCTAAGCCGCAAGCGGCTTTTTCGCGGAGGGGTTTCAATTATTAGAGGTGGCCATAAGTTAAATTAACTTATGGTGTGTGGCGGATGCCACATGCGGTCTGTCATATCCCCTGGGTGCTGGTAGATCGATGCGGGGCTATACAGAAGATGCAATAGTATTTATACTGCCGGGTCCGTGAAACCCCCCAAATGAAAGGTTCATAGTCATGACCGCCGCCCCCGATCCTGTTGCTACGTCTGCCACAAGGTCGCCTTTGATTCCGATACGGTTCCAGGTGCTGATCGGTGCGGTCCTGGTGCAATTGATATTAGGGACGGTGTATGGGTACAGCATCTTTTGGCAGCCGTTGGACTCGGTGGTGTTTCCACCGGTGGTGACGCAGGCGGAGCAGGCGGCGATGATTGCGGAGGGAGCCGGAGGAGCCGGGGGCGTGGACGCCTCGGGGCTAACGGTTGTTGCTGATGAGGCCGCCAAGGCGGCGCAGCTTGTGACCCAGCAGGGGTATCTGAAGTACGCATTTTCGATCTGTATCCTTTCGTTTGCGTTCACTATGGTGTTCGCGGGGCGGGTGCAGGATGTGCGCGGTCCCAGACAGACGGCGGTGATCGGGGCGTGCCTGCTGGGCGGCGGGTTTATCGTTGCGTCGCTAATGAATAATCCGGTGGTGTTTTTTTTGGCGCACGCGATGTTGACCGGGACGGTTGGGCTGATCGCGTTGATGATCTTTGATGCGCTGCTTGGTTCACGTGAGCAGACCCATGACAACCCGATGCTGCGGCATGTGCCATCGGCGATCATCATTACGGTGGCGGTAGCGGGGATCACGACGGGGCAGCAGTTTGTGGGTCGGCTGGGCCCGGTTGACAGCATCTTCATGCTCTGGGCGTCGGTGGGGTTCCTGGCTGGGGCGGGGATCGGGTTTGCGTATGTCTGCCCGATCGCGGCGTTGATTAAGTGGTTCCCAAATCAGAAGGGCCTGGTCAGTGGGCTGGCAGTGGCGGGTTTTGGGTTCGGGGCGTACTTATTTAAAGGCCGATACCTTGGGGCGTTGGGTTATATCGAGGACCATGGGATTACGTCGTTTTTCCTGGTGCATGGGGTGGTGAGTTTGGTGGCGGTGACGCTGGGTGCGATGCTGTTGCGGAACCCGCCGAGCGCTGCGGTGCCGGTCGCGGGGAAAGTCGGGGGGAAGGCATCGGGGGATTCGACTTGGCGTGACACGCTTAAGAATCCTGCGTTTTACTTGCTTTGGTTGATGTTTTTCTCGGGCGCGATGGCGGGTCTGATGGTGATCGGGATCATCAAGGTGTTTGCGGGCGATCAACTCATCGCGGGTGTCACGGCCGCTGGGGAGGTGTTGACCGAGCAAGGCCGGGGCGAGTTGATGCTCAAGGGGGCAGAGGCGGTTGGTTACCTGGCGATCTTCAACGCGATTGGCCGGGTGGTCTGGGGGCTGGTCTCCGATAAGGTCGGACGGACTCCGGCGTTTGTGGTGATGTTCCTGCTCCAGGCGGTGACGATGTGCGTGCTTAGCCAGGCGGACACCGAGCTGTCGATCGCGGTGGTCGCCAGTATCGTGGGGTTCAACTTCGGCGGGAACTTCGCGTTGTTCCCCTCGGCGACGGCGGACCTGTTTGGCGCAAAGAACCTGGGCGCGAACTACGGGTGGGTCTTCACCAGCTACGGGATCGCGGGTGTGATCGGGATCGCGGCGGGGAACGTGGCTAAGGCGATGACCGGGAGCTACTTCGCGGCGTTCGCGCTGGCGGCGGCGTTGTGCCTGGTCTCGGCTGTGCTGGCGGTGGTGCTGGGTCGGATGATCGCTAAAGCGAAGGCGGTTGCGGCGTAGGCGCGTGGCGGCATACCCCGTTAACGTGACGCGCGGATCTACGATCCGCCGCTAAACGGCAAGCCCGCGCGCTACGGTTATGGCGGGTGTGATTGAGGAACGTGGCATTGGCAGACTCACAGAACATCGATTCCCACCCGGGTCTATCGCGGCGTACAATGTGTTGATGGCTGACATCACACCCGATCACAACCCGGTCACGCTTAACGACTTTCAGGGATACATCCGAGATCGCTATTACGACACGGATTCGGCGCGTGGTACGCCGGGGACGTTTATGTGGTTGATCGAGGAGATCGGCGAGCTGGCGACGACCTTGCAAAAGATCAAGGGCGAGGGCGGGGACACGTCGGGGGGGTCAACGCATGAGGATCTGGAAGGCGAGTTCGCGGATGTGCTGGCGTGGCTGTGTACGCTGGCGAATATCAATGACATTGATCTGACGGCCGCGATCACGAAGAAGTATCTGGCGGGTGAAGGGCCGAAGGGGCATAAATAGGATCTGGGGTCTGAGGGGGATACGCGACAACCATCATCTGGCGCGATGGCGATAAAACTGGACACCGCTGGGTATCGCGGTAAGCCACCAACCGATCAACGCAGGTAAATACCCCTTCGACGGATTTGGTTGATAGTTGGTCATCAACCAACCAAACGTGCACATGATCTCGAGGAAGGTCGATCCGATGAAGACACTTCTGTAACGACGTCGGAGTTTATCACTGCGTTGCGTGGGCATGGTCTATTCAGAGGGCGATTTACACCGAACGCGCTATGGTGGGATCGGGTATTGGTGCGGGGTTGGCACTTAACACTTCTTGAATTGCGCGGGTGATACCGTCTTTATCCAGACCGACCTCGGAGAGTTGGGCGGCGCGGCTGGCTTGCTTGATCCACTTCATCGGGAGGCCCAGGCGTTTGATGCCGTGGGTGGGGAGACCTGCCTCGTTGCAGGCTTCGAGGACGGCGGAGCCGAAGCCGCCGGCGAGTGCGTGGTCTTCGAGGGTGATGATCGGGATGTTTGCGCTGATGATTTTGCTGAGTAGTTCGATATCGACTGGCTTGGCGAAGCGGGCATCGTAGAGGGCGATGTCGTTTGTGCCTCGTAATTCTTCAACGGCCTGTGCGGCGGTGTAGACGAGTGAGCCCAGCGCGAGGATGACCAGGTCGGGTTTGTCGCTTGGGGCGATGACGAGGTTGGCTTTGCCTAGCTCGAAAGGCGGGCAGTCGGAGTCGGATTGGAAAGGGGATTTGGCGACGCTGTCACGGGGGTAGCGTAGGAAGGTTGGGCCGGCGTCGTAGTCTTTTATGAAACGAAGTGATGCTTTTAGGGTTGGCTCGTCGCAGGCGGCGAGGAGGACGGCACCTGGGAGTGGGCGGAAGATTGAGATATCGAGGAAGCCGTGGTGGACTGCGCCGTCGCCGCCGACGAGGCCTGCCCGGTCCATGCAGACGCGGACGGGGAGGTTTTGCAGGGCAACTTCTTGGAAGGCTTGATCTAGTGCGCGCTGGCTGAAGGTTGAGTAGACGGCGAAGAAGGGTTTTTGGCCTGTCTTGGCGATGCCGGCACACATGTCCATGGCGTGTGATTCGCAGATGCCGGTGTCGCGGGTGCGGTCGGGGTATTTCTCGATGAGTTTGTCTACGCCGGTGCCTGGGCCCATGGCTGCGGTAACGGTGTAGATTTTTTCGTCTTCGGCCATGAGTTCTAGCATGGCGTCAGCAAAGGCGGCGGTGAAGCTGCGCCCGCTGGTGGCGACTTCGACGCGGCAGCCGTCGACGGTGAATGGTTTGGGTGAGTGGAAGGCGGTGGCGTCGGATTCGGCGGGGTCGAAGCCCTTGCCTTTGATTGTCTTGGCGTGGAGGAGGACGGGGCGGTTGATATCTTTGATCTCGTTGAACATGTCCACGAGCGTGGGGAGGTCGTGACCATCGACGGGACCGACGCAGACAAGGCCGAAGTGCTCGAAGATGTGGTCGGTGGCGATGGCGTGCTTGAGCATTTCGCCGCCGCGGTGGTAGATCTCTTCGAGGATTGATCCGCCTGGGATATTTTCGAGGACTTTGTGTGCACGTTTTTTTAAGTCGCCGTAGGTCGGGCTGACACGGACGCGGTCGAAGTAGGCGGCCATAGCGCCCTGGGGTTCGCTGATGGACATGCCGTTGTCGTTGAGTACGACGAGGAACTGTCGGTCGAGTGTGCCGGCGTTGTTGAGTCCTTCGAAGGCGAGGCCGTTGACGATGGAGGCGTCGCCGACGAGGGCGACGGACTTGCGGTTGGTTTCGCCGTTGAGGGTATCGCCTCGCGCCATACCAACGGCGGTGGAGATGGCGGTGCCTGCGTGTCCGACGGAAAAGAGGTCGTAGGGTGATTCGTCGGGGTCGGGGAAGCCGGCCATGCCTTCACGGGTGCGTAGCTTGGGGAGCAGGCCCAGGCGGCCGGTGAGGAGTTTGTGTGGGTAGCACTGGTGGCCGACATCGAAGAGGAGGCGGTCGTATGCGAAGTCGAAGACGTAGTGCAGTGCGATGGTCAGCTCGACGACGCCGAGGTTGGGGGCGAGGTGTCCGCCGGATTGGGCGACCTGGTCACAGATGGCCTGGCGGATCTCCTGTGCCAACTGGGGGAGTTGGTCGATGGACAGCCGTTTGAGGTCGGCGGGGCTCTGGATGGCGGTTAAAAGTGGGGCGTCCATGTGATTAGGTGATCCATAAACCGATACGCCCGGGAATACCTGTGTGTTTAGCACATCGCCGAATCCTAGTGTGATTCTATCTATATTCTCGGCCGGTGGGGTGTTTTGGCGTGGAAAACGAGGCGGTTGTGTGGCTATTTCTGCCGGACCGCCAGGTAATCACAGAGTTCTCGTAAGGGGTCGGCCCGTTGGTCGAAGTCTTTTAGAGCGGCGTGGGCCTGGGCGTTCATCCGGGTGATCTGGTCGCGTGTGCCCTCGATGCCAAGGAGGCCGGGGTAGGTGAGTTTGCCGTGGTCGGCGTCTTTTTGAACAGCCTTGCCCAGTTCGTCGGGGGTGGAGGTCACGTCCAAGAGGTCATCGACGGCCTGGAACATCAGGCCGACGGCCTGGGCGTAGCGTGTCAGAGCGGCGAGTTGAGCGGCGGCGGCACCGCCACAGATTCCGCCCATCCGGCAGGCGGCGCGGAGCAGGGCACCGGTCTTATTTTTGTGTATTTCTTCGAGGCGTTCGAGGGGGTCCTGGTCGCCGATGTCGGTGGGGAGCGTGTCCTGTACTTGGCCGGCGATCATGTCGTTGGCACCGATGGACAATTCGCGGATGACTTCCAAGGCGGTGTCGGCGGACCTCATGCGCGTGGCGATCAACTCGAACGAGAGGGAGAGCATGGCGTCGCCGGCAAGGACGGCCATGGCTTCGTTTTCATGCTTGTGAAGTGTGGGGCGGCCGCGTCGTAGGTCGTCATCGTCCATAGCGGGGAGGTCGTCGTGTACGAGGCTGAAGGCGTGGACCATCTCGATGGCGGCTGCGGGAGCGAGGGCCTGCTCGGGGCGACCGCCGACGGCTTCGCAGCAGCGGATCACGAGGATCGGGCGGATGAGCTTGCCGCCGCTGAGTAGCGAATATTCAATGGCACGCTTGAGATTTTCAGGCAGGGGACGGTGGCGCAGGAATGCTGACAGATACGCCTCCACGTTGCGGGCGGGGAGGGTGATCTGCTCAAGGTCCAGTCGGTTCAAGTCCAAGATACTCATCTTTCGGCCCTGTGGATTCGAGCCGCGTATTTTAGAGCAACAGCCTGCTACCGACAACGGATCGGCTTCATCCGGCCCCGTCTTCAGATAGATACCCCCCCTACCGGCCCCCAGCCCCTATTTTTCGGGCAAAGCCGACGCCGGTCATGGTAGTGAGCCAGTCGGCGACGACGGAGGCCCCGTCCGGTGGACAGGTATCACGCATGATCTGGCGCATCTTCTCAAGGCGGTGTTCATTGGCCAGTAGAGCTTTAAGTGGGCCGGCGATCTGGTTGACGTTCTCGATGGGATCGACAAGATCGCGGTGCAGCAGTGCTGCGCCGGAGGAGACCAGGGGCTGGGCGTTGAGGCGTTGGTGCTGGTCCTTGTGATACGGATAGGGGATGAAGATGGTGGGGACGGCGTTGGCCCAGGCCTCGGCGACGGAGCCCGCGCCGGCTCGGCCGATGGCGATGGTGGCTGCTGACCAGACGGCACCCATCTTGTGGCAGAACGAGTGGGCCATGCCGCGTACGCCGGCGTCGTCGTAGGCTTGCTGGACCTGGGCCTGTTCGTTTGGCCCGGTGAGGTGGATGATCTGCCAGCTCTCCAGGGCTTTGCGGTGTTGGGCGCGGGTGCATAGCTCCATCATCATGGCATTGATTGAGGTGGAGCCTTGCGAGCCTGCGAAGACGAGGATGGTGTCGAGATCGGGGCGGAGGCCAAGGTCCCAGCGGGCTTTTTCGGGCTTGAGCGCACCGATCACGGAACGGCGAAGGGGCATGCCGATCCTCTGGGCGCGGGCCAGTTGGGGGGTTGAGTAGGTGGTGAAGGCTTCGGTGGCTTTTTTTGCGGCGAAACGGTTGGCACGGCCGGGGACGGCGTCGAGGTTGAGTAGCGCGACGGGGATGTCGGCCTTATGCGCGGCCGAGACTGCGGGGCCGGAGACGAAGCCGCCGGTGGCGACCATGGCGGAGGCATTGGTTTTGGCGATGATGTCGAGGGTAACTTGTTCGCTCTGTTTATAAGCCTGGTAGAAGGCCCAGAGGGGCTTGGGTTTCATCACCAGTGGGAGAGCGGGGAGGGCGGTGAATGGGAGTTGTTCTTTGTGGACGATCTGTTCGTCGACGGGGCGGTTGGAGACCAGGAGGTGGGCGGATACTGCGGGGTCTGCTTCGCGCAGTCGTTCGAGGACGGCGAGGTTGGGGTAGATGTGCCCGCCGGAGCCGCCGCCGGCGAAGAGGATGGTGCGTGACGATGTGGTCAAAGGCTTCCCCTACCGGCCACTGGAAGGCCCCTTGCGATGCGATATCCAGTCACTTAAAAGCTGAATGACCACGGTGAATACACCCAGTCCGCCGCCGAGCATCACGCCGACGATCGCACCGAGCACCGTGGCCGCGCCGATCGGCTCCAATTCGATCCATGGGATCAGCGTTGCAAAGAGGCCCGGGGAAATAATAGCGGCGACGCATCCAAACGCCCCACCCATCACCATCCCGATCAGTGCCGATACAGTGACGAGTATGAAGATTTTGGGGATGCTGGTTTTCATTGGTGTCGCAAGCGATACGAGCCTGGGTTACTTAATCACGCTGATCGTATCTTGTTCTTGATTGCTGCGGGTGGCAAGGCCCCGATTTAGGCAGGGAAGAGTTGAAAACCCTCTACGCCGGCTCCAGCATGAGGCCCTCAAATTCTTGCTCGGCTTGGAGGTAGTTGGCGTTGTCGAGAGCGGCGACGAGGCCCAGTGCGAAGGCGGTCATGATCCAGCCGGTGCCGCCGGAGGAGACCAGCGGGAGCGCGATGCCTTTGGTGGGGACGACGGCGACGACGACGGCGATGTTAATGGCCGCTTGGAGGCCGACAGTGAGGAGGACGCCCAGGCCGACGAGTCGGCCGAAGGTGTCTTTGCAGTCGCGGACGATGCCCAGGCCGATCCAGAGGATGACCAGGAAGAGCCCGACGATGACGGCTGCGCCTGCGACGCCCAACTCTTCACAGATGACGGCGAAGATGAAGTCGGTCGTGTCTTCGGGGAGGTAGCCGAACTTTTGTATGCCGTTGCCAAGGCCCTGCCCGGTGAGTCCGCCCTGGCTGACGGCAAGCATGGACTGGATGGGGTGGTAGCCACTGCCGGCGGGGTCGGCCCAGGGATCGAGGAAAGCGGTGAGGCGTTTGATGCGGTACGGGCTGTGCAGGAGCGCGGCGACTAGGCCGACCAGGGCGATGGGGACGACCCATGCGAGGTGTTTGATCCGTGCACCACCGGCGACGAGCATGCAGGCGGCGACCAAGCCAATAAGAGCAGAGGTGCCCAGGTCTTCGACGACGACGATCAGGCATGCGACGGTCAGGAGGATCAGGGGGGGGGAAAGCCCGTAGCGGAAACGGTGCATCAGGCCGCGTCGGCGGGCACACCACCAGGCGATCGCGATGACCATGACCCACTTGACCAACTCGCTGGGTTGGAAACTTAACCCAAGACTTTTGGGCCCAAGGTACAACCATCGGCTGGCACCGTTGACGCTCTTGCCCATCCCAGGGACTAGTGTCAGGGCTGCGAGGGCCAGGGCTCCGACGACAATAGCGGCTAAAGGGTTGGTCCAGCTGCGGGCCTGGAACATATCTCTGACATTGATCCGGCTGGCGAGCAGCATGACGCCGATCGCCAGGATCGCGTAGACCGCTGTCCGGCTGGTCAGAACATCGGCCACCCCCCCCACCAACCCGCCCCCACTCCCGCCCCCGGTTGCGGATGCCCCTGCCCCGCCGGTGCCGCCGACGGTGACGGCTGCGGAGTTGACCATAATCACGGCCAGACCCAGCAGCGCGACCACGGCGAGTTGCAGGATGTGTGAAGAACGGATCACCCGAGGTTTATCGGCCGCACGGACCCATAAAAACCAATATCGCCCACCTGTGCCAAGCGGCCCGCCCTGACGTTCACCGGCGTTTTAACAAGCCCAGCCCCAACAAGCTCACCACACCCAGTGTGCCGGGTTCTGGGATATTGGATGTTTCGCCGGGAGGTTGTGTTCCGGCGTTCCAGTTGCCCAGGACGATGTTGAGGTCTTCGATGCCGACGAAGCCGTCGCCGGAGGGGTCGGCGAATTCGTCGGCGGGTGGGACAAAGAGGTTCCAGTTGCTAAGGACGAGGTTGAGGTCGGCGATGCCGACGAAGCCGTCGTCGTTGAGGTCGCCGGGGATGGCTGCTTCCAGTCCGCCGATGATGAAGGTGCCGTCGTGGTCGAGGACGACCCAGGCGCGATTGGTGGCGGGATCGACGCCGAAGACACTTAAGTCACCGGCATCGAGAAAGCCTCCGCCTGGTCCGGCGAGGTAGTCGTTATAAGTACCTGGGAAGAAGGTACCGCCGAGGCCGGCATCGCTATTGAGGTCAATGGCTTGGATGTACTGGCTGCCCAGGGGGTCAAACTCGAGGATGAGGATGTCCTGTTCGGGGAGGCCAACGGGTAGCAATAAGGGGTCGAAGGTGAACTCTATGACGAAGAGGTCCGGGCCTACACCAAACGTCAGGTCTGTTGGGTCTCCCAGCAGCAGAGCAGGGGTAAAGGGATCGGGGTTGGGGACGATGTCCATGTTGATCGTCTGTGCGGATGAAGAGGTGCCGTCGATCAGCGTGGCTGCGGTGTTGGTGTCGTTGACACCGATCTTGTTGGGGCCGAAAGATTCACCGTTTGCGACGACGAGTGAGTCGGCGACGGTATCCGGGAGGTCGAATGCAAGGTTCCAGCTCTGGTCGGGGACGGGTTCGGCGAAGCCCAGGAACGTCTCAAAGTCGACCTGTGCGTTGACGATGTAGTTGGTCATCGTGACCGAGGTCAAGAGCGTGCCTGTTCGGGTGCCGGAGAGCTGGCCGAAGCGGTTGAAGCCCAGCGTGGCGCTGGCCGATCCGCCGGGCAGGACACGGACGTCGTCGAAGTCGGAGACGAGCGTAAACGGGCCGGTAGTCGTGGTGGTGCCGGTGTCAAACTTCACCGAAGCGCGGAACGGCCCGGCGGCGTTGGAGAGTGTGGCGTTCTGCCCGAGCGAGACGTCGACGGTGCCTGCGGTGCCCGTCAGCAGCGGGGCGTCGAGCAGATCGATCGAGAGACTGGAGGTGTTGTCGGGGTCCAGCGGGTCGCCGTCGTTGATCGTCACGACCTGGCTGGTGTAGTCGCCAGCGGGTAAGGAGCGATCAACGGTGGCGATGTCCGGGGTAAAGATGCTTTCGCCGTCGAGGATCGTGTTGCCGCTGACGATGGTGCCTGCCGAAAGGCCTCCACCGGCCTGGAGTTGTACGGAATAGGTGGTGCTGCTGCCAGTAGCATTGGTGACTTCCAGGCCGATGCCTGCGGTGCCCGTGCCGCGCAGCGCAGAGGAGCCGTTGGTGCTACCGGTGACGTCAAACTGGCCCTGATTCACCGAGGGGAAGACCTCGCCGCCGGGGCCGGGGCCGCCGGCACCGTCTGTGGCGAGGTTGTCGATGGCGAACTCGCTGTTGTTGCCGCCGAAGGCGATCTCATCGACGAAAATGTCGATGAAGGCGATGTCGATGAAGGGTCCGCCGTCGAGGTTGAAGTCGTCGTCGGTAAACAAACTGGCGTCCAAGGAGACGTGGTCTTCGTAGCCGATGCCACCGCCAAAACCGGTGAATGTGTCGCTGAGAGTCCAGCCGCCGGAGCTGCTGCGTCCATCGGAGTCCGAGACCTGGAAGGAGAAGAAATCGGACACGGCGGGGACGCCTGCTTCGGACCAGGCGAAGTCGAAGTCGAGTGTCTGGATGCCGCCGTCAAAGGTATTGGAGAAGTCGATACTGACCAGGTTGCCGAAGCCCTGGTCCAGGGGGTTGCCCCACATGGCGTCGCCGGAGATGCGGTTGCCGTTGCCGAGGACCTGGTACTGGTTGTCGAAGAAGAGGTTGTTGCTGGTGTCGTTGAAGATGTCGATGCCGTCGGGTGTGAAGAAGGAGTCGAAACTGATCAGCCCGGTGGGTGAAGCGGGCCAACTGAACCCGTCGCCCCCGGGGCCGGAGGTGAAGGTGTAGGAGACCTGGCCGTGTGCGGTGGCGGCGAAACTGACGGCGAACAAGAATATCAGGGTTGTACGTGCGAAGGTGCGATGTGTCATATCAATAAATCCCTTCCATGCGAGATGGCATGGTGGTTATGTGAATGGGGGCTGGGTATGCTTCTTTCAACCAACTTGCTTGAACTGGATATGATATCGCCCGCCCCCCCCTCATCACCCGCGCGGGGTGATACATCAGTAAATAAAATTACCACCTATTGTCGGTAAATGCAATAGATATAGGGGGCATATCGCCAATAATCTTGCAGAATCAGGGGTTGCGAACCCATCCGAAACCTATGGGGCGGGCATGGTGAGGACGTGGGTCAATGCGGCCGTGGCATCTTACCTAACTTGCCATGTGATAGGTTTCGGATTGTGGGGCTACGGCGGGGTTGTTGCGTCGGGTGAGTATGTGATTTTTATCGCCGACGAGGCGTTTCGAGGATGAGGACGCGACAAGTCGCGGCGCTTCGTGATGAACTATGCCGTGTCCGGGAAATATTGCAGATTTAATTCCGACGTGCGGCGCATGCGTGGGCCGGGGGGCCGGTGATGACATCGCCGGCTTTATAGTGCCGATTATTTTTTGGGTTCTTGGGTTTTGATAACGACGTCGTCGACCAGGCCGTAGTCTTTGGCTTCCTGGGCGCTAAAGAACTTGTCGCGTTCGGAGTCTTCTTCGATCTGCTTGACGTCTTGGCCGGTGTGCTTGGCGAGGATTTCGTTGAGCTGTTGCTTGGTCTTGAGGATTTCTTCTGCCTGGATGATGACATCGGTGGTCTGGCCGTAGACCCCGCCGTAGGGCTGGTGGATCATGACCTTGGCGTGCGGGAGGCAGAAGCGTTTGTCTTTTTGACCCGCTGCGAGGACCAGGGCGCCGCCGCTCATGGCTTTGCCGATGCAGACGGTGGAGACCTCGGAGCTGATGTGGTGCATGGTGTCGTAGATGGCGAGGGTGTCATCGACGGCACCGCCGGGGGAGTTGATGTAGAGGCTGATATCAACTTCGCGTTTGGTGTTTTCCAGGTGCAGCAGGCGCATGATGACGCCGGTGGCGGAGGCGTGGTTGATCTCGCCGACCAGGAAGATGACCCGGTTTTCCAGGAGCATCTCGTCGATGGTCATCTCGCGGTAGCGTTGCATGGGCGAGCTGGCGAGCTGGGGGGCGGGGTAGTGGCCGGGGTGGGTCATGGCGGCCATGGCGGCGTTGAACCCGGGGATCGGGGCTTGGGGTTGGTTAGAATTATTAGGCAGGTCGTAAGCGCTCATCCTTGAATCTCGCTTTCAGCGTGGGGGCGGGTTGTTCGAGGGCACATGATAGCGGGTTGGGAGATCGGGTGTCGGGAATCGGGTAGGTGTATCGGCGGACAATATCCATGAACGGTGATGATTTGGCGCATAAAAAACGGACGCCCTGGTTGAAAGGCGTCCGTTGAGCAAGGGTCTGGTTAAACTACCAGAGAGTTTCCTGGGATCGGGTCAGTTGGTTTGGATCGTGGGTTGGGGCTTGATTTGTGAGCGGTTGAGTTAGTCGCCGTCGTTGCCGGAGGTGTCTTCCTCAAGCATCTTGCGTAGGTAGCGGTTTTCCCGGCGGGTGGCTTCGAGGTCGAAGACGAGATACTTGATAGACAGACGGAGATAATCCAGTGATTCCTGGAGGTCGCCGACGGTTTTCTTGAGCTTCTGATGGCGTTGCTTGGTCTTCTCAGCCATCTTTTCCAGCTTATCGCGCTCGGTCTTGGGCAGGGTCGAAATCTCGCCCATCAGCTCCGTCAGCTTGGTCTGGAATGCTTTTTCGTCCATGGTCGCGAATCTCCTTTTCCGTCATCAACCCGCCAGTGGGTGCGACGATTAAGGTGTTACAACGGGCTTGCCAGTCGCTGGCATGAAACGGCCCGGCAACAATGATTGCGTTAACCGTTGTAATAGCAGTGACTTGCGACGATTCGTCTGGCGTCGGCATGCGTGCCGGGAAAAGGGGTTGTGCGCGGATGGGGATCAGGAACCACACCCGTGAATGATCCGGGAGAATTTGGGGATCTCTAATCGATGTATACAACTAAATTTACGAAGTGGTGCGTCCACACCCCGTCGGGCCAAGCCAAGAGGCGAGGTGGATTAAAAAGTCACCCGGCCTGCCCCGGTGGTGATTTTGCCCATGATGAATGGCTGCTCGCCGAGTTTGCGGAGCTTGTCCATCACGGCATCAGCGAAGTGTGGCCTGACAATCAGGGTGTAGCCCACGCCCATGTTGAAGACCTTGAGCATCTCCTCGTCCGCGACGTTGCCTTGGCTCTGTAGGAATTTGAACAAGGGTGGGACGGGCCAGGACTTTTTGTTGATCTTGGCATTGATGCTGTTGTGCAGGGCGCGATTGACGTTGCCGGGGAGGCCGCCGCCGGTGATGTGTGCCATGCCGCTGATCGGCTTCTTGACTTTGTAGGCACCCAAGAGGGAGACGATCTGCTTGGAGTAGATGCGTGTGGGCTCGAGCAGGTGCAGGCCAAGGGGGCGGTCGTCTTGCAGTTGCGGGTAGACCTTATCCAGGTCGAGTTTGGCTTGTTTGATGATGGCGCGGACCAGGGAGTAGCCGTTGGAGTGGATGCCGCTGGAGGTCAGGCCGAGGATAACGTCGCCTTTTTGGACCCGTTGGCCGTCGATGACTCGGCTGAGCTCGCAGACGCCGACAGCGAACCCGGCGAGGTCGTAATCGCCCTTCTTATAGACATCGGGCATCTCCGCGGTCTCGCCGCCGATCAGCGCGCAGCCCGCCAGTTGGCAGCCGTCGGCGACGCCTTTGACGATCTGTTCCATGTGTTCGGGGATGACCTTGTGTACGCCGACGTAGTCCAGGAAGAACAGCGGCTCGGCACCCTGGACGATCATGTCGTTGACGTTCATGGCAACACAGTCCTGGCCGATCGTGTCGTGTACGCCCATCTGCACAGCCAGCATGACCTTGGTGCCCACACCATCGGTACAGGCGACCAGGACCGGGTCTTTGTAGTTGCGTTTGAATAGCCGTTCGTTGTAATCCAGGCGGAAGCAGCCGGCGAAGGCCCCGTGTTTGCCTAGTACCCGTGGGCTGTAGGTCCGTTTGAGGTGGCCTTTAATGAGGTCCACGGTGCGGTCCCCGGCCTCGATATCGACCCCGGATTGGGCGTAGGTGATCCCCCCGCCCCCGGATGCGCCCCCGGATTTGTCCCCGGATGCGGTCCCGGAATCAGTTTTGAGATTGCTCGATTTGCCCTTTTTCTTGGCCATAGGCAGGTAGTGTACGTTCCTTGGTGATGGCGTAAACCCGGTTAGTGTAGAAATCTGCGGCTATTCACTGGACCCGGGCATATTTAGGCCGTATGGTTCAACGGTCGATAATGGGACTAGGGCCGACGGGGTGTAATTTAAGGCCCTAAGCGACATCACAGGCCAGAGCCAGCCAGCGGATCGGTCAAGACCATGTCTGATGATTTACAAGAAACTTTCTGCGAGCATGGCCTGCGCTGCACCCGGCAGCGGCGGGCGATCTACCACGCGCTATCCAGCAGTTGTTGCCACCCCACCGCGGACGAGCTTTTTAAGATGGTCAAGAAGCTGGATGACGGGATGAGCCTGGCGACGGTCTATAACACGCTCGAAGCGTTCTGTTGTGCCGGGCTCGCCTACAAGATCGCAGGATGCGGGGGTAACGGGTCGACGCGGTACGACGCCGGGGGCGATGACCACATGCACCTGCATTGCCGAAAGACCGGCCACATCGCCGACGCACCGCATGACCTGGGCAAACGCATCCTTGAACACATCCCACAAGACCTGATCGACGAGCTGCAAGACCGCATCGGGTTCAAGGTCAACAAGGTCCAACTCGACCTCGTCGGCGAATTCGATGAAGACCCCTGCGGGTCGTAGCAACCGGGGATCCACAACAACTCACCCACGGATCCAACGTTCAACGAACGTAGGCTGTCACTTGTGGGTCAGGTCAAAGACAAAGATCCGCGTTGTATTTCTACAGGTGCATCCGTCGGGTGTAGACCAGCCATTCGATCAACATCACCGCCAGTGCGCCCCAGATGAACCAGCGCCAGACTTCGCGTCGGATGGCGGAGGTCTTGGCGGTGGTGCTGCCGGCGACGGTGCTTACGTTGAGGATGTCGGCGGTGCGGATGTCGCTTTCATCGGGGGACAGGAGATTAACGCCGAGTC
This sequence comes from Phycisphaeraceae bacterium, assembly GCA_029260615.1. Lineage (GTDB taxonomy): Bacteria > Planctomycetota > Phycisphaerae > Phycisphaerales > Phycisphaeraceae > JAJRRS01. The sequence goes on along the minus strand of JAJDCX010000056.1, from coordinate 21,726 downwards.
TGTCAAAGGGCGGATCGACTGCGGCATCGGTGGTGTACAAACCCACGCGGGTAAACGGGGGGAGGATGGCTGCGCCCTGTGTACGGCGGACGTTCAGCGTGGTTGGGCCGGTGTAGGTCAGCGTGCCGCCTGTGTCGGCGGGGATCGATGCGATTTCACCCGTGCGGTAGGCGATGCCGGCATCGTCGGCCAAACCACCCAGGCCCAGCGTCTGCACCGTGTTGCCCAGGAATACGGGGAAGCTGATCTTGATCGGCCAGTTGCTTTGCAACACATCGAAAGAAGCCACGACATGGCGGACACCGTCCTGAACGATCTCGGCCATGATCGGGCCGGACTGCCCGGTCGCCAGCACGGTCGCCTGGGGGGAAACGACCAGCCGGCCGGGCTCGGACAAGATCACATCATCCAACACGACGTAGCGCAGCAGGGGGTGGTCCCGTTCCCAGGTCAAGACCCGTTGTGACGCCGGCTCATCTTCACGCGACGTGACACGCTGGATATCGTCAATCGGGGGGGCGGAGGCGAAATACAGGCTGTCGACTTTCGGCGTGCTCTTGGGGCTGTATCCGTCGAAGATAATCACGTCGAAGCCTTCACCGGCAAGCCCGGACGCGCCGGCGGCGTCCCAGCCACCGCGTTTAAGGGAGAGCGGGTCCTGCTTCTCGAATTTTTCGGGGGCCATGAACGCGAGTTGACGCACGCCCGCGCTCTGGATGCCTTTGATGAGAAAAGCGTTGCCCCGGGTGACCAGCAATACGCGCAGCCGACGTGCAGGTGCGAGCGTTAGACGAACAGCGTCGTCACTGGTGAGTTGGTCGCCATAGTCATGCGAGAGTTCCACCAAGGCGGAGCCCGGCAAGACAAAATCGAACTGCACTGACGTTTCGTGGCCGGCGTTGGTAGGCGGCGTGTCTGAATCCGTGCGTGGAGGGGCGGCCTTGAGTGAGATCGGTTGGACGCGCGTGACTCGACCATCGAGGGTCAGTGTCAGGTTTGCTTTCACCGTGTGGGTGCTGAAATTAACGACCCGTGCGAAGACCTGCACGATTTCGGGCTTGTCGAAGTCTCGGCGGGCGCTGAACGAAACGATCCCCAAGTTGTCGGGGTCCGCGGCACCGGCCATCCCGCCGGGACCACCGCCAATGGGGATGTAACGCAACTCGGCACCGGCCAGTGACATCGGCTGGCCCCCGCCGAGCACCCGGCCGTCACTGATGATGTAGACCACCAAGGCGTCGGACTCATCTGCCGAACTGTTGTCCGCGAACGGCTCGATCAGGTTTAACGCCGGGCCCAGGCGGCTTAACTGGTCGGTCGGATCGATCCCTCTTACCGCATCACGCAGCAGTGCCGGGTCATTGGTAAAACTCTGTCGCACCCGCGCACTTTGCGCAATACTCACCACCATCGCCCCACCTTTGCCCCCGCCGCCGGATGCACCGCCAGAAGCGCCTGCACCTGAGCCTATATCCAAGTTGTCGATCAACTCCAGCGCGGCTTTCTTCGCTTCATCCAGCCTGGTTGGGGAGACGTCTGTGGCGTTCATCGAGCCGGAGTGGTCGATCACGATCACGACCCGTTGGCCGGGGCTGGCGATCGTTTCCAGCGTTGGCCGGGCCATCGCGAACAGTAACGCACCTAAGATCAACAACTGCAATAACAGAAGCAGGCTCTTACGCAGCCGTTGGAACGGCGAGTTCACCTGCAAGTCCTGGATCGCCTTTTTCCACAACAGCGTCGAAGAAATCATCATCTGGCGACGACGTAGCTTCAAGAAATACAACGCGACCAACAACGGGATGGTGATCCCGGCGGCGATCAGAGCGGTGATAGGTGAGAGAAAACCCATAAGATTAGATCGAAATAATGGAACAGTGATGAACGCTGATAAACGCTGATAAGAGGTCAGAATTGGTTAACAAAGCGCCGCACCTCGATTTTGGGTTTGCCAAAGTTAAACAACAACGCGACATTTAATCCGGTTGCTTTGAGATAATTGATCGTTTGAGCAGCATGAATTTCATTCAGTTCGCTTACAGCTTTCAATTCTACGATTATCGAGTCCGAAACAAGCAGATCAGCAACATAGTCGCCCACCACCACGCCATCGTACCTCACACGGGTTGCCACCTGCTGCTTGACGGTAAAACCGCACTTTCGCAATTCATGGGCAAAAGCATTTTCATAAACCTTCTCCAAGAAACCACACCCCAACGCATTACTGACTTGATATGCACTGGCAATGATCTTCTCAGTACACTCGTCATTATTCACAGTCATACCCAAGTCTCATCTTAATCAGCGTTTATCAGCGTTCATCACTGTTCCAAACCTAGCCTAACAATCCTCGTTGTCTCAGGTACTTCAGCACCAGCGTTTCGAACGGCACGTCGGTTTCGCTGATCATGTAGGCGACGCCGCGTTTGAGGCATTGCTCGCGGACGTGCTGGCAGTAGGCCTGGAGGTTGGTTTTGTATCGGCGGAGCAGCGCGGGGCTGACGGAGACCTCGGCGATGTCGCCGTCTTCGATGTCACGGAGGCGCAGGTCGCCGAGGATGTTGCCCTTCGCCGGATCGACTTCCTGGGGGGCCAGCAGTTGGATCGCGTAGACGTCGTGTTTTTCGCCACCGAGGTATCGTAGCGCCTCGGCCACGTCGCCTTTATCGAAGAAGTCGCTCAGCAAGATGATGACGCCAGGCTGGCGTTGGATCATCGAGAGGCGTTTGCAGGCAGCGGCGAGGTTACCGCTGACGTTTTCGCCGGCGACGGGTTCGAGGTCTTGCAGGAAGTTGAGCATCCGTGGGATCGGGCGTCGGCCACGCATGCCTTGGGCCATGTCGGCGACCGAATCGGCAAAGGTATAGAGATTGACCCGGTTGTAATGACTTAGGCCGATGTATCCAAGGGCGGCGGCGACACGTTTGGCGTAGAGCAGCTTGTTGGGTTCGCCGAAGTCCATGCTCTTGGTGATGTCCAGCACGATGCTGACGGACAGGTCCTCTTCTTCCATGAAGAGGCGAAGGAAGAGCTTGTCCAGGCGTGCGTAGAGGTTCCAGTCGATGTGACGGAGGTCATCACCGACGACGTAGCTGCGGTAGTCGGCGAACTCAACGCTCTGGCCCTTCTTCTTGCTGCGGCGTTCGCCTTGGAGTTTTCCGCGCAGCATCTTGCGCGACATCACATCCAGCCGCTCCAGGCGGTGCATGAACGCGGGGGAGAGGAGGGACTCACGGGCGTCGGGTTGTGTGTTAAGGGCTGTCATCGTATTTGAATACTCATCAATAAGTATCTGCTACACATTCAACCCCTGGGCCTCAACGGGCAGTGTGTCGGTGATGTCGTTGAGGACCATGTCGGGGGTGATGCCTTCGGCTTGGCCTTCGAAGTTCAACAAGACGCGGTGGCGTAGGGCGGGGAGCAGCAAGCTCTTGATGTCATCGACGGAGACGTGGGCTCGGCCGTCGAGCATGGCGCGGACCTTGCCACCCAAGACGAGGGCCTGGACGGCGCGGGGGCTGCCGCCGAAGCGTAGGAATTGTTTGGATAGTTTCGAGGCGAACTCGCCGTCGGGGTGGGTCGCCAGGACGCAGCGGATGGCGTAGTCCTGGACGTGGGGGGCGATGATGACCCGGCGGATGAGTTGTTGGTAGGCGATGATCTTTTCTGCGTCGAGCACGGGTTCGATCGTGGGTTGCTCTGCGCGTGTGGTGCGGTTGGCTATCTCGTGGAGTTCTTCGCGGGTGGAGTAGCCGACATCGAGTTTGAGCATGAAGCGGTCGAGTTGGGCTTCGGGGAGAGGGTATGTGCCTTCCTGTTCGATGGGGTTCTGGGTGGCCATGACGAAGAAGGGTTTTTGCAGTTCGTAGGTGTCGCCCGCGACGGTGACGGATTTTTCCTGCATGGCTTCGAGCATGGCGGACTGGGTTTTGGGGGTGGCGCGGTTGACTTCGTCGGCAAGGATAATCTGGGCGAAGATCGGGCCGCGTTGGAACTTGAAGACGCGGGAGGTTGTGCCGTCCTCATTGCGGGCCTCGACGACTATGGTGGTGCCGGTGATGTCGGCGGGCATGAGGTCGGGGGTGAATTGGATGCGGCTAAAGTCAAGCGAAAGGGCCTGGCTTAGGCTGCGGATCAGGAGGGTTTTGCCGAGGCCGGGGACGCCTTCCAGTAGTGCGTGTCCGCCGACGAAGAGGCAGGTGAGTACGCCGTCGATGATGTCGCCGTGGCCTACGATCCAGTGTCCGATCTGCTCGCGGACGGCTTGGTAGTCTTTCCTGAAGGCGTCGGCCTGCTCGAGGACTTGTTGTTCGTCGTTGATGTTGGCGGTCATGATTACATCTCCTTACACGGTTGCGCGCCGGGTCTGGGCGCGGGTTGGGTCAATCGTTGGTGTCGCGACTTTCACGGGCGCGTCGTTTGGCGGCGAGCAGGCGGCTGGTAGTCGGGCCTTGCTCTTTGGTTTGGTCTTTGGGGCCGGAGGTAGCGGCGGGTATGGAAGTCGAAGACGGATCCTGGTCCGCGCCGCCGACGGCCTGGGTGAAGTCATCCTGGGCTTGAAAGTCTTTGGCCGCTTCGAATTTGCGTTTTTTAGAGGGCGCTAAAACAAGGGGGTCCGCTTCGCTTTGTTGGGATCGGTTTTCCGAGGATGAGTCGGCTTGCTTGAGTCGTGATTTGAGTGTGGCGAGAGTGGCTTGTGATTCGACCTCGCGGGGACGGAGTGAACCGAGCAGCATCCCGAGGCGGTCGCGGCACCAGGCAAGAATCGCGGCGGCGTCCCAGGCGATGCGGCGGCAGGCGACGTCCAGCATAAACACGATCAATAACCAGAACAACAGCGATCGCCAAAGCGGGCGGACGGATCGTGTCTCGAAGAGTTGAGTGCGGTCGAAGAGGCCTGCGGGGTTGGGTGATTGCGGGTCGAGGACACGGCCGTTGGTGATCTGTGCGATGCGTTTGAGTAGAGCGGTGTTGGATTTGAAGCGTCGTAGCTCTTGGCCGGGTGGTCGGCCTGCGCCGCCGAAGACGGTTCGTCGCGTGCCGTCGGGTGAGTCGACAAAGAGGCTGACGACGTAGTTGCCGGTTTGGTCGGCCAGTGCGTCGGCGCGGTACTGGCCTGGGCCGATCTGCTGGAGGGTGATGGATTCGGTGCTGCCGTCGGGCTTGAGTATGCTGCCGCGGACGTCAAGGAAATTGCCAAACGATCCGGCACGCCCCCGGCTCCCCCGGTTGGTTCCGGTCGTGGTGGAATCGGCGGCTGCGTCGAGTTGGACGTTGACCCGGCCGTCGCGGATCGAGACGAGAAGGTCGGCGTCACGGGAGGCGCTTGGGCGTGCGATGGTGCGGACGGTGCGTGCCCAGAAGTCGGGGTAGCCGCCCCAAGAGAGCCACTGGGTGGCCCAGCGATTGGTGGCGTCGGAGGTGAAGGCGGCGCTACGGCCGAGGCCGACCTGCCAGTGTGCGAAGACGGGCTCGCCTTCGGGGCCGACCATCGGCATGACCACGCGGGGGTCGCGTTTCTCGCCGGTGAGGACGAGGCCTTTGAGTTGGGGGACGCCTGTGAGGTTGGACATGATCGGTGAGCCGGTGGGCAACACGGTGGGGACGAAGGGGGTTTCTTTGACCAGGTTTTTGCGGATGGTCTTGGCTTCTTTGATGAAGACCTGGGGGAGATTGGCGGGGTTGGTGATGGGGTGGTAGTTGCCACGTCCCATGCTGGCGAGTTGGGAGAGTAGTTGGGCGTCGTGCCCGTCTCCGACACCGATGGTTGAGAGGGTGATGCCGTTTTTTCGCATCTGGCTCGCGAGTTTGATGTAGCCGCCTGGGGACGGTTCCATGCTCTGGCCGTCGGTGAGGAGGATGATGTGCTTGATGGCGGCGTCCTGAACGGTCAGGGGCGCGAGTTCGCGGTAGGCCATGTCCAGGCCGGAATAGATGTTGGTGCCTCCGCCGGGTTGGAGGCTGTGGACTTTTTTGGCGACCGCGGCGGGGTCGGAGTTCATCTGGACCTTGACGATCGACTTGGCATCGCCATCGAACGCGACCACGCCGACGAGGTCTTGTGGGTAGAGGGTGTTGAGCGCGAGGACGGCGGCTTCGTTGGCGAGTTCCTGCTGATTTCTGTTAGACCCACCAACGGGTGCACCCATGGAACCGGAGCGGTCGATCACCAGAACCAGCGCACCGGATGGGAGGATCGTCTGGGAGGGGATCTGGCAACTGATCGGGAGGATGTAACGGTCCAGGTCGGAATTGGTCCAACCGCCTGCCCCGAAGCTGTCGGGGCCGCCGAGCATGACCAGGCCGCCGCCGAGGTCGTGGACGTATTTGACGAGCATCTTCTGTTGCGGCGGGGTGATGGCGTCGTAAGGAACGTTCTGGAGGATGATGGCGTCGTAGCGCTGCATCCGGCTGATGCGGGTGGGGACGCCCTGGGGTGTGACGACGTCCAGTTCGATGCCTCTGCTTGCAAGTGCGCGAGGGAGGATGTTGCCGCTTGTTCCGCCGATGTTGTCAACGAATAAGACACGGCCTTTGCCGGAGACAAGGGTGAAAGCCTGGGCCTTATTGTTGACCTGCATCGAGTCGGAACCCTTGACGGGTTCGAACACGGCGGCGAACTTGTTGATGCCAGTAAACCCAAGGGGGATATCGACCTCGCGGACGGTGACGTATCGCCCCAGCGCATCACCCTGGCTCGCGGGATTGGCTTGGTTGTTGTCGGTGACGGGTGTGTCGCGTTCTTCGAGGGTCCAGTCGGCACGGGCGACCGGTGCGCCGCGGCCGGGGGCTTCGCCGTTGAGGTCGATCGGATGATCGTCGTGGAGGAGTTGGATCAAACCGGCGGCGGGCTTGGTGGCACGCAACACGACACGAAGAGAAACGGTCTGGCCCTCGCGTGCTTCGCTGGGCGCGTAGAGCCGTTCGATCATGACCTCATCTTTAACCTGGTAAGGCGCGGGGAGGACGTCGATGGGGATGCCGGCTGCGGCGGCTTCACGTGCAGCGGCCTCGGTGTCGCCGGTGGTGTCGTTGCCATCGCTGACCAGGACTAGCCGTCTGCCGGAGTCGGGGGGGAACAGGGCCATGGCAGAGCGGAGTGCGCTGGCGGTGTCGGTGCCTTCGATGGGTTGGTCGGTGGTGCCGGAGTCGAGTTCGGCGGCTTCGCTTGGGAGGGCGCGGACGGATGATCGGCCGTCGTAGGTGACCAGCCCGAGTTTGTCGCCGCCGCGTCGGCCGGAGGAGGTGTCTTTAAGGTAGGAACGGGCCCATTGTTGGTAGTCCTGCGAGTCGTCGGGCTGGGCTTCGCCGGGAGTTGGCTGTGGGGGTTTGGCGAAACGGCGGACGGATTCGGACTGATCGACGACGGCGATGACGGTGAGGTCGGTGTGTGTCTGCACGGCTTGAAGGCCTGCGAGCATCAATACCAGCACCGATAGAACCGTAAGCCGAAGCCCGATCGCGGTCCATCGCCGTGCCGGTTCCAGCGCCGCCAAACTGCGGAACCCCAACCAGATGATCGGCCCGGTGAGGAACAACAACCAAAGGTACTCGGGATGGTCGAAACGGATGTTCAAGGGCGGGTATCGGGGTTTGGGTGTCGGGGATCGGGTATCGGGTCGCGTGTGGTCTTCGGCCATCCTACGGTATAGCGCCGTGAACGACACCGCTGCAGCGATTTGTCACGACTCACTGCGTCACGCTTCTTTACATTCCTCAAACTGTTTCCCCAAATAGCCCGCTCATCCTCAGCGATACCCGAATCCTTACTTCACCTCGGTGCCGCCGGTGCTTTGCGGACTTGGTCGGGGGAATCAGGTAGCTGTTGGAAGTAGTCTTTGATCGAGTCGTGATACCGGCGAGGGACGCGGTCTTCGGTGATGGCGTGTTCGGCGTCGGTGCGTGCGTCGGTGATGGCTTTATCGAATTCGACGGTGGCTTGGCCAGACGACATCTCTCCGTTCTCTTGCCATGAGGCGATGACCCTGCCTTGGCCTTGTTGGATATCGCTCTCGGTATAGGTGGCGTAGGGGCCGACGCGGTGTTCCTGGCCCAGCGGGTTGTTGTCGATGCCGCTGCCGGCTTCTTTGCCGCCGACACCCCCACCCTGGCCGGGTTGCTGGCCCTGGCCTTGCCCTTGGCCGGGTTGGTTCATCCCCTGCATCGCCTGCTGCAACTGTTGCTGGGCCTGTTGCATCTGTTGGAGTTGTTGCTGCATCTGTGCCATCTGGCTGAGTTGCTGCTGGCTCTGCCAGGAACCTTGGGAGAACTGGCCCTGTTGTTGGCCCTGTTGTTGGCCTTGCTGTTGGCCTTGCTGTTGCCCCTGCTGGCCTTGTTGGTTTTGTTGTTGCTGGCCTAGTGACTGAGACATCTGGCCGAAAGATGAGCTTAGGCCTTGGTTTTGCTGCATGGACTGGTTGGCGTTTTGCGCTTGCTGTTGCTGCTGCTGGATCTGTTGGGCGGTCTGCTGTGCCTGCTGTTGGGCCTGTTGCTGGCTCATGCCTTGCTGTTGAAGCGACTGTTGGACTGCCTGTTGCACGGCCTGTTGGTTGTAGCCTTGTTGTTGGAGTTGCTGGATCTGCTGTTGATTTAGGCCTGCCTGCTGGAGCTGCTGTTGGATATTTTTCTCGGCCTGCTCTTTGAGTTGCTGCTGTTGCTCGGCCATCTGCTGGAGCTGGTCGGACATGTTTTGTAGTTGCTGTTGGAGGAGTTTTTTCTCGGGGTCGGGCATGCCTTCGAGGCTGTCGGCGAGGCGTTGGAGTTCTTTTTGAGCGGCCTGGAAGTCGCCGCGGCGCATGGCGTCGGCGAAGCGGTCGGCGGGCCCGCGCTCGCCGGGGTCAAGCTGGCTCATCTGGTTCTTGGCGGTATTGATCTGCTGCTGCTTGGCCTGCTCGGCGGCGGCGAGCTTGTCCTGCACGTCTGCCAGCTTCGAGACGGTTTCACGCTTGAAATCGGGATTGGTCAGGTCACGTTTAGTCAGGGATGCGAGTTCTTTAAACACGTCGTCGGGGTTGGCTTCGACCAGCTCGGACTCTTCGGTCTGGACTTCTTTTAACAAGGCGTTGGCCTGGAGTACCTGGCGTTGAACTTCTTCGGCCTGGGCCTGCTGTTGTTGCTGTTCGGTTTTTTTCTGTTCGAGGCCGAGCAGGTCGATACCGCCGGGGAGGAAGGTCAGGAGCAGCGCAAAGATGGCGGCGGAGGGCATCGCGTAACCCCAGCCCTTGCCTAGCCGGATGGCGAACGCCTCTTCCACACGGGTTCTGGAAGCAAGACGGTCGGCGCTGTCGAGTACTTGTTTGGCGAAGGGGTCATCTTTGAGTTGCTCGGCGAAGAGCGATGTGCCGAGGCTGTCTTTTAGGCCCAGACGATCGTCCATCATTGATGCTGCGGTTTCGTCGTTTGGCCGACGCGACCAGGCAAGAATCGGCGCGAGTATGAATAACGCGCCGCCCAACACGCTGTAGACCCAGACGCCGGGCAGGGGGATTGCGAGCGACGCCAGGCGGTCGCACAACAGGATCAACAACGCTAGGCCGACGCCGATGAGCGCAAGCCAACCCAGGGTGCGTAGCCAGGTATCGAAGAACACCCGGCGGCGTGTGTGGGCGATGGCTTTATGTACCGCGTTCATCGGCCGGCTCCGTGGGAGGTACTTGTCACTCAATCATACCGATGTCTTGACCCACCATATAGATAAGACGACACGGGTGGGACAAATGTTCCAAATTTTCGCGGTCCCGGGGGATATCTTCGACCAAATAGGTGCTTCGGCGATGGTTTCTGATGCCCCCGGCTCCCCCCGGCCTCTGATACTTCGCTGATTTCTGCCCTGCTCTATTCTCCCAAGGAACTCGCCGCACGGTGCAGGTGCGCCAACTCGCCCAGCAGCGACAGGGTCTGCTCCAAGGGGAGCATCGTAGCGGCGTCGGATTTAGCGTTAGCCGGGTCTGGGTGGGTCTCGATGAACAGGCAGTCGACCCCGGACACGACTGCGCATCGGGCGAGCAGGGGCGCGGTGTCGGGGCGGCCACCGGTACTCTTGCCGTCGGAGCCGCCGCCGGGGTGCTGGGTGGAATGGGTTACGTCGAAACACACGGGCCAACCATATTTCATCATGTCGCCCAGCCCGGCAAAGTCGTTGACCAATCGGTTGTACCCAAAGAACGTCCCGCGCTCAGTGAGCATGATGCCCGACGCCTGCGCTTCGGTGAGTTTTGTGACCACGTTACTCATCTCGGCGGGGGACATGAACTGGCCCTTCTTGACGTTCACGGGTTTGCCGGTCTTTGCGGCGGCGATGAGCAGGTCGGTCTGCCGGCAGAGGAACGCGGGGATCTGAATCAGATCGACGACCTCCCCCACCGCTTTTGCCTGGCTTGGCTCGTGCAGATCGGTCGTCAAAGGCGTGCCCAGTTCGTCGCGTACCTCGGCGAGCATCGCTAACCCCGTCTGGATGCCGGGGCCGCGGTCGGTGTGGATAGAGCTGCGGTTGGCCTTGTCGAAACTGGCTTTGAAGATGTATCCCAAGCCCAACTCGGCGCAGCGATCTCGCACGGATTGGCCGACGGTCAGGCACAGGTCTTTGGATTCCGCCTGGCATGGGCCGGCGATGATGGTTAAAGGGTGCCCGGATTTCCCGAGTCCCTCGGGCCCGATCGTGACGTTGCCGACTTTAATGGACTGCGTGTTCATCCCTATAGGATAAACGGGTTAGGCGACCTCATCCACGACGCCTACGATGACCGACCGTGCGGGGCCGGTGGGGTCGTCTAGAACCTGGCGGGCACCGTTGCCCTCATCCAGGACCAGGACCCGGTCCCCGACGCCGGCGTAGGCGGTGTCGATGGCGATCAGGTACTTGCCGGTCAGGGTCCAATCGGGGTTGGTCCGGCTGACGATCAGCAGGCGGCGGCTGGTGTAGAACGGGTGGTTGATCGTCGAGGTAATCGACCCGGTAACGATGCCGAGGATCATGACGCGTCTCCTTGAAGATCGACACCATCGACGATCCCGATGATGGCGTGATCGACCGGGACGAACCAGGTTTCCAGCGCAAGTGCGGCTTCTCGGCCGCCTTCGTAGTAGACCAGCTCGCCGGGGCCAGCCATGCGCGTCGAGTCACAGCAGACCAGCGCCGAGCCGGTACTTTTCTGCTGGGGGTCAAGCGGCTGCACGAGCAGCATGGGCACCCCCTGGAGCCCTTCGTACACTTCGCAAGGGACCACGGTCCCGATGACACGGCCGAGCATCATGAGGGGGTGAACTCCGTGGAACGGTTGATGTGTTTTCGGAGCTCGCTGTCGAGCGCGGGGATGATGGTGTGGCTTGCGTGTATGGGTTCTATCGCGGACAGGCCGGCTTCGATAGCGGCTTGTACGGATTCCAGCTTGCCGGTCAGGTGCGTGAGCCCCTTACCACCCAGGCCGTCACCTAAACGGATCTCGATGATACGAACATCGGCGGACTTGACCGCGCGGTCGGCGGCGATGAGTGTCGCACTAAGCCCTGACACCTCGAAGATACCTAGTGAGTCGTCTGCTTTGGTCTGTCGTTTGCCGGAGAGAGCGCCGTACACCTGCTCATGCACATCAGGAAGGAATATCTGGTCGGTCAGCGCGTCGTGGCCAACACGGATGCCTTCAACATATGACTCTTCGACCACGGCGACGGGGCCGCCGATCAGGACGAGGTACTTGCCGGGCTGCACGGTGCCGACACGGAGCGTGGTGATCGGTGCGCGCTTGACCATGGCGTCGGCGGCGTGCGTGCCGATGGCGACGCTGTCGAACTCAAGCAACGCGATGGCGGGTTCACGGCTCAACTCAGGTAATCCTAAAGTGGTCGATCAGCACACAGCGGCGCTCGCGGGAGAAGGATCTTGGGTTGGTCAGCCCCTCGCCGGTCGGGCTGGCGATGGAGAAGGAGGTGTAGCCCTCGCCGCCCTCACCCAAGCCAGAATAGATCGGGCCGTTCTTGACGAGGATGCTGCCGTTCATATCCCGGGCCATCCGGCTGAGTCTGCCTAAGTGCATCGAGTGCATCGCTGAGGAATGGCCAAACCCGTGCTCGGCTTCGATTGCCAGGTCAATCGCCTCGTCGGCGGTTTTCACGCGGGCAACAGGGAGCACCGGCATCAACTGCTCGGTCCAGATCAACGGGTGGTCCACCGGGACATCGATCACCACCAGGCGGACCGAGTCGGGGACGCGCATCCCGATCTGGGCGAGTATGTCGCTGGCGTTTTTGCCGATCCACTTGCGGCGGATCTTCCCGGGTTTGCGGGGGCCACGGACCTCTTCGAAGATCACTTTCTCAAGCGCCTGGGTCTGCGGCTTGGTTAGCACGACCGCGCCGTTCTGGCTCATCACTTTCAGCAGGCGATCGGCCACCGACTCGACGACGAAGACTTCTTTTTCATCGACGCAGATGACGTTGTTATCAAAGGAAGCGCCGTTGACGATGTCCCGGCCGGCCTTTTCGATGTCGGCTGTTTCATCGACCACAACCGGTGGGTTGCCCGGCCCGGCACAGATGGCGCGCTTGCCGCTGGTCATCGCTTCCTTCACCACGCCCGGGCCACCGGTCACGACCAGCAGGCGGATGCCCTTGTGCCGCATCAATTCCTGGGCGCTGGCGATGGTTGGCTCGGCCATCGCGGTGACGATATTTTCGGGGCCCCCGGCCTTGACGATCGCCTCGTTAATGAGCCCGACGTTCCGGCAGGAGACTCGTTTGGCACTTGGATGGACGTTGAACACGACGGTGTTGCCTGCGGAGATCATCCCGATTGAGTTGCAGATAATCGTCGAGGTCGGGTTGGTCGTGGGGGTGATCGCGGCGATCACGCCGAAGGGTGCCCGCTCCATAATCATCAGCCCGCCATCCCCGGAAACCGCTGCGGGTTCGAGGAACTCCGGGCCGGGGGTCTTGTTCGCGACCAACCGGTTCTTGATGATCTTGTCCTGGAAGCGGCCAAGTCCCGTCTCATCGAAAGCATCTTGGGCCAAGGATTCGGCATGGGCGAGCATGGATTCGCGGATCGAGGCGATGATCTGTTTGCGGTGGTCCAGCCCGATCTTCTTGAACTGCTCAAACGCTTCTCTCGCGGCGGCGACACAGTCGTCGATGCTGCGGAACACGCCCATCGGCAAGCGGCCGGAGCGGGCGACGGTTTCGACCTGCGCAGGGGGCAGGGCCGGGGAATCGGCCACCACGTTACCGGCCATCCTAGAGAGGACCTGCCGGGCGATCACGTCGATCTGATTGTCATTTAACCGAGACATCGGGGGTCACCTCATCGAAGGTTATTTCTTGTACCGCTGATCGCCACCGACCTCCCAGGAATCAACGATCGCCATAATCACCGCGTCACAGGGGCGTTTGTCGGTGACGACGGTTTGCCGGGCCGAGCTGCCTGATGCGTAGAGGACGATCTCATCGACGCCCGCGCCGACCGCGTCTGCGGCGACCACATGCGAGCCGACGGGCTTGCCCTTTTCATCAAGCGGTTGAAGCAGCATGAAGCGCAGGCCCTCAAGGCTCGCCTCCTTTTGGCTCGCAACCACCGTGCCGATTATCTTCGCCAAAAACATCGTAAGACTCCCATGGGATCGCCACCGGGTTGGCGGGGCGCAAACAGACGCGCGGCATGGCCTGCATCACGACAGACCGCCCGCGCTTTTAGGCGCGCTTACCGAACCGATCGGCTGCCCTTGTTTACTTTTCCTTGCCGGCGTTTGGCCGACCAAGGGGCAGGGCCGTGTCTACGTTGGTGTGCGGACGTGCGATCACATGGACGGTGACCACTTCACCGACGCGAGCGGCAGCGGCCTGACCTGCGTCACAGGCGGCCTTCACCGCGGCGACATCGCCACGGATAACCGCTGTGACGTACCCTCCGCCGATTTTTTCGTACGAGACCAATTCGACCTTGGCGGCCTTCACCATCGCGTCGCTGGCCTCGACCATCGCCGCGAATCCACGTGTCTCAATCATGCCTAGTGCTTCTGCCATCGTCAGGGTTCCTCTCTGAATCAGTTAAGTCTTAAGTGTTAAGTGTTATATCGTCGTGTTACCGTCACATATCCGGGCTCAGGTGTTGCCTGGTAAGCCCGGGCTCTATTTCTTCTTTTTCTCTACGACCCGGCCGCTAACGCCTTCGATCGCCGCCAGCGCCGCCTTGTACCCGACCTCGATATCTCGTTCTTCGCCACCGAGGTAGATACGCCCGAAGCTGCCGACCGCGCGGACCTCAAGGATATTGATGTCGGCGGCCTTTTCCGCCTCGTTCGCCGCCAACGCTGCATAGGCGGCAGGCTCGCACTCGAGGATATACAGCGTTTGGCCGGCAAGGATCATGTTGCCGTGACGCATGCGGTTGATCAGTTGGGTCTGGTAGTCGTCCACGCAGCGGATCACCTGGCTGGAGATCACAGTGGGCTTGCGCCGATCTGCCTCGGTCACGTCCAGGGCCTGGAGGATTTCATGCCCCGCGGCACGGACGTCTGCCTGCGAATCGGAGTGTATCTCCAGCGCTCCGTAAAGCCGTTCGACGATCTGCATGCCCGGGTGGACGTGCGTGGATTTCAGAGCGATGTCTGTGACGCGGTTGATCTCGATCCCCGGGGAGATCTCCACGAACAACGACGCCTGCCCAGCCACGGGCAGGAAGCCCTGGGACACGGTCGCCATGAAAGAGGCGAATTGGGGCTGGAGGCTATCCAGAAAAACGTACGCGCGTAAGTCAACGTGTGTCATAGTGATTCAGCCTATCAGTACTTGTCTTTCGAGCTTCCATCTGAAACAGTCATACCTTTTGCCTGCTTGACGATTTTCACGCCGGCACTGACGCCAAGGCGTGTGGCGCCTGCGTGGATCATTTCTTGAGCGCCCTCGAGGTCGCGGATACCGCCGGAGGCCTTGACGCCCATGCGTGTCCCACTGACCGCTTGGCTCATCAAGGCGACGTCCCCAGCGGTTGCGCCGCCTGGGCCGAAGCCGGTCGAGGTTTTTACGAAGTCCGCACGCGCCCGCTTGGCGGCCTGGCATGCGCGGACCTTTTCGTCGTCGTTCAGCAAGGCGGTCTCGAGGATCACCTTGCAGATACTCCGCCCGTCCATGCAGACCTCGGTCACCGCACGGATATCACGGTAGACCAGATCGTCGTCGCCGCTTTTCAGAGCCCCGACGTTGATGACCATGTCGATCTCACGTGCACCGTCGCGGATCGCACGGCGAGCTTCCATCGCTTTGATCTCGGGGGTGGTGGCGCCTAGGGGGAAACCGACCACGGAGCAGGCCTTGACGTTGGTGCCCGCCAATTCACTGGCGACGAGCTTTACGTTTGCGGGGTTGACGCACACGCTGGCGAAGCCGTAGTCCTTGGCCTCGGCGCACATGCTGATGAGTTGATCGGTGGTGGCGTCGGGCTTGAGCAGTGTGTGGTCAATCGAAGCCGCCAGCTCACGGGGGAGGTCGCCGGCCCCGGGCTGGTGGGCGATCCGGTCGGCACCCATCTCCAGGAACTGACGGACCAACTCGGGATTAGTCTGGGCGCAGGTCTTGCAAAAGCCACAAGCCAGGGTCGTGCAGCCAAGGTCCGCACCTCCGCTCCCGGCCAGTTCCATGATCCGCTGGACGATCCGTTGAAGGTCTTGCTCGGGGATTGAATCCGTCATTTGAGTTTCGGGCATCTTTTTCTCTTGACATTGACAGGCGTGTGCTTGTTGCACCGTTGCCCCGGCGTGTGCCGCGGGACCCCCTGCCGGCTCTGCGCCGGACTCGATCATGCTCACTCGCCGCAGGTGCCGTTCTGCTGTGCATTCGGTGGTAATAAATACGTCAACGATCTGCAGCGCCAGGTTCGGGCCGACGAATCCCGACCCCATGGTCAGGACGTTGGCGTCGTTGTGCTCCCGGGCGTTGTTTGCCGAGGCGGTGTAGTAACACAACGCTGCCCGCACGCCGGGGACTTTGTTCGCGGCCATGCTTGAGCCGATGCCCGCACCATCTATAAGGATACCTTGGTCCGCCTCGCCCCGCGAAACCCGCTCGGCCACGGCCCGGGCGAATACCGGATAATCCACCGCGTCTGTGCTGTGTGTGCCGCAGTCGTGGACTGGGTAGCCCTGACTCTCCAGGTGCGCTTTGATCTTTTCTTTAAGCTCAAAGCCGCCGTGATCAGCCCCCACGGCGATGCGTTGTGATGCTGTGTTCTTCGCCATCGTTTTCCACGGACAGGGCACTTAGGTGCCAAAGCATTCCAGGTCGCCACGTCGGCTTTGTAAAAAACAGACGCTGCCCCACGGTGTTAGACCACTACTCAGCCGGCGCTCTATGCGGTGAGGGAAAACCTCGCGGGGTGGGGGTGTCGCTTCAAGCTGTGGGACACAAGGCGTTAACCCTGCTTCACAAGCTCAAACTCGCCGGCCCCTTGAAGCGCCCGGCTGGGCCTTTTCGGCCAAGCGCTACATTGTACCCGATCCGCCGCGAAGACAAAGCCTTTTCAGAAAATCGCCCACCGCGTCCCGGTAGGCCTGTTCGTGCCCGGTGGGCAGATCATCGTGGCCGCCGCCGTCTATCTCAACGAACTCCCCCGCCGGCGCGGCTTCGGCGATCTGTTTAGCCGAGGTTATCGGACAGAGCCGATCTTCCGAGCCGTGCAACACCAACAACGGGCAGGAGAGTTTGGCAGCGTGACCCGCCCGGTCGAAGTCTTTGAATCCCTTAGCAGTCAACGCAAGCCACTCGCCGGCCAGCGGGATGATCGGCCAGCGGGGGTAGCGGTGCTTCCTGAAAATATTGTGCAACGGCTCATCCCAATGCCGGTACGGCCCCTCCGCGATCACGCCGAGGATACTCTCTCGGATACCCCCCCCCGCCTTCGCCGCGGCAGCAATCGCGATGCTGGCACCCATCGACGATCCCAACAGCACAATGCGCTCGGCGTCCTGCTTCTCTAACTGCCCCAGCACCGCCAGCACATCGTCCGGCTCACGCAACCCCCCGTAAGCACGCCTCGAATCCGACTCACCCTGGCCTGGCAGGTCAAACACGACCACCCGTTTTGCATAGGGTCCAACCAATGGCGCACGCTTTAGCGACCCGTATCGGCTGTCACCAAACCCGTGTACGACCACAATGGTCGGGCCTTGCGTGTCATTGCCCTGGATCATCCACCCCGGCGACCGCTTGCCGTCGGACAGGGTGAACGTTACTTCCTGCGCTTCAAGCTCCAGATCAGCCGGGTCGGTTGGATCGCCCTTGCCTAGAGCGACAGCAAACGTCTTACGTTTGGGATGCCCCAGCGCGTACACCAGGCCTGCGGCACCGAGCAGCCAGAGGAAGAGGGTGGCGATCAGGATTAGGAGGAGTAGGCCCATTGAAGAAAATAGAATAGCGACCTAACGAATGTAGTTTTCGACCCGATAGCCAAAGGTCATTCCCTGTCCTCATCGGGGTGAATATAAGTATCCTCCGCCAACTCCAGGCCCGTTCCACAGACCGCGATCCCTATATCATGCTGCTTGACGTGACCGTCCCAACTGATCTTGACGGATAGTACCGGTGAGCCAAATCCAGATGAATAACTGGCTTCCGCCAAGTATTCACGTTCTCGTCCAACCCAGAACTGTGTTTCCGTGCCACGGAAGTCGAAGTCGATCTCGTTCTGACGAACATACTCGCGGACGATTTCATCCAACTGTTGGGCGTTATACCAGCCCCGAATCTCTGTGACGGGGGTATCGCCATCTATGTACTCATAGATCCGAGGGGGATGACCTTCTACGAGTATCTTTGGTGTATATCGCTCGGCACAACCTCCGACTAGCACCAAGAGGATCATGAGTGGTTTCATTGCAAGAATCCCTAGTTAATTTGTCTTCACAGTAAAACAAGGCCAATGGTCACACTCCTATCTTATCCGATCCATACGACAAATCTGAGTTCCATGCTGTTCACCCCGTGAAGCATCAAGCGGCGGAGATGTGGTTTGATCCCATCCTGTATATCCTGTCATCTTGCCAAAACTCATTTTCCCCGACGGAGACGAACCCGATGGACTACCAAGTACTCTTAAACGAAGCGATCAAGGAGGCGGAGCAGGGCCTTGCAGAAGGCGGGCTGCCGATCGGGTCGGTGTTGGCGGACGCAGAGGGCAACGTCGTGGCACGCGGGCACAACCTGCGGGTGCAGACCGGGGACCCCACGGCGCACGCGGAGGTGGCTTGCATCCGTAGTGCAGGTCGGCGAAGAGACTGGCCCCGGCTCACGCTAGTGAGCACGTTGAGTCCGTGTGTGATGTGTACGGGGACCAGCCTGCTCTACAAGATCCCCCGCGTGGTCATCGGCGAGAACCAGAACTTCATGGGGGCTGAAGACTTCTTCAAACAACACGGGGTCGAGTTGGTCAACCTCAACGACGCCCGCTGCATCGAGATGATGAAAAATTTCATCCGCGACAAGCCGGACCTGTGGAACGAAGACATCGGGATCGAGTGACTTGAGGGGCTGGATCAGTGCAGGAACAGCCGCAGGCCGGTGAATGCCATGGCCATGTTGTGTTCGTCGGCGGCCTCGATGACGCCCTGGTCGCGGGCGGAGCCGCCGGCTTGGGCGAGATACGTCACACCCGTACGGGCAGCACGATCGAGGTTATCGCGGAACGGAACGAATGCGTCGGAGCTTAGGACGATTCCATCGAATTGGGCGTTCCAGTCGGCACGTTCCTGTTCAGTGATCGGGGCGGGCTGGCCAATAAGCGCACCGGCGAGGACGCCGCGTTCGCCATCATCCAACTCGTGGTAACGGACGAACTGGTCCAAGGCGTTGACTTTTTCGCTCTTGGGTTGGCCGTCAACGAAATTCAAGGCTAAGGCCTTGGGATGCATCTTCAGCAGCCAGCGGTCTGCTTTGTCGCAAGCCAGGCGGGTGCAGGCGATTCTTGATTGCTGGCCGGCCCCGACACCGACGGCCTGCCCACGGTAGCCGACCGCGATCGAGTTGCTCTGGGTGTGCTTGAGCGTCACCGTCGCTACGATCAGAGACTGCATCACGTCGTCGGGGATCGTGTTGTTTTTTGTGACGACGTTTTTAAATAACTCGGCGTCGATCACGCTGTCGTTGTAGGACTGCTCCAGAGTCAAACCAAACTCGATGCGCGACTCAACGTTCGGCGGGTCGTAGGAAGGGTCGATCTGAAGGATGACATACTTACCGCCCTTCTTGGCCTTGATGATGTCCAGGGCCTTGGGGTCGTAACCCGGCGCAATGATCCCGTCGGAGACTTCGGGCTTGATGATGCGTGCGAGGGATTCATCAACGGTGTCGGAGACACAGATGAAGTCGCCAAAGGACGCGACGCGGTCGGAGCTTCGGGCCTTGGCGTAGGCGGTGGCGAGCGGTGACATCTGCTCATCGCTGTAGAAGTGTGCTCTGCGGAACTCGTCTGTCAACGGTCCAGCGACCGCGGCACCGGCGGGGCTGACGTGTTTGAACGATGCGGCGGCGGGCTGGCCGGTCGAGGCCTTCAACTCGCGGACGAGTTGCCAGCCGCGTAGGCCGTCCATGATGTTGATGTAGCTGGGCGAGCCGTTGACCACGGTCAGTGGGCCGTCGGGAAGGCTGCTTGTGAGTAGGGCGTGGGTCTGGTTGGGGTTGCAGCCATACTTAAGGGGAGTCTGCATCGCGTGGGGTCCTTGCGCGTCTTAGCGTCGTATGGGGCGTGGTGGATGAGTGTCGGAGTGCGGTTGTCGTCCGTCCGCCCCATGCTAGTAAGTTCGCCGCGATCTTGCCGACGGCTTCCCTACGCCTCCCCCACCGCCGCGCCATCCCCAGCCAGATCCCGACGTACTGGCGTACCCCAGCGGCCTCGTTATAATGCCCCCCGCTACGGGCCATTGGCGCAGTTGGCTAGCGCGCCTCGTTGACATCGAGGAGGTCACTGGTTCAAGTCCAGTATGGCCCATTTCATAAGAAAAGGCCGGGCAATGACTTGGGTGTCATTACTCGGCCTTGTCAATTCTGGTTGGGCCAGGCTAGCGCCATGGACCTGATTCCATACTTAACACGAAGCTCTGTATCTGCGATTTCACGATCAGATCTGATCGCGCGGCCCCACCGTGATGTCTACTCGACCTTGAACCTGCCCACCAGAGCCAGAAGTTCCTCGGCCTTGCCGGAGAGTTGGATCGCGGCCTGGGCGGCTTGCTGCGCACCCTCAGTACTCTGCGCGGTCACGGCTGTGATCGACTCAATGTTACGGCTGACCTCCTCCGCGGCGGCTGACTGCTCTTCGGCGGCGGCGGCGATCGACTGGACATTCCCCGCGACATCCTGCGTGCCGGTGACGATAGTCTCCAGGCTCTTGCCGGCCTCGGTCGCCTTCTCAACGCCGACCGCGACCTGATCCGTGCCTGCGTTCATCTTCGTGACGGCCTCGCCGGTCTCGGCCTGGATCGCTTGGATCGACTGGGCTATCTCTTCGGTCGCCTTGGTCGTGCGGTCGGCAAGTTTGCGGACTTCATCGGCAACCACAGCGAACCCACGGCCGTGCTCACCGGCACGGGCCGCCTCGATCGCCGCATTCAGCGCCAGCAGGTTGGTCTGATCCGCGATGTCGTTGATGACCTCGATGATCTGACCGATCTGTTCGCCGCGTTTGCCAAGTTCGGCAACGCTGGCTGCACCGGCCTTGACCGCGTCGGCGATTGAGTTCATACCTACGATCGTCTCACGGACCACGCCGCCGCCCACTTCCGCTGCCTTGCCGGACTCCTGGGCACCGTTGGCGGCTTCGCCTGATTTGCGTGCCACCTCGATGATGCTGGCGGACATCTCTTCAACCGCCGAACTCACCTGGGTGACCTGCGATGATTGTTCCTGCATGCCGGCGGCGATCTGCTCACTGCTGGCGGCGATCTCCGTGGCCGCACCGGCAACCTCGTGGGTCGAGCCCGCGACGTTACGGATAACGTCCTGGAGCGTCTGGACAAACCCGTTGAAGCACTCGCCGAGTTGTCCGACCTCGTCCTTGGAATTGATCTGGACACGCTTGGTCAGGTCGTTCTCGCTCTGGATCTCATTGATCCGCGCGATCAGGGCCGCGACCGGCTTACCGAATATCGTTCGCAGCAAGAACGCAAGCAGACCCACCGCGAGGATCAGCAGCGGGACGGTCCACATCAGGCCACCGGTTACAAAGCCCGCGACCTGCTGATCCATCGTTTCAAGGGGCAGGACGACGTGGTAGGAGCCGTGCATGAACCCTGGCTTCCAGTTTTCCATCGTGAAGCCCAAGACATCTTTACCGTCGCCCGAAAGGCTGTCCGCCGGGTCGCCGTGGCAGAGCATGCACTCCTGGCCCAGCTTGATGGCTCGCATGTAGTGCAGGGAATTGGTGGACTCGTCGATGCGGTGGATCACCTCGTCGCCGTCGGCGTTGACCTGGGTGGTCAGCTCGGTGAGGAGGATGCCCTCGAAGGAGTCCTTGTCGGGCTCGTTATCTTTGTTGCGTGCTTCGTAGGTGGTGATCCGGAAGTCGATGTTTTCTCTCTGGGCTGCTTCTTGTGCCGCGGTCCATCCGGCGACGACGGGGATCGTCCCGAAGATTTTGGATTCGGTGTAGGATTTTCCGGCTGCGAGGTCGGTTTTGAGTTGGTCAAGCAATTCGGCTGTGTCGAACACGCCGAGGTTGTTCAGGTTAGCGACGTGGTTTTTGGCCTCGTC
>JAJDCX010000055.1 GCA_029260615.1 Phycisphaeraceae bacterium | reverse complement strand
TAGAAATGGCCGCGATTGTGACCCTGAACCACGTCTTCGCAACCCCAATGACTGGAAATAACTCGATAAGTGCAGAAAAAAGATGGGCGCCAAGTCCTGGGCGTGAGTCTTCGCCAAGCCAAACGTATCCGTCAACAATCGCGATATCAATTGGTTCTGAAATTTCCTCCATAACCTGAAGGATGCATGGGAGTTCACGTCGGTAAAATTCTCCCGGCGTGTAGGGCTCGGTCCTTGAAATCTGTATAACGTGTTTTTCAGCTATCTCCTCAGCGCCCCAGTTGTCAAAGCAAACACACGCAGCATTAGCTCCCGTAGCGTGGTAATGGGTATCAAAGCAAGCGATCATATTTTGCTCTCGTTGTACTGAATACTATCTCGCGGTATTCGCGTCAGGGAAAAAACACCCATCAGGCAGGTTATGTCTTGTGTAATACTCCGACACATTCAACAATAGACGATATCGGTACATAGGTTATTCTAGAACCTGTTGTTAGGCAATACGGATTCAAGAAACCTGTTCAACGTGTCTGATTTAGCGTTCGATAATTTGGGTTTGCACATCCAATATATTGTCGTGGCTTGCTAGAGGCATGTTTGCAGACTGCCAACTGGGACGATTATGAGTATATACAAGTATGACCATTGACTATGTGGCATCTTATGCAATGAAATGTTGTAATTCTTTGATAGTCCTGTTCATCAGGAACTTATAATGCTAAAATCGACTCATGAATTCGAGAGATTGAGTAAACCCTTTAGAATGGATTTAAAAAAAAGAGAAATGTCATGACAAATATCCTGATAAGAATGACTGTCGTGTTATCGTTGAGCTTATTGTTTCTGCTGATGGGTGCCTGCCAAAAACGACCGAAGGTTGGTAGTGCCTCTAGCTCCACTGCGTTCAAACTTACAAGTGTCGATTATCAAAGCATCCATCAACTCCGCGCCGAATTATGTATCACAAGTAAGGATTTGGCAAGGATGAAATGCAATCCCGAGCAGGTTCAATCGATCCTATCCGACACCAAGGAGTGGTACATCGGCAACAAGAAAGGCTTGCTCAAGGCCGAGGACGCTCTTGAGCGAGAAATCAGTGAATCCCGCGAATCAGTCAAGCGTGGTGAGGTTGTTGCGAACAGCGCGTTTTTGCAACTGGAAAGCCAAAAGGAAAGATGGGTTTACACCAACGCCGAATCACTGAAAGACCCATTGCTCGAGTTGAAAAAACAATTATCCAGCCACTTTGATCCCGTCGGGATTGAGCAATGGGAAATGCTCAAGGAATGCCGTCAAATGGGTTTTGCGAATCAAATACTTGACAACTACATCCTCCGTGATGCGGTTGAAAAACAGGAGCAAAAGGTGGCGCAACGACCCGAGTTCTGGATCGCCTTCCGCGCGCGTTCAAAACTCGAGCTATACGCCAAGCTCCGAAAACACTTCGGCAACCGGATTCCTCATGAAATACAACCGTATCTCGAAGAGGCCCTCGATGTGGAGCAAGACATCTTCCCCGGCTTCCCTCAGCACTTGCGCTGACTTAGTGGCAACCCGTCATGGACTTGCGGCGATCGCGACTTCACCTATGACTACACGACGTACGGCCGCGTGTCGATGTACGACAGTCAGTTTCAAACGGCGAGCGAGATGAGTGGGAAGATAACTGCCCTCTTTAATGCTCACGCTTGCGTGTTGCTATTGTTTTTGAAATTTGATAGACTTAAATTTGGGTTCGGTTTCATTGCATGACCTAAAATGTATTCTGGAATCTTTCGGCCTGTATAGGTCGAAACAAATAATGAACATCCTATTTCTGGGAGTTGCATGAGTATGTCCAAGTTCAAGATGATGTTTTTAAAAGCCACGCTAATTCTCACCTTTGGGTTGATATTCAATCTTGATTCCAAGGGAGCCGTTATTTCTAATGCGACAGTGATGAACTTAAGTAATCCCGATTTTTTTACCGAAGCGCTGGTTACATCCGGTACTTTTGAGGGTTTCATCGCTGGGACTCAATTGCAGTCGGATGCCCAACTGCTCTCAATGACATCAAATTCACTTAGCGGAAAACTCGGCTTCGTTTATTCTTCTTCAGAAGCGGCGAGGTCTTTTGGTCTTGGAGGTGGGGGGGCTGGTACTGGAAGCACAGAGCGTTTTGCTTGGCAAATCAGTTTTGATGTTGTTGCTGAGGCGATGGAGAGGTGGCAAGTAACTCTTGTAAGCGATTTAAATGGTTCCGTAACGGATGCAGGACCGGTTTCTTCAACGAGGACCCATTTTTCTGTTTCTAACTGGAATACAACCGGAAATGTTTCATATGACGCGCTACTTACCCATGGAAATTTTGAAGAAATTATTGTTCACAATGAAATGGCGTCCTTTAGTGAGCAGGAAACAACCAGCTTTATGGGTGTAGGCTCGGTGTTTGTTGAGATGGGATTTCACTTCGATGGAACGTTCTTGTCAACTGTGGAGTTTGTCACTGCAGATGGGGTAGTATCGAATCAGGGTTCAGTAAGATCAGGGCTTATGGGGATGTCTGCATTTCCATATGACGATTATCCAGGACTCGATAACCGGGATGTATTAACAGATGGTCACGTTATCTCACTTGATTTGTCTTCGATCCAATTAGTCCCTTTACCTTCAGCAGCCTCCCTCATGAGCATTATAGGATTCAGCTTGCTGAACGTTATGCGACGGAAGCGTCGTCGAACCATGGATCATCCGCGTAATGTCAAAATATTAGACCGAGCTAAAGATGGGGCCTGACAAGCAGGTGGAGTTGGGAAATAGCGATCTTTTTCAGCCGAGCCCAAGGCCGAATGCGATGACGAGACCATGAATTGCGCGTTGATTCGATGTCGGCGCATAGTAATCGCCTGATGAAATTGATCTTTGAAAAGCGAACACGGCCCCGAGTTTCGTTTACGCTGCCTTCCGATGATAGTGCCGGAGTATCCCACCGAGCCGTTGATTGCATTGAATCTGCCCGGCGATCTCACCTACCGGTTCACCGGGATCGATGATCTGGTTTTCGAGTCCAAAGTGATTGCGTTCGGTGTGGTAGTGTTTGAGGTGTTAATCGATCACCCAACGCGGTTGCCGTGGATTGATAAAAATCATCCTGCTCAGGCGTTCTTCCTTAATTGACCGCACGAAACTTACGGCGAAAGCGTTGAGGTTTGGGGGACGGCAAGGCAGTCTCGCCGGAGAGATCCCGACATCCTCAAGCACCTTGAAGAACTCGGCGTGTCGCCGTCCCCCTTACTTTTTGAGTTAGCGAACCCGAAGTTTTACGAATGAGCGAGCTCGTAATGTTTCGACATGTTTCGACCGGCGCCACGTACCGGCAATTTAGCCGACCTGCGTCAGCAGGTGGCATAGCTGCACCAAAAACATGTCTGCCGGGGAAAAATGACGCCGTAAACATCGACTGACTTTTTTGACACTACTGGGGGGTATTGGCGTGCCCCCATTTCATGTACCAATCGTTATGAGAGTCGATTCATAGTTCTCAAGATCTTCTGTCGCTGGCTGAGCCGTAGGGAGGGGCGCAGCCCCGACCGGAGGGTCAGCCAGCGACGCGGCGTACTCCACCGGAGGCCTGTACCCCAGCGAGGAATGCGGCCGATCGTGATTGTACTCCCAAAGCCAACGCGCCGTCATCTCGCGCGCCTCGTGTAGATCAACAAACAATTCCGCATTCAAGAATTCATCGCGAAAACGGCTGTTAAAACTCTCGGCAAATCCGTTTTGCCACGGGCTGCCCGGCTCGATGTACAGCGTCGATACCCCCGCCGCCTTCAAGTAATCACGCACCGCGTAAGCGATGAACTCCGGGCCGTTGTCGCTGCGAATAAACGCCGGGGCGCCACGCAAACGGATCTGACACGCCAGTACCTCGATCACGTCAATCGCCTTCATCGAACGCGCCGCCTCCGACGCCAAGCCCTCACGCGTGAACTCGTCGACGATGTTTAGCCAGCGAATCGAGCGCCCACGTTCGTCGCGATCGTGCACGAAATCCCAACACCAGACATCATTCATCCCCGTCGCCTGATACTTGTCGACGCCGTTTTTGCTTGTCCCGATCCGACGCTTTTTTCTCTTCTTTTTATGCACTTTTAAACCCTCTTGACGGCACAAACGATGAACGCGTTTGACGTTGATCTTGAAGTGCTCTTGCCGCAGCTTCTGATGGATCATCCGGTAGCCGTAACGCGGGTGCTGACGCACAATCTCGTGCATCCGCGCCACGATCACAGGCTCGTCGTCTTTGACCTTCGCAACGTACCGTTGCGTGCTGCGTGACTGATCGGTGGCCCGACACGCGCGACGCTCGCTCACCTCCAACGCTTCTTGAACGTGTTGGACGAAGCGGCGGCGACGCGTCGGGCTTATGACTTTCCAAAGAAATCCAACGCCTCGCGGAGGATGTCCTTGTCGAGTTCAGAGTCCGCCAGTAGCTTCTTGAGCCGCTTGTTTTCGGTCTCGAGTCCGGCGAGCCGTCGAGCTTCCTCCGCCTTCATGCCGCCGAATTGATTTTGCCAGCGATGATACGTCGCCTCGCTGACCTCCAACGCCTGGCACACCTGGCCGACCGATGCGCCGGTCGCTAGCAAGGCATCGGCCTCACGCAGTTTGGCGATGATC
>JAJDCX010000054.1 GCA_029260615.1 Phycisphaeraceae bacterium | reverse complement strand
GAGTTCCAGATTGTCACCCGTGACAGCGACCTGATTGGGGTGGTAGTACTGCTTCTCGTTGTTGAAGCTGTCCTTGCGGTTAAGGGCTGTCCAGCGAGCGGTGTCCAGAGAACCGGTGTCAAAGTCATCGCTCCAGACAAGGTCCCACCCGGGGATCGCCGGGACCTGGGCCTGTGCGGTTTGGCCAAGGGATGCCCCAGCCAAGCACGCGGCAACCGGCATCATCCGCAAGGTCAATTTTACAAACAACATAAATTTACTCCTGAGAGCGCCGAATGGTCGTCCGTACACAGCCGCAAGGCCGTTTTCTTCATTCACCATCAATCATGCCCCAGCGCTATCGCACTGGGGCATGGAAATGCCTTTAATAAGCCTTAAGATCGCCGTCTAAGCATCGCTAGGCCGCCGAGCCCCAACACAGCCAGTGTTGTGGGCTCTGGAACAACGGCCGGTGGCAGGGGCGTTCCTGCGTTCCAGTTGCCCAAGATGATGTTGAGGTCTGCGATGCCGACGAAGCCGTCATCGGACGGGTCGGCCAAGGGGTCTGCCGGTGGGACGTTTAGGTTCCAGTTACCCAGGACGATATTCAGATCTGCGATGCCGACGAACCCGTCGTTATTGATGTCGCCTGCGATGGGTGCGACCGCATCGATGGTTACCGAGATATCGTCGATGAACAGCCTGGAGGTGCTGCCGATGTCCGCCCCGGCGACGGCGTTGAGCTGGAGGGTCACGCCCCCGCTGACGTCAAAGCCCGCGACCGCGCTGAAGTTGAAGGTCTGATAGGTGTCGGGAAGAAGCGCCAGCGGGCCACCGCTTAAGATTTCGGAGGCCGAAGTGCCGCCGCCGCTGAGCTCAGAGAAGAACTCGGCGAAAGCCACGCCGCCTACAGTGCCGCTACCTTTTGCGGCGAAGGAGATGTTGACCACATCACCGGGATTGATGAGGCCAACACCGATGTTGGCCTGCTTGACGACAAGGGGTTGGCCCGGGAAATCGTTGAATAATTCCCCGGCAAAGGATCCGGTATTCGTGTCCACAGTGATATCGAACGTCTGTGTTCCGATCTCGAACGATGTCCAGCCGGTGAGGTCGCCGGTCTCGAACCCGCCGTTGGTGGTGAGTTCTAAGGCCGAGGCACCTGTTGTCATCAGTGTGACGCACAATCCAGCAGCAAATATCTTTTTCAACACATCATTCTCCTTGAGGGTTAAATCATCCTAAACCTCAAAACACAGCCATTAACTCGTGTGCCGCACACACTTCCCCGAATGTGTTTAATGAGATTAAACTCAATCTTTCCGCCAACCTTCCCGCGAAACTCTCCACTGGTGGAGGGGACTAGGGTTGGTCAGACACATGGAACTGTGGCGATTCCATATCGTGCCGACTGCCAGCGTGATACGACATCACCATTATAACTTTCACCCCCGGCAGATCCTAGACTTTTGTTGTAAGTATAGGCCTGCAATGCCTTTTACTGCGGTCGCGACGAAAGTCCCCATTCGCCGAAATGGTACTCCAACGCGGTCGAACTGGCCGGGCGTCTGCCCTCCAGTGACCTCTGGGCATGTCCAAGCGACCGGGTCAGGCCATCGGGGGCTTTCGAGTACCAGTTCTGAGCATCGGGGAAGGTGTCCTCACCATCGCCCTCGAACGAGGAGGTGCTGCCGTCGATCGCGGTGAAGTTGCCCTTATCCCCGCTGTGCCATCGTCCGACGCGGTCGGTAGCGGCGTGTTGGGAGTCGGCGTTGCCGTTGTTCATGAAAAACTGAGGGTCTTCCTCGATCATCAGGGGTGTGATGATATCGGTCCACTCGTCGGTGTTTGCCGGCACCCGTGCGATGATCGATTGGTTGCGGATCTGATCTACCCTGGCGTTGTTCCACGAGGTAAACGTGGAGTAGTCGAACTTGCCGTTGCTGGTTGTCACCGTCCCGGGCTTGGCCCGGCCGGCCGTCGCATCGTCACCCGCCTCAAGGGCCGGGCAGCGGTACAGTTCGGGCGTCTCGCCGGCGTAGGGGAAAATCGAACCGTCTTCGGGCGCATTTCTGAAAGCCAGGAACAGGCTCCCGCCATCCGTCAGCCAAGTCTGCTTCTCGTCGAGAGGGATACCCGGCCGGTTCGAGGGCAGCGTGTCGCGGTTGTCGGTCGCGTAGGTCATGAAGGCGATGCCGAACTGACGCAGCTGGGTCTTGCACTTAAGGTCCAAGGCACTCTTCCTTGCTGCGCCCAAGGCCGGGAGCAGGATCCCTACCAACAGGGCGATGATGGAGATCACCACCAACAGTTCGATTAATGTGAATGCACGTCGCTTAGAGGTCATTATCACGGCTCCCATTTAGAGTCTGATCAATCTTTTAATACTATGCCGGGAACATCCCGCCCGATCGTTTTAATTCGGCCGCTCGCCGTTAAGCGAGCGGCCGACTCAGTGTTTTTTTACAAACAATCAATTCAGTTCAAGGCTCAGTGACGCTTAGCCGTTACCCCAATAGCCACTGGCCCTACGTTTTTCTTAAACAAGCCGCATTCAGCGACGACGAAGCATGGCCAAGCCACCGAGACCCAACAGGGCCAGGCTGGCGGGTTCGGGGATGGTCGCACCGGCGGAAGGGCCCGGGTTGATGCCGTTGTTCCAGGTACCCAAGACGATGTTCAGGTCGGCGATGCCGACGAACCCGTCGCCGTTGATGTCGCCCGCGAGGTCTTCGAGTTCGAAGGCGCCGGGCAAGTTGGATGGAAGCGCGGTAGCGTTGGCGGTCGCCAGGTCGGGGAAGACCTCGAGGGTCATGCCGTCGACGAAGAGCCGGCCACCGGTGTTGCCCGGGTTAGCTCCGGAGAAGTCACCCTGGAAGAGTACGGGGCGGACCTCAGCGAGTGAGAAGAAGTCGACCAGGGCGTCAGTGATCGCAACCGTGAAGCTGACCTGGGTCCAGCCGGTGGTCACAGCGCTGGGAGACACGGGGGTCAGGCCCAGACCAAAGCCGTTCTCGGTCTCGTTGGTCATGTCGATCGTGTTAAAAGCGCCAAGGGCGAGGTTGTAGAACTCGATCTTGAAGCCGTCGGTCGCCATTGGGACCCAAGGGTTGGCGGGGTCGGACAGGATCCAGGCGCTGGAACGCAGGGTCACGCCATCGGCCAGTGCCTGTGCCGCGGTCACGTCGGCGATGTCGACGTGCTGGCTGATGCCGGCACCGGAGAACTCACCAGACTGGCCGACGATGGCAAACTGGTTGCCGTCACTGGGTGCGGTCCCGTCCGTGGTGAACGGGCCACCGAAGCCGAAGTACTCGCTGGTACTAAGGTTCAACCCACCGTCGGTCATGGTGTCGTCCTGAAAGACAACCGTCGCCGAGGCCTGCTGGGTGGCCAGAACAATCCCGCCCACGGCCAACATCGAAACTAAACTCTTACTGCTAAACATCTCAAATCCTCCAAAGTGGTGTTATTGGGCGATACCGCCCATCTTGTTTCCCGATTCAAATTTCGTAGCACGTACGCCGTGCAACGATCTATTTCCAATCCGTCCACCCGCAGCGAAGCAGGTGGACGGGACTAACAGGAGGTTAGTACTCAGCGCTTACGACGCAGCATTGCCAGACCACCCAGGCCCAGCAGGCCTAGCGAGGTGGGCTCGGGGACAAGCGATGCGTCGTCCACATACACGTTGCCGGTGGAGCCGGGGAACGTCGCGATGGCAGTGACGACTTTGGCGTCAACCGCATCCAACGGAGCAAAGCCGCCGACGCTGAACGGCTGGTACAGGCTCGTTAACGAAGCAGCGGGGATAATGATCTGGTCTCTGGATACCTCACCACCCCCAGCATTAATCCACTCGATACGGTATTCAAAAGCGGCGTCCTGTACGCCTACACCGGCGCGGGCCGAGAAGCTGAATGTATACAGGTCGCCGGGAGTAATGCCTCGCTCCCACTGGAACGCGCCGCTGAATGCGTTTAGGCCGGAGGTTGTCATGTCCAGGTGCTGCAGACCACTGAGTGGTGCCACAGTGCTTTCGATAGCGACAGTAGCGGGGCCACCGGCGAAGCCGTTCCAGGCTTCTTCATCGTTGGTGTTTTGTCCAACCGTGCCCTCATACCCCGCATCGCTCAGCAGGTTGGCATTCACGTCTGTAGCGCCGAACGACATCGCCAGACCCAGGGCCGCTGCCGCTACACTTCCAAACAATTTCGTCTTCATCATCATTCTCCTTTTTCTCCAAAAACGTTCTGCCCCACGTCGGGGCGTCTTAAACACGTTAAGTCAGCGTTAGCCAATTAAGGCGATCGCTTTATTGTGTGACCCCTACAGGCCCGGTGGATTCATGCACCTCAAGCCAGGCGGAGGGCGAGTTGCTCGTCGGCGGGCTGTTGTCTTTCATTCGTTGCGTCAATACG
Source organism: Phycisphaeraceae bacterium (assembly GCA_029260615.1). Classification (GTDB taxonomy): domain Bacteria; phylum Planctomycetota; class Phycisphaerae; order Phycisphaerales; family Phycisphaeraceae; genus JAJRRS01. The sequence continues at coordinate 22,029 of JAJDCX010000054.1, read as the reverse complement.
CGGTAGGCCTCTCGGCCAAGCGCGGTTGCGTCCTGACAGACGGCTGTCATCGTTGGCAGCGAGGTATAACGTAGATCCGTGTCGTCGAATCCGACGATCGACATGTCCTCTGGGATGCTAAGCCCCATCTTCTGGGCCTCGTACATCGCGCCGACTGCGGCCATCGGGTCGGAGATATAAATCGCAGACGGCCGATCGACCGACGTGACGATCCTTCGTATCAGTTGCGATCCGCCTTGGCGGTTAGCGGGTACACGCATGACCAGCTTGTCATCAACCTCCAGGCCGTGGTCTTTTAATGCTTCACGGTAACCCGCCAAACGGTCCTCGTGGTCCGAGTCATCGATGACGTTGATGCTGATGGCGATACGCCGATGCCCCAACGCGACCAGATGCTCGACAGCCTCCCGGCTGGCGGATCGGGACTCACTGAAGAGGCAAGACACGCGCGGGTCGTCGAAGCGGTCGCCCACTACCACCATCGGGAAACCCTGGTCGGCGATCTTTGAACAGATGGACCGGCTGCCGTGCGTCGTGCGGAGTACTGCGCCGCGGATGCCCAGCCGCTGGAACATCTGTGAGTAGGACTCGCCATTACGGCGCGTCCGGCGGAGGTCGAGGATCATCAGGTTGTAATTGGAATCGCCTAGCGCATCGTAGACACCCTCAAGCAGGGCCGAGTCGAACGGCGAGCCCAGCGAGGGGTCCCCGGTAAAGACATAAGCGATGGTCGAGGTCTCTCGCTTGCCGATCGCGGAAACGTAGCGTCGGCTGTTGGCAGCAGACATCACCTTGTCTCGCAGCACATCGCTGACGGACGGGTGATTGTTCAGTACCCGGGAAACGGTCGCGATCGACACGCCCGTCTGCTTGGCAATATCTCTTACGGTTGACATTGTTCCACCTGGCTAACACGGCTATGTATCAGTTACATCTCGTTCCAACAAGATCAAGGATATCTCGGCGCCCGTGAGGCGTCAAGAGAAAAAACGGCCATTTCGCTTAAAAAACTCACATAGCCACCGGCAAATCTTTTTGACATTTGAAAATACGGGCAGCCTCCAGTAGCGATCTTGTTTCACAAAAAGAGGCTTATGGCGATTTTGGGGGAAATTTGTTACATTTGTTACACGCCTGATTCTACGGCACTTGGTCGGTAAACCACCTGCGCAAAACCACTTGGAGGCCCGATGTGCCAGGTGTATTGAGCCCAGTGGTGCTAGGTCGCAGGTATTGCGTGAATCAGAAACAAATCCCGCTCGTCCAGGCTAAATTGGCCCAGCGGCAGGAGGCTCATGTTTGTTTGAATTTGTATGGGAATTGCGAGAAAAAGCGTGTCGGCAATCCCGATGCCGCTGGCAGCCTCTATATAGAGATGGGCGGCCAATACACGCTGGCTCGTTGGGCCCAGGATGCGAGGCAAATCGCCCGTCTGCACCGAGCCCTGGTCATTGCAGCTTCAGCGAACAGGCGGTGCAATCATCAGGCGGTATCACGTCGCCAAATCTTGGCGGAACGCTCGGCTAATTCGTGCATCTTGATTCGCTGAAATCCAAGCATGTCCGGCCGTACTTCATCATGCAATGCCGAGGCCAGGTAGCCATCGAAGGCCTTACGGCCAACTGCTGCGCCAACGATTGAGCCGACGCTCGCTCCGTTGCAGTCCGTATCAAGGCCACACATGACAGCGATGGCCGGGGTCTTCGCGGAGTCCATCTCCCCGTAAAGCAGAGCGATCACACAGATCAGCGCGTTGTTGATCGTGTGGACGGGGTTCATATCGTTTAGTTCCGCCTCAAGACGGTCCATGCACGCCTCGAAGCCGGGTGATTCATCGCACCAGATCACCGCGCGGCGGACCCATTGGGCCAGACGGCATTGGGCGGGTATTTCCGAAAGGCCGATCTCTACGATCCGACGGGGGTCCGCCTCGACGAACGCCGCGGCCTGCATCGCGGCGAGCATCATCTCGCCGTAGATTCCATTGCGTTCATGAGTCCAATGTGCATCGCGCCACGCCAGTTCCGCTGCGAGTTCTGGATGGCCCGCGCAGCAGAAGGCCCAGCCATCACTTCGGATTTGCGCGCCGATCCACTCGCGGTAAGGATTACGATGCCGCCGCACCCAAGCTGGATTCAGGCCTGGATTGTGGCCACTCAACCGTGAGAGATGTTGCTGTACGTTCAGGATCGCCTGAGCCTCGGCGGTGCAGATGGAGCTGATGGGAAGGGAAGCGAGCCAGGTCTTTGCGACGTCGAGCCAGTCGAACTCATACCCGTACTCCTCTAGCACCTTCAGGCCTATAAGCGAGTAGTGGATGTCATCATCGGGCTCCATGTATCTGATATTTTCTCTTTGCGACTGCGGGCACGGCAGCACCAGCCCATCGCCCGCGTTACCGGCGGCGGGTAAATAGTCTTCGAGCGGCCAGGCATCGTGGTGAATCAAGTATTGCTTGATCCGAGATCGGCCAACCAGTCGCCCGGTCTCATCGCGTTGAAACCCCAAAACCTCGACGGGCTTGCCAAGCGCGCAGCCGACGCAACGGCCCGTCCAAGCCCCATGCAGTTGGTCGAGCAACTCGGCATCGCTAGGTGAGTACGAGAGACGCCGGGGCCCGTCAGGCCGTAGCACTCGGATCGCCTCAAGATCATTCGGCTCCCGCCGAGCTAACTCCGTGTCCTCGGGCAAGGCCATCAACGCGTCATAGATAGGGTCGATCAGCTCAATATTCCAGGCGTCGGCTTCCTGGTCCAGGCCGTTGAACCGGTCGCGCAAGGATACGGGGATAACGCATCCTTCATCAGCGCGTTGCACGAATTCTTCACGCAGTAATTCGTGCGGCGTTGTCCATCCAGCCATTGTTGTGCCTCTAGATCGGCTACTCAATGGTTATCAAGCAGGCCTTTTCTGATTTCTTTTTGCGCGGCTCTGTCGCCGTGCTCTTTGGGCGAGAGCATGCTCTTGAAAAGCCAGGCCCGATGGATCCAACTCGTTTGGCGATATGGATTACCGCACCACCAAAAAAGGTATGTTCGCCGTTGCGACATGGCCCTGGCCGTCCCTGATATAGGCGAACAGCCGGTACCCGCCGGGCTCGCTAGGGGCTTGGAAGGCGACATCCTGGCCGCCAACGGCAGCAATCGATTCGGGGTGGGTTTCGGGCGTCTGCTCGAAGTCGCCGCCGGTCCTGCGGTCTGTGCTTTCTGACTGCACGACCCAATGGATATTTAACTCATCGCTGTCGGGGTCCACCGCCACAACACGCGCGCGGCATTCTGCTCCCGCTTTAACTTGATTCAGATCCACCGAGAGGATTTCCATTTTCTTAATCAGTGGTGCCCGATTATCCGGCCACGCCCCGGTCCAGAACCGGGTCATGACGTCGACCGTTTCCGTGGCACCGCCGTCTTTAAGAAAGAGGCTGTACCAGGTCGGCGTAACCTCCTGCTTGTTCCCCCAGTTGAATACATAGCCTCCCAGGCATCGCCCGGGCTGGCCAGCCATGGAGTTGGTGTATCCCTCGGCACAGAACTTCGCCTTCTGCGAACTGTTCTGTTCGATCGGAACACCCCATGATGTCTTGCCGACCTCCCATTGCCCAAGCGGGCCAAACTCGGTGACAACATAGGGCCTATCCAGGCCGGCTTCCCGCAGCCGTACCCCCAGAGAAGGCAAGCCCCCGTAGGTGTTGACGCCCAGCACGTCGATATCTGGGCAGTAGTTCTTCAGGTTAGGAATTTTCTCCCCACCGATCTCCGCGATCACGGTCATGGTCGGGTGGTTGGGATCGATTTCTTTGGTCATCCGGGCGATATCGTTGATGGCCTGCCACACACGCGGGTTTCCGCCATCCCCTTCGACCTCGTTACCCAGACCCCACATAAGCAAAGCGGGGTGATCTTTATACTTTTCAATGACCTTCCGTGTTTTTTCGAGCTGACGGGATACCGCCGCCGCATCGTCGTAGTTGAACCCATGACGCTCGTGCTCAAGCCAGATCCCGACTGTTACGGTTAAGCCCAGTTCGTGCGCGCGGTCAAGCACCTTACCAGCGTCATCTGCGCCCCAGGTTCGGATTGAGTTGCCGCCCGCATCGACCAGCTCTTGCAGATGCTGATGCCCGCCAGCACCTTTGATGAAGTAGGGCTTGCCATTGAGCAACAGGCTCCAACCCTGCCCGTCTTCGATCACTTGGGCTACGGAACTCTTGGGGAAAGTGTCCTGCGCATTCACCACCGCGGATACACCTAGCAGGCAAATACATGCAACCAGCCAGACCCGAATCCATAAGGCCCCGGCGCCTCTCGATAAATAAACACGGTGAATCCTTGCTTCGGACATACGGCACCTTTCTACCAAACAGAACTACTCTTCCAGAGTTAATTACGAATTTCTCTTGTATTTCCCACCGATCTATAGCCATCCACCCATACTGCTATTGATGCTGAACGCGCGTCCCGTCCGGGAGTACTCGCACGGGACAATCAGGCGGCGGGGCGGTCGTGTCATGCACCTCCAGCCAGGTCGGGATCGTCAGCCTCACTGGTGCCCTGTCTCGGTCGACGGAACCGACCTGTTGAGCAAGCGCTGCAAACGCCTCGTAACCCAGTTGCGAAGCATCTTGGCAGACAGCGGTCAACTGCGGGTATACATCGTAACGGTCGTTTCCGTCATCCAGCCCGATGATCGAGAGCTCATCGGGTATCACCACGCCCATGCGATGCGCCTGATTGACCACGCCGATCACAACCGCCGGATCGGTGATGAACAAAGCGGTGGGAGGTAAAGGGCCGCTTAGGATGCGTTTAAGAAGCTGGGCACCATCGGGTTTTTGGGCTGGCACACGGTACATCAACGCCGGGTCTGATTCGATGCCGGCCTCGGCCAGAGCTTGCCGGTAGCCCTCCAGGCGGTCGGCGTGATCCGAATCCTCCACCAAGCTCAGGGTGATCCCGATCCGGGTGTGCCCAAGCGAAAGCAGATGCTCCACCGCCTGGTTACTTGTCGGGAGCGAGTCCCCGTATACATATTGGACACCGGGCTGCTCGAATCGGCTGCCGACAACGATCGACGGGAACCCTTCTTCCGCGATCGCGTGACAGACGCTGCGCGTACCTGCGGTGGTACGAAGGATTACACCTCGTATCCCTTTGCGCATAAAGAACTGTGAAAAGGTTTCGGTCGGCTTCTTGTCGCGTTGTGGGTTCAGGACCACAAGGTCGTAATCCGTCTCATCCATCGCCTCGCTGATGCCGGCCATCAGCATGGCGTCATACGGGGAGCTGAAAGATGCCGGCCCGGTAAAGGCGAAGGCCAGGTAGGCCGTGGTACGCTTGCCGACCGCTGGCACATACCCAAGCCGATTGGCCTGTGCAAGAACGCGGGTGCGGACCTCTTGCCCAACCGAGGCGTGGCTATTGAGTACACGCGACACGGTCGCGATCGAGACGCCCGCTTCCTTTGCGACGGTACGGATACTGACCATATATAAGATGATACAATATGTGTAACAGTTTTTCAATCCACGCGTATTTTGAAGTACAACTCACTAGACCAAGCTTGGGCTTCTCATCCAATAACAGATATTTTCGGTCAAAATACGGTCTGTCGCCGCCTGAAAATTGTAATCTAACACGGTAAGATCTTTAATAATAAGTAATTGCATGAAAAATTGACAATTTAACAGGCTGTGTGTTGGCTGCGGACTTGGGCGTTGACATTCTAATGGCTTGGCACCATAATGGTGTGACAAATAATGTAACTGTTTATATTGATCGTTTTTTTGGATTATTGAGTTTGAAGTGCCCGACACACCCCGCGTGAAGCCGAGCCTTTAACACACAATCCGACAGAGGCCGTTTTGCTTAAGTGGCTAAGACAGTTCGACCTGCCGGTATCGCGTGAAAGCCTGTCCGTGGGCGGGTGGCTCATCTGCGCCCTGGCGGTGGCTAGCAGTTTGGGGGTGCTGGCTTGGCCTATCTCTCGGCATGAAGGGCTGCAGATGTGGATCTTCAGCAAGCCGCACGGCGAGATGTACGACACGGCGATAGAGCGATGGAACCAGAGTAACACGCCAGAGATCAACCTGTCGCTGCTGAGCAACGAGGCGATGCAGCAACGCATGCTTGCTGGCTTCCTTTCAGATACGCCCTCGGCCGATCTGATTGAAGTCGAGCGGAACTTCATCCCACAAGTTTTCACCGGCCCGATCGAAGACGTGGGGTTTGTTGACCTGACGGGTCGTATCAAGGCCGAGGGGATCTACGACCAGATCAACAAACCCTCCTTTGCGCCGTGGTCTTCGCGGGGGAGGATCTTCGGCCTGCCACACGATGTGCATCCGATGATGCTGGCCTACCGAGCCGACGTCTTCGAGGCGGCGGGAATCGATCTTCCGTCGGTGCGCACATGGGACGAGTTCGCCCAAGTGGTGCGCCCATTGGTCGGTGACCGCAACGGCAACGACACAACAGACTACATCATCAGCATGTGGGCGTCCGGGGGATTCCGAGACCAACTGGAAGCGTTGATACTTCAGGCCGGGGGCGCGTTGTTTGATGAGTCGGGACGGATGAAGATCGACACCGAAGTAAACGCGCGCGTGTTGGCCACACTGGCGAGCTGGATGGTCGGCCCGGATCGTATCGCGGTGGATGCACCGGAGTTTGATGCCACGGGGAACAAGATGCGTTTGGATGGTCGTGTGCTGGTGGCGCTCATGCCCGACTGGCTCTGCGGGGTTTGGCAATCGAACATACCCAGGCTCTCGGGGAAGCTAAAGCTGATGCCATTGCCCGCATGGGAGCCCGGCGGCCGGAGGACTAGCGTGTGGGGCGGGGCGATGATCGGGATCACCAAGACAACTAACGACCCGGAGGGGGCTTGGAAAGTCGCCAAGCATCTGTATCTTTCAGAGGTACTTGCGGAAGAACTTTTTGTGACCAACGGAATCATCTCGCCGGTCAAGTCGTACTGGGACCGTGACTTCTACGACGTGCCGAGCGACTACTTCAGCGGACAACCCGTAGGCCGGATGTACATCGATCTCGCTCCCGACATCCCGATCCGAACCTCCTCTCCATTTAATACCCAAGCTAAAGACCGTGTAGCAAATGCGCTGTACCGAGTCAAGGAATATGCCTTAAAAACAGGCAGGCACACGCCGGAGGAGTTGATGGACAGAGCACACCTCGAACTTCAGAAGGCTGAACGAATTGTAAAACGCCAGGTGGAACAGAACGTGTTCCTAAGGAGCGAGCCGTGAACTCGGGCTATCCCAGATGGGCTCCTTATGTTCTGATCGCACCGTTCCTGGCGGTGTTTGTCACATTCATGGCGTACCCGATGCTGTATTCATTGGTGCTGGCGGTCCAACAGACATACGGCCCCAAAGCCAGCCGATTCGTGTTCCTGGATAATTTTGCCTACCTGTTGACCGACCCGCTGTTCTGGAGGGCTGTGCGGAATACATTTGTGTTCGCGGCAGGGTCGGTACTCATACAGTTGCCTTTGTCGCTTGGGCTGGCGATGCTGCTGAACCATAACAAGGTCAAGGGCCGTATCTTCTTCAGATTGATCTTCTTTTCTCCCGCACTGGTCGGGACAGTTTTCATCGCGGTCATGTTCGGGCTGATGTTTAGCCGAGATGGGCTGATCAATTTTTCGCTGCACGGGCTGTTTTCCGTGTTCGACCCGGAGTTCCCCTGGCTGGAGCGGTTCGTGATGGGGTCATTGATCCTGGCTGCCCTATGGCAGTTCGTCGGGTTCAACATGATCTACTTCTTGGCGGCGTTGCAGAACGTCAGCAAGGAGCTGTCCGAGGCGGCGATGGTCGATGGTGCGGGGCCGTGGCCTAGGTTTATGAACGTGACGGTCCCGGCGATCCGACCGATCGCGTCCTTTGTGGTGCTGCTGTCATTGATAGGTAGCTTCCAATTATTCGAGTTGGCGTGGGTGCTATTGAACAATAGCGGCGGGCCGGATGACCAGGGCCTGACTGTGGTGATGTACCTGTATCAAAAGGGTTTCATTTCGTTCGACCTGGGCTACGCCAGCGCAATTGGTTGGGTGCTGGCGGCATTGCTCATGGTCTTCGCGGTGATTCAACGGCGGGTCAGCCTAATGGACGAGGATTAACGGCGATATGGCACAAACCAAGCCCACCAAGATGTTCAAGTCGGTCGGGTTCTACGGCGTGTTGTACGGCGTGTTGATCTTTTGCGCCGCGATCACGCTGGTCCCCTTCGCTTACCTATTATGTGCCTCGCTGAAGCCGACCGATATTTTCTTCGACAACCTGTTCCTGCCTAGCGGGGACGGGTTGTTCGGGGTGGCATGGGATCAGCTGACCTTGTCTCACTTCCACCGGCTTTTCGCTGAGGAAGGGTTTGCACGGCCGATCCTGAACTCGACGTTCTTTGCGTCCGTCAGTGGGGTGCTGGCGACTTTGTTCAGCGCGATGAGCGGGTACGCATTGGCCAAGTTTCGCTTCCGTGGCCGCGACAGCGTTACCAATCTGGTCTTGGCGGCCCTGGTGGTTCCGGGCGCATTGCTGCTGGCACCGAACTACCAACTGTTGTACTGGTTCGGGATGCTGGACAGCTATACCGGGTTGATCCTCCCGGCGCTAGCCCCTGCGTTTGGGGTCTACCTTTTCAGGCAGGCAACGATCAATTCCGTCCCGACCGAGTTGCTCGAGTCGGCACGGATCGACGGCTGCGGGGAGATCAAGATCTTCTTCACGTTTGTGTTGCCTTTGATCCGACCCATGATGGGCGCTTTCCTGTTGCTGACATTCCTGGGGAGTTGGAACAACTTTATCGGCGCACAGATCGTGCTGCAGACCCCGGAGAAGATGCCTCTGGCGGTGGCGATCAATCAGTTGCGTGGGGTCTACGGCACGGACTACGGGCTGATCATGGCGGGCACGGTGATCTCGATCCTGCCCGTGCTGGGTCTGTTCCTGCTGCTGCAGAAAGAATTTCTGTCGGGGCTTACGGCCGGGGCGGTCAAGGGGTAGATGTACGTCGGTGCGTGCGTGTGCCGATCGTTGGAAGTACGGTTTGAACAAATAAACAAATGAGTTACCGATGAATACGAAGTCTAGCCTGCACGCCCCCGACACACTGACGGCTGTTGATGCTGAGTCCAGCGGGCGCTTTACACAGATTGATGGCGAGTCTTACTACACGATTCGAGACTACGACCGCCTGCAGCCGTTCCTGATGAGTGTGGTCAGCGACTCGGATCACTGGCTGTTTGTCTCGAGCAACGGTGGACTCACAGCGGGGCGCGCTAACCCGAATCATTCCTTGTTTCCGTACGACTCCGAAGACAAGATCCACCAGTGCTACGACCACACCGGTCCGCGTACAGCGATGTGGGTTCGCCAGAGTGATTGTGACGCGGTTCTGTGGGAGCCGTTCCGTGACTCGGCGCAGGACAATTTTTCGGTGCGTCGGCACCTCTACAAAAGCGTGCTGGGCAATGCTTTGATCTTTGAAGAGGTCAACAGCGACCTGGGGCTGACATTCCGTTACCGCTGGTGGTTCAGTGAGACGTTCGGAATCGTCCGTGACGCGACACTCGCCAATGCCGGTGACGTGCCTGCAGCCGTTCGTATGATCGATGGGCTGATGAATATCCTTCCCCCGGGTATCACGCCGCTGATCCATCAACAGCGCCACTGCCTGGCTGATGCGTACAAGCACAACGAGGTCGATAAGGAGACGGGGCTGGGTATATTCTCTCTCAGTTCGATGATCCTCGACCGCCCCGAACCTGGCGAGACGCTGCGTGCGACAACGGTATGGAGCATTGGCCTGACGGATGCCGAGGTCGTTTTGAACCCTGCTGAATTGTCGGCGTTTCGCAAACAGCGTGATGTCTGCTGCGAGTCGCCCCTAAAGGGGCGTAAGGGCGTATACCTGCTAACGGCTTCGCTGCTCTTGGAGCCGGGGCAGATGCACACTTGGCAGATCGTGGCTGACGTATCGCAGACTCAATCGCAGGTCGTAAAAACACGCAGCAAGCTGCGGGATGGGTGTGATCTGGTCAGTGAACTCCTGGACGATCGACGTCGCGGCAACCAGGAGCTCCGCCGGAACTTGGCCAGTGCTGACGGGCTGCAGAAGACCGGGAGCCAGACCATCATGGCTCACCACCAGGCCAACGTGATGTTCAATAACATGCGCGGCGGGATTTTTGACAAGAATTATGACGTCGGTCGGGACGATCTGACCAAGTTCATTCGCCATCGCAACAGAGCGGTTGCACAGAGGCAAGCAACGTTCCTTGAGGGGTTGTCTGAGGTTGCGCCGATTCAGGATATCCTGAGCCTGGCGTTGAAGCAGAGCGACCCGGACCTGTCGAGGCTGTGCTATGAGTACCTGCCGATCCATTTTAGCCGACGTCACGGCGACCCGAGCAGGCCTTGGAACTTTTTCGACATCAGGCTTCGTGATGATGACGGCAACAGGGTGCTCTCGTATCAGGGCAACTGGCGCGACATATTCCAGAATTGGGAAGCCCTGTGCATGAGTTTCCCGGGGTTTCTCCCCAACGTGATTGCCAAATTCGTCAACGCCTCGACCGCCGACGGTTTCAACCCATACCGTATCACACGCGAGGGCATCGACTGGGAAGTAATCGAGCCGGACGACCCGTGGAGCAACATCGGATACTGGGGCGACCACCAGATCATCTACCTGTTGAAGCTTCTGGAGGCGTTGGACCGTTACCAACCGGACAAGCTGGCATCGATGCTTGTATCGGAGGTGTTCAGTTACGCCGACGTGCCCTATTCGATCAAGCCGTATGAGGACATTCTTGAAGATCCAAACGATACCATCATGTACGACAAGGAGCGTGCCGAGCGTGTTAAGAAACGGGTCGAGGATATCGGCCCAGACGGGCGGCTGCTAACCGATGGTAGCGGTGGTGTGTATCACGCCAACCTCGCAGAGAAGCTTTTGGTGCCCGCCTTGTCGAAGCTGAGCAACCTGGTGATTGAAGGCGGTCTTTGGCTGAACACGCAGCGTCCAGAGTGGAACGACGCGAACAATGCCTTGGTCGGCAATGGGCTGTCGGTTGTCACACTCTGTTACCTGAGGCGCTACCTCGTATTCGTTAATCGGATCATCGACTCCCTGCCGCAAGAGGGTGTGGCGATCACGGACGACGTCGCGGCGTGGCTACTGGGTGTGCATAATGCGTTGGACAGCCACCGTAAGTTGCTCAACGGCGAGTGTGTTGGTGACGCTGACCGTAAGCGCCTGCTTGATGCGCTCGGCGGTGTGTTCAGCGACTACCGACAGAATCTCTATGCCAAAGGCCTGGGCGGCAAATCCATCCTACCACGCGTAGCCATAAAAAAACTAATCGACCTGTCGCTGCAGTTCGTCGATCACAGCGTCCGTGCCAACCGACGCCCAGATGGGATGTACCACGCTTACAACGTGTTGGAACTCTCCACCGATGGAAACGCATTGGCGCTTAAGCGCCTGCCTATGATGCTCGAGGGGCAAGTCGCGGCACTCAGCAGTGGACTGTTGACGGCAGAAGAATCCCTAACTCTTTTAGACACACTGGCCAAGAGCCCGCTATACAGGCCGGACCAAGACAGCTACCTGCTCTACCCAGACCGTGAATTGCCTGGGTTCCTGGCGAAGAACATCATCCCCGCCGAGCGTGTCGAATCGTGCGAACTGCTCAACATACTGATCGATGCAGGTGACAACCGCATCATCACACATGATGTATCAGGCGATTACCGTTTCAACCCGGCCTTCTACAACGCTGTACAACTGCGAGCTGGACTGGGACAACTCCGCAAAGATTCCAGGTGGTGTGATTTAATCGACCGTGACACGAAACAGGTTAGTGATATCTACGAAGAGGTCTTCAAGCACAAGGCCTTCACCGGTAGGTCTGGGGCGATGTACGGTTACGAAGGACTAGGTTGTGTCTACTGGCACATGGTTACGAAGCTGTTGCTGGCGACGCAGGAGTGCTACCAACGGGCTCTTGAGAGTGATGCGCCCGAGGCCACCCGCAACGCCTTGGCCGAATCATACTACCGGGTCCGTCACGGCATTGGGTTTAACAAGACCCCCGCGGAGTACGGCGCATTCCCGACCGATCCCTACTCGCACACTCCCGGGTTTGCCGGTGCCCGCCAGCCGGGTATGACCGGCCAGGTCAAGGAGGAGATCCTGACGCGACTGGGCGAGTTGGGCGTCATCATCGAGCACGGCCGGGTCCGATTTGAACCCACGATCCTTGAGCCTAGTGAGTTTATAAAGGTTGATGGCCGGTTCCAGTACTTCGACATCGCTGGCGAGGAGCAAACCATCAGCCTCGAAGAAGGCTCGCTGGCTTTCACGTTCTGCCAAGTGCCCGTCGTGTACAGGCTCGATCGTACGGACACCCGAGCCAAAGTTACTCTACATGATGGCTTGGTCGAATCACTAGACGGGTGCGTGTTGTCTGAGGAACTCAGCAGGGCTGTGTTCGCCCGCAAAGGTGAGGTTTCACGGATCGATGTCACGCTCCTGTCGCCAACGATCCCGTTGGTGGAAGATGAGTGGGCATGAGTTTCCCAATGCTGTAACACCTCGAATAATCTTCGCCGAAGTATCAGTGTTCCAGGTCGGCATCGATGGAGAGTGTCAGGTCCAGGTCCAGGCCATGTGCTAGCTGGTCCAGTGCGTCGCGTAGCTCGTCGATGTGGGTATCGACGGGAGCGAGCAATTCGGCGGTGGCTTTGAAAAGCGGGTCGCCGGTCATCGCGGCGCTGATGACCTGGGTGTGGAAGTCGACGACGTTGACGCCGCGTTGAGCGAGCGCTCGGGAGACATCACGGACGATGCCTGGGCGGTCGTGGCCTATGAGGTTGAGGATCAGGGGGTGTTGGTGGGGTTGTTTGGCGGGGGCGGGGTCGTCGCTGAATTCGACGATGATGGTAAGGCCGGTGTCGCGCAGGTTGTTCAGCGCGTCGGTGAGTGATTGGCGTTGCTCTTGAGGGACATCGACGCGCAGGACGCCGGCGAATTTACCAGCGAGCCTGGCCATGCGGCTTTCGAGCCAGTTGGCGTCGTGCTGGGCGATGGTGGCGGCAAGCGTTTCGACCAGGCCGGGGCGGTCGGGGCTGATGACCGTAAGCACGAGTGAAGAATGCATCATGGTGCGGGGCTCCCTAGCGTGTGAATAAGGCGCAGTATAGCGCGCCACGGCGTTGGCGTGTAAGTTACGTGGGGGTGGGGAAGCCGCTTGGTATTTGGGGAGGTGGTTAGCGACCCGCCGCCGCCCTGTTGCACATTCGGGGCGACGGCGTTTAGGGACGCCAACTGAGGAGGGGAGAAAAACAACCCGGCACACGATGGATCAAGAACGCCTTGATCCGGTCACGGCCCGGCTTAGCGTGGAGACTGGATTGTCAGGGGCCTGGTAAGAGGCCTAGACAAGCAAGCCACACGGCGCGGGATAGGCCAGACCTGTTGTGTGTAGAGGTGTAAAAATGAGTTAGAATCCACCGGATAACCGGCATAATCGGGCAGGTCGGTACAGGCGAGACCACCGGGGCCCCCACGGCTGCTGGATTGGATTGGTTGTGGTTGTGAGATCGCAGACGGCGTCAATCGGGTTCTGAAGGCAGGGTCAGGGCTCGGGCATGGGGACGGGGTCATCGCCGACGGCAAGTTGATTGCGAAGACGTTGGAGTTCGGTGTGCAATTCGGCACGGACCTCGGCGTAGGCGGGGTCGTTGTATACGCTGTGCATCTCGTTGGGGTCGGCTTGGAGGTCGTAGAGCTCGTATTCGTCGAGGTTGTAGAAGTAGATGAGTTTGTGTTGTTGGGTGCGTACGCCGTAGTGCCTGCGGACGCTGTGCCAGCCGGGGTACTCGTAGTAGTGGTAGTAGAAGCTTTTTCGCCAGTCTTCGGGGGATTCGCCTTGCAGGAGGGGGAGGAGGCTTTGGCCTTGCATGTCATCGGGTTGCTCGACGCCAGCGGCATCGAGGAATGTTTGTGCAAGGTCGAGGTTAGAGACGATCGCCTGATTGACACTACCGGGCTCGACGACGTCGGGCCAGCGGATGAGCAGCGGTGTTTTTAATGAGGGCTCGTACATCCATCGTTTGTCGTACCAGCCGTGTTCGCCGAGGTACCAACCCTGGTCGGAGCAATAGACGACAATGGTGTTTTCAGCCAGGCCGGAGTCGTCGAGGTAATCCAGTAATCGCCCGACGTTGTCGTCGATCGAGGCGACGCAGCGGAGGTAGTCTTTGATGTAGCGTTGGTATTTCCAGTTAACCAGGTCGTCGCCTTGCAGGTCGTTCGCACGAAACACCTTGTTTTTAGGCTCATAGGCGGCCTGCCAGGCGGTGAGTTGTTCGTCGGTCATGCCCTTGGGGGTGTTGAGTTTGAGGTCGTTGTCGTTGAGGTCTTTGGCGATGGTCATTTCCTGCAACCGCGCGGCGGTGCCTCGGCCCTGGTAATCGTCGAAGAGTGTGTCGGGGGCTGTGATGGTCTGGTCGTCGTACATGGTGAGGTGGTCGGGGCCTGGGCGCCAGGGGCGGTGCGGTGCTTTGTGTTGGAACATCAGGACGAAGGGCTTGTCCTGATCGCGTTTGTTTTCAAGCCAATCCAGCGAGAGGTCGGTGATGATGTTGGTGGCGTAGCCTTGGAGTTTGAAGGGTGTGCCGTTGTCGATCATGCGTGGGTTGTAGTAGAGGCCTTGTCCGACAAGGATGTGCCAGTAGTCGAAGCCGGTGGGGTCGCTCTTGAGGTGCCACTTGCCGATGATGGCGGTCTGGTAGCCGGCGGTTTTGAGTCGCTTGATGAAGGTTTGTTGGCTGCCGTCGAAGGTGTCTTTGTTGGTGTAGAAGCCGTTGGCGTGGCTGTATTTCCCTGTGAGTATGGTGGCTCGGCTTGGTCCGCAGATGGAGTTGGTGACCAGGCAGTTGTCGAAGCGCATGCCTTGGTTAGCGATGCGGTCGATGTGAGGGGTCTGGTTGATGGTTGAGCCGTAGGCACTGATGGCCTGCGAGGCGTGGTCGTCGGAGAAGATGAAGATGATGTTGGGCGGGTTGGGGTTGGGGTTGGGGTTGGGCCTGGTTTCCTGACCGAGGACCGGAGCGGCGGAGCCTGTGGAAAGCAGGCAGACCGCCGAGATGATGCCGGCGATATGCGAAAGACGGGTCATGGTGCGTCTCCGATCGTTGGTGGATGTGCCCTGAGTCAAGGCCCAGTGTAGTCGAGGTGAAGCTGAAGGATTTGAACCGAAACCGGGTGTTTTGGGTTAAAAACGGATTGAAACAAAAGATTCTTCCTCTCTTTACCAAATCCCCCAAGTTAACACTTGGAATCCTGGATGTGGCCGTTAATATCGGACGTCAACCCACCCAGAGGAACGCTCCCGGTATCGGCTGTGTAACCGATGCCAGGTCTGGCAGGATGCCGCCGCAAACAGAAATCTGATGATGAGAAAGCACTGGACCCTCACGCTTACCGTGTTGGGCCGCCCCACCGAGTCACTCACCCGGGGGCGTGCCCTTCAGCACCGTTGCGCCGCGAAGACTCGGCGGGCGATGCTTGTGGTCCGTGAAGGTGATGTCCATGCAGGGCTAAGGCAGTGCTTGATCGATTCGGTCACCCGGCTGGCCGGTCGGCCGGTCGTTGGAGTTTCGTCGGTGGTGGATAAGATCCTGATCGATCTTCTGAATCAGCGGATACCTTGGCCGGATCGGAGCCGATGGACGCTGGCACAGGTTCAAGACAGCCCTTTCGCCGACCCGTACGACAGACGATCTACCACGCTGAAACTGGTCGAGGCACCGCGGTGCGTTGACCTACCTCGCAGGCGGCGGATCTCTGAGTATAGTCAGGTATCGGCCCAACCGAATGACATTGTCTGCATGAGTTGAAGCCCGACCGCTGGAAAGAAAAACACGGGGTTCAATCAACACACCGCACAATAGAGTTTTCTTAACCTATCGATCACATCACGCTTCATCACGGCGTCGGCCATACTCCTATAGACACCGCCGACTCATGCGGTGGTATGCCCTGCTAATCGCTACGCGCTGCGCTTGGAGTGAGAAAACTCAGTCCAAGCGGGGTTCAGGCCTCTGCGGTACGTAGAGATTCGCGGTGGTGTGATCGTCGTGCATCGCGGACACGGTTGATGTGTCGGCGGACTGTGCGTTTGAGTCGGTTGGCGGCCTTGTCTGCTGCGGTGTAGATATCGGTGTGGTCCTGCTCAACGATCACCGTTTCGTGGTGCGTGAGTTGGACCTCCATGTGGCAGCGTTTGGTCCCCGGTCCGTGCGGGCCGGAGATATCGTGAAGCCTGATGGTAACGCTTTGAATACGGTCCTCAAACCGATCAAGTGACAGTCCGATTCGATGTTTAACATACGCTTGGATGCTTGACGTGACGTCGAGGTGAACACCAATAACTTCAATCTGCATGCGTCCGCTCCGTTAGAAATGGGTTGGCCGATCACATGTTGCTTCTACGTGTATTATGCCGCGCCGGTTCGCACA
This sequence comes from Phycisphaeraceae bacterium, assembly GCA_029260615.1. Lineage (GTDB taxonomy): Bacteria > Planctomycetota > Phycisphaerae > Phycisphaerales > Phycisphaeraceae > JAJRRS01. The sequence goes on along the minus strand of JAJDCX010000054.1, from coordinate 5,482 downwards.
TGACAAGGAAAACTTAACACAAGCCGATAACGAAGGAGGTTTTCCACAGCGGCGTCTGGGGGCCTGAATGTCTTGATATGCCTGTATTGCCCAGGATCACTTAGTGGGCTGGGGGTACCGGCCGCCAGCGGGGACGGACCAGCCAGAAGCTTGCCAGCACCAGGAAGCCAAATACCGTGTACGCCAGTGAAAACACCCACCCTGGGGCATCAAAAAAGATCAAGGGCTGGACGCGATCTGCGATAAAACCCAGTTCGTATCCCGACTGCCCCGCCCGGTGGCGGAGAAAGTTTTCCAACGTCGTCAGCGGGCAGACGATCCCCAGCCAAGCCTGCGCCACCACCATCAGAATCGCCGCAAGGTGAACCAATCTGAACCAGCGGTTGCGCACCCACCGCCAATACATCGCCCCGCCGAACAAGATCAGAACTAACCCCAGAACCACAAACGCGGTGAACCCCGCGTGGAGCAAGAGGATTAGGTCGGCGAGTAGATGATCGGACATGGGGAGGGGTCGTGTATCGGGTTTCGTAGGATGTCTTGTCCGTTTGTTTAATGGGAAGTCTGCCGCACGGCACAAACGGCTAACCGTTTTCTCTAAACACTGCGAGGCAGGCGGTGTGGCCGTGGAGGTGGTTTTGGTCGCCGACGGGGCCGATCTCACCTGCACAGAAGAACCCGGCCAGGGGTACGCCGCCCAGCGCGTCGTACACCATAGATGCGTCAGCGTGGGGGTGGTTGAACAAGTGTTCGCCCCGGCCGGTGCAGCTGAAGAGTAATGCGCCGTGCGCTTCGCCGTGAACTTCTTGGGCGCTGAGCATCATTTTGAAGTCATCGGAGGCGCTGCGTGCGTCGCGGATATGGAACTGGATCGTCTGCCCGGTGCGGACACGGGTGTCACCGATGGCGATGTAGCCCTCATTTGCATCGACGCCGACCATGGCGCGGATCAGGAAGTCGCCTCGCCCGAAGCGTGATTTGTATTCGTTGATGACCCGGCCGACGTGCAGACCGTTGGTTTCCAAGAGGTCACGGTCCGCGGGGCTGAGTTGTCTGGCTACCTGTCGAAGTACGGCAAGTGGATTTTGGCCACCGAGCTCCTGGACGATGTGGCGGTGGCTTTTGGTAATGATCATGGGCTCACCGATCGCACGGCAGCCCTGGCTGACGGTGGTTTGGACGTCGATATCACCGCCGATGGCAACACCTACTGCGCCGTCGCTCATCACTGCGCTATCGAGGACCAGACGGTTGTGCCCGGACTCTGTTGCGCCGCTGGCCATGCCGCCGATGACGGGCACGGGGCCGAAGGCGGAGGTGAAAGCGGGGAGCAGCTTGACCATCGGCGTGCTGAAGGGGTCGGCCAGAAACAGGAAAGCGCTGGGGCCAGTGGATTCATCGGAGAGGTTGATCGTGTCGCGTAGTGCTGAGGGTGAATCCAACACGGCCGGCCAATCGAATTGCTCGTAACTAAAGCCTTGTAGTATCGCGCCGGGCATTACGCCTGCCAGGACCGACAGCCCGGGGCCGCCTTGCATTTCGCGTCTGACGCCGATCACCCCGGCACAGGTACACCCGAGGATCACCCTGGGTCCAAGCGCCTCCCGTATGTCTGCGCAGAGTTGTTGAAACCCTGCTTGGTGGTGCATGGTTGCAAATACTACGACGAGGTCTGCGGCAGCTTCGCCGAGCTGGTCACGCAACGATGCCAAGACCTCACGCTGCGCGTCGGGTGTGGCGAGCGCATCGCTGATCGCCGAGGCAAATCTCAGCCGCCCGTTGGGGCTGGTACTCATCGTGGACTCCTGTGTGGTCGGCTGACTGTTGACGGGGACGCCGTGGCGGTCACGGGTCTATCATAACGCACGCCGAAGCAGAAATACCTATCTGTTATGCTTTGACCTATGAATACAGACAAACTGAAGACATTTTTAGATTTGACCCAATCACGGCGGTCGGTCAGAGACTTTCGGTCGGACGTGGTGCCGGCGGAGGTGATCGGGCAACTTCTGGAAGCGGCGAGGTGGGCACCCAGTGGGTACAACCTTCAGCCGGTGCATTTCGTGGTGGTAACGGATTCCGATCAGAAGGCGGCGCTTCGGCGGGCGTGCATGGACCAGCGGCAGGTCAGCGAGGCGTCGGCGGTGGTGGTGTTCGTCGGGGACCGAGAGGTGGCAACCCGGCACTTTGAGCGTGTGCTGGTGATGGACCTTGAGGTTGGGGCGGTGAATGAAACCTATGAGGGGTTATTACGGAAGTATGTGCCGTTAGCGTTTTCGACCGGGCCGATGGGTTTGGGTTGGCTTTGGAAGGCGACGCTTGCGCCGTTGATGGGGTGTTTTACATCGATCCCGAGTATGCCGGCAGTGCATCGGCGGTACTGGCTGGCTAAACAGGTGGGGCTTAGCGCGATGAACTTTATGCTGGCGGCGCAGGCGGCGGCGTTGGCGACATGCCCGATGGAAGGCTTCGACACACGCAGGGTTGGTCGGGTGTTGGGGCTGCCGCGTGGGATGGAGGCGATGCTGGTCGTGCCGGTGGGTTATGCGGCGAAGACTGATCTAGTTAAGACACGTTTGCCTTTGGGGTCACTGATGCATGAAGAACGATGGTCGGATGGATGATGCGATTGTTACCAACAGGTGATTATTCCGTCTGGGGATCGAGCATCGCTTTGAACGCGGAGCGGTAGACGGTGTAATTCACCAGGGCCATGATCGGGATGACCAGGCCGCCGGCGAGGGGGAGCCATTGGAACATAATCAGGAAGAAAAAGCCGATGCGGATGCTCCATCGCAGGAGTATGGCCCGGGAACGTGGGATGTATTTTCTAAGCGGTGCGATCAGGGCCATCCGGTAGTAGATAACGCCGGGGATCAAGCCGACCACGGGGATTAAACTGAACAGGGCCGAGACGACAAGCACGATCGGGAGGCGGGCGTCGCTGCGAGCGAGGTAGGCGTTGGCGAAGATAGGGTCATTGAATAATTCGTGGCCACAGGCGGTGCATGATTGGTGGATCGCTCGTTTTTCGAAGCGGGTGGCGCAGACGGGGCAGCGTTTTTTCTCGACCAGCTTGTAGGGGTGGGCCTGCGGATCGGGTGTGGGCTCGGCGAGTGATCGGCCTAGGAAACTGAGGGCGTTGGGTGACGCGGTCGGGGTCTGGCAGGCAAAGCACTGCACGGCCGAGCCGTAGATCATCTCGCCACAGTTTGCACAGGCGGTCTTGGATTTTTCTTCCTTGGCCTGGGCGCGTTTTTGTGCCAGGACCATGAGCCCGGCGACGATGCCCATCAGCACGAGCATCACGATTGGGAAGAGGATCAACAGCACAGGCCCGAAGAATGCCCAGACGTCTTCGGCCCAACTGAACAGGCCTTGCACGCCGGTGTCGTCGTCTTCGTCGGCGTCGATGAAGAAGCCAAGCACGCCTGAGCGGAGTGTGCCCATCCAAAAAACGCCTAGGCCGATCATCAATGCGGGGAGTGCGTCTGCGAAGCCGGCGTGTTGGGTTGCCTGCTGGACGAAGTCGATGTCCTGCATGCTGGTGATCCCCATATAGGTGATCACGGCCACGACGGGTTTGATGTATTGGTCAACTTCCCGGAAGAAAGCACGGAGGTCCGGGCTCTTGGTGGCGGCGATTTCCAGGGCGGCGAGCAGGCCGAAGATGAGCAGTGAAATGTCGCTGGTGAACCAACTTGGTGCGTCGGAGGCGACGGTGGCCATGTCGTCGGATATCCACGACACGTACTGGGGCGTGAAGCGCATCATCATGGCGGTGATGAAGGCGGGGACGAAGGCTCTGGAGGCGAAGGGCCCGACCGAGCCTGCCCCGAATATCAGTGTGGTGAACTGCATAGACCTCTCCGTAGGGTTAGTCGGGGGTGGGTCAGGAATATGGCGCGGGATTCACAATATTCCGCAGATACTCATCCGTAGCTATGACATGCGGGTACGGGGCAGAGAATCAGGATATGACTAGTAAGTGAAGTGCTTAATCATCTCGCCCTTGTCGCTGATTTCGCTCATGGCTTCGATGCCTAGTTCGAGGTGGAGGCCGGCGAATTCACTGGTGACTTTGAGATCGGAGGCCTCGGTCTTGACACCTTCTGGGGTGTTGGGGACATCGGAGACCATCAGCAGGGCACCACGTGCGATCTGGTTGTAGTGGCCGACGATGAAGATGGTGGCGGTCTCCATGTCGATGGCCAAGGCGCTGGCGGCGTGCAGGCGGTCGAGGAATCGCTGGTCGTGTTCCCACATGCGTCGGTTGGTGGTGAAGACCACGCCGGTGCGGTACTCGTAGCCGCGTGCGACGATTTTGTCGGAGACGAACTTGTGTACTTTGAATGATGGGAGCGCGGGGACTTCGGGTGGGAAGTAGTCGTCGCTGGTGCCATCACCGCGGATGGCGGCGATGGGAAGAACGAAGTGGCCGATCTCCGTGGAGTGTTTGAGCCCGCCACACTTGCCCAGGAACAACACTGCCTTGGGGTTGCGGGCGCTGAGCAGGTCCATGACGGTAGCGGCGTTGGCGGAGCCGATCCCGAAGTTAATCATGCTCAGGCCGTTGGTGTTGGTCGCCGCCTGCATGGGTCGCTCTTCGCCCTGGATGTCACAACCGAAACGGTCCGCGAAGGCGTGCAGGTAACTTCGGAAGTTGGTCAGCAGAATATGATCCCCAAACCCGTCGATCGGCATGCCGGTGTAACGGGGCAGCCAATCACGGGCGATATCCAGGCGGTCGGGTCGGGGGGCGCGGGGGTCGATGGGTGCGGTCACAGGTGGGGCTCCTTAGAGCCCCTTATTTTACCACGATGACGGTGTTACACACCATAGAATTTCTGACCGGATTTTGACGGTGTTTATGTGATATCAGAACCGGGCAAGGCCTATGATCCGACCGGGCATCACTTAGTGAGCGCATTGGAGGCTGTCATCAGGATGAAACTCGCGGCGAAAGCGATAAAAACACGGACAAATGGCAGGGGGATGTAAAGGCTCGCTAAACACAAGGCGAAGGTGATGCAGCCCCAGATGATGCCGGATTTGTCGTCTGCATCAGCGATTTTGGCCATCGCCACAGCACACGCTATCACAAGTAACAATTCAAAGATCAGGGCCTCCAGTCAAAGGATCCAGGCATGCGTGATGCCCCCCGGATGTCCCCGGTATTGATCGTGAATCACATCGGCTTGCCGTCGATCGTCGCGTCGTAGACGGCCAGGAGCTTCTGCTTGTCGAAGATCATCTCCTGGCGTGACAGGCCGACGATGTCGTAGGCCTGGGTGAGTTCGATGGCGTCGACGGGGCAGGCCTCTTCACACATGCCGCAGAAGATGCAGCGGAGCTCGTCGAGGTCGAACTTGGCGGGGTATTTTTCGCGGTCGTCCCAGGGGGCCTCGGTGCCTTCGATGTGGATGCAGTTGGCGGGGCAGGCGGTGGCGCACATGAAGCAGGCGACGCAGCGGACCCGGCC
>JAJDCX010000053.1 GCA_029260615.1 Phycisphaeraceae bacterium | reverse complement strand
CCGGCTTAAACTACCGGGCATGCCAGAGTCCCAGGGCCTCCTATTTACGGCGTTCGAACACAGCGGCGACCACATCGCGGCGGCGTTGATCGCCGAGTTGAAACGGCGTGAGCCGGGCCGGCCGATCTATGCGATGGGTGGGCCGGCGATGCAGAAGGCCGGTGCTGAGTTGATTGAGACCACCACCGATCAGGCGGTGATGCTCCTGGGTGCTGCGGGACAGGTCCGCGCCCATCTGCAGCGGCTGGGTCGGCTTAAGACGTGGTTGGCTGGCCATCCTATCGCGGCATTGATTCCCACCGACAGCCCGGCTGCGAATTGGTCGGTTTGTGCGGCAGTTAGGAAACATCAGCCACATGCCAAGGTCATACACCTGGTGGCGCCGCAGCTCTGGGCGTGGGCGCCTTGGCGCATCCGTAAGCTGCGTCGGCTGACCGATCATGTGATGTGTTTGTTTCCATTTGAGCCGGACTGGTTTGGGCAGCGAGGCGTGAAAGCCAGCTTCGTGGGTCATCCGCTGTATGACCAGATACCCGCCGAGAAAACTCCGACACCGCTAGGTAAGGGTCTGCCGCAAACCGGTGGGCCCAAGCTCGCGTTGCTGCCTGGGTCACGACAGGGCGAGGTGAAACACAACTGGTCGAACTTGCTGGACGTGTACCGTCGGCTTCACGCATCCCACCACAACCTCACGGCTGTAGTAGCCGCCAGCGACAAAGCCCGGGCGCACCAGATTGAGTTGATGTCACCATTGGGGGTGCTGCCGTGTGGGATGCACATGACTGTGTCCGATGCCGACGCCGCCCTGAATTGGGCAGATGCCGCGTTGGTTGTGTCGGGGACTGCGACCTTGCACGCGGCGGCGCATGGGACGGCGATGGCTGTGTTCTACAACGTCAAACGCTACCAGTGGCATCTGTTAGGGCGGTGGCTGATTAACACACGCACGTTGGCGTTGCCTAATCTGATCGGTGAGTCGATGGGACTTGGGCGGGTGGTGCCCGAGTTGATACCCCACTTCGGCGATGTCGATGCATTGGTCCGGGCGATTTCGCCGTTGCTGAAAGACGGCCCCGCGAGACGGGATCAGCATGAGGCGTTCCGATCAATCCGTGAGCATTTCACACAGAAACATTTCCAACAGGCCGCCGCCGATGTGCTGCTTGATGAACTGCACCAGGTAGAAACCCCGTAGCCGTTTGCCTGCAGGACCGTGCAAAAATTATCTCGTTGCTAGCGTGTACCCACCCCTGAGATAGCTCACCAAAGTCCGCAGGCGTGGCCGCTCGAAGGGTTGGCAGTTAAGTAAGGGTTGGCAAGCATTTACGCGGCAGGATAGTACCCCGTCACGCAGTTCGGCCTGGGATGGCCATACACGACAAACTTCACTCCCGACGTTGAATTGCTCCCCCGGAAGGCGCAATCCATTTAAGATCCATACCTTACCTGCTTGCAAGTGCGGCAACTACCCGCAATTGCGGGTATTTTCATTGACAAAGACGCCAGATGGGGTGATAGTAGAAGTTCTAAGGAAAAACAGTTAAGGGATCCGCACCCGTGTTCTTTTGAGTAGAGCAGGCGCATGAAAAGGTCACAACGGCTAAGGCTATCCGAGGTCCGCGAGGTGTTCCGAGTCTTGGGTGATGCTCAGGATTTGCGTCATGATCAGGTGCAGCAAGAAACCGTGATCGTTGATGCGATGACCGACCTGCTTGGAGCCAGCTTTGGTTATGCTTTGCGGTTTGAAGAGTTTCGGCCCAAAGCACCCACTCGGCTGGCACGGGTGGTGCCAGGTACCATCCAGGACCCACGGGTTATCCACTACTTTTCGGAATGGGGAAAAACCTCCGAGATCAGTGATTCCCCGATGATGCACGCGACCTGGAACCAGGCCGGCCCGGTGTACACCACCGCACGATCGGACCTGATGACATTCCGGGACATTATGCCCTACCGGGTCTACCCCGAGTTGATCGAGCCAGCGGGGATCTTAGACGTCCTCATGACGTTTTTCCGATACCCCGGAAGCAATATCGTCCGCCAATACACGTTCCAACGCATGAACAGGCAGACGGAATTCGAGCCCCGGCAACTCCGCCTGGCGCACCTATTTACCACGGAGTTGCACCGGCTATACGGCGAAGGCAGGCTGGAACCAAGTGACCTGATTAATTCTCTGCCGCAGCGTCTGGTACGTATTGCCTACCTACTGAGGACGAATCAAAACCAGCATCAGATCGCGCATTCGCTGAACCTCAGCTACCACACCGTCCGCAGCTACACCAAGGAGTTGTATGACACCGTGGATGTAAACAGCCGGGAGGAACTGGTGGCGAAGCTGTTCGGCCGGGGCGGTCGTAACTCAAACAATTGACGCGGATGTCTTGTCGGCTCAAGCCGTACCATGGCGTGCACCGTGACGGGATCAGCCTGCTTACGGGGCCGAGGCTGTGTTTAACCTGATCCGATACAGGCTTGTCCTGGCGGTGATGTAGAGGGTTTGACCGTCGTTGGCGAAGGTACAGTTGCTGGGTCGTTCGGGTGTGGGGATAAGTGCGGCCTGGGCGCCGTTGGGGTTGAAGATGTAGACGCCTTCATTGCCGGTGGCGTAGAGCCGGCCGTGTGGATCTACGGTCATGCCGTCACAGCCGCCGCCGAGGTCCGGGCCCATATCAGAAAAGTGGCGTGGGTTATTGGGTTGCCCCGGGTGTGCGAGGTCGTAGGCGACGATTTTTTTTGCGGCGTTGTCGGCGACGTAGAGGGTTTTATCGTCGGGGGAGAGGATGATGCCGTTGGGGCGTTGCAGGTCGTTGATGACGCGGGTGAGTGTGCCATCGGGCGTGAGATAGAAGACGGCCTCGGTCTCCGACTGCATGTCTGCGCGGTTGCCGTAGCGCGGGTCGGTGAAGTAGACGCCACCTTGCTGGTCGATGTCCAGGTCGTTTGGGCTGTTGAGTTTTTTGTCTTGCCATTGGTCGGCGAGGCTGGTGATGGAGCCGTCGGGTTCGGTGCGGGAGAGGCGCCGGCTGCCGCCCTGGGCTGCGCCTTCACAGGCATAGAGACCGCCGTGCTTATCGAACATCAACCCGTTGGCTCGGCCGGAGTCTTCTCGGAAGATGGTAGTCTCGTGGGTGTCGGGGTCGAAGCGGAGGATGCGCTTGGCGGGGATGTCGGTGAAGTAGATCGCGCCATCCGGGCCGGCGGCAGGTCCCTCGGTGAACTGATAGCCAGTGGCAACCTGCTCGACAGTTACGCCGTCGGGGATGAGTTGTGCCTGAGAGTGGTGGGTCAGTGATAACAGGCAGGATATTGTCGCGAGTAAAAATCGAAGTGGCATGGGGTATCTCCTGGGACCGCTAAACCGCAAGCGTAGTTTGGAAGCGGCGGCGGGTGGATGATACCTCGTGTTGTGACGGATCGTGTAAGATCGGGTAGGTCGTGGGCGAATGTTTTAGATTAGCGGCTGCGGAGACTGGTTTTTTGCGTGCCGGTTTGCCTATAGCAGATCGGTCGAAGTTAACGGATGTTTTGGGGATAGTAGATGGGAATGGAAATCCGCCAGGTACATGTAGACCGGATCATCGACCTGCGTCACGCGGTGTTGTGCCGGGGCCGGCACCGAAAGCACGCGCACTTCGAGGGAGACGTTGAATCAATGACGATGCATATCGGCGCGATCATCGGCAAGCACGCGGTGGGGTGCGTGACGATCCTGGACAGGCCTTTCAGCAAGGAGCCGGCGTGGCAACTCAACGCGATGGCGGTGGACCCCTTGTACCAGGGCGGAGGGATCGGGCGGTCGCTGCTATCGTTTGCGGAGACTCGGCTAAGGCAGATCGACACCTACCAATACATCTGGTGCAATGCACATGTGCCTGCTATTCAGTTCTATGAGAAATTTGGATGGGTGGCGGTCTCAGAAGAGTTCTCCATACCGGGCATGGGCCCACACCGCACGATGCTCAAGAAGCTGTGAGGGCCTGCCTGGGGATCTGAAAACTAAACTTGTGATGGATGTGCAGGGAGTCGGTGCATCAACCGGCTTTCTGCTTGGGCTGATCGATCGGAGGCAGGCGGTACACGCGGTTGCCCCCGGCGGCTTTGGCGGCGTACATGGCTTTGTCGGCGGCGATGATGAGTTGGTCTGCCTGGCATCCGGGTAGGTCCGTGCCGTTGTAGCTGGACAACCCGACACTGACGGTGATCGATAGCTTTTCATCGCCGTCGTGTTCGATGATGACCCGCTCGACGCGCTGGCGTACTTTCTCTGCGATGGCTGTGGCCTGAGCGCCATCTACCCCGGGGAGAACCATCGTAAACTCGTCGCCCCCGTACCGCCCAACTCGTCCGCCGGGAGAGACGTTTTCGTTCATGGAAGCGGCGATCAACTGCAACACCCGGTCGCCGACGTGGTGGCCGTGATTATCGTTGATGGGTTTGAACTTGTCGGCGTCGAAGAAGATCACCGACAGAGGATTGCCGGTGTGCCCCGCAGCCTCAAATTCCTGCTTAAGCAAATCATCCAGGCCGCCTCGGTTGAGCGTGCTGGTCAGTGGGTCGTAGTTCGCCTGGGCGTTTAATTTCTTGTTTTCCTCTTCCAGGCGGGCGGCTTCTTGGACCGCCTTAACCGAAAGGTCCGAAAGGGTTTGGTTGGCCATGACCATCAGGTCCGTAGCGGATTGTTGGGCGGAGCTCTCTATCTCGAACATCTTGCCCAGTTCCTTGGTGCCCTCTTCGATGCTTTCCAGGTAGGCTCCGGCCTGCTCTTGATTCAGATCGAACCACTGGCTGGCGTGTCGGAGATAACTCTTGACGCGCCCGGCCTGCTGGTCCTGGGGGCTGAGGAAGCAGTCGGCTGCTTTGGCACCCAACGTGACCGAGCGAACCAGTTGTTGAAACTCGGGCACGGCTTCTTCGGGGTCTTCGTGGTGACAGATCGCGGTAATCAAGACCGGGGGCAGCATCCACAATTTGGCCAATGCCTGGCCGACCTGAGCGTGGTCCAGGTCCAATTCTTGTTGTTCCAACGAACGCAGCTTGCCGTGGGCGTTGGTCGTTTGCTCGATTATTTTGACGAAATCCGTGCGGAGTGTTTGAAGCAACACGATCACGCCCAGGTCTTGGAGCAGTCCGGCGATGAAAGCCTCTTCGTAATGCTCGAACTTGATCTCACGGGCGATGGTGTGCGCCCCAACCGCGGCGAACAGGCTTCGCTTCCAGATGATGGTGGGATCGAAGTCTTCGCCGCCCAGGCCCTTGAGTTGAGGGACCAGACTAAAACCCAACGCCAGCATCTTCACGGCGTTGATGCCCAACATACCGGTGGCCCGCTCGACGGTGGTGACCCGGTGGCGTAGGCCGTAGAAGCTGCTGTTGATCGTGCGGAGTATTTTTGTGGATATGGCGGTATCGTGCGAGAGGACTTCGCCCAACTCGCGGATGCTGACGTTATCGTCGCCGCACATCTCGATCACCCTAGCCGCAATAGCTGGGAAGCTGGGCAGGCGTTCGCACTTCAGGATGCGGTCAAGTAACTGCTGGTCCATTTGCAGGACTTCCCCTGTCAGAATCAAATTAAATCAGGATGACGACCGCACACTGGCGGACGACTCGTCATCTTGTGACCAACTCCCCCATTACGCTCCGGGGCCGAGCGTACGCTACCGCCCCATGTTGTCTAATTCGGCTAGATGAGGGGTAGCCTGTAGGCAACCCCATATAACAGTGCAACACTTTTGTCTGCTTTGACATCACAGCAGGTCATGTCAGACAAAACGCCCTTTATAGCTCACATTACAACCGTGCCAAGCAAAACAGCGTGACCTATCGGACCGGGGCATTGCGTTGGGCGGTGGACCGGGGATAATGCCCGCCAACACCCCCTACCCGATGGGAGCCGGATATTATGAAAATCGCGATCGCCTGTGACCACGGCGGATACCCGCTGAAACGCCCGCTGCTGGAACTCATGGAGGGCCTTGGCCACGAGGTGCTGGACTTAGGTGCGCACGAAATGGACGCGCAGGACGATTATCCCGATTTTGCCAGGTATGTCGGTCAGGCGATCCAACACGGCCAGGCCGAACGCGGGGTGCTGCTGTGCGGCTCTGGTGTCGGTGCGAGCATCGCCGCAAACAAGCAGGACGGCGTACGGGCCGCGGTCTGCCACGACACCTACTCCGCTGGGCAGGGTGTAGAACACGACAACATGAACGTTCTTTGCCTGGGTGCCAGGATCGTCGGTGAAGCGGTCGCGGTTGAGCTGGTCACAGCCTTTGTGAACGCCAAATTCACCGCTGAAGAACGCCATGCACGTCGGCTGGAAAAAGTCAACGCGATCGAAGCCGCTCACTGATAAAGCGAATTCAAATTAACGGCCATCAAGGCGACGAGGGGCTGGGCTGTGTAGTGGAAGCAGGCACATCCGTGGGGGCATCTTCTGCCACAGCGCTGCCTTCACTAAGGAGGCTGGGCCTGGGCTCGGGTTTGGTGGGGGCTGGCTTGAACGTGGCTAACGAGGTTTGCAGTTCGGTTATGGCCAGCAGGCTCATCGCAGTGGGTGCCAGCGCCAAGCGGTTATCCCAAGGAGCCAATCGGACACCGCCTCGCGCGGCGACCCGGTCGCGGACGTAGTAGCAGCTCGCGTCGTCCATCATGAGTTGTCCGACAAAGCGTGCGGAGTAGCCGGCTGAGAGGAGCCAACCGAGCTTGTCCTTGTCATGCGTGACCCTGTCGTCACGGAGCATGATCGACAAGAACATCAACGGCTGGGCGTTGCGCCAATCAGGGTTCGGCGGGCTCCCCGATGGGCCGGGCTGTAGGACAAATCCACCGAGGACATCGTCTGGCCCCAGCGTGGGTTTCTCAATCACCTGCTGCCGGCAGAGCCTGTCGATGACGATCGACAGCGTCTGGCGCCGACGGGCGAGTTTTTTTTCTTTTACTCCGCTGGGGTCGTTGTCCGCCAACAGGTCGCCGGCCCGCTCATACGCCAACGTCAGCCAAGGCAGGGCCACGAGGTTGGGGACCCCATCGTCTGGGCCCCAGGCACGACCCATCAGTGTCCAGACCGCTTGCCCTAAACGTTCTTCCCGTGTGCGGTCATACAAAGTCGCCAACGCTGCCGCCGCCAGCGCCGCAGCGCCCTGATTGCCCCGGACCTGCTGGTCGGCCTGTTCGGGCAACACCAATGATAAAAGCCGGTCACCCAGACGGTCACGCAGTGCCTGATCGGATTCAGCCACCGGAGCTTCCATCAACGCCAACAAGACCAGCGCCACCACCCGGGGCTCCGCTTGATCGCCGGCATCCAACACCCGCTCACCCAGATCCATCGCGACCTGTGTGGCCCGCCTGCCATACGCCGCCACACTCTGGTCAAACGGCCTGGCGGTGGTGAGGTATCGGCTGTAATGCACCATCGCGTAGCAAGCCAGGGCCGCCTGGTCGTCGCTGGCGACCAGGGGATCAAATCGCCCGCTGGTGGGGTGGTAGGTTCCGCGCACCTGGCCGTCGGATGTGAATCGGTTGTAGAGGTGTTCGATCAAGCGGTCGCCGATGGTTTCAAGCTCACGCTCGCCGACCGCGTATCGGGGCAGGTTGCCGCTGGACCGCACCAGCGTCTTGGGGTCAGACCCGGCAAAAGGGCGCACGACGTGGATCGTCTGGAACCGCGCGAAACCCGCACCACCGGGTCGGCCAAGCTGTGCCACCGCAGACCGATCCAGCCCCAGCCCCTTAAGCCCAAGCACCAACTGGTTCGGCGGCGCAATGTTCCGTGAAGCGGCGTCCCCGGGCCAGATCCACGACCACTCGCCACGTTTAGCATCCACGAAAGCAAGTCCGTGATAACAAGGTGCAAACCGAGCAAATATCTCATCAGACCCGGCATCCGACTGCACAGTCACCGTACGCAATCCATAACCCAACTCAAGGTCAACGCTCAGGTTTGAGCCGACCTCCGCCACCGTCACGATTTCCGTGTCCCGCAACACCCGCCCTGCCAATACGGCGCGCAGTCTTGCATCCGCCAGGCTCTCGCGCACACCCAACTCGGCACGTTCGGTCGCCAGCAAGAGCAGCGGCAACAGATCGACCGATTGGCCCGGCCCGTCAAGTGCTGCAAGTAAGTCCTCACGATACGCCACACCCTCACCGACCACGATCCCCCCGCTGCGCAAGACCAACCTCACACCGATCAACCCCGTGACCCGGATGGGCATGGCACCTTGCCGAGCGCCCGAAGCATCGCCCAACCAGGCTTCGACCTGACGGAAGGCCCGCTGGGCGTGGCTCACATCAAGCAACGGGGCATCGATCACAAGTTCGGCCGCCGCCTCTTGGGCCCGCACAGCCGGCACGACCAACACAACCCCCATCACGGCACCGACAAGCCACCCCGCCCAGACGAGGCTTAGACACGACAACACCCCTTTATGAGTGTTGCCTGGATGCCCCATCCCCCGGCTTACAGGCAAATCATCAATCAATCCATAATTTTTCATCTATCTGCCCCAACTGGGTTTATAGCTATTTTGGCTCTAAAAACGCCCCGTGGCACGCCCATTGATGGTATCTTAGCGTCCTGACACGGAGAGATACATGCTTAGTGCCGTATTCATCATGAACCACGATCAGATCGCCAAACGGCGTAAAATCATCATCCTCGCGATGCTGACGTTTGCTGCGTTGTGCTAGGCCACAGCCCCAGGCGAACACGACTTCACTGACCCATAAATAAAACGCCCGCCCATAGCCATGGGTGGGCGTTTTTAATGATTCAAAAATCAGCACGCTTGCCCGAAGGATCACGCCAACTCGGGGAAGGCCTTGCAGACCACCTCGACCAGGCTCTTAACGTGCACGGTGGAGGCATCCATCAGCTTCTGCTCTTCGGCATTGAGGTCGATCTCGACGATCTTCTCGACGCCGCCGGCACCCAACACAACCGGGACGCCAACGAAGTAGCCGCCCACCCCAAACTCCTTGTCGCAGTAGGCGGCACAGGGGAGGATGCGCTTCTTGTCCTTGATGATGGCTTCAACCATGTCAATGACGCCGAGAGCCGGGGCGTAGTAGGCGCTGGTGCCCATGAGCTTGACAATCTCGCCGCCGCCGACCTTGGCACGGTCGACGATCTCGTTGAGCCTGTCCTCGCTGATGAATTGCGTGATGGGGATGCCGGCGATGTTGGTGAAGCGTGGCAATGGAACCATCGTGTCGCCGTGGCCGCCTAGGAGCAGTGCGTTGATGTCTTCGACACTGAAGCCGGTCTCCATGGCAATGAAGGTCTTAAACCGTGCGACGTCCAAGCAGCCGGCCTGGCCGACGATCTGGTTGGTCGGGAACCCGGTGGTCTTCCAAGCGGTATAGACCATCGCGTCCAGCGGGTTACTGACCAGGATCACCACCGCATCGGGGGCGTGCTGCTTGATGTTCTCACTGACGTCCTTGACGATCTTCACGTTGGTCGCGATCAGGTCGTCTCGGCTCATCCCCGGCTTACGCGGGATACCAGCCGTCACCACCACCACGTCCGACCCAGCGATGTCCTTGTAGTCCACGGTCCCGGTGATCTTGCTATCAAACCGCCCCATCGGTCCGCACTGCGCCAGGTCCAGCATCTTGCCCTTGACCATGCCTTCGGCCGGGGGGATGTCCAGCACAACGATGTCGCCAAGTTCCTGGCTGGCGGCCCACAGAGCACAACTGGCGCCAACATTGCCGCCGCCGATGACAGAGATTTTCGCACGCTTGGGCATGATCCTGAATCCTTGGGTATTGGGGTGAAACGGTCTGCTGTTCGAGGACCGGCCATCATAGCCACCCCCGGGCGGGGTTCAAGCCGAGGGGGACTTAACACGGTACTGGATCAGAGTTCTGGTTCCTGCTGCGCCTGATACCGCTGGGTGGTCCAGAGATCGGTGTCCCAGAAGTCGTTGACCACATAGCCTTCGCCCTGCTGAAAAGTGATAGCCCAGTGGTAATGCCTGACCGGCCTGATACTGTCATCAGCTCCTATACGCACACATCGACCTTCGAAATTTATGTTCTTTGAAGCGAGGTAAAACTGCTTTGCTTTGGCTGCACATGGCTTCGGCAATGACTCACCCATCAATTTATTGAAGGTCGAGACAAATAACCGAGCCCGTTTTTCAATAATTTCATCTACACGCCACACGTATTTGTATCTTGGAGCTGGTCCGGCCCCAGAAAAATACACTTCCGCATAAAGCACCACCGTCTCTCGACATGCAGCAATCACTACTGGATCCTTAGCCAGAACCGACAATGTCACTAGTGAGTAGTCGTCTGAGCCGACGGCGGCTCTATATGCAGCTTCCACTAAGTGCGGTACGTTCCAATTATCCACCATGGTGCAATCAAGAGCGCAATACAATGCGTCCCTCCCACCGGGAAACATGGTATTCCTTTCTGCGGATAGACCAAATATCGGAGACGCGGTCACTTGCTTAAGCCGGTTATAGCTCTTGAGTTTGATCACCTCCGCTTCACGAGCAATCTCGACCTCTTGAAGAGCCCTCATCAATCGGAAGTACCGCGTAAGCTCTGGGCTTTCGTTGTAGTAGCCCTCGATCGGCACATCAGTTGGCGGTACCTCCAGTTTTTTTGCAACCTCTTCAGCGCACGTTAGTAACTTATCACTCTCATGCTCTTTCATTGCCTCGCGATACAAGTGATCCAACCCGAGCAGGAAAAAACGGTTGTCTACAATCAACTCTTGAGCTTTAAACATGACATCCCCGATCAATGACTCCCCGGCAGATCACAAGCCGCCCACGGGAGCAAACGGGCGGCTCGCCATCATTGTGGGGCATTGGGACAGATGGTCAAGCGACGAGGTCAGGATCTGAGGTGTTTATATGCTTACCTCTAATTGAATCCGCCGTTGGCAACTGCCTTCACCAGCCTGTAAAATGCGTAGCTCACTTGGAACACCCTCCCTACGAGCCCGCTGTGCCTGAAACCCCACCTGAAGCTATCCAAGGCGACCTGATCGCTGACAACAACGTGAAGATCGCGGTGGTGGTGGCTCGGTTTAATGAATTCATCACCAAGCACCTGCTAGACGGGGCGGTGGACACATGGAAGCGGCTGGGTGGGGATGTGGAGGGTTTGACGGTGGTGTGGGTGCCGGGGAGCTTTGAACTGCCGGTGACGGCCAAGAAGTTGGCGGAGTCCGGCGAGTACAAGGCGGTGATCTGTCTGGGGTGTGTGATCCGTGGGGAGACCGATCACTACGACCACGTGGTCGAGCAGACAGCCAAGGGGATCAAGGATGTGGGTGTGATGACCGGGGTGCCTTGCATCTTTGGGGTGCTGACGTGTGATACGCTGGAACAGGCGGTGAATCGGGCGGGCTCGAAGATGGGCAACGCCGGGCGCAGCGCGATGATGACCGGGATCGAGATGGCGGACCTGATGAAGAAGATTTAGTGACTCGTAGTTAGTGATGGGTGCGAAGGACATGAAAGACACGATGGCAGAAAACAAATCAGCTTCTGACAACGGCGAGATCGCGCCCGGCAACCGCCGGGATGTGCGTCGGCTTGCGATGCAGGTGCTGTACCAGATGGATGTAACCGGTGTGCGTGACCGCCAGGCGATCATGGACGGGCTGGACAACGACTTCGACAACCCCCGTGTGCGCGAGCAAGGCACGGACCTGGCGCAGGCGGCGTGGGAGCAACACAGCGAAGCGGACGGCAAGATCGCCGGGCTTGCCCCGGAATGGCCGACCCACCGCCAGCCGCCGGTCGATCGGGCGATTCTGAGATTGGCGTACCACGAAATCATCACCGGCCACGCCCCTGTTAAAGTCGCGATCAACGAGGCGGTCGAGTTGGCCAAGCACTACGCCAGCGAGCAGAGCCCCGCGTTCGTCAACGGCGTGTTGGATAAATTGGCAAAGACCGTTGAGCCGGGAGATGCAGGGGAAGATGAGTCTGCCGAGGCCGCCCCCACCGACGAGAAGGCCTGGCTTGATGATGCGAAGGACAAAGAGAGCCATTAGCTTTTAGCCTTTGCTCTTAGCCGATACCCCAACCCCGATACCCGCCTATGAGCCTCTTTAAGTCCGCACTTAACAAACTCAAGCAGGGCCTGGCCAGGACACGCTCCGGGTCGGCATCGACGGTACGGACGATCCTCACGGGCAAGAAGCTCAGCCCGGAACTGCTCAAAGACCTCGAACGCGCGATGATCCAGGCGGACATCGGGGTGAAGACGGCGGTGGAGATCCGCAAGGACATCCAGGCCGCCTACGAACGCAGCGAGATCACCTCCGGCGACGAGGCGCTCGAATTCCTCAAAGACCAGTTGCGTGCGTATTATCCCCAGGCGGATCGCAGCCTGCACTTCGCCGCGCCCGGCGAAGGGCCAACGGTGATTTTGGTTGCGGGGATCAACGGGGCGGGCAAGACCACAAGCATCGCCAAGATCACCAAGAGCCTGCGTGATGAGGGCAAGACCGTGCTATTGGCGGCCTGCGACACGTTCCGCGCCGCGGCGGTCGAGCAGTTGGAGGTCTGGTCCGAACGCTTAGACGTGCAGGTTATCAAGGGGCAACAAGGCGGCGACCCGGCGGCGGTCGCGTTTGATGCGGCCCAGGCTGCGGTCGCGCGTGATGTGGATGTGCTGGTCTTGGACACCGCCGGGCGGCTGCACACACAAGACCACCTGATGCGACAGCTAACCAAGATACGGTCAGTGGTTGCTAAGCAGATACCGGGGGCACCGCACGAGGTCATCCTCGTGATCGACGCGACCACCGGGCAGAACGGGATCAACCAGGCCAAGGTCTTCGCCGACGCCACCGATGTCACCGGCATCTTCCTATCCAAACTCGACGGCACAGCCCGCGGCGGGATCGTGATCGCCATCCGCGAAGCCCTGAACATCCCCGTCAAATTCATCGGCGTGGGCGAAACCCCCGACGACGTCGAGCCGTTCGACCCGGCGAAGTTCGTGGATGCGATGTTCGCGGAGTAGACGACGTGGACGGATCGGCCAATAGGGATCAGGGTAAAACCCATCAAAATGACTTGGGTACATGACAAAAAACCCCACCCTTTCGGGCGGGGCTGTTGTTTTCAGGTTAAGTGGTTGAAACTGATGCGGGTCAGTTCCGCATCATTTCTTCTTCTTCCAACGTGCCATCGACGAAGCCTTGGAGCTTGCGTGCGCGGACGGGGTGTTGAAGTTTGCGGATGGCCTTGGCTTCGACCTGTCGGACACGTTCACGGGTGACCTTGAATATTCGGCCGACCTCTTCGAGCGTGTAGGTGTAGCCGTCACCGATGCCGTAGCGGAGCTTGATGATCTCACGTTCGCGGTAGGTCAAGGTCTTGAGGACCTGCTCGATCCGGCCGCGGAGCATGTCGCTGGTCGCGGTCTCCGAGGGGTTGTCGGCGGCCTGGTCCTCGATGAAGTCCCCGAAGTAGGAGTCTTCGCTCTCGCCGACCGGGCGGTCGAGGCTGATGGGGTGTCGGCTGATCTTCATGACCCGCCGAGCTTCGGTGACAGGCATCTCGGCGGCCTCAGCGATCTCCTCGATGGTGGGCTCACGGCCAAGATCCTGAAGCAGGTTCTTGGCGATGTTACGCAGCTTGCTCATCGTCTCGATCATGTGCACCGGGATACGGATGGTGCGTGCGTGGTCTGCGATCGCGCGGGTGATGGCCTGACGGATCCACCAGGTGGCGTAGGTCGAGAACTTGTAACCCCGCTTGTATTCGTACTTATCGACGGCCCGCATCAGGCCGGTGTTGCCTTCCTGGATGATGTCCAGGAACGCCAAGCCGCGGTTGCGGTATTTCTTGGCGATCGAGACGACCAGCCGTAGGTTCCCGCCGGAGAGGTCGCGTTTGGCCTGCTCGTACTCGTCGAACACCATCGTGATCTCACGGACCCGGCGGATAAGTTCGTCGGGCTCGCACAGCACGAGGCTGCGCATCCCGGCTAGCTCTTCACGCATGACCATGATGTCTTCGGGGTCGTAACGGTCGGGGAAATCCCTGGCCTTGGCGACGGTGTTGCGCAGCTCGGTCATCTTGTTGGCGATCGAGCGCAGCTTCTTCAAGAGCGGCTGGACCTTGCTGGTACGCAGGCTCAACTCTTCGATCAGGGTCGTCATCTTGCGGCGGCGGATAGACAGGCGGCCTTCGATCTCCTGGGCACGGGCCTTGGCGATCCTGCCCGGGGCATCCAGCTCGTCCCAGCCCATGCGGTTGAGGTCCAACAGACGCTTGACGGTCTTGAGGTTGACCGGGATCCGCGAGGCGATCTTGCCCTTGGCGTCTTCCTCGGCCGTCGAGATCTTCATCGTCCGGTCGAAAGGCAGATCGCCTTCGTGGACCTGCTCGAGCACCTCGACCGAACTCTTAATCGCGTAGTCGTTTTCCAAGACCTTACGGCGGAAGATCATCCGGGTCGTCTCGATCTTCTTCGCCAGCCGGATCTCTTCCTCGCGGGTCAGCAGGCTGATCTCGCCCATCTGAGTGAGGTACATGCGGACGGGGTCGTCGATACGCTTGCTGACAGCATCCTGGAGGGCCTGGGCGAACTCGGCCTTGGCCTGCTCGGCGGTGAGAAGCGGATCGCCCTCGTCGTCGGTACCCGCGCTTTCCTCCTGATCCTTTTCAGGATCGTCGTCGTGCCGGATGAGCTTGGCCCGGTACTCGTGGGGCACAGAGATCTCGTCAACCAGCTTGATGCCTTCGACAGCAAACCTCACGAGTAGTTCATCGACCTTTTTGGTATCGACGTACTCGTCGGGGAGCAAAGCGTTGAGTTCATCGAAGGTGATGAAGCCGCGTCTGCTTCCGCCGCCGATCAGTTCCACGACCGCTGGGTGCAATACGTTAATCAAGGGTGTTGCCTCTTATTCGCGGCCGACGCTATCGCCTGCCGCAGCCTCTCGTGTTGCCGCCGGGTACCTGTCCCAACGGCGTGCGTCCCTGTCGTAATCCGCTCCGACTTCCGTGCCGGGCCGACGTCCCCCAATCCTCTCCGCCATCTTCATGCCCGCTTCACAGAAACAAGCATCGATCTCAAATCAAACCATCTCAATACCAACCAAGCCATGTCATTTCCCGACACGCGCGATCCGCACCGGGGAGGGGTTGTCCCTGCGGTGCTCGATCATCCGCCGAAGCAGTTGGGCACTATCCAGCCCGCCTTGATCGGCACCCTCGGCTCCCCCTGTCCCGCCGCCTGCGGCGAGCGTCTGCTTGTGCTGGCGATACTGCGCTTCGCGGTGGTGGTCCAACAGGGCCTGGGCAGCGAGCCCGAGCAATTGGTCAACCTGATCGAAACGCCCCCCGGTGGCTGCGTCTACATCCGCATCCGCCTGGGTCAAAATATCCGACAAGCCCTGCTCACTCTCGGACGCAAGATCGCCCAACAGGCCCGCCAGCGTGATCGTTTCCCCAGCACCAAGCCGGTCAAATACACGCTGGAACAGCCTGCTATTTTCAGACGTAACGAAATCCGCCGACGAAACCGCCTCATCGAACGTCCGACCGTCAGCCAGGACCTGGCCAAACCGCTGATTATCCCGGATCAGGCAACCTATCACCTGCCGTTCCGCTAATTCCAACGCCTTAAGTCTACGTCGAGAATCGGTCGAGGCAACCCCATCTGGGACATATTCCTCATACTCTTGGGGGGCCGAATCTTGCCCATCTTCACTGGGCGTTACATCCGTATAAACCGGCCTGGGGGCTATCCGGGGGGCCTGCCTCGCGGTCGCGGCCTTGCGGGTCAATAGGTCACTGACCGCCTGCTCACCCATGTGCAGAATCCCCGCCAGCCGTTGGACGATCAGGGCCCTGCGTATCGCACCGACCCGGGCAAGCCCAAGCTGGGCCAGACGGGTCAGGTAAGCATCCGCCAATTTCTGTCGCCCGGTCAGCGTCGTGGTGCCGTCCATCTGCTCGCTAAGACGTTCAAACTGGTACGTCATCGCGTCATGAGCCGACTTAACTGCTTCGTCCCAACGCTGCGGGCCGTCTTCTTGTGACATCATGTCAGCCGGGTCCAAACCATCCGGCAGCACCGCGATCGCTACGTCCAGATCCCCGGTAAGGAACAACTCAACCGCACGATCCGCCGCCTTCTGACCCGCCTCATCCGCATCGAAGATCAGCACGACCTTCTCGGCATAACGCCGAAGCTCACGCACATGCTCGCTGGTTAACGCCGTACCCAGCGTCGCCACCACATTCCTCGCCCCGCCCTGATGGCAGGCGATCACATCGGTATACCCCTCGACAATCACCGCGGTCTTGCTATCGATGATCGGCTTCTTCGCCAGGTGCAACCCGTACAGCGTCGCCGACTTATTAAAGAGCTTGGTCTCCGGGCTGTTCAGGTACTTTGGCTCGTCCTCCTCACGGATCTTCCGCCCGCCAAACGCGATGGGTCGGCCAATCGCATCGAAGATCGGGAAGATCAGACGGTGACGCAGGCGGTCGTAATACCCTCCCGAGTCGCGCTGACTAACGAGCCCCGCAAACTCAAACCCAGTCTGATCCCAACTCTTGTGCTCGATCATCTGCACCAGCCCGTCCCAGCCATCCAGGGCGTAGCCGATCTGAAAATCTGCCACCATTTCCGGGCTAATCCCCCGCCGTTCGATGTAGTCCCGCGCGATCTGGCCGTGATCTTGATGCTTCAATAAAGTCCGAAAAAACTCCACCGCCTGGGCGTTGGCACCAGCGATCTGCTTGCGTTCGCTGACCCGCTCGCTGTCGCCTGGGCTTGACCGCCTGTCCTGCTCCACCACCTCAATCCCCGCACGCTCCGCCAGGTGCTTGATCGCCTCGGGGAAGTTCATCTTGTGGTAGTTCATCACGAAGCTGAACGCATCACCGCCAGCCCCGCAGCTAAAGCACTTGTATATCTGCTTGATCGGCGAGACCTGCATCGACGGGTTCTTATCGTCGTGGAACGGGCACAGACCCGCGAACTCCTTGCCCTTAGGCCGTAGAGCCACCTGCTCGCCGATGAGGCGGACGATGTCGGTCGCCTGCTGGACGCGGTCTTTGATGTCTTCTCGGATAGCCATACGCATCGGCCCGGCGTGGCGCGGTTTAAGACGCCGACGGTGAGTAGCGGAGTTTGGTTAGCGTATCGGTCTAAGCGGCGGGGAATCTGGTCGCAATCGGGCCGGCAGGTGGTGCGTTGGCCTCGTCGATTGTCGTCTCCGCATGAACTGCTGAATCGTCTGAAACGGGGTCGGGGGTATCCGGGGGTCCGGGGGGTCAGCTTTATCTATCTAGTAGGATTGCCGGGCCGGTACTGTCAGTCAAGAAAATCTTGTGATATCCGATGAAAAAAACGTGCATCCGATGGGTCGGGCATACCGTCGATGACCGGGGCACCTGTCCGGTGGCGAGCTCCCGGGAGGCCGGCGGGCACGCATCCGAGGCAGGGACCACTCACTTCCGGGGGATTATTCCGTGGCGGCAGCTTCAGGCTTGTAGGCGTATTTACGCTTCAGAGGCTTGATAACCAGCCCACTACGGATGGCCTTGACCGAGACCTTGATCCGCTGAGGCGACCCATCGACCAGGGCGGTCACCGTCTGGATGTTCGGGCGGAAGGTCCGCTTGGTCTTGCCGGTGATCTTGGTACCCACGCCGCCGAGGTACTTCGCCTTACCGCGAAGGGTGTAGGTTCTGCCAGCGGAGGTCCGTCGGCCGGTAAATGTGCAAACTCGTGGCATGGCAATCGCCCTTTTCAGCGTCCTAAACGCGGTTCGGGGGTATATAGGGGTCCAATCGAGCCCAATAGCGTATCCGAGCCGACGATCGGATGCAAGCCCAGCTAAAAACCCATTTTACCTCCCCTGCCGGGCTGGAATCCTGCCCCACTCAGTCATTATAGCCTTGAACTTGCCTGAGGTGGATCCCCCGCGACCGTCAGCAATCGTCCCGTCATACTTCACCACGAACACGCCCGGCGTCGAGAACTATATCGTGCGATGTACGAACCCGTGAACCCGAACAATCACAATATTATTGTGAACATTCTAATAAAATGATTGACAGAGATTGATACAATATGGTACTCTTATGTCGTCTTACGCAAGGTAAGCGAGATTCCGGGGTCAGCGGGGAGAAAACCTGGCCGCTGAGTTTGTCAACGGGGATTAATTTTAATAGGAGACATGCCATGACATGGAAGCTGTTCAAGACGTGCGCGATCGGTGCAACCATGGCGGCGGTGATTGCCTTTACAGCCATCAACACGCACGCGGCCGTCAGCTACGACACCCGCGTTTTGACCGGCAACCCCGCACCGGGCACTGCCTCGGGCGTGGTGTACAACGTCATCGCAACCCCCCCCGCGTTCAACAGCGCCGGTCAAATCGCGTTCAGGTCTTCCGTCACCGGCCCGGGTGTGGACCTCACGAATATCACCGGCATTTGGTCAGAGGGGGCAGGCTCGCTGAGCCTGGTCGCAAGGGCAGGCAGCCCCGCGCCTGGTGCCGGAGCGGGCGTGGAGTATTTCCGTTTTTTCACACCCAAAATCAACGACGCGGGCCAGACGGCATTCAGTGCCTCTCTCGCTGGCACGGGCGTGGGCCGTACGAACTTTGCTGGCCTATGGTCGGAGGGTTCAGGCTCACTGAATCTGGTCGCGCGCGCAGGCAGCGTCGTACCAGGCACACCTGCGGGTGCTACGTTCAGTACTTTTTCTTTTAGTGGTACAACCTTCAACCCTGTGCTCAACAACGCAGGCCAAACGGTGTTCCGTGCCAGTCTCACCGGCACCAACGTAGACACCACCAATAATGAGGGGATCTGGTCGGAGCGTTCCGGCTCGCTTAGCCTGGTCGCGCGTGAAGGCAACGCCGCTGCGGGCACGGGCCCGGGTGTGGTGTTTGGCTTCTTGGGCGAACCCCTGCCCATCACCGCAGGACAGACGGTGTTTTGGAGCACGCTCACCGGCACCGGCGTAGACTCCACCAATGATGTGGGCATCTGGTCGGACGTTTCCGGCTCACTTAGCCTGGCCGTGCGTACTGGCGACGCCGCACCGGACACGGCTCCGGGTGTGGTATACAGCAAAATAATCTTTCCCAAATTCAACAACACCGGCCAGATCGCGTTTGCAGGCTCCCTCACCGGCCCGGGTGTTACCTCCTCGAATGACAACGGTATCTGGTCAGAAGGTTCCGGTTCGTTGAGTCTGCTGGTCCGTGAAGGCGACGCCGCACCGGGCATGGCCCCAGGTGTGGTGTACAGCAGTTTAAGTTCACCCGAGCTCAACGACGCCGGCCAGACCGCGTTCGCAGGCCTCCTCACCGGCCCGGGTGTGGGTGTCATAAATGACGGCGGCATCTGGTCGGGAGGCCCCGGCTCATATAGCCTGATTGCGCGTGAATTCGACGCCGCAACGGGCACGGCCCAAGGCGTGAGACACAGAAGCTTCGGCAAACTCGTTCTCAACGCTGCGGGCCAGGTAGCGTTTATGGGCAGCCTATCCGGGACAGGTGTAGATGACACCAACGACCGCGGCATCTGGGCGACCGACCCCACCGGCCTGCTCACACTGATCGCCCGTTCGGGTGACTTGTTTGATGTCAACGACGACCCGCTGATCGAAGACCTCCGCACGATCCGCACCATCAACACCGCAACCGGCGGGTCCAATGGGTCCTTGCCGACCCCCGCCTTCAACGACGCGGGCCAACTCGCGTTCACGCTCCATTTCACAGACAGCACCTCCGGCATCTTCGTCGCGACGATTCCCGAGCCGGGGACGTTCGCGGTGTTGGTTGTGGGTGCGGTGTTGATCCTGAATAAGCGGTCAACGAATCTTTCGTAGCCGCCGCGTTACACGCGGCGGGGCCTGCGGGCTGGCGGGCCGCGCCTACCAAGGACCGCTAAGCCGCAAGCGGCTTACGAGGGTCGTTAAAACTCCTCCTCCCCCGGGACTTGGGTAAAGCTGATGCGGGTCGGGGCGGTGGACTGGGCACCGAACATCGAGCCGAAGTAGATGCTGTGGTGGCCGAACTTGTGGTCGATCCGGTCCATGGCGTCAGCCAGGTCGGCGAGGTGGCGGGGTTCATCAAATAGCGGGATGGGGGCGGTATTCAGGGGAACCAGGCCATCAAGCTGGACCGCGACCTGCAACGGTGAACCCAGGGGTTTGTCACGCCAGAGTTCGGCGAAGACGCGCAGCATGGTCAGGGTATCCCCACAAAGCCCTAGCGGTGCCCTGCGTTTCCATTTTGGGGCATCCAGGTAACGGACATTCGCGGTGAGGTGGCTGGCGACGTAGTGCATGCGGCGCATCCGCGCGGCGGCCTTGTGGATCATGCGGACCGACACCGCCCGGGCCCCGGCATCGGTGCGCCACTTCGGCGGCAACACATGCGAGTGCCCCACCGTCCGCCGATGGGTCCGGCGGTACGGCAGATCGTGGCCGTTGAGTTGGTGCCACCACAACGAACCCAGCACGTCACTCTTCCAGATGGCCGACATCTGTTGCCTGGATAGTGAGCAGAGTTGAGCGACGGTGTGGATGTTGTGGCATTGAAGGCGGGTGTGCATGCCCCGTGCGATGCCGGGGAGGTCGGTGAGTTTGAGGGTGCAGATTTTTTCGGGCATCTGTTCGGGGAGGATCATGACCATGCCGTCGGGCTTCTGCAGGTCGGTGGCGACCTTGGCGAGCCAGGGATTCGGTGCCAACCCGATCGAGCAGCGGACAAACGCGCCGACCCGGCTACGGATGGCGGCCTTGACGGCGTGTGCGATCTCGGCGGCACGCTGGGGCTGGCGTTCGCTGCCTAAGAGTCGGCCGTACATCTCGTCGATGGATGGGATCTGGTCGATGTGCAGGCACGACTCAGCCGCCTCGACGATCTGGTGGTGACACTGGACGTAGCGCTTCGGCCGGGCCTCGACCAGCCGGATATCCGGGCACAGCCGTTGAGCATCCCGCACACCGGTCCCGGTCTTCACCCCAAGCGCCTTGGCCTCGTAGCTGGCGGCGATGCAGCAGGTCGTCGCCACCATCGTCGGCACCACCCCCACCGGCCGACCTCGCAGCCCCGGGCGGTCCTGCTGCTCCACCGACGCGAAGTAGCTGTTCATATCCAGAAAAAGGTATTTGAGGGGGCCCATAAATACCTAACATATACCGTACAAATAGGCTCGTCAAGGGCTGTGAAAAAGCCCCATCAGGCCGACCCCTGCACCCGAAGCCTTAACCGCGAACCCCTGCCCCCCAACCCCCGCTAGAATGGCCCGTCTATGACGCAGATGCAACGAGAACAACTGGCGGTGCAGCAGGAGCGGGCGATCCTTGTCGTGGCCCTGCTGCCCAATGACGGGTCGGACCCACACGACCCACTGGCGGAGCTGCGCTCCCTGGTCGATACCGCGGGCGCGATCTGCTGCGACCAACTCATGCAGAAGCTGAGCAAGCCCAACGCCAAGACGTTCATCGGCAAGGGGAAGGTCGAAGAGCTCAAGCTCATGTGCGATGTCCACGACGCCCAGGTCGTCATCTTCGACAACGACCTGTCGCCGTCACAGATCGGGAACATTGAGAAGGTCGTTGAACGCAAGGTGCTGGACCGCAGCGAGCTGATCCTGGACATCTTCGCCTCGCGAGCCCGGTCCCACGAGGCCAAGCTGCAGGTCGAGTTGGCGCAGTTGGAATATACCTACCCCCGGCTGCGTGCGATGTGGGACCACCTCGAACGGATCGCCGGCGGCTCCCCTGTCGGGATCGGCACACGCGGGCCAGGCGAACAACAACTTGAGATCGACCGCCGGATCGTGCAACGAAAAAAGGCGCAGCTCAAACGCGAGATCAAAGAGGTGCAGGGGCGCAAGACCCGCGAGGTCAACGCACGCAACAAGGACTTCTACACCGTCTGCCTGGTCGGGTATACGAATGCGGGCAAGAGCACGGTGTTCAACGCCACGATCGAATCCGCCAGCGGACAGGCCGGCGGGGCGTATGCGGATGACAAACTGTTTGCCACCCTCTCGACACGGACCCGCAAGTGGGACATGGGCGGCGGCGACGCGGTGATGCTCTCGGACACGGTCGGCTTCGTCCGCAACCTCCCCCACCACCTGGTCGCCAGCTTCAAAGCCACGCTCGAAGAAGCGATCCACGCGGACCTATTGCTGGTGGTGTTGGATGTCTCCCACCCCCGGGCGGCGCAGCAGTACCGCACGGTGATGGATGTGCTTGACGACATCGGCGCGACCGAGCCCAAGCGGATGCTGCTGTTGAATAAGACCGACCTGCTGACGCATAACGCAGACCTCTTGGTGTTCCAACAGGAGCATCCCGGGAGTATCCCGTTAAGTGCCAAGACGCAGGACGGGCTGGACGCGGTACTCGACGCGGTCCGCAGTGAAGCCCGAGGGGGCATGGTCGATCTGGAGCTTCAACTAGCCAACACCGATGGCAAAGCGATCCACTTCCTGGAGAACCGCGCCAACGTGCTGGAGCGCACCTACGAAAACGATACCGTCACGATGTCCATCCGCATCGGCAAACGCCAACTAGATCAGTTCCACGCGATGGGCAGCACCGCGGTCATCGTCGGCGACTACGACGACGGCGAAGCTAAAGGCGGTTGGGGGCGGTAGTTTGTGAGGATTCAGGGAGCAGGTGTGAGGGTCGTGTGTTGAGAATAAAACGCGAAGTCGCAAACGACTTGCTTTTCTGCTTTTCAAACTTCCAGTATTTCTACACCAACCCGCTTTGCAGAAAATATTCCATCAGCTCATGCCCGTAGTCGATGTGCAGATCGGAGCTGTCGGCGTTCTCTTCACTGAATGTAACCTCGCGGACCGAGCGGACGTTCTTCCCGGCCATCAGGAACGGGACGGGGGTCGGGTGGTGCTTGCGGTTATCGACGCGGGTGTAGTGGTCAGGCAGAATCAGGATGCGCCAGTCTTCACCACGTTTTTGTAGGGCTTCGTGGATCGGGCCAACAACGTGCTTGTCGATCGCTTCGATGGCGGCGACCTTGGTCTGAACGTCCGCGGCGTGGCTGGCTTCATCCGGAGCCTCGACGTGGACACACAGCACATCGTAGTTTTCGATCGCGGCGATGGCGTGCTTGCCGGTGGCGATGTAGTCGTTGTCGTGGTAGCTGGTTTGGCCGGGGACATCCAGGCGGTCCCAGCCGATGAAGTGGGATATCCCTGCAAGCAGGTCCACAGCTGTAATCATCGCGCCCTTGAGTTTGAATCGTGACTCGAAGCTGGGCATCGAGGGTTTCTTGCCCTGCCCCCAAGGCCAGAGGTGCGTCGCGGGGAGTTCGCCCATCTCCTGGCGAGTCAGGTTGATCTCGTGTGTCTCGAACATCTGGGCGCTGCGGTCCATCAGGGTGTGTAGTAGCGGTGCGTATTCACCACCGACGGGTAAGTGACGGAGGATCGGTTCGCCGGGGACGTCGTGAGGAGGGACGGTGACCAGCTCGCCCCAGTCACGGTCCGAGGAGTCGACCATGATGTTGCGGTAACTCACGCCGGGATACAGCGTCGCCCCGGGCAGATCAACCCGGCTGGCGAACTCGGTCAACAACCGGCGGGCTTCCTCGTCGGTGATGTGCCCCGCCGAGTGGTCCTGCATCTTCCCGTCGATCACGGTGACGAAGTTGACCCGGAATATCCAATCGGTGTCGTTGAGCTCGATGCCCAGCGCCGCGGCTTCAAGGGGGGCCCGGCCGGAGTGGTATTTGACGGGGTCGTAACCCAGCAGACTCATCGTGCAGACATCGCTGCCGCAGGGCATGCCCTTAGGCGTGGTCGCGGCGGTGCCGAGCCGGCCTATCATCGCCAGGTGGTCGGTGTTGGGCGTGTCGGCGGCCTGAAGCGGGGTCTTGCCACCTAGATCGTCTACGGGTAAATCAGCTGCGCCGTCGGGGATGATGATGACGTATTTCATGAGGGGAGTTGCTGTTAGCTCCAACTAAAACTGCACCGGCACGCCTTCGGCCTTCCATTTTTCGACCAGCAGACGTACGTCGTCGATCGCGGCTTTGAGGCGTTGCGAGGCGTCGTTGAGGTTTTCATAGAGGGCCGGGTCACTCATCATTTTCCCGAACGTCCCGCCGCCCTCGAGGGTCTTGTCCGCCAGTTTTTGCATGGACTGAACCACCGAACTGAGGTCATCAGCGACCGCGACGTAGCGGGTGCGGAGCGTGGTCATGCTGTCATTGAACCGCTGGGTAAGCTCGCGTGCGTTGGCGGCGGTTGTACGCACATCACCTCGCAGCTCCTCGTCGTTGATGTAGAGGTTGACCCCCTCGATCGCCAGCTTGAGCTCAGCCAAACGCTTGTCTGTCCGCGCCAATACGGTCGCCATGTTCCCCATGGCGTCGCCTTCATCGACCGCATCGGTGCTGCGTTGCTCGACCAACAGGTTGATGTTTTCTGCAACCTGGGTCCATTCGCTGCTAAGCACGTCGAAGTTGTCGGATATCCGCTTGAACTCCTCCATCGGACCGCCCAGTGCGTTGCGCAACTCCTCGGCCACCTGCGAGAAACCAACCTCCGGTGCCCCGGTGATGGTTGCCGAGCCGTCCGTCGGGAGGTAGCCGGCAACGGGGCCCGGTCCGCGGACCAGCGCGGCCGTGGCGGAACCTCCAAGCAGCGGGTTCTGGATCCGTACGGTCACGTCGTCGGGCAGTTCCAGGCCATCGGTTGTGACCAAGGCGATCGCCACGACCCCGGTCTTGGGCCGCTCCTGAAACGCAATCGAATCGATGCGCCCGATGTCGATCCCGCTATACGTCACCCGGCTGTCTTTGTGCAGACCCGCGGCGTCCGGCGAGGTAATCGTCACGCTGTACCCGCCTTCTAAT
The DNA here is from genome assembly GCA_029260615.1 of Phycisphaeraceae bacterium. Lineage (GTDB taxonomy): Bacteria > Planctomycetota > Phycisphaerae > Phycisphaerales > Phycisphaeraceae > JAJRRS01. The sequence continues at coordinate 40,033 of JAJDCX010000053.1, read as the reverse complement.
GACTTGGACAGACCACCGATCTCTGCCATCAACCACGCCAGACCTACGATCCCCGCGATGGTGGTTGCCCCCACGAACATGCTGACTGTGCTTTCTTTCATGGTAGACTCCCAGCCGATTATCCACTGGTCTCTTGTGTGCCCAGGCCCTGTCGGATCGACTCCAATTCGATCTGGTCCGCCTGCCCCTGGATAAAACGCTGAACCAGCGGGTTCTCGCTTCTTAAGAAGGTCTCGGGGTCGCCGTCGCAGATGATGTTCCCATCGTAAAGAAGCAGCATCCGGTCCGCAATCTTCGCCGCGCTGGCCATGTCGTGTGTCACCACGATGCTGGTAATCCCGAACTTGGTGTTCAGCGCGATAATCAGTTCGTTAATCAGGTCGGCGCGGATCGGGTCCAGCCCGGTGGTCGGCTCGTCGTACATGACCAGCCTGGGCTCAAGCACGATCGCCCGCGCCAACGCCACCCGCTTCTTCTGCCCACCGGACATCATCGAGGGCCATTTGCGTTGAAGCCCAGACAACCCAACCATCCGTAACACCCGGTCCACCCGTTCGTCACGCTGGGCGGCAGTCATGTCCGTATGCTCAACCAGTGGGAATTCCACGTTCTGGCCGACATCCATCGAGTCGAACAGCGCGCTCATCTGGAAGAGAAACCCGATCTCCTTGCGGATCCCGACCAACTCTTTGGGGGACATCGTGTTGACCCGTTGATCGTCGTAGAAGACTTCGCCCTGATCGGGAGTCAGCAGCCCGACGATCAGCTTCAACAGCACGCTCTTGCCCGTGCCGGAGGGCCCGATGATGACGGTGGTCTGGCCCCGCTTGATCTGCAGCGAGACACCATTGAGAACCCGCAGCGTGCCGAAGCTTTTATACACATTGTCCAAGTGGACGAGCGTGTCACCGCCGGGCCGATGCGCACGGGTTGTGGTACCGGTTTCCGGCCCGAGCATCGTCGCCGGGTAAGGCCGCCACCCCGCGCCGCCGACGAGGTGCTCGTCAGGAGGACGCGGCGTATCTTGGCCCGGGTTGTCTGGCCTATCGGTCACTTGGGTCACTCACTCGGCGAGAAAGAAGTCACTGACACACGCGATCACCTCGTCCTGCTCCTGGGTGGTCATCTCCGGGAACGACGGCAGGCTCAGCACCTGCTCACACGCCTCCTCGGCGAAGGGCAGGCTGCCGGGGGTGTACCCCAAATCCGCGAAGCACGGCTGAAGGTGCAGCGGCCGGGTGTAATAAATACGACAACCGATCCCACACGCGGTGAGGTGGTGACGCAGCCCGTCACGCATCCCCTTGCCACGGACACGCACCGTGTATTGGTTGTAGACGTGGTGGCGGTTCTGGCTCTCGAACGGCGTGGTGATCGCCACCTCTTCGAGCTCTCGGCCATATCGGTCGGCGTGTTCGCGGCGGCTGTCGCACCAGCTATCCAACAGCGGCAGCTTCACACTCAGGAACCCGGCCTGGTAGCCGTCCAGACGGAAGTTGCCCCCAACACTTGGGAAGTGGTCGGCCCGGTCGGCGCCGTGGTTGCGCATCTGACGCAGCTTCTCTGCCAACTCATCGTCATTGGTCACACACGCCCCACCGTCACCCATCCCCGCAAGATTCTTTGTCGGATAGAAACTGAAACAGCCCACGTCTCCGATCGACCCGACCGGCCTGTCGTGGTAACGCGCACCGGACGCCTGTGCTGCGTCTTCAATCACCTTCAAGCCGTTCGCCTGGGCAATCTCCATGATCGCGTCCATATTGGCGCTGAGCCCGTATAGATGGACCGGCATAATCGCCTTGGTCTTCTTGGTGATCGCCCCCTGGATGTCTTGGGCCTGGAGGTTATAAGTACGGGGGTTGATATCGACGAACACCGGCGTGGCACCCGCCCGGGCGATACAGCCCGCGGTGGCGAAGAAGGTGAACGGCGTGGTGATGACCTCATCGCCGGGGCCGATCCCCATCGCCAGCAGTGACACCAGCAGTGCGTCGGTCCCCGAAGAGACCCCGATCGCGTGCTTGACGCCGCAGTACGCCGCCAGTTCCTGCTCGAACTGCTGGACGTATTTGCCGAGGATAAACTGGCCGGAACGGGTCACCTCCTCAAACACCTGCCGAAGCTGGGGCATAAGGGTTTCGTGCTGCCGATTTAGGTCTAAAAGAGGTACTGTCATGGGGCTACTCGCACTTCCTTGTGGTCAAGCCCAAAGGATAGTCTCCCGCCGACCTTACGCCAAGGCGGCACCCCACAGGGGCCAGATAAAACGCTGAAAACTTGACAACGCCCCACCCTCCGAAGAGCCTAGACTCTTTCAGATGTACCGACGGGGCCTCGATGAGTCAGGGTTCAAATAAAAGCTTCACTTGCCCGCATTGCCACAAGCGGTTCCTGTGGTCGACCCAGATAGCCGACCGCAAAGCCCAGTGCTCGAACTGCGCTAAAAAGATCCGCATCCCCACCGTCCCCGGGCGTGTTGCCGAGGCGGTGGACCCGCTGCCCAAAGCCCCAAAGGCCGAACGCCAGCAAGAGTCGGATACCTACGAGCTGGATCTCACCGGGATCGACGAATCCATCGTCGAAGCCCCCCCATCCGCCGCCCAGAAGTCCGCCGACCAGACCGGCCGATGCCCCGCGTGCAACCAATCGATCAAGCCCGGGGCCGTCATCTGCATCAAGTGTGGATACAACCTCAAAAAGGGCAAGCGGGTCCAGACCAATGTCGTCGATGGCGACTCGCCGGATACACCCCCCAATAACAGTGCCAAAATCCCCGACAGCGTGATGGCCTCAATCGGGACCAGCCCCATCTCACGGGCCCTGGAAGATCACGACGACGAAGTCAAAGAAAGCCGGTTCATCGACCTGTGGCTGCCGTTGATCCTGATCGCTATTGGATTCGGATTTACCTTTTACAACGCTTGGTTATTCTACAACCCACAATACGCAGTAGTCTCTTGGTATGTAGAGGCAGCGATTAGTTGTGGCCTGCAGATCCTTTTGATGGCCCCGCTGATGCTTGTCGCCGCCATCATCACCGTCAAGATCTTGGATACTAGCTTCGGGCCACTGATGATCGGTGTACTGAAACTGACATCAATCGCAATCGGACCGCTTGCGTTAGCCGATTTTATCCTCGGCTGGATTTCAGCAGTCACATTTGGATTCGGTGTATTCGTCGCCGTGAGCATATATTTCATAATATGTGGCCCATTCCTCTACTGGATGTTTGATCTTGATTTCGTAGAGATCATGGTCACCCTCTTAGCGATAACGGTTTTGCGGCTGTTTATTTTCTTCGGCATCTTGGCAATCGTCCTCGGATTGCTTTAATCTAGGTAAGACCAGTACCAACCGCATAATAATTGCGAGAGGATCAAGACTCGCTGAGCCGTTTGACTTCCTCGCCACCAAGCAGGTCGACCGCTTCACGCAACAAGCCCGGGACTTCCCCCGCAAACGGCGAGTCGCCGGCGGTTCGGACCAGCTCCGCAGGATCGATATCGTGCAGATTGCTCGGCTTGCCGCCGGGGAACCAGGCGTCGGCGTTGCCCAAAAGATTAAAACGCATCTTCCCGTAATCCAGCATGTCCCAACCAACGGTCAGGTTACGCAGCCAGAGCATGATCTCCAGATTCAGTTCCCCGGGGACATCTTTATGATCAGGCATGCCCCGGCCCATGTCTTCGGGATGGTCCACGCCGGTCGCCTGCCGCATCGCCTTACCCAGCCTCTCCTCGATAGGCCCGATCAATTCCTCGGCCCGATCAAACAGTGAAAGAGCCTGCATATGCAGATCAAAATCGCTGGGCCTGGCGGCGCCCACACTTAGCGTATGCACCTTGTCGCGCGCCAGACAAAACAGGTCGTTAAACACAATCGGATGCAACGGCTTGCACAACTCCACCAGCTTGGCAGAGGGCTTGTACAGCATCCCCCCCTTGTCCGACGGGCTGATGATGAACACGCCCATGTCCCGACGGATCGCCTCTTGAATCGCCGGCCAGTTGCGCCGGAAGATGTAGTACCAATGCAGGTTCACATAATCGAACCCCTTGCCGGTCTCCGGTTCGCCGTGACGGATCGCATCGAGGATCACGTCAAGCGGGCCGTGAGTTGAGAACCCAATGAAACGCACCTTCCCCTCCCGACGGAGTTCCTGCGCCACATCGAAACACCCACCTGGGTTGCAGGCCCACTCGTAGCTCTCCCGGTCGTTGATCCCATGCAGACCGAACAGATCGACGTGATCCAGTTGCAGGCGGTCCAATGACTCGTGGAAATTATTGCGGAAGACCTCGGGGTCTTTCTCTAAACCAACCTTGGTCTGCACGATGATCTTGTCGCGGGGGAGCTTGGGGAGGACCAGCCCCAGTTGCCGTTCACTTGGGCCGTAGCCACGCGCCGTTTCGATATGGTTGATCCCAAGCTCAACCGCCCGGCGAATCGTCGCTTCCAGGTTGTCCTGGAACCCGTCGGCAATCTCATCTAACGGCTTGTCTTTCCAACCGTCTTGGTAGCGCATCCCACCGCAACTGAACACAGGCATATCCAGTCCGGTCCGCCCAAAGCGTCGGCGTTGCATCGGGATAGTCGCGGGGTCGATGTCGATGGGGGGCTGGGTTGGCATGGGTCGTTGTGCTTTAGAATTAAGGAGTGTCGGCTGGGTTTGGGGTAATCATAGGCAGGGTATCAGGGCTGGGCCTGCTGGGCATCGCGCTGGGCCTGTTCACGTTCGAGACGCTCAAGCCGTTCGCGGCGCTTCCGCCAGCGTTCCCGGCGTTCCGCTCGTTCTTCCTCGGTCAGGAGTTGATTCGCAGCCTGCCTCTCTCGCTTTTTCCGTGCTGCCTCCTGCGCATCGAGCTCCGCCTGCTGCTCACTGGTTACTTCGGCCGACACCTCTGAAGGCACCTCTGCCGACACATCGACCGACCCGTCGGTCGTATCCTGCTCCTGCGGCTTTTGCCCGGTAAGCAACTCGCCAAGCAAACCCCCAAGCAGCGTGCCCGCCTCCCCTCCGATCTCGTCACCGATCGCATCCCCAACCGTCCCCTTGAGTTGGCCCTGCAACGCCGCCTTGGCGATCTCCCCGCTAAGCAGTTTGAAATCAAGTGCTGGCTTATCAAACGTCCCGGTCAACGGGATCACGATCACCTGGTCCGGCGGTATCGCGCCCCTAAGCCACTTGATGTTCGCCAACGACGTACCGGGGATCGTCATCCGCAGATCAAGCCGTTCACTATTCAAATCCACATCGCCGGAGAAACCAAGCACCACATCATCCATGGTCATAGTCAGGTCTGTGTACGACAGCTTCCCCCCGACCAAGTTGATCACCACCGGGCTGAACTTGGCGTTCAGCAGCTTGTTATCACTCACACCTAACTGCTCCAACACATCCTTGAGCACACCCTCGCCACGCAGGTCCAACTCACCAAGCTCCAATTTAAAATCGGCATTAACATCCGCAACCCCCGCGTCATGCAACGGCACGGAAAACCCTTCCTGCTTCACCGTTACCCCGATCGGCAGCTTGGCGGATAGGGCCCCGCCCAGAAACGGGTTGACCTTCTTAAGCATCGTCTGAGACAGCCGAGGCGTAACCCGGAAACTAAGCGGCGCATCCGCCTTGAGCGCCCACAGTCCGTTCTCCATCAACAGCTTCATATCAGCCGACGCAGACCGGCTCTTCAATAGTAGATCAAACCCGCCTTGCTCACCTTGCTCACCGGGCGAATAGACGCCGTCCACCTTCAGCAATGCACGTGGCCCAACAGAAGCGACCAGTTCCCCCTTCAAATCAAGCATCGAATCGATCAGATCGATCGGGGCCTGACGGATCTGTGTATCGGTTTGGTACGACGCGCTGGACAGTTCGATAGCCCCATCATCACCCACCAACCCACTGACGGTGGTCGTGGATTCAATCAACCCGGGTTTAGGTGCGTCACCCGTTAACGTGGGATAATTAACGTTGGCATTCAACACCATCCGCGTTTCACCCGCCAGCCCCGAGCTCTTGATATCAACGAGCAAGTCCTTCAGCGTTGCAGCGCGTTTGCCAGCCTGATCGACGCGGACCCCGGTACTGCTGAGCTTGCCGGTCAACATCAAGGAATCCGGGTTGAGTTCGTACCCAACCTCTCCTATAGACAACATCTCGGCAGACGCATGGGTCAGGTCCAGCTTAAAGGTGGCGGGCGCACCTAAGGTGACATCCGCCTTGCTCGTGGTGTCCTTGGCCGCCTTTCTTTCATCAGACTCACCAAACGCCTCCCCGTACGCCGCCAAAAGTTCCGGCGTCAGTGTAAACCTAGCGTACGAGCCGTCGATGAGCGTGGCCTGGATAGCGTTCTTGTCGTATTGAAATGATCCAATCAAAGTGGAATTGAGCCCGGCCTCACCGCCTTCTGTGAGGATGTCTAGATCGAACCCGCCCGCCATGCCTGTGCTATCGCTGCGGGGGGCGGCGTTGAATTTCAGCCTAGCGTCAACAGTAGGACCCAACGACCGCGTCGCCAAGCCTCGCGTCACGCCGGGCATCAACTCGTCGAGGATCGCAGCGATCGGTGCGTTCGTAAGCACCCCGTTAATCTTCGCCGACAGGCCGGCGGTATTGAGTCCCTGGTTGGCGTCCAACAGGTCGGCGAGTTGGATATCCACCTCTACCCCACCGGGCTTGCGGTTGATCCCACTGGTGGTGTGGAAGCTGGCGGCCAGCAGCTTGTCCAACTGCGTAGTGCTGATATCACCTGTGGTCGATGTCAGCGTGACCTCACCGACGCCGTCGATCAATAACCGCGTGTCACCGATCGTCAGGCCAAAGTCAAGGCTCACGTTTTCTGTGTCCAGCCCATCGTCACCGATCGGCAGGCCAAGCGACCGCAGTTTTATTACGACCTCGACAGATTCGCTGAGCGTGCTGGCCTGCTTACTATCTCGGACCGTCAGGGCTGTCCAAGCATCAGGCGTCAGTGTCAGCAGGATCGCCGACTCGCCGTCATTCGTCACGCCGTCCTCGCCGAACGCGACCTTGCCATTGATATCCAGATTTTCACTATTGGCCGTAATCGAAGCGGTCCCGCCACCCGCGGTTACATCAGCCCGTACATGGCCATTCAGCACAGGTCCAAGCAGAGCCAGAAGCTTGCCGTCCTGAGCCAGCAGCGTATCCAGCAACTCGATCGGTAGGTCGGTTACGTCCGCATTGATCTGGGTGCTTGCGATGTCTGACTGGTACACGCCAGCAGCATCGAATAACTGGCTGATTTCCGCGTCTGCAGTCAGCGTGCCTACATGTTGACCCTGACTCAGTTCCGCGCTGAGTTTCAAAACCAGATGCGATGGGTCCTTCGCTGATAGATCGGCCTCGCTCACCGCCAGCCGTATGGGCTCGGCGACCCCCTCGGCCTTGTAAGCAATATCAACATCACGCACGACCAACCCAAACGACAACCCGCTTGGCCAATCCTTACCCCCAGCCCCACCGCTCCCCGGCGTGCTCTTCCCATGCGACGTCGTGCCCGGAGGTGATTTGCCTGGGGATGCTGTTCCCGAGGGTGTTGAGGAGACGCCTTGCCCGGCAAGTGCCCGCTGTAGATTCGTTGTCCCGTCTTCGTAACCGACGATATCTGCCGTCACCGATTCGATCTGCAACTCACCCAGTGATAGCTCGCCACGCACCAGCGACAGCAACGACGCATCCGCCAACTCAACTCGGCCGACACGCGCCACCTCGGCACCATCCCCATCACGCACCACCACACCCGTCAAGCTCTGCCCGCTTAGCCACCCCACACTCAAACCATCCGCATCCACTTCGCCCGTAATCTGATCGTTAACCACCCCCAACACAAACCGCTTGCCCGCACCTGTACTCAAAAGCGTCGGCACCAACAGCACCAAAACCACCAACACAATCAGCAACAGCACCCCAGCCACGATCAACCGCCGAAGCCAACGCCGTTTGGGCACACCAGCCCCCCCGACCTCCGTGCCGCCTGCCTGCCTGGTTGTTTTCGTATCACTCATCATGCGCTCCTATGTCTTCGGCCCCGCCGCGCTTTGCACGACCTCGTCAGCCCCCAGTTCAAGCCCACACTCCGGGCAGACCGGCTCCGTCAGCTTATGTAATAAATAGTCGCACCGCGGGCAGCGGGGTTCCTCGATTTTAATCTCAAACCGCAATTTACACCCCGCACACCGCGAATGACCCGTTTGAACCACCTGATGCAACCGACATCGCGGGCAGGTGATCTCTAACTCCATCGCCGTGGACTCAACCCCAGCCACCTTGTCTATCCCCACGACCTTGGCAAGAATCGGGACGGTGATCGTCCCCAGCGCGGTGAGAATCGCCACGGCCCCAAGAGCCCTGAAGTACACGTCCTCATTGGGCTCGAAGATCATACCCAACGTGATCATCGCCGCAGTAACGAACACCGATAAAATCGATAGCAGCCTGATCCTGTTGAACCAGTTGCGGAATCTGCAAATCGCCAGCATCGCCATCCATGGCAACGACATCGCCCAAGTCACCAGCAAGATCATCATCTTCCATATAAAATCATTAAACCAACTCTGCCTGAAGAGCCCCCATGTCAAGATGTCCCAAACGACCAAGATATAAAAAATGACTCCGACCAGGCACAGAACCAGATCACCAATCATGACCCTTGTCCAGTGACGCTTCTCCATCATGACCGAGGCGGCCATTGCGGGCAGACAGAACAGCAGCACACTGCCGAGTGTCCCGAATACCTCATCTTCAATCCCGAAAAATGAATCGAACAGCAAAGCCCATATTCCGATTAGCGCCGCCAGAGACAGCGACCCGATCACGCCCAGAAGGAAAGTGCGTTTCAGTTGCATGGGCGCATTCTACCAGCCTTAAACCCCGTGCGTCCTGAGAGACTGTGGGAGATGTGTTGTTACCCTCGTCACGCCCCAGGCGGCTGGTTACAGCTTGTCCGCCGCGATGCTCGCCAACTCGCTGCGTTCGCTCTTAGCTAACGTAACGTGGCCCACCATCGCCTGGCCCTTAAGCCGTTCGATCATGTAGGACAGGCCGTTGCTCGACGCGTCCAGATACGGGTTGTCGATCTGGGCGACGTCTCCGGTGAGGATGATCTTCGTGCCCTCGCCGACCCGTGAGACAATCGTCTTGACCTCGTGAGGCGTGAGGTTCTGCGCCTCGTCGATAATCATGAACTGATGCGGGATCGACCGCCCACGGATATAGGTCAACGGCTCAAGCACGAGCTGCCCGGTCTCCATCATCGACTTGATCCGCTGCTCGGCCGGCTTAGAGTCGGCGTGTTGAGCACCCGCGCCCCGCGTCGACAACAGGTAACTAAGGTTGTCAAAAATAGGCTGCATCCAGGCGGAAAGCTTCTCGTCCTTGTCACCCGGCAGGTAACCGATGTCTTTACCCATAGGCATGATCGGCCGCGCAACGAGCATCTTGTCGTAACGCTTCTCGGTAAACGTCTTGGCCATCCCCGCGGCAAGGGCAATCAGCGTCTTGCCCGTGCCCGCTGCGCCCAGCAGGGTGACCAGCTTGACCTCGTCATCCAATAGCAGGTCCATCGCCATGGTCTGCTGGACGTTGCGTGCCATGATCCCATACACCGGCTTACGCGGGCCGTGGATCGGGATCGCGTGATCCGTGTCAGCCAACCTCCGCGCGATCCCCGTATGCGATTCATCCACCGGGTCCTTGAGAATCAGGAACTGGTTGGCATGCAATTCGTGCTTGATCTCTTCGCCATCTTCGGTGTGTTGGATCAGGTGCGGGGCGAGCTCGTGAGTCTCGATCAGCTTCTCTTCATACAGCGTGTCGATGATCGAGGACGGCACATCCAACGAAATATAGCCGGCATACAACCGGTCGCTATCGACCTTCTGGGCCTCGAAGTCCTCAGTCTGGATACCCAGTGCATCGGACTTGAGCCTGACGTTGATGTCTTTGGTAATCAGGACGGTGCGCAGCCCCCGTTCCTTGAGCCCCCAGGCCACGCCGATGATCCGGTTGTCCGGCACATCCTCCTTGAGCCACTTAGGCCGATCCTCCACCGCAAACTCAACACGGATCCGCCCACCGTGCCCGTTCCACTTCACGCCCTGCGTCAGATGGCCTTTGGCACGCAGCCGATCCAACTGCCGGATCACCTCGCGCGCGGATCGCCCGTTGTCGTCGTTCATGCTCTTGAACTTGTCCAACTCTTCAAGGACCGTGAACGGGATCACGACCTCGTTGTCGTCAAACATGTACAACGCCGCAGAATTGTGCAGCAGGACGTTGGTGTCCAACACAAAGTGCTTGACCGTTTTATCACGGCCCTGGTCGGTCGTAGGCAACTGGGTTTCTCCGATCGCCGCAGGTCGTGTCGTAGTACTCATAGGTCCGGGCTTCCCCTCTAAGGTAAGTATCGGTTCATTCTAGGGCAGTCTTACGGGCTGGGCGTCACTCACCCAATCCCCTGCTTCACAGCCCTTTATACGCGGCGGGCTGAAGATCGGTTCAAGGGGTTAACGGGTTATCGGGCCTTGTCACCCCCTCTTGACCCACCGTCCATTCATCCGCCAGCATGGCATACTCAATCTGGTCCACCTGTTTGCCGTTCAACGCTTCGGCCTGCCGCCTGACACTTACGAGCCCGAATCCCAATCGCTCGGGCACCGCTGCACTACGTTTGTTTTCAGTGGCGGTGTGAATCGTCACCCGATTTAGCCCCATATCGACCAATGAATAATCCACCATCGCCCGGGCTGCCCGGGTCACGATCCCGTTGCCCTGCGCCGATTCAGCCAACCAGTATCCGATATCCGCGCTACGGTTAACCACATCCACCGGCTGATTGCCGATTCCACCTACGAGTTCGCCTTGATAAACCATCGCCAGCGTCATCCCAAGACCCTTCACCAAACCGGCCAGGTTTCCTTGGATAAATATCTCGGCATCCTTCAGACCATACCCTTGCGTACACCAAGGCATCCAACGACCAATGTGATCTCGGTTGGCGTCGATCAGCATATATAACTCATTCGCATGACGCGGTTCCAAAACACGCAATTCTAAACCAGTATCGACTCGACAGGTCAACGAAAACGCCGGCGACGTCACCTCCCACTCCTGGGCCAACACACCAAACTCGACCGCGTCACAATACCTGCCGTCAGCAAGCCAAGCCTGCCGCGTCACACCCTCCCGGGTCAGCCCCAGTCGTTCGGCCAACGCCAAGCTCGCCGTGTTCCCCGGCGCAACGCGAACGTTCACACGATTAAAACCCGGGTCACGAAACGTCATATCTAACATCGCACGCACAGCACGGATCGCCGCCCCCCTGCCCCGCGCCGACGCCGCCAGCCAATACCCAACCTCCACCTGCTTATTCACCAAGTCCGGCCGAATGTGAAACACCACCCCCACCAATTCCCCATCCAACTCGATCCCCAGGCTCATGCACCCGGTCTCGGCCGTCTGCGCAACCCACTGACCGATCATCCCACGCAACACCTCGGCGTCCGTCACCTCATTCACCCACCGCATCCAAGGCAACAACACATCACGATTCGCATCCACCAACGCAAACAATCCCTCGGCGTGCCGGGGCTCGATCAAACGAAGCGAGATCTCGTCATCAACCCGGTAAGTGAAGTTCATGACTCGTCACCCCCGTCGACCCGGCGGCACATGATCAGATCGTCCTTGTACTCGCCCGGCCCAAACTTCGTGCGCCCAGGCAGACGCCCGGCTTCCACGAAATCGCACTTACGATACAGCCTGATCGCCCTGTGGTTGTCCGCATAGACCGACAACTGAAGCATCTCCAACACCGGATGAGCCTGAGCCCATTCAATCAGCAGTGTCATCATCGCCGATCCCAGTCCCGAACCCCAATACGCCCTGCGTAGTGTCATGCCAATCTGGCCGACGTGCGCTATGCGGCGACGAGATTGAACGCTACAGTTAAGCAAACCGACAACCTCTTTTGCGGCTTCTGCAATCAAGACCATCGCCCCTGTTGCATGCTCTTGAGCCAATATCCAGTCTCGTTCCTGTTCAGCAGTAATGTTGAACTCATCGGGTTCAGACACCACATACTTCGTGAATTCCGGTTGGCCGATTTCTAGGTAACGGATCACCGCCTCGGCATCTTCAGGGACTGCGGAACGGACCGTTACCTCCCGGCCATCGCGCAACGTGACCACCCCGGGGGATAATACACTCATGGCTGCGCCGCCTTACCCGTGGACGCCGCATCCCCGTTCATCATCGTTGCGTTGACCTTTCGTTCTTCGGTGGTCTTGATCCGGTTGATCGCCGAAAGATACGCCTTCACCGCCGCCTCGATCACGTCCGTACTCAAGCCCCGGCCACGAACCTTGCGGTCGTGGTGACGGACCTGAACCGTGGCCTCGCCCTGGGCATCCTTGCCCCCGGTGATCGCGCGGGTCTGGTAGTCTTCGAGCGTAACCTTGACCCCGGTGATCCGTTGAACAGCGGAGTAGCAGGCGTCGATCGGGCCGTCACCGGTTGAGGCGTCGGTCTTCTCGGTCCCCGATGAATCTCGCAGCACGATCGTCGCGGTCGCGATCACGCCGGTGCCGCTGGTAACTTGGAAACGCACCAGTTCCCACAGCCGTCGGCCGGTCGCCAATTGCTCATCCAGGATCGCCTCGATGTCTTCGTCATAGACATCCTTCTTCTTGTCGGCCAGGGCCTTGAACGCTTCATACACCTTGTCCAGTGTCTCGCCGTCCAATGAATGGCCCAACTCGGTAATCCGATCCCCCAACGCGTGTCGACCAGAGTGCTTACCCAAAACCAATTTAGATTCGGGCACACCGATCGAGGTCGGGTCCATGATCTCGTAGGTGTTACGGTTCTTGAGCATCCCGTCCTGATGGATACCCGCCTCGTGCGCAAAAGCGTTTTCCCCCACGACCGCCTTGTTCCGCTGCACCTGCAGGCCCGTGAGACTCGAAACCATCCGGGAGATCGGGAAGATCTTTTTCGTGACGATGCCGGTCTCGTATTGCTTGTAGTAATCAGACCGTGTGCGCAACGCCATCACAAACTCCTCAAGCGACGCATTCCCCGCACGTTCACCGATCCCATTGATCGTACACTCGACCTGACGCGCACCCCCAGCTACCGCCGCCAGCGAGTTCGCAACCGCCAACCCCAGGTCGTTGTGGCAGTGCGACGAAAGATAAATCCCATCACGGGCGATCTGCGGGAGTTTCTCACGGACATAGGAGAAGATGTGGCCATACTCCTCGGGGACCGCGTACCCCACCGTGTCGGGGATATTTACAGTCGTCGCCCCGGCCTCGATAACCGCCGCCGTGACATCGACCAGGTAATTCAATTCCGTCCGAGACCCGTCTTCCGGGCTGAACTCCACATCATCCACAAACTGTCGGGCACGCTTGACCGAATCAACCGACAGCGTAACGATCTCCTCGAACGCCTTCTTGAGTTTGTGCTCACGATGGATCCGACTGGTCGCGCAAAACACATGGATACGCGGGTTATTCGCGCCCTTGAGCGCTTCCCCCGCACGATCAATATCGCGCGGCACACAGCGGGACAACCCCGCCACGATCGCCCTGTCCAGCTCCTTGCCGATCGCACCCACCGCCTCGAAGTCACCCTGGCTTGTGATCGGGAACCCCGCCTCGATCACATCCACACCCAGCGCCTCAAGCTGACGGGCGATCTCCATCTTCTCCTGATGGTTCAGGCTCGCGCCCGGCGACTGCTCCCCGTCACGCAGCGTCGTGTCGAAGATGCGGATCGGGGTGCGCTCCACACCACCGGGTGCGGGGTTGTTTTCGGGGGCAACATTTTGGTCACTGGAATCGCTCATCATCATGCTCCATCGCTAAGCCACCACGGCTATTGTCTGTCTAAAGGCTAACGGCTAACCGCTCCAAATAAAAAACCCTGTCGGCTCAAGCCAGACAGGGCGGTTGGTTACAAACTAAACCTTCGCAAGACCCTATCCGGCGCGTGCCATAAGCTCGAGGCTACCTAGCAGCCCTGCAAGCTTATTCGCGGCGGTAATAGCGGTCCGGTGGTTCATGAGTTACTCAGTGTACGACATCTGGATGACCGATGTCAACCCTTTTCCCATCGGCTGACGGCCCATATCAATTGAATTAAACTCACAGCCATGTCTGACCTCATGCCATGGATGGCCCCCTGGAGCGGGCGAATACTGGCCCTGCTGCTGTTTGTGGCGGGCCTGACCATGACCTGCCGGGCCCTGTTCCCCAGCAAACCCGATGGCAGACCCCGCTGCCCCAAGTGCTGGTACGACCTCACCGGCGGCATCTCTCAAACCTGCCCCGAATGCGGACACACCCCCATCCGCCGTGACCGCCCCGGCAAGATACGACGACACTACAAAACCGCATTACTCAGCTTGCTCTTCGCTATCGCGTTGCCCCTGTTCGTCGTTCAGCGACGTGTCAGAGTTTACGGCTGGGTCTACTACACCTACTACGGCCCGATCTACTACTTCTCCCCCATGAAGCAGATCGCTCACCACCGGATCAACGAAGTTACATTCGGCATCTACTCCGATCGACGTGACTGGAACTACGACACCATCTGCAGAATTAAAAGCGGATCGAACACCCTCTATGAACTGACAGACTACCGGATTGAACTGGGAGCCCGACTGCCCGACGACTCCCACATAGGCATGGGCGAAGACATCACCGACGACGGACGCCCCAACGTCATTATCACTACCTACTCCGGCGGCGCACACTGCTGCACCGAACACATCCTGTTTGACATACAAGATGGTTCGGCCAATGAAATCGCACGAATCACTCCCGCCCATGGGAACGCGGACTTTACAGATATTGACGGCGATGGCGATCTTGAAGTATCCCTACACGATTGGACTTTCGCCTACTGGAACACCTCGTTCGCATCATCCCCCGCACCACGCATCGTGCTTCAATACGATGGCACCACCTACCGAACCGCCCCCCATCTGATGGCCGCCCCACCGCCACCGCCCGAGCAATGGAACCAACTCGCACACCAAGTCCACCAAAGCCTCACCAACAACGAACAACTCTGGCCATCATCCGCACTCTGGTCCACCATGCTCGACCTCATCTACACCGGCCACACCGACCTCGCCTGGCAATTCCTCGACGAGTCCTGGCCCACCGACCGCCCGGGCAAAGAACTATTTGCCGAAGACTTCCAACTACAACTAAACAAGAGCCCGTATTGGGTTGAATTAGCTAAACACGCCACCCGCACAAACCAGCCTCAATAACCCACCGGCTGTGCGTTCATGTCCGCCGACCCGCCCGCCTGCCGATCAACCCCAACATCACCACCAACACCCCCCCACTCGTCGGCTCGGGCACGCCGGCCCACCAGGCTATCGCAAAGCCGGGGCCCTGCGGGAAACTTTCTTCAACAGACACACGAAACTTGTAGTCTCCCGCCTGAGGCACCTGGAAAAAAAGGTGCTCGATGCTGTCAACCTGACTCGTCGAACTCCACACCGCGTTGGCGGTGTCGGTCTCGCCCAGGGGCATTAAGAAAAGATCCAGATTGGTCAACGCCAGATCGAAGAAGCTGTCTATGCCCGGTTCATAGACACCGGTGATGCCGTTATCGAAATGCAGTAACAGCCGGTCCCACGCCAACGTCGCCGAAACATAGTCACCCGCCAGCAACGAGTCTTCCAACACATAATCAAAGAATTCGCCCTGGTCGACAGCCTCTTGCTTGTCCCACCCGATCATCGACACCACGCCCGGGCCCTGTTCCCCCGCGTCGTACTGCTCAAATGCACGCGACACATCCAACTGCCCCGCACCCATCTGGTTATCCAAAGGCACGTCCTCCGACAGGTACGCCTCGCTCGCCAGCCAATCCTGATCCTCACGGTCCACAATCGTCCGCGTCATACCAAGCACACCATCGACTTTGTTCGCCGAGTTAATCATCACCGCGCGCATCGTCTCGTTGGATGTGTCCATCCCCTTGTGCGCCCCCCACTGCTGCAGCAGCGCCCCAGCGCCCGCGACGATCGGCCCGGAAAAACTCGTCCCCGACACCGTCACCCAATCCGAATCCACATCATCCTCAGCCGATATGTTCGGGGCCATAAACTGCGTGACATCCGCAGCACCCGGGCCCTTATAATTCACCGCCGCGCTGCCGTCGCGACCGTCGTCGTCTTCCCAACCCCCAAACGGCACAACGATCCCCACACCCGGTGCCAACAGGTCCGGCTTAGCACGCCCGACTCCATCGTCATCCGTCGGCCCAGAGTTACTAAATGGAGCCACCTTGTTAAATGTCGCGTCCGTCGCGCCAACCGTCAGCCCGTTGTAGGCATCCGCCGGCACGGAAAACGCCGGGTTATCAGGCCCCGAGTTCCCCGCGGGGATAATCACCAGCGTGTCACGCGCATACGCCAGGTAATCCAGCGACTCCGTGAACGGAAATCCACCTTTCGCGAGTATGTCAGAGCTCTGGTCTTCCACAAGCACGATGCTCGCCGAGCCAGCCGTCAGGTCGAACCCCGCCTGGATCGCACCGTTGACATTCTTATTCAGATTGCTTTCCCAGTACTTTGCAATATCCACCGTCGCGCCCGGCGAGATACCGATATGCCCGGTCTGCGTGCCCTGGGAATCCAGCCCGTTGCTGACCATCACACCAACCACCGCCGTGGCGTGCAGGTCGTTGACCCAGACCCGCGGCCCGTTGGCGGTCGTAAAAGCTTGGAACTCGGTATCGGGATCGATCAGCCCCTCCCCGGAGTAGTCCGTGTGCGAGGCGATCTTCCCTGCAAGCGCCGGATGGTCCGGGTCGATCTGGGTATCCAGGTCCGCGATACGGATGCCCGTGCCATCGATCACCTGCCCGCCGATGGTGTAGGCCGATAGCTGGCCCGGCGACGCCCCCACCGCCTGCACCGCCGTCTCAATCGCCTGCGCATCCCCCACCACCCCGGCCACAGCCAGCATGGATACCGCGCAAACCGCCTTTGTGAGTCGTCTCATCCGCCGCTCCATTTATCCCTCCCACCGCCGGGCTACACGCAATTAAACCCCGCCGTGGGAATGAATCAAGGTATTTGATTATACTACATGGTCTTCGCCCGCCTCCAACGGTGGCGGATGCGTCTAAACCCCCCAAATTCACACAGTTTTACACAGATTTACACTCACAACCCGTTATAAACAATAGAGATTCGGAGATTTTACCCATGACACAGACCACCACCCCAGCCACCGCCGGTCAGCCCATCCTCTTCAAGGACGGCAAGTACGACATCCCCAACCACCCGATCCTCCCCTTCATCGAAGGCGACGGCATCGGCCCTGACATCTGGGCCGCCAGCCAGCGCGTCTTCGACGCCGCCGTCGAAAAAGCCTACGGCGGTGAAAAGTCCGTCGCTTGGAAAGAAGTCCTCGCAGGCGAAAAAGCATTCGAGCAGACCGGTAGCTGGCTCCCCGATGAAACACTCGAAGCATTCAAGACCTTCTACGTCGGCATCAAGGGCCCGCTGACCACCCCCGTCGGCGGCGGCATCCGTTCGCTGAACGTCGCGCTACGCCAGATCCTCGACCTCTACACCTGCCTCCGTCCCGTCCGCTGGTTCACCGGCGTCCCCTCCCCGGTCAAGCGTCCCGACCTCACCGACATGGTCATCTACCGCGAAAACTCCGAAGACATCTACGCAGGCATCGAGTTTGAACAGGGCACGGACGACTGCGAGAAGTTCGGCAAGCTCCTCGCTGAAAACTTCCCCGAGCCCTTCAAGAAGGTCCGCTTCCCCAAGACCGCCGGCTTCGGCATCAAGCCCGTCTCCCAGGAAGGCACCGAACGCCTCGTCAAAGCAGCCATCCAGTACGCCATCGACAACGAACGCGACTCCGTCACACTCGTCCACAAGGGCAACATCATGAAGTTCACCGAAGGCGCCTTCCGCGACTGGGGCTACCAGACCGCCAAGGACCACTTCGGCGCAACCGAACTGGACGGCGGCCCCTGGTGCTCATTCAAGAGCCCAAAGAACGGCCAACCCATCATCATCAAAGACGTCATCGCCGACGCCATGCTCCAACAGATCCTCACACGCCCAGCCGACTACAGCGTCATCGCGACCCTGAACCTCAACGGCGACTACATCTCCGATGCACTCGCCGCCTGCGTCGGCGGCATCGGCATCGCACCCGGCGCCAACATCAACTACGACACCGGCTGCGCCATCTTCGAGGCCACCCATGGCACCGCACCCAAGTACGCCGGCCAAGACAAGGTCAACCCCGGCTCCGTCATCCTCTCCGGCGAAATGATGTTCCGCCACATGGGCTGGACCCAAGCCGCCGACCTCATCATCAAGGGCATCAACGGCGCCATCGGTGCCAAAACTGTCACCTACGACTTCGAACGCCAGATGGACGACGCCAAGCTACTGAAGTGCAGCGAGTTCGGCGATGCGATTATTGAGCATATGGGGTGATGACCACGTCGCTTCACGGACGTGAAATTTAAGCAAAAGCGATTCTCCGCTTACAACCCAACCACACGGCAAGGACAAACAGTAAATGGCGCAGCATGAAGAGACTATGACTAGCGAGAGCATGGTGGCAGTTGAAGAAGGCCTGAATATAGAACCTCAGAGTGTCACAATCGTATACAGATCGGGTGCGATCCAAACAATATCACTGAAGAATAGTAACCTGCCGGAAGTCTTAAGAAAGAACTTTGGCAAATACCTATCCAGCAACAGAAAGAACGATTTCATATTGTTAGGCGGCAAGAACGCTATTACTGTACTACTCTCAGAAGTCGCATCTATGTATCTAACGGTTGGAAATCAGACCGATTCTGATGCGTAAAAAGTAGCCCGCATTAGTGCGCACGAAACAGCCATAAGCTACGGCCAGGCTAAATGATGATGGGGTCAAGCCGATAGCGGATTACCCTTGTCTGAACTGGACGCTACCTTCACCCTGAACACGGAAGTACTGGCACCCGTTCATCCGACCCAAGGAACACTTGCTTGCTGCGATTCGTTACGTTGAACAAAATCCCATTAAGGCTGGGTTCAAGCCGCAACGGTGGAATATGGTAACGCCCTACGGCCAATGACGCGACAAGTCGCGTCCTACTCCAACGCCCCCCCCACCACCTCCATCAAAACCTCCATCTGCCCCCGCGCCAACTTCTGCCCAACCTGCGCCGACCACCACACCGCTACCGTTAACACCACACTCAACCCCACGCCCCACAGCGCCGTCGGCGGGCTTTCCGTCACCCACTGGGCATAAGCGAAACACGCGGCGAACAGGCCAAACGTGCCCAGCCCGAAGTAGGCCGCCATGTACGCCGTCCAGATATTAGGATGCGGCATGAATCGGCCACGCACGGTCGCCGCCCCGCCTTGAGCTGACTCCCCGCTATCCTCATCATCTTCTTCTTCCAGAACCTCCATATCCAGCCAAGGCGACCAGAAGTGGCGGTCTTTTTCGCTGACGGTGAGCATGATGTGTTTGCCAACGATTTTGCCGGTGAATCGGCCATCGGGGTGTTCGACCAGCCCACGGATACGCTCGATCGCCTCTTTATGCGTCAGGCCAACGATCAACAAAAAACTCGGCCTCATCTTCGGGATCGACATGCACAGCTCCTAATGACGGGCCGGCATCATCCGCTGACAAGCCTGTCGGATCAAGCCGGGCCGGCGTCTGGCCGATCTGATACATTAGACCATCATGTCCAAAGATAAGAAGAAAAAACCCAAGGGCTCACACAAGCCCAAGAAAAAGGACAAGACCTCGGACCAGCCCGCTACACCGTCTAAGTCTGGGAAGCTGCCACGCAAGTTCTACGAAGAAGAGCTGCTGCGTCTCCAGGCCGAGCTGGTCAAACTCCAGGCCTGGGTGCGTGACAAGAAACTCAAAGTCATCGTGATCTTCGAGGGCCGAGACGCGGCCGGCAAGGGCGGGGTCATCAAGCGGATCACCGAACGCATCAGCCCGCGTACCTTCCGGGTCGTCGCGCTGGGCACACCAACCGAGCGCGAAAAATCCCAGTGGTACTTCCAGCGTTACGCATCGCACCTCCCCGCAGCTGGAGAGGTCGTGCTGCTCGACCGCAGTTGGTACAACCGCGCAGGCGTCGAACACGTCATGAATTTCTGCACCGACGACCAGTACCAGGAGTTCCTCCGCTCCTGCCCGCAGTTCGAGCGGATGCTGGTGCTATCTGGCATCCAGATCGTCAAGTACTGGTTCTCCGTCAGCGATGATGTGCAGGAAAAACGCTTCCAGGCCCGCATCCACGACCCAACCAAGCTCTGGAAGCTCAGCCCCATGGACCTGAAATCCCGCACCAAGTGGGTCGAGTATTCCAAAGCCAAGGACGAGATGTTCAAGTACACCGACACCAGCATCGCGCCCTGGT
Source organism: Phycisphaeraceae bacterium (assembly GCA_029260615.1). Taxonomy (GTDB): domain Bacteria; phylum Planctomycetota; class Phycisphaerae; order Phycisphaerales; family Phycisphaeraceae; genus JAJRRS01. The sequence goes on along the minus strand of JAJDCX010000053.1, from coordinate 19,560 downwards.
ACGTTGTTGATGCGGATGACAAACGCCGTGCCCGTCTTAATACGATCCGTCACCTATTAAGCCTGATCCCCTACGAAGACTCGCCGGCCAAGTCGATCAAACTCCCCAAACGCCAAGAGGACCAGGGCTACCGCCGACCACCCAAATCGGCGCAGCGCTACGTCCCCAACCTCTACTGATCTGCCCCAACGCACCCCCGGACTCACACCCCAGCCACGCAGCACCTGCCCAACCGCCAGGCCACCCACCGCCCGATGGGCTATCGCGTAACTGCCTCATAAACTACAATCCGCACATTAAGATTTGCGTAGGGGATGCCGCAGATGGAATATACCTCACCGGTCGCATACAACCAGGAACGCATACACGCCGCCGCCGTCTATTGCAGCGACGGCCGGGTCGGCGAACACTTCGACGACTTCCTGAAAAACGGCCTGGGACTGCCACGATACGACCGGGTCGCGCTCCCCGGCGGACCTGCAAGGCTGGCCGGTTATCCCGATGACCTGGCACACCAACGCGCCGTCATCGACGAACTGATCTTCCTCACCGAGGCCCACAGCCTCACCCGAGTCGTACTCATCCAACACCAAGGCTGCGCCTTTTACGAACACCGCCTGGGTATCCCAAACGACAAGCTCCGCCCACGCCAAGACGTCGACCTCACCAAGGCCGCACGCACCATCGCCGACGCCACCGGCCTCACTCACATCGAAGGCTTCTTCGCGAAACGCACCCCCAACGGCATGCGTTTCACCCCCGTGGCGTTGGACCTCAGCCCCACACACACGGACACGGACGCCCGGAACCTATCCACATGAATCACGACGACCCGCCCCAGGATGAATTAGACCCCTATGACACAGAGCCGGGCCCGGACCCGGCCCAAGATGCTGAACCCGTCCCCCCACTGTCTTCCCCGACATCAACATCGCCTAACTACGCCGCCCCCGTCTCTCCCGAACCAACATCCCTTTTCTGCATCCAGTGCGGCTACAACCTCACCGGCATCGCCATCGGCTCGACATGCCCGGAATGCGGACGCGCCGTCGCCCCATCGTTCTACGGTCAAACCCTACCGACCTCCGGCAAATCAGTCGCCTCACTGGTCCTGGGCATCTGCTCCATCCCCGCCTGCGTGTTCTACGGCGTACCCGCAATCATCTGCGGCATCCTGGCGATCTTCTTCGCTAAACAAGCCAAAGCACAATTCAAAGCCGGCAAGGCCGGCGCTTCCACCCAACCCATGGCCACCGCCGGGCTCGTCTGCGGCATCATCGGACTGTGCCTGGGCCTGCTCTACCTCCTCGGGATCGTGGCTTTCATCATCTTCGCTATCAACGCCAACCCATAATCACCTCTACCACACACCGACTCACCCCCACACACTCTTGCAAGGAACCAAGACATGACAGACGAATTCGCCGGCTCTGACCAACCAACCGCCACCCCGATGCCGCCACAGCCTGAAGCTCAACTCCCCACCTCGGGCAAGGCCATCACCTCGTTAGTGCTGGGCATCCTCTCCCTCCCATCGTGCTTCTGCTTCGGCCTCATAGCGGTCCTGTTGGGCGCCGGTGCCGTTATCTTCGGCATCTTGGCCAAGAAAGACGTCGCAGAAGGACGCGCCGGCGGGGCATCCTCCGGCCTGGCGCTCGGCGGCTTGATCTGCGGGATCGTCGGGATATGCCTCGGCCTGCTTTACGTCGTCTTCTTTATCATCGGGATGCTCGCCGAAGCCGGCTCTAGTTCCAGCCCCTATGGCCCCTGATAACTAGCTCAAGCCCCTCCCCCGAAGTGCCCATACCAAGCCCCAAACGAGCGCCCAACTCGCCGGGGGATAAAATTATGCGCCTTGACTGTCTCAGTCCGGGTGCCAGCCTGTGATCCCGGTACGCCCCGGCGGATACATGCGATGAATCGCACCTCTTTGAGGCAATGGCAAAGATTCCCGCTTGGCGATCTCGCCTCCTGTGGTAAAATATGGAGTTGAACATATTTAATCCAGAGAAATCGTAACAGAGGAATCAGACAGCGATGAGCGAAGCAGAAATCGTCCGTGAATTACGCGAGCAACACACAACCAACCCGTCGGATAACGGACACAACGGCCAAGACACCGACCACCCCCTGTCCGACGCCATCCAACAGGTGATCGTCGAATCCGGTGGCGACCCCCAAACCACCTCCGCCAAACGCATCCGGGAATTAATCCACACCGCGACCAAGCTACTCGCCGACGGCGCGGACGACGGCGAACTGAAACTCGTCAGCCGAAGCATCAAAGAACTGCGGTACGCACTAAAAATATTCCGCCCCTACCAGGGAACACCCAAGATCTCGATCTTCGGCTCCGCCCGCACGCAAGAAGACCACCCTACCTACCAGGCCGCATCCGACTTCGGTAAAATCATGGCCGAGAGCGGCTGGATGGTCATCACCGGCGCAGGCGGCGGCATCATGGCCGCGGGCAACGGCGGCGCAGGACGCGAAGCCTCCTTCGGCGTCTCCATACGGCTCCCCTTCGAAACAAACGCCAACCAACACATCGTCGGCGACCCAAAGCTCATCAACTTCCGCTACTTCTTCACACGCAAGCTCATGTTCATGTGGCAATCAAAAGCCGTCGCACTCTTCGCAGGCGGCTTCGGCACCCAAGACGAAGGTTTCGAAGCACTCACCCTGGTACAAACCGGCAAAGCGCCCACCATACCCATCGTCATGGTCGACGCACCGGGCCTGACCTACTGGAAACGCTGGGACCAGTACGTCCGCGAAGAACTTCTCACCGCCGGATTAATCAACAAGGAAGACCTCTCTCTCTACCGTGTCTACGACAACCCCCAGGACGCCGCTCAACACGTCCTGGACTTCTACCGCAACTACCATTCACAGCGGTTCGTCAACGACACACTCATCTTCCGCATGCACCGTCCGCTCCGCGACACACAGATAGAAGCACTCAACGAAGAGTTCGCCGACCTGGTCAAAGAAGGAAAGATCGAGCAGGCCGGCCCGATGGAACAGGAAAAATCCCACCGCGAACTCCCAAGAATCCGCTTCGTCTTCGCCAAACGCGCCTACGGCAAACTACGCATGATGATCGATCGCATCAACGAGATGGACAAAGCCAACGCCGACGTAGCCTAACAACCCCTCACGCTTCACGATTAATCTCTAAAAGCAAAGAAGCCCACGCTCATTGAACGTGGGCTTTTCTATTTAGGTCCTCACACATTAATCATATGTGGGTGGGTGGGTGGGTGCGACAAGTCGCGACGGTTCATAGCGACCACCGGCCTCCGAACCCAACACCCGATACCCGAGTCTACCAGTCATACATCAGAGACGCCGGGATCGCGCCTTCGACCAACTCCGCCCGCAGTTCACAGCGCCCGTCACCGCGCCTGCTGGCACCCACAATACGCACACGGAAAGGATTTACCCGCGCCTCGGGTGTGCGGATACTTACGGTCTCACCTACTTCCGCCGGCACCTCTGAAGTAAACGCAAGCCCCCCGCCGCTGACATTCACGACCTGCGCGTGCCGGAGAATCGACCGTATCTGCCCATGCTCATCGACCACCGCCGCCTTGAGCTGGCCCTGCCCCGCGACACGTACCGAAACTCGTCGATCTGCACCGTCCCACTGCGATTGATTTTTCATCTTATCGGCTCCTTGTATTGGCAACCCAACCAATCGTCAGGATCGGTAGATTCACCCCCCCAGTTAAGTCCCCGCATCAAACCATAACCAAACCAGATAAACCACACCTGCTGCTTTGCATAAACACACGGATACACTGGACGTAACGCCTCTTTTTTCCCCAGATATCACCGCAAAAGATGATGCAGCACAATACCCGCCGCGACCGCAACGTTCAGCGAATCCACACCCGCCGACATCGGGATCGTCACCTTCTGGTCACACAGATCGACCCAATGCCGTTCCAGCCCGTCCGGCTCATTACCCAAAACCAACGCCACCCCACCCGATCCTACGGGACGCACATACCTATCCAACGGCTGCGACTCCTCATCTAAAACCGCCGCGACCAACGCCATCCCGTGCGCATCACGCAACAGTTTAAGATCAGCCCCAAGATCACCCGAGCGCACGATCGGCAAACCAAACACCGACCCCATCGACACACGGATCGCACGCCGAGCAAACGGATCGCAACCGATATCACTAAGCAACAGCCCATCAGCACCCAACCCATGTGCCGCTCGAACGATCAAACCAAGATTCTCTACGTTGCGTATCTCCGGCAACACCACAAGCGTCCGGGCCGGCAGCAGTGACGTCACCGGCTTGTCCGCTGGACGCACCCCGCAGGCCAACACACCCAGATGAAATGCAAACCCCACCACCTCGGACAACAAGTCATTCGACGCCGTGTAGATCGTTGTCCCATCGCAGACGTCCCCAGCCCATGAAGCAAGCCGATGCTCCGCGATCAACAGCGAAACCGCCTCGTACTTCGATGCCAACAACCGCCGGACATTGTGTTCACCCTCGCAGACAAAGAGCCCAGCCTCCGCAGCGAGTTGCCGGTCCTTCAGCGCGGTATAAGGCCGCAGCCGTGGGTCATTCACATCCGTAATAGGTGTCGCGTCTGCGGGCGTCTTAGTTCGCCTCTACTTCGACCGGGTCTCGGCCTTCCAACATTGATGCGAGCTGCTCACGCGGCGTCCCCCCCGCCGCTCCGCCGCGCCCGTTGCCATCCTCACCCACGACTACCGCAACCGCCGGCTCAGACTCCGCAACTGCAGGCTCAGGCACAACCCCGGATACCGGTTCAGACACAGGCTCGACAACAGACTCCGCTGACACGGAATCCACTGAGGATGCTTCGGCCTCGCTATCCAACTTGGTCTGATCGCGCACCGCCTCGTCAGAAATCCGCCCGTCGTGGCTGACCTGATCGAACCGAACCGAGACGCGCTTGGAGACGCCCCGCTCCTGCTGGGTAATCCCATACAGCACGTCGCACATCTGCATCGTCCGCTTGTGGTGCGTGATAACGATGAAGTGCGACACATCCAGGAAGCTCTGGATCACCTGCGTGAACCGCTCGACGTTCGCCTCATCCAACGCCGCATCGACTTCGTCCAATAGCGCGTAAGGCGAAGGCTTGGTTTTAAAAATCGCCATCAGCAACGCGACCGCCGTCATCGTCTTCTCACCACCCGAAAGCTGGCTGATCGAGCAAGGCTCCTTGCCCGGGGGCTTGGCACGGATCTCGATCCCGGATTCCAGTACATCGATGTTCCCATCCTCGTCCGGCTGCAAAAACAGGTCCGCACGCCCGCCGCCGAACAGCTTGCGGAATAACCCGTCTTGCCCGGCGAAGTTTTCTTTGATCGTGTTAAACGTATCTTCAAAACGCTTGCGGGAGTCGTCGTTGATCTGCTGGATCAGCTTCTCAAGATCGGCCTTCGCCTGCGCGATGTCGCCCACCTGATCCGCCAACTCGTCCTGCCGGCCCTCGAGCTGGTCCTGCTCGGCGATCGCATCGACGTTCACCGTCCCAAGCCGGGCGATCTTCCCACGCAACTCATTGATCTCGGTCTCGACCGCCTGCCAGTCGATATCGAATCGCCCCGCCATGTCATCCGCCGTTTCGTCGTCCGCATCGGCTCCAGCTTCCCCTTCCGACTCATCGCCGTCGAGCGCACGCAACGCCGCCTGATCCTCTTCATCGCCCCCAGCATCCGCATCACTGGGCTCATCATTAACCGACACACCAGCCAACACACGCTCATACGCCTCGGTGACATCCAGGTCCAACTGCTCATGCCCACGCTGACGCACGCTGTCGGATTTGACCTCCAACTCGCGTTGCCGGACCTGCAACTTGTGCAGTTCCCCATCGGCCTGCTCGACCTCGGCACGGTGAGCCTGCACCGCCGTCTTCAACTCCGCCAACGCCGCGTTAGCCTGGTCGGCCTTACGCTGCGCCAACTCGCACTGCGTAATCAAACCATGAAGCAATCGGTCCGCCTGCTCGGCCTGCTCGTTCGCCTGCGCCTCGGTCTGCTCGAAGTCCGCGATACGCTCGTGGTATCCCGCAAGCTGGTCCTCAATAAGTTTCCTCTGCCGATCAACATCCGCAGACGCGATCTCCACCTGTCGGACCTGACGCTGCGCCGATGCCAACTGCTCCGCCGTCTTGCCCGATTCGATCCGCACCGCCGTCACCGCTTCACGGGCCGCCTCGGCCTGGGCAGCCAACCCGTCGATCTGCGATTGGGCCGTGTCGATACGCTCCTGGCGCTCGGCGGAATCCTGCTCAAGCTGCTCGGCCTCGGTCTTATGACCGGCACGCTTCTCGTCCGCCTCCTTAAGCTGACGGTGGATCTGTTCGGTCTCCGCCGCAAGCACGGGCTGCTCGCGCTCGAGCCCCGCGACCTGCTCGTCCAGCACCTCCAGCTTGCTGCCCAACTCCGCCGACATCGACTTAGCTTCATAAATCGATTGACGTAAGTCATTACAGACCTGCTCGGCATGCGCCGCCTGGTCAGACAACTGCGAGAGTGACTGCGTGTCCCGAGAAATCGACTCGTCCAACTCACCGATCTGGATACGCAACAACGCCAACTCGCTACGCCGACTAATCAACCCACCGGCAGCCCCACTAAGCGGTCCAGCGAACACCCGCCCGTCGGCCTCCAGCAACTCACCCGTCTCGGTGACAAACCGGCAACCATCGGGCATCTGCGACCGCAGCTCAAGCGCCTGCGTCAGATTTTCTACGACGAACGTCCTGCCCAGCAGACGCCAAACCACCGGCCCAAGCCAATCCGGGAAACGCACCAGATCGACCGCCGCAATCAGCTTGACGAACCTACCATCCCCAACCTTCCGCATCTCACTTCCAAGCTGCTTCGGCAACGGCGGATGGTCCAACGAAACAAACGTCACCCGACCGGCCAAAGATTCGACCGCGGTCTTGCCGCCATTGTCAGAACAGATATCGGTCAGCTTGTTAACGATCAACGCCTGCTGGTATTCACCCAGCGCCGCCTCAACAACCGCCGCGCGATCCACATCCGTTTCCAATAGCTCGGCAAGCAATCCCCGCACAAAACCAAACGTGTTCCGATCTTCTCCGTCCTGTGAAGCAGCCCGGGCAAGCACCGCTTTAACCGGGTCGGCAACACCCTCCTGCTTGTCCTGCATCTCCTGGAGCAAGCCACGACGTGATTCCAGACCGGAGCGTTTCTCCTTAGCGTCGCCCAACCGCTGGGTCAGTCCGCGCTGCTCAGTGTCAAAACGCTCAGCCAACTGGGTCTGCTGCTCAAACTGAATCGCCTCGGCTTCAAGCAGTGATTTGACCTCAACCCGCTTAGCCGTCGCGGCGTCCCGGGAGCCCAGCAGTTTTTCCAACTGCTCGGTCACCGTCCCCGCTCGCTCGTTGAGCTTCTCCCGGGTGGATACCAGGCTGGTTTCAAAAGCGTCCAGCGAGTTGATCTCATTGTGAAGCTGCGATGTCCGCCGCATCAGGTTGATGATCCCCGCCTTGTCATCTTCAAGCTGGGAACGCTTCTCATTCAACCCGTGCTGCAGCTCGCTGTGTTCTTGCTGCGCGGATTCGAGACGCGATTCACAGTCGCTCTGCTCCCCAGCCAACCGTTCGACCAGCAACGTTTGCTCCTGGTGGTCAGCAGTCAGCTTCTCGCGGTTAACGGTCAGCTCTTCAAAGCGATCCGTGTCACGCTGCGTCTGCCGACGGGCCTCTTCCAGGGACGAGCGGGCGAAGTTGATTCGCTGCTGCGCCTGATCTTTCTGCGATTGCTGCTCTAACCGGTCGTGGTCCAGCCGCTTCTGCTTGGCGAGAACCGATTGCTGTTCCAACTCCGCGTCCGCGATCGCCTCTTCGCGCTCGTTAAGCCGACGGGCCGCAGCCGTGCGGTCCGCCTCAGCCTGCTCAAGCAACTCATTAAGCTCGCTCAACTCGGTCTGCAGCTTGTGGTACTCCGCCAGGGCGTAACTGAGCTGTAACTCGCGCAGACGGACATTGTGTTCCTGGAACGACCTCGCACGGGCCGCCTGCATCTTCACGCTGCGCAGCCGACGCTCGGTGTCTTCCAGACGCTGACGCACCATGTCCAGGTTGCGCTCGGTGCGCTCCAGCTTGCGGATCGCCTCTTTCTTACGGGCCTTGAACCGGCTGATCCCAGCCGCCTCCTCGAAGATCGAGCGACGCTCCACCGCATTGGACTGCAGCAGCACATCGACCTTCCCCTGCTCGATCACCGAGTAAGCGTCGGTCCCGATCCCGGTATCCATGAATAGCTCACGGACATCTCGAAGCCGGACCCGCTGGCTGTTCACCAGGTATTCGCTGGTCCCGTCACGGAAGAGCTGGCGTGTCACCGCGACCTCGTCCTGGTCCAACGCCAGGTGGCGGGTGCCATCGTCCCCGGGGGTATTTTCAAAAGTAAGGGTGACCGCCGCCATCCCCGAGGGCTTGCGGTTCGCTGACCCGTTGAAGATGACGTCCATCATCGCCCCGCCACGCAGGCTCTTGGCGGACTGTTCGCCCAGCACCCACTTGATCGCGTCCACGATATTAGACTTGCCACAGCCGTTGGGACCGACAATGCCGACGACAGGTGCGTCGAACACGATCTCGGTCTTGTCGGCGAAAGACTTGAACCCCGCCAGGGTTACCTTCGCTAAGCGCATATGATCGACCTCCATGTCGATTTAAAATTCATCGTCAACCGGCACTCCCCGGCTCCAAAAGGACCGGTCAGGTGTGGCCCCGCCGACAAGGCGCGGGCCGAGGTTCTCCCCTGGTACATCATCATGGAAACGGGCCTCTTCGTCTACCTGCGGGTCTCTCCGCAAGGGGTAACACCTGTCTGCGGACCGACCTACGGGCCTGTCTCCGGCCTGACCACCAGAGGCAAAGCCTCCTGTGTATCGGGCGACGATTCAATCAAAGACTCTTCACCAGGCACCCCAGGCCCGGTCTCGGGACGAGCACCCGGGGTCTGTGCGTTCTCCAGATCGACGATCTGCTTCGCCAGCGAACTGACCCGCACCTCGATCGGCGCGTCCACCTCGCCACGCATGCACAACTGATACACCACATCCACCACCTGGCTGTAGGTCAGCCCCAGCCCCTCATTCGCCTGTTCGCCCGGCGGCGGGTGCTGCCCCAGCAGATATATCAGGGTCTTAAGGTCCGCAACCGCCTTGAACTTCACAGAACCCCCGTTGGCATCCCCGCCCCTGCCCGACCCCAACGACCGCTGATAGAAAACATCCAGATACCCCTGCCCGGGCTCCATCGAGAGCATCAGCCGGTTGTCCCAGACACGCGCCAATAGCGGGGTCTCAAACCCAAGTTCCGGGTTGAAAATCACGATCCGAGGCACCCCCAACTGGGAGATATAAACAAGCGGTTTCTCGCTGGGAACCGTGTCGATGACGTACTTGATCTTCGTGCCCGACTCATCAGCCACCACCACCCGACCGCTCGTAATCAGCCTATCATTGATCGTGGCAAGCGATTCATACGCCGTGATCCGCACCGTGGCGTCTTCATCATTCAGCAGTTGCTTTAGGGCCCGTGCCCCCTTGATTGACTTGGGCAGCGAGACCATAGCCCGCCCCACACGGGCCCGGATCGCCGGGTCAGGATCGCCAGCCAACTCCGAAAGCGATTGGCTCGCACGCTCGTCCCCAAGCCACGCACCCGCTTCCAACGCCGCCAGACGGTTCCCCATCTTCGGATGCCGGTACGACTCCCTTAACACCCCCACCACCGGCCGACCCATCGCCTGCCAAGCCAGCGTCACCGGCTCCTCAGCCTCCGGCCGCTCTTCAAGCACCTGCCCCAGCCGCCGGGCCTGCCCCGACTCAAAACCCGGGCCGGTCTGCAGGTACAAGTGCATGATCAGATCGACCAACCCACCAGGATCGTTTTGATACCGCGGCGGGACGTGGATCTGGATCAACTGGTCCGACACGGGGTTGGCTAGCTGCTTAAGATCCGTCGCCTTGCCAAAACGCTCGTTGATACGGTCCGCAATGGCCCGGCTGCGTGTGTAGCTGGACTGATTCAAAACCAATTCCAGGTCTCGCGCTGCCGTGGTCTTGCCGCCTGCAACAATCATCGACTGCTGTCGCCCAAACTCCGCAGGCTCACCCGTGCTCGGCCCCGCGTGGTAAGGGTTGTCGTAGATCGGCCCGTATGCCGTGGCCTGCTCGTGGATAAACTTAAACGCTTGCCCCGCGCCGTTAACCCCCAACGTCGCCGTCCACAGCGTCCCCCCCGCCAGGCTCGTCGTCTGCGAATCCACCGCCGTCACCAGCACATCAAACCGCAGGCCCGGGGCCGCACCAGGCGGGATGAACCCGTCGATCCGCACCACCGCCGTGTTCGGGTCCGCCAACACCCGCTCCGGGGTCATCGCCTGCGTATTCATCCGGGCGCTGCCCAGACCGTACTTCTTCATCTGATTAATCATCGCCTGCCGCAACGCAGGCGGGGCGCTGGTCGAACCCGTCCCGTTAAGATTGATAACGATCCCGTAACCATTAACCAGGATCGCCCGTTCCGTGCCCGGCCTAAGCCTCGCCACCGACCCGATGGTCCCCCTCAAATACGCCGGCCCCGTGTAGGTCGGCGCAGGCGTGCTGCCCGGCGCCCGGGTCGGAACCGTTGATGTCTCACACCCCCCCACAACCAACACCCCACACAACCCAAGCGCAGACGCAAAACCCCACGCCCATCGCCACGCTATAACCCCTCGTCTACCATCACCAGCCGGACACGGGGGCGGGCAGACGCTGCATCGTTTTTTGTCTGTCATGGCGATCCTGTCGGTAAAACTAGTGGATCAGGAAGCCTCGTATTGTCCGCCCTGCCCCCCCCGGGGTCAAGCCCCGCCTCTACCACCCCCACCCCCATTCCGCCCCACAAAAACCCCAAAAAACCCACCCCTATCACACTGATACACTATGAACCATGCAAGACGACATCGACCACGTCCTGATCGACCGTGACGCCATCAGCCAACGCCTGGACGAGCTGGCGAAAACCATCGCCGCCGACCTCCTCTCAGAGACCAAAGACGGCCCCGGCGAGGTCACCCTCGTCCCCATCCTCACCGGCGGCATCATCTTCCTCGCCGACCTCATACGCAGGCTCCCCATTCCCATGCAGATACGCGTCATGAGCGTCACCAGCTACCCTGGCACCGCCACCTCCAGCCGCGGCGCCAGCATCGAAGCGGAACTCACCAAGCTCCCCAAAGACCTCAGCAATAACCACGTCGTGGTCATCGACGACATCCTCGACTCCGGCAACACACTCCGCCTGGTCAAAGAAGTCATCCAGAAACGCAACCCCATCAGCCTCCGCACCTGCGTCCTCCTACGCAAAAAAATACCCTCTGCCATGAGCTTCCACGTCGACTACGCCGCCTTCGACATCCCCGACGAGTTCGTCGTCGGCTACGGCCTGGACTACAACGACTACTACCGCAACCTCCCAGACATCGTCACCCTCAAAAAACACGTCTACACCCAGACCTGACCGACACGCCTAAATATGCTTTCCAATCCGCCCCCATACGTCTATGAACAAAGAGATCAACGATAGCCGTCGCACACAGGCTTGCCGTTTAGCGGCGGATCAAAGATCCGCGTGTTGCCCTTACGCCTGATACACACAAAACCCAACCCCATGACCCCCACCACCACCGAACCACCCCCGAGCAAACACCGCCACACCTCGGCCACACCCCACCGCCTGGCCGAAGGGCTCACCGGCGAAACCAGTGCAGAGGAAGCCGCCGCACGCGCCGCGGGCATGCTCCCCGCAGAACTCCTCCAACCCGGCGAAATCATCGTCCTCCTGCTCAAGCCCAGCCCCTGGTTCATCCTCCTCGCACCCCTGCGTGCCCTCACCGGGATCGTGATCCTCGCCATAGCCCTCGACCTCGCCAACACCTACCTGAACCTGGGATTCAGCCGGCAAAACACACTCCTCGCCGCGATCACCCTCCTGCTGCTGCGACTCTTCTGGCAGTTCCTCGAATGGCTCTCAAGGGTCTACGTCCTCACCGACCGCCGCATCATCACCGTCGCCGGCGTCATCCGTGTCCGTGTCTTCGAGACCCCCCTGCAAAAAGTCCAACACACCAACATGCTCTTCAGCCTCCGCGAAAGACTCTTCGCCCTGGGCACCATCGCCGTCGCCACCGCAGGCACCGCCGTCGCCGAAACCTACTGGCTCATGCTCTCCAGCCCCCTGCAGGTCCACCAGAAAATCGTCCAGACACTCAACCGCTACCGGTAACCACCGATCCGCGATACAAAGCGCCGCGACTTATCGCGTCTTCACCACATTTAAAATGGTCACTGGACCTGCGTCGGATAAGCTACACCCCCAAGGGGATAAGCCTGTCGTCAACCCCGCACCCGTGCCGAATGCGCGTGGCCGTCCAGCCCCTCCGCCTCCGCCATCTTCGCGACGTGATCGATCGCCAACGCCGGCATACCCTCGCGGTAAGCAACCGTCCCCGTGCGCTTCAAAAAGGTGTAAACACTCACCCCGCTGGTAAAACGCGCCGTCGTCGCGGTCGGCAAGCAGTGGCTCGGCCCCGCGTAGTAATCACCCGCAGCGACCGGGGTCGTGTCACCTATAAACACCTCCCCAGCGTGCCGGACCTTCTCCAACAACGCATCGGGGTCAGCGACCGCCAGATTCACATGCTCCGCCGCAAAACGGTTCGCCACCGCCGCCGCTTCATCAATATCTTTCACCAGCACCGCACACGATTCATCCTCTAACGCGCGCACAATCGCGTCACGCCGTCGGCGATCACCCAACTGGCTCTGCACCTCCGCAACGATCCCGTCCAACACCTCACGCGACCAGACCACCAGAAAACACTTCCCCGGGTCGTGCTCCGCCTGGGCGATCAGATCCGCCGCGATACGAACCGGGTCCGCCGTCTCATCCGCGATCGTCACGATCTCGCTAGGCCCATAAAACCCGTCGATCCCCACCGTCCCAGACACCTGAGCCTTAGCCAACTGCCCATACACATTCCCCGGCCCAGCAATGAAGTCCACCGCCTCAACCGTATCCGTCCCATACGCCATCGCCGCCACCGCCTCCGCACCACCCACACGGTAAACCTTATCAATACCCAACAGGTGCGCAGCAGCCAACACGATCGGCGAAATATCACCCCCGGAGTTTTTATCCTGCGACCCACCATCGATACTTCCAGGAGAACCGGGGGAACTTCCGGGGGGTCGTGTCGGCAACGGGTGTGCCACACTAATACACTTAGGATCAACCCCCGCCACAATTGCCGGCACCGCCAGCATAATCAACGTAGAAAACAACACCGCCGTACCACCCGGCACGCACAGCCCCACGCTATCCATCGGCGTGAAACGCAGCCCAAGCTCAGCCCCCCCTATCGTCACCGGCTCAACCCGCTTAGGCATAATGTGCTCTTGGTACTCACGCACCTGAGCAATCGCCGTCTTGATCGCATCCAACAAATCCGCATCAACAAGCTTCGACGCCCCCGCCAATTCTTCCGCGCTGACACGCAAACGGTCAGCCGTAAACGACGGGTCGCTGAACTTGACTACATAACCCGCCAACGCCGCGTCACCGTTCTCTCGCACATCCGCAAGGATGCCGCAGACAACCTCCGCCACCTTGCCGTCGGCACCCGCCGTGCCACGCAGTTGATCCAGGCAAGCCTGCAACCCCAACCGACCTTCGGACGTATTTTGATCAAAAACCGGGAGCATCGTAGGTATTCCGTGTCTGTGTAACCCAGCCAAAACCGCGTCTTGACCGGACCGGAAACTATACCAGACAAAGCCGCCTACGACCCGCGCCGCGTGAACAGCCCCCCCGACCGACGCACCGCCCCGCGGATCTCCAACATCGTCAGCTCCGCCTGCACGTTCTGGATCGCCAGCCCCGTCCAAGCCACAAGCTGGTCCAATGAGCTCGGCCCACTCATCACATCCACAATCTTCTGCTGCGCCTCAGTCAACCCCACATCCTCAGCAGGACCACCTCCGCCCGCTGCCGCCCCATCTTCCTGCGTCATCCCGACCTTCAGCATCTGCCCCGCCTCACCCAACGCATCCAACACATCCGCCGGACTCGTCACCAGCGTCGCCCAACCCTCACGGATAATCTTATGACACCCCGCCGAAGACTTCGCATCCACCCGCCCGGGCACCGCCATCAACTCACGGTGATGCTCCTCCACCGCCAACCTCGCCGTGATCAACGCACCGCTCCGCGTCGCCGCCTCCACTACCAACACACCCAACGACAGCCCCGAGATTATCCGGTTACGCCTGGGAAAATTCTGCGCCGTCGGCGGCGTGTTCATCGGGAACTCACTGACCACCGCCCCCCGATCAGCACCCTCCTCCGCAATCGAATCAAACAACTCCGTATGATCGCTTGGGTAAGGCTTCGCCAACCCCGAGCCGATCACCGCAACCGTCCGCCCACCAACCCGCAACGCCGCACGGTGCGCCGCCGCATCGATCCCATACGCCCCACCACTAACAATGCACAACCCGCTCTGCGCACACAAGCTCGCAAAACGGTCCGCCTGCTCACGCCCGTAATGCGTACATCGCCGCGCCCCAACAATCCCCAGCCCAAGCGCATCAGATTCTTTTAATTCACCACGCACCCACAGCAACGTCGGCGGATCAGGGATATGCCTCAGCAACCTCGGATACCCCTCATCATTCAACCCCACCAACTCAACCCCAAACCGCTCAATCAACTCCCGCTCTACTTCCAACTCATCGCTATGCAGCGTCTGATCCAAAGCCGTACGCAACCGCCGGGCCTTCGCCGCACCCACCCGCTCGATCTCCCCCAACCCCTGCACCGTCGCCCCAAGCGTCTCAACCGCACTACCAAAACGCTCGACGCACCGCCGGATCGTCGTCTGCCCAAACCCCTCCGCCAGCGTCAACGCCAACAGCGCATCATGTTCAGCATTTTCCATGAAGCGAGTGTAGCAAAGGGATGTTGGGTCTGGGGTCCAGGGGCTGGCCAGAGTCAACCACCGCTTAACGAACGGCTAAAGGCTAGCTGCTAATGCTTATGCCCCAGGCCCTGGGCCCAAGACCCCAATTAAAAAACCCGCCCCGACGCATCGGGACGGGCGTAGATTGTGGGTCCGGGCGTGGGAGCTGCTTATCAGCTCCGTCGAGCTGCCTAACGCAGCCCACCCCGAACACTCGTACAACTGTCATTATCCAAGAATCACCTCCGTTCTGAAAAGCACTGTTCCAGCCGTCACCTTCCGCTGTACTGCGCCGTTGCTGACAACGCCTCGCCGTACAGCCAGGCCGCCGGAGTCTTTCCGCCCCGTAACGTCTTGCGGGGCACCACGCCCATCGGCAAGAGGGGTCTCTACACCGATGCTCGGTCGGCTTCACTCGACCCGGCAAGCACGCAGGGTTTTCCTACGCCTCTACCGATCGGCCACGCCGACACTCTAATTATCGGTTCGATCCGCCAAAGGTCAATGTTTTTTTCAAATATTCCAAAACTTTATTCTCCCCCACACCTAACGCCAAACGAATACACACCAGCCCGCCACATCCCCGGTAACCCAAGAGCCCGCACCAGACCGTTTTTATCAGCCACAGACAACACCACCACCGACCCCTTACCACCGCGTAATAAAAAACCCACGACCGCTTGGCCGTGGGCAATCAAGGTTCTTTTGAATCATTCGTTCCCAACCACTACCAAGCCCAGCTAACTAGCCTTCTCAGCCTCCAGCCCCATCATGATCTTGTGCCGACGCTTAATCAGGTCCATCAGGTGCTCCGTCTCCGTCACCGCCGTCGGCGTCCACACCGCCCAATAGATATCCACCGCCCGCTTCGCCACACGGATCGCATCACGGATATACCGGTTCAGCCTTTTCAACGGCAGCTTCTCCACCGTGCTCGGCTTCATCGGGATACACAGCACCGGCGATTCGGGATTTGGCACCAGGTACGCCAGCGTATCAATCAGCTCACCGTCCTCGGCATACAAGGAAAACTGCAGCGTCCACTTCCAACCCGTCCCGTGCCAGATCACCGTCTGATGCACGCCGGGGTACGCCATGATCTGCTTAATCAAAATATCAACAACCTTTCGGCGCTGCTCCTCGATCGGGCCAAGCAATTGCTCGACCTCCGGCTTCGCCCAACGGTCTTCCCACGGACTATTCACGTCGTAAACAGGTGTTGTCATGGCAGTCAATCTCGGCGAGCTCCTCTAAATGTCACAAGCCAGCAACGTCCCGTGCCGACCCAAGTCTGATTCCGATAAATCTTCGGCCTACTCACGATCAGGTCATGAATCCCCGACAAACCCCGATCGGCCACGCTCCCGTTAAAACGGCCTAAACTAGCCTACTCCAACGACTCATCGCGGCTTCAACAGGCCTTTTCAAACCCCGCAATACTTTCCAGTCCCCAAAGATCCCCGAAAACACACAACCCCCGATACCCTGCCCCCGCTATGCTTAAGCCTGCCCCCCCACAGCAGCACAGCCCACGCATCGAGCATCGCATCTTAGCATTCTCCACGACAATAGCAAATAACACGCCCCATCAAATAACCTTAACACCCTGTCATGACAACGATTAACCAAACCACCCCCCCAGTCCAAACCCACGCAACCCCCTGTGTCGTGGTCATGGCCAAGCACCCGGCCCCAGGCCGCGTCAAGACCCGCTTAACCCCCGATTACTCCCCCCATCAAGCCGCCTGCATCCACGCCGCCATGCTCGATTGCGTCCTCACCCGCCTGCTCACCCACCTCCCCGGCCGACACATCCTCGCTCTGGACCACCCAACTAACCCCCAAAACACACCCCCAGAGCAACCCGACCCCGAACTCGCCTTCCAAATCCCCCACGAATTCCAGGTCATCGACCAGGGTCAAGGCGACCTCGGCGACCGCCTGAATCACGTCTGGCACACAATCAACACAGAAAATACCCCTGAACCCGCAGCGGGCGAGCGAACCCAGGTCTCCAGTGAATCCAACGGCTCCCGGGGAGTTGGGAACCCCGGGGGCGGGGGCGGGAGAACCGTGTTTTTCGGCACCGACAGCCCCGATATCCCCCCACAAACCCTCAAAAACATCTTCCCCACACTCGACCACGCCGACGCCACCATAGGCCCCGTCAGCGATGGCGGATACTACTGCCTCGCCACTAACCGCCCCGCCCCACAGCTGCTCTCAGGCATCGACTGGGGCACCGAGGCGGTGTACCATCAGACCCACAACGCCGCCCAAAACGCAGGCCTCAAACTCCTGGACCTCACACCCTGGCACGACGTGGACACACCCACCGACCTGCTGGAACTGCAACACCGACTCAAACATACCAACGAACCCACGCTGACCCGGCTAAGCCAACGGCTCCACCGGATCACCCAGGACACGACACGATGACCCCATCCGATCAAGACAACAACAACCCCGGCACCGCCGACGCCCAAACCCAGCCTGCCGGCGGCGAGGGCGAAGACTTCGACCTCAGCGAATCCGTCATCCTCGTCGTCGATGACAACCAGCAAAACGTCGAACTCATCCAGGCCTACCTCGACGACCTCCCCTGCAAAGTCCTCACCGCGTTCGATGGCCTCCAAGCCATCGAAATTGTCGAAGACGACGACCAACCCACACCCGACCTGATCCTCCTGGACGTCATGATGCCCAAGATGTCAGGCTTCGACGTCTGCAGAAAACTCAAAGACGACCCCAAGACCCGCACCATCCCCATCATGATGGTCACCGCCTTGAACGAACTGGGCGACATCGAACGCGGCGTCGAGTCCGGCACCGACGACTTCGTCACCAAACCCGTCAACAAGCTCGAACTCATCACCCGCGTCAAGTCTCTGCTAAGAGTCCGCCACCTCAAACGCGAACTCGACCGCACCGAAGCCTACATCAAAGACATCGAACGCATCGAAGGGCGAGAGGGTTAGGGGTTAGGGGTTAGGGGTTAGGATTTAGGGATTGGGATTAGGGCTGGGATTAGTATTACGAATTGATCATCAGGAGCCGGGGGTCGTGGACTTACGAAGCGACGCGACTTGTCGCGCTCGCAATCCTGCATGTTCAAAACCCCACCGTGCGATCGTCGACCCCCAGATCACAAATCATCAATCTCAAACCGAAGGACCGCGAAGCAAAATTACAAATCCCCCGTCTCCCACCGAATCCAAAGCACACGGATAGACGCAAACAGCTACCCCATGGGGTGACACGCAAAATAGTATAAATGCGGCCGCTTACCCGGACTTCCCCCTCTTGACCCCTAGAGCCACAAACCAGTGGGCAAATCAACTCATAAACCCATCTAATTCAATGTCATTTGAATTAATGTCATTCCATACAACGATCATTTCGCTTATAGTCTAGGGGCAAGGTACACATCCTTCTAACCTGCAGTTGAATCGGGGCAACATGACAGATTTCCGGGACACTGTATTCACTGAAATCGAATGGCAGTCACTTCATGATTTGCTGGGGCTACCAACCCGGCAGCAGCAAGTCATCCGGAAGTTGTTCAACGGCCTCAGCGACAAGCAAATCGCCGATGAGCTGAGCATCGCGGTCCCAACGGTTCGTTCACACTTACAACGTCTGTATACACGTTTCAAAGTGCAGGACCGCACCGAGCTGGTGCTTTTTATAGTGCGCACTCATCTGCAATCCGTAATGGCTCTACAGAAACCAATCAATAACGATGACGTCTCTGGTAATGACGTTTGAATTGACCCGTTGTGGTTCGTGTCAGCCATCTTATTATCCCTACTAGTGCATCATCATTAGGCCGGTGTGGTCGGAAGTGTTCTGCCTGCTCACGGAGTGATGCGCTAACGGTGCGCCAAATCCGCGAACGGCGTGCATAGGAATTGGGCTGTCAACGTGTTGATCTCCAGGGGCCCCTTCGGGGTGTTCCTAAAGACCGGGCACGGAGACATTTCGAGTAACCCAGGAGAACGGTGATGCGCTCCCGCAAATCACCGCGCGGTCGTTGCGCGCGGTTAGCCATCTCACTCATTTCGCTCCAACTCGCCTTCATCCATGCGGCGACCGCCCAGGCTCAATCGCTATCCTCGTACCATGTGGGCAACAGCCTGACCTGGGATGGTCGTATAAGCCTCGGCCTGCCGGATCTCGCCAGTGACGCAGGCCAACAACTTACCACTGGCTATCACATCAAATGCAACAAATCACTTGATTACATCGCAGCCAACCCCGACGATGTCTGCGTCGCCCCGAACAGTTTCGGGACGTATGCCCCGG
The DNA here is from genome assembly GCA_029260615.1 of Phycisphaeraceae bacterium. Classification (GTDB taxonomy): domain Bacteria; phylum Planctomycetota; class Phycisphaerae; order Phycisphaerales; family Phycisphaeraceae; genus JAJRRS01. The sequence continues at coordinate 198 of JAJDCX010000053.1, read as the reverse complement.
CCTTTGCGGACAACTCGTGGGACGCCATTACCCTACAGCCATTCAGCGGAAGCACGCTGACCCAGGAATACCTGGGATTCAAATCGCTGGTGCAACAGGCGCGGCAAAACCCGGACAACCTCAGCGCCCGCTTCTACCTGTACGCAAGCTGGCCCATCACACCACCGGACGGCGTAACCTTCTCTGACGCCTGGCACG
>JAJDCX010000052.1 GCA_029260615.1 Phycisphaeraceae bacterium | reverse complement strand
CCATGCCCAACACTCTCAAGACCAAACGTTTCTGCCTGGGCGACTGGGCCACCAACTGCTACCTCGTTTACACCGACAGCGGGGCCTGCTGGATCATCGACGCGGGGTTCGAGCCCGCCTACCTGTTGCAGTACATCCAAGAAAATAATCTTAAGCCCCAGAAGGTCGTGCTGACCCATGCCCATGTCGATCATGTCGGCGGACTCACGGAAGTTTGTCAGGCTTACCCCGGCATCCCAATCCTGATCCATGAGGCCGAACGCGCTTTCCCCGGCGACCCGATGCTGAACCTGTCCGCGGCGCTAGCAGACGAAGTCATCGCACCCGACCCGACCGACACCTTCGCGCACGGCGAAACACTCACACTCGACGGCCACGACTTCCAGATCCGACACACCCCAGGCCACAGCCCAGGCGGCGTCTGCCTCTACCAGCCCGAGCACCAACTCGCGATCGTCGGAGACACCCTCTTCGCCAACTCAATAGGCCGACACGACTTCCCCACGTCCGACGGCCCGACGCTGATGCAAAGCATCCACCAACAACTCATGACACTCCCCGACGACACCCGCGTCCTCCCCGGCCACGGCCCCGAAACCACCATCGGAAACGAACGCGCAGCCAACCCCTTCCTCCAGGGGTAAACGCAGACCGACCCGATATTTCTGCTTTATTTCCAGCCTGACCGTCACCGACCCATATCAAACTCAGCCACAACCGGCAGGTGATCCGAACCCTTGGTCATTTCGGGGTCACCGAAGATGGACGCCGAGCCGGGGACCAACCGCGCCGACATCGCCGGGCTGGTAAAGATGAAGTCGATAACCGAATTAGGGTAACGTTCGCTTGGATAAGTCGTGCGATCTTCCATCGCGATATCGACGTGACAATCTGAAAGCACGGGCTGGCCATCCGGCCCGGGGGCAAGGATCGCCGAGGTGCCCGGCTCCCCGGGCTTGGAGTTGAAGTCACCCATCAGCACCACCAACTCATCGGGGCTATCCGCGATCAGTTTGCCGATGATCTGGCGTATGCGCATGGCCTCACTGGTGCGCCACATCACACTCTGGGGATCGCCGTCCCGGCTGCCCTTGCTCTTAAGATGGACCACAAAGACGTTGACCACCTGCCCGCCCTCTGTCAGTACCCGTGCATGAAACAGGTCGCGTGCAAACCGCCAGGTGCGGTCCGCATCCGGGTGCTGCAACGTCTGCCAGCGGTAGCTGGTGACGCTGATGACAGGCAGCTTGCTGATGAGCCCCAGTTTGATCCCACGCCCGTCGTTGGTCAACGGCACGGTGACAGACTCATAACCCATCCCCGGCAAATACTCATCGACCATCGCCTGAAGCACCGCTTCGTTTTCGATCTCCTGGAAGCCGACGATGTCGGCGTCAATTTTTTTCAATACCCCGGAGATCATCTCGACCTCCCACCGCAGCTTGACATCCGTGCCCTCGTCACGCGTGTAGGGATCATCGAAGACGTCAAAAGCGTTCTCGATGTTGTACGAGGCGATGCGCAGAGACGAAGCGTCCCGGGCCTCGGTCTGGGCATAGATAGGGTTTACGGCTGTTATCAATAACAGTGTCAGGGCGGTCCATCGGGTCAACTGTCGGTAGTTCACGTGGTTATCCTCTTGCTTGGTGGCGTCTGATCGAAGCCACTTATTTTACCCGCTAAAGCCTGTTTGGCGCAGGGAAATCTTCATAATCGCTATGTACCGGCCAGCCACTACTTTTGCAGCCATCGGCCCCACAACGATAGCTGCAGCAATGCGAACAGCCGATGTGAGTGGTCCGCTCGGCCGCGCTGGTGCTCATCGAGGTAACGGGTGACCTCTTTGCGATTCAGGCCCATCCCGTCCAATGTGGAGCCGGCCAAACAGTCGGACAAGGCCTCTCGGTGAACCTCCCTGAACCACCTGCCGATCGGGATGCTGAACCCGCGTTTGGGCAGATCAATGATCGACCTTGGGACGTGTCGTGCGGCCAGTGTGCGTAACAACCCCTTGGCTCGGCCGTCCGGCATCAGCACCGAGGTCGGCAGGTGCCCCGCCAAATCCACGACCTGCGTAGCCAGCATCGGGCAGCGCAGTTCCAACGCCACCGCCATCGACGACCGGTCCGCCTTACGCAACAACTCATGCGGCAGGTAATGTGCCAGGTCCCACCGCATCGCCGCCTGCACCGCGTCCGGCTCGTCGGGCCAGTCGTTGATCGCATCTGCTGTATTGCCCGGTGCGATACCGGGGGCCAGCGATTGGATCTGTGAATCGTTGAAGAGTTGCACCATCCCGGCGTACTGCTTGGAAGGCCTGGGGCCTAGCGCCGAGGCTTCGAGGAGCCTGCGCAGCCTCGCGCGTTTGGACCGGGTATGGGTGCTGTAAAATAGATTCCGTGGCACGGCTCGCATCCACCAGCGGTGTTTGGCGAGTAGGGCGAGTGCGCGGTAGCGGTCGTACCCGCCGAAGAGTTCATCGCCGCCGTCGCCGGTGAGTGCGGCTTTGATGTGTGGGCGAGCGGCCTTGCATAACCAGTAGCTTGGGAGGATACCGCTGTCGGCGGTGGGTTCGCCGGTGGTTTGCATCAGCCGTTCAAGATCGCCGATCAGGTCGGATGGGTCTGCACGTAGTTCGGTGTGGTCCGACCCGATGTGTTCGGCGATCGTGCGGGCCTGAGTCGATTCATCGTAGTCCGCGTCGTCGTGGGTAATGCTGAAGGTCTTGAGACTCGGTGCGCCCTGGGCTTTGAGTGATCGCTGGGCGAGTGCGGCAATAAGAGAGGAATCGATCCCCCCTGAAAGAAAACAACCTAACGGCACGTCCGCCTCCAGCCGAGCCGTGACCGCCTCATCGAGTACCTGTTCGACACTATCAACCGCACCGATCGAGGTGCTGGTACGGGAGATCGGCGGGGGCCGCCAGTAGCGTTCGGACTGGGTGGACCCGTCGGCAGCAACCGTCATCCAGTGCCCGGGTTGGACTTCGTCTATGCCTTTGAGCATCGACGAGCCGAAGGGGTAACCGAATTGAAGAAATGTCAGCAACGCCTGGGGGTCGGGGGCAAGCGGCTCCTCCAAACCGGCGGCGATCGTTGCGGGGAGGCTGGCAAATGTTAGCTCGTTTCCCCGGCGGCAGACGTACAACGGCTTCTTGCCGGTGCGGTCCCGGGCCATGAAGAGGACACGTTGCTGCTCGTCCCAGATGGCGAACGCGAACATCCCGCGCAGGTGCTTGGGTAGCTCGTTCCCGTAAGCACGGTAACCCAGGAGCAAGACCTCGGTGTCGCTGTGATCGGAGGCAAACGTGTGGCCGAGTTTGCTGAGCTTGGCGCGGAGTTCGCGGTGGTTGTAGATCTCGCCGTTGAAGACAAGATGCAACGGGCCGTGGTCGGCGGACTGGGCGCTCGTCCGGGGGCCGGTAGATGGGCAGTGCATGGGTTGTGCACCGCCGAGCTTGTCGATGATGACCAGGCGTGCGTGTGCCAAGGTGCAGCGTGGGTGTTCGCTTAGGCCGTGGCCGTCGGGCCCGCGGTGGAGCATGTGGTTAAGCATCGCCTCGGCACGCCGTCTGCCGATCGGCTGGTCATCGAATCTGACTATGCCTGCAATTCCGCACATGTGGTTGGGGCTGGGGTCTGGGGTTTAGGGTCTGGTAAGAGTGAAAATAGCAGACCCGCGATCAATACACATGCCTCGAATGGTCGCGCATACAATGGCGCTATCCGGCTAGACCCAATACCCAATACCCTGGCCCTGTCACTATTTCTGCGGCAGGTCCAGCCGGACGTGGATTTCTTTTAGTTGCGCCTGGTCCACTTCGGACGGTGCCTGGGTCATCAGATCGACGCCGGTCTGGGTCTTGGGGAAGGCGATGACGTCGCGGATGTTGGTCGTGCCTGTCAGGTGCATGACCAAACGGTCAAGGCCAAACGCGATCCCGCCGTGTGGGGGTGCGCCGAACCTCAGTGCATCCAGCAGGAACCCGAACTTGGACCGGGCTGCTTCGGGTGTGATGCCCAATAGGCCGAAGACTTTTTCTTGTGTGTCCATCCTGTGGATACGGATCGAGCCGCCGCCGAGTTCTGAGCCGTTGAGTACCAGGTCGTAGGCCTGTGATAGTACGGCACCGGGGTCGGAGTCGAGCTTGTCGAGGTCTTCATCGTTGGGCGCGGTGAACGGGTGGTGCAGGCTGTCCCAGCGCTTCTGCTCGGGGCTCCATTCGATCATCGGGAAGTCAACGATCCAGACCCATTCCCACTTGCTTGGGTCGATCATGTCCAGGTCGTGCGCGAGTTTGACTCGCAGTTCGCCCAAGACCCGGGCGACGGTCGCGGGCTTGGCATCAACACCGAAACAGATCAGGTCGCCGTCTTGGGCTTCCATGCGTTTGATCAGATCGTCGGCGATCTCAGTAACAAACTTGGACACGCCGGTGGCCAGCTTGCCGTCCTCGACCTTGCAGACCGGGAGACCACCTGCGCCGAACTGCTTGACCCATTGGGCCAAGGCGTCGGTTTCCTTACGGCTCATCTTGGCGCCGCCGGGGATGCGGATCGCCTTGACTACGCCGCCGGATTCGATCGCGCCGCTGAATACCTTGAACTCGGTCTTGGCTGCCAGGTCGCTGACGTCCACCAATTCCATCCCAAAACGCAGGTCGGGTCGGTCGCTTCCGAATCGGTCTATCGCCTCGGCGTAGGGCATCCGCTTGATCGGCGGGACATCCACACCCAAAACGTCTTTCCAGACCGCGCGGATGGAGCCTTCGCTCATCTGCATCACGTCTTCACAGGTAACGAAGCTCATCTCCAAATCGACCTGAGTGAACTCCGCCTGCCGATCGGCACGGGGGTCTTCGTCACGGAAGCAACGGACGATCTGCAGGTAACGTTCGCAGCCGGCGACCATCAGGATCTGCTTGTAGAGCTGGGGGCTCTGAGGCAGTGCGTAGAACTCGCCTGGTTGAAGTCGGGAAGGCACGAGAAAGTCGCGGGCACCTTCGGGAGTCGAGCGGCACAAAAACGGCGTCTCGATTTCCAGGAATTCGTTCTCTGCAAAGTAGTCGCGCATCACCTTGGTCACACGCGAACGGATACGCAGTGTCTCTTGCATCTTGGGGCGGCGCAGGTCGATGAACCGGTAACGCAGGCGGGTTTCCTCGCCGGTGCGGTCGGCCTCGTCGGGGGTGAACGGGGGGGTCTGGGCCTTGTTAAGGATGTCCAGTTCCTCTGCCTGGACCTCGATCGCGCCGGTCAGGAGCTTGGGGTTGGTCAGGCTCTTGCCCTTGTCGTCGATGCCGCGGGCGAGAACCTTGCCGGTGACCTGGATGACATCTTCGTTCCGCAGCTTGTCCGCCAAGGCGTGGGCGTCGGCGGCTTCGGGGTGGAAGACGATCTGGGTGACCCCGCGGCGGTCGCGCAGGTCGATGAAGATGACGCCGCCGTGGTCGCGGTAGTTGTTGACCCAGCCTGCCAGGCAAGTGGTCTGGTCAACGTGTTCTTCGCGAAGGGCGCCGCAGTCGTGTGTGCGTGGTTTCATGGTCCTGCTCAAAATCGGTTAGGCGTGTCGGATCGTTACTAAGGCCGGCCGATGCCGGTGATGGATCGGGGATGATACCAACTGTGGTAAGCATTGGCTCCAATCGGCCGCCCAGATCTAGTGCTTCGGCTGAATTGGGCCGTCACAGAAGCCGGACGCCGCCTGGATAACCCGGTCGATGTGGTCGTCTTGCATGTCGGCGCGGAGGCTGAGTCTGACCCGTGAGCTGCCGGGGGAGACGGTGGGGGGGCGTATGGGGGCCGCGAGGATGCCGTGGGCGTATAGGTGCTCGGCCAAGGCGACGGCGGCTTGAGCTTCACCGACGACCAGGGGGATGATCGGGATGATGAACTCGCCCTGAGGGATCAGTTTCCAGCCCTGTGATTTAAGGCCGTTGCGTAGACGGAGGGTTAGCTGTTGGACGCGCTGCCGGGGTGCGGGGTCGGCTTGAATCAGTGTCACCGCCTGATCGATCGCTGCGGCCTGGGCTGGGGGGATGGCGGTGGTGTAGATCAGCGGGCGGGCATGGTTGACGATCGTGTCGATGATCGGTTGGGCGGCGGTGATGATTCCACCGAGGCCGCCGAGCGCTTTGCTTGCGGTGCTGATGGTGACGTGGACTTTGCCCAGGACATTTTGGGCTTCACACAGGCCCGAGCCGGTCTCACCGAGGAGCCCGGTGCCGTGAGCTTCATCAACGACCATGACGGCGTCGAACTGCTGGGCTAAATCGCAGAGGGCGGGGAGGTCGGCGGTGTCGCCGTCCATCGAGAAGACGCTGTCGGTGACGATGAACCGGCGGGGGGGCCGGGCGTTGTCACTCGGCGATCTGCGATCGCCCGCTAAACCGCAAGCGTTGGCCGATATGTTGGGTGATGCGTTGGCGGAGTTGTGTCGTTGTAGCAGGCGTTGGAGTTTGTCGGTTGTTAGATGGGGGAAGGTGCGTACCTCTGCACCGCTTGCGCGTGCGGCGTCGATGAGGCTGGCGTGGCAGAGCTTGTCCAGGCAGATCAGGTCCCCGGGCCCGGCCAGCGCGGTGAGTGCGGCGAGGTTGGCGGTGTAGCCCGAGGGCAGCAGCAGCGCGGCTTGGGCGTGTTTGAACCTGGCGAAAGTGCGTTCTGCTTTTGCGTGGATCGGGAGTCGGCCTGAGACCAGGAGGCTCGCGCCCGAGCCGGTGCCAAGCTCGTTGACGGCTGCGACGACGGCGGCTTTCATCGCGGGGTGTTCGTTGAGGCCGAGGTAGCTGTTGCTGGTGAAGTTTAAGAGTTGTTTGCCATCCCCGGTGGTGACGATCGGGCCGGCACTGGATACCAGATGCAAACGGCGCAGCAAGCCGTCGGGCTCCAGGCGGGCCAGCTCATCTGCTAATTCATGGAGCAGACGATCGGGCTTAGTTGAGGGTGGGTGAAGATCGGCAGGCACGAGGGAATGTTACTCAATACGCTGCACACGCGCAGCAGGACAGATCACTATGTTGCATTGATCGGGTGCGGGCTTTGGTTGTGAGAAACGGTGCGGGGCGTTGTGTCGGCTTACACCTGGCCGTCACCGTCGCCGTCGTCGGGTGTTTCATCCACGAGGGTCTGCTTCATGAGCCGACCGACTTTGAACTTGACGGTGCGCTTGGGCGGGACCCAGACCTCTTCGAGGGTCTTGGGGTTTTGGGCCTTGCGTGCCCGGCGTTGCTTGACCTCGAACACGCCGAAGTCGCGGAACTCCAAGCGGTTACCTTTGCCAAGCTCCACAACAATATTGTTGAGGAAGGTCTGGACGATGCTCTTGACGACCACACGCTTCTGGCCTGTGGCGTCGGCGATCTGATCAATGAGTTCTTTTTTGGTGACGGTGGCCATCTGGGATGCCTCTCAATCAGCGAAGATCAGTGATTATCTGGCCTTATAGCGAGCGGTCGGAAATGTCTCGGAGCCCGCTCGCCCATGGAACATTCAACTTCTACGCTTATCAGTATGCCAACGAATCTTGGGTCGGTCAAGCCCAACCCATGGTATATCATCATATTACCGTCTGCTTGTAGGTCCAGGCAAGCTCGCCTACTATCCAACATATGCCAGTGAAGCCCGATCAACTGCGGATTGTCCACTACCCAACCCCGGTCCTCCGTGAGGTGGCGAAGCCCGTCCAGGGGGTTTCAGACGGGGTTCGGCGGGTCGCTGAACGCATGCTTGAACTCATGCACGAGGCCCGTGGAGTGGGTCTGGCGGCCCCGCAGGTCGGTTTGGCCTGGCGGATGTTCGTGGCCAACCCCACCGGCGAGCCCGGGGATGACCGGGTCTTCATCAACCCCAAACTTTCCAACCCCAGTGCCGAAACCCATGTCCACGAAGAGGGCTGCCTGAGCCTGCCGCACATCACCGGCGAGATCACCCGTCCGACCCGGATCACCATCGACGCGACCGATCTGCAAGGCCAACCGTTTCAACTCACCAGCGACGACCTGCCCGCCCGGGTCTGGCAACACGAGATCGATCATCTCGATGGCATCCTCATCCTCGACCGCATGCCGGCGATCGACAAGGTTGCAAATCAGCAGGCGGTGTTGGAATTGGAGCAGGCGGCGGGTCAGAGCGATGGATGATTTGCGAGGCATGGGGTTGTCCCAAGACTCATGGAGACACAAAGACACGGAGGTTGGCTCTCGCAGTTAGCTCCATGTCCAGGACGTAAGGCTCGTTATCCCCCCGGTACGGCACGAAACATGAAGTACGCCGCAACGGGCCAAACAATGAAGGCGGTCATGCTCATAATGAACGCCAAATCACGGACTTTCAGCAATGCTTCGATCATAAACCAAATAGCCAAGGCAATTAGGCCAAGGATGAAAAGTAAGATCGGTAAGTACCAGCGAACATTCCATCCATAGTAAACAAGAAACGCCAAACCGCAGATCATCGCCATTAAGGCAGAGAGATTGAGAAAGAACTCAAATACCTGGCTTCTACCACGGAATTTGGAGATGTGGAGCTTTTGGTAGAAGGAGAACGTGCTAAAGAGGACGTACGCCACGATGAGCGAAACTGGCATTAGATCAAACACTCACGCCTCCGAGTTGGTGATGGTGGTTAATATGGCTTGCCCCGTTAATCAAGTGAAACAACAATTTGAATGACAACAGAAGCAACAGCAACAAAGACGGCCACCCAGGCCAATCTTTCAGCACGCTTAGCCGTCCGTTGTGCCTCTAGCAGATTGGCGTGGTTTAGATAGATGGCCAATCCGTTTGGGGATATGCGGTGCAGTGGCAGACCTGAATCATCATGACCTGCCTCGATCAGTAAAAGATCCTTGTGTGGTGTTCCGCTTACATACCACTCGAGCTTGATGTTCGGATATATTTCCTTGAGGTCTTTCCAAGTGAAAAAGTCTCGTGAAAAGGCGAACTCAAGAAGCTTTATGATATCGTGGCTGTCAATTGTGTTACGGTCCATGTCTTACTCCCGGCAGCAAATGTGTTTTTATCATTATGGATTATCGCTGACGCGTGCGATTGTCTAATGCAGTCTTGCGGAAGTCAAGAAATAGTCTGCGGTGAGCTGTGTTTGTTGGCGGTTGGCTGGATGTTCGGTCGGCATCCTGTAACATTAGTGTCTGCCGGTAAAGCAGGACTTGCTAGGGTTGAATGGTGGGTCGGCCGACCGATCTTGTTATTCTATCCTTGGCTTACTTCTGCCTTGGCGTCCTTCGCGTTTTCGCGGTTAATCTGACTGGCTGGCCTTTGGAGTCTTGCATGCGCTTGTTGTTTCTCGGTTCCGGTGAGTTTGGTTTGCCGACGGTGAAGATGCTGCATGCGCAGCACGAGCTGGTTGGTGTGGTGAGTCAGCCGGACAAGCCGGCGGGGCGCAAGCGGGTTTTGACGCCGACACCGATCGCGGCATGGGCGTTGGGGGAAGGGTTGCCGGTGTTGCGGACAGATAATGTGAATACGCCAGAGTTTATTGGGCAGGTGTCGGGGATGAAGGCGGATGCGTCGGTGGTGATCGCGTTTGGGCAGAAATTGTCGGAGCCTTTTATCGAGGCCTTGGGTGAGTTGACGGTGAATCTTCATGCGTCGCTGCTGCCAAAGTACCGAGGCGCGGCGCCGATTAATTGGGCGATGATTGAAGGGGAGTCCGAGGCGGGTGTGAGTGTGATTGGTTTGGCGCAGAAGATGGATGCCGGGCCGGTGTATGCGGAGGCGTCGCTGGCGATTGATCCCAATGAGATCGCTGGGGAGTTACACGACCGGCTGGCGGGGCTTGGGCCCGGGGTGATCGGGAAGGTGCTGGGTGATCTTGCATCGGGGACGCTTGATCCCAAGGAACAGGATCACGACAAGGCAACGAAGGCTCCGAAGTTGAGTAAGGCTGACGGGACGGTGGGGTTTGATCAGCCGTGCGAGAAGGTGTGTGCGCGGGTGCATGGGCTGACCCCTTGGCCGGGGTGCCGAGTGAATTGGTTGTGCAAGGCGACGGGGAAGACGGCGGTGCTGACACTTGGACGGGTCGCGGCGGTGCCGGACCTGTCGTGTTTTATTGGGCTTGAATCGGTGGACGAGTCGCCCGCCCCCGGGACGGTGTGCGAGGGCTTCCACGTTATGACCGCTGAGGGCGTTGTACGGCTGATAGAGGTGCAGGCCCCGGGGACCCGGATGATGTCGATCGCGGACTTTGCAAGGGGGCATCAGCTGGCGGAGGGGGATGTGCTGTCGCCGATCGAGGGGGGATAAAATATTCTTAGCCGGTGCCATGAATAGGATCGACCCGCGACTAACCTGATATATATAATCCGAGCAACCGATTTGAATGGAGAGCCTTTATGGTCAGCCTACTAGCCGATGTGGATCTGAGCACGTTTATTAACTCTCAGAATGCGATCCCCCTCGCGGGCATCTGTATTGGATTACTCATTCCGGTTTTTGTGATTGGTTTCAGCACTTGGCGGCGGGTAAAGAATCATGCGGGGGATGTGCTGCTTAAACGCGATCTGATCGCACGGGGCTACAGCGCGGACGAGATCGAACGGATCGTGCAGGTCTCTGCAAAAGGCAATGAGAAGGATTGATAGGGGGGTTGTGGGAGCGTTAAACCGCAAGCGGCTTGGGGCGTGTAGTTGCGCAATAAAAAACCCGCAACGCTCTGCCCCTTTATGCTAGCCGTGGCCATTGAGGTCGGCGTGGGGGTGCTTGATGAACAGGGTCGCGGGCTCTAGTTTCTCTATCGGCGAGTGTAGGTGTTTGGCTGCAGCGTAGCTAGAAGAATCTGGTGATGTGCGCAAAAAAAACGCTAGGCGATGGCCCAGCGTTTTTTTGGTTGAAACGGGTCCTGAGCGATCCGTGGTTTAGGGTTCGGTTTCTACTTCGGCGGTCTGTGTTGCTTCGTTGGCGTGAGCGCCGGATTCGGCGTTTTCAGCGGCGTCGGCCTGCTGCTGGGCCTGCTGGGCGACTTGCTGGGCGAACTGGGCCTGGGCACTGGCGTCTTGGGCTTGCTGGGCCTGCTGCTTGGCTTGCTCAGAGGCATCGAGGGCTAACTGGTCTGCCTGTTGGGCCTTGGCCTGCTGATCGGCGAGCTGCTGGCGGATGCCTTGGGCGTAGTCCTGTGCTGACTTGGCTTGGGCGGTGGCCAGGTCGTAGGCGGCCTTGGCGGCTTGAGCTTGCTGGTGTGCGGCGATGGCTTGAGCCTTGGCCTGCTGGCCGGCCTGTGATTTGGCGCGGGCTTCGTCGGCGAGAGCCTTGGCCAGCTTGGCGGCCTGCTTGGCCTGCTCCACGGCGGCCTGGGCTTCGGCTAGCTGGGCTTTGGCCAATTCGACTTCGGCCTGTGCTTTGGCTGCAACCAGGGCCTGCTGCTTGGCGGCTTGCTTGGCTGCGCTGTCGGCGTCTGCCTGGACTTGCGTGGCGGCGTCGGCGAGTTCCTGGGCATGGGCGACACGTTTGGCTTCAAGCTCCGCTGCGATGCGGACCTGCTGGGCCTGGCGTTCTTGGATCAGTGCTTGTTGTCGGGCTTGCGCCGCTTGCTGCGCCGCTTCGGCTGCGGTTTGACGGGCAAACTGTGCATCGTGCTTGGCCTCGACGGCACGCTGGACCTTTGCCACGGACACCTTCATCAGGAAGTACGGCTGGGTCTTGACATCCGTGAGGCGGTAGGGCGACTGGAGGTGACGCATCGACGTGGTGAAGTAGAGATACCCGTCTTGGCCCATCGCCAGGGAGTCGGGCCATTGCAGGCGTTCGTCGGCGACGAAGGTTTCAAACTCGCCGGTGGGGCGGCGCACGAGGATGGCGTCTTTTTCGATGGCGGTGAGGTAGAGGTTGTCATGCTCGTCCATCCACATCCCGTCAACGAACGAGCCGGTGGAGCCCAGGTGCTGGACCTTGGCAGCGAGGCTGCCCGCGGTGAGGCGTTCGTCGATCAGGGCGTCTGTGGGGACACGGTAGAGGTCACGTCCTGACATGGCGTGGTAGTAGAGCCATTGTTTGTCGTTGGAGAGTTCGATGCCGGCGACGCCGTAGCTTGGGCGCTGGCCTAGGATGTTGACCCAGGGGTGGGACCCGACCTGTGCGGTCACGTCTTGCTGGGGCTGGGTAGATTCGTGGCCGAACAGGACGGTGCGGGCGTCACGTGTCTTGAAGTTGTAGATCACGATACCGCCACGGCCTGCGTCGGAGATGTAGGCGACGTTCTTGTCGGTATCGACGCGGAAATCGCTAAGGAAGCTGTAGGGTGCGAGGTCGCGTTTCTGGTCGAAGTAGAAGACCTGTGCGATGCTGTTGTCGCTGAGGTCTATTTTGAAAAGTTTGGGGCCGGCGACGACGACGCTGCTTTCCTGGCGTGGGCTGCCGGAGTCCAGTGCCCAGAGGAAGTCGTCCTTATCGACGTACAGAGCCTGGGCGCTGACAAACGAGCGGAGCGCGGAGGTCGCGCTCTTGCCGTCCCAGTGGTTCCAACTTCGGCTTGGGAAGGGGTTGAGGATGCCGTCGGCGTCAAGCTCGGCGACAGAGACGCCCGGGCGTTTGTCCCAGTAGGGGAAGTTCACGAAGACACGGCCCGTGCTCGACACGGCCACGCCGGTGGGTTGGGCCTGGGGGAAGCGGGCGACCTCGACCACCAGCTTCTCCCATTCGGGCTCGAAATCGGCGGCCGTTTCGTGGGTGGCGCAGCTCACAAGCAGGGCAGACACCGAGGCGGCAATGACCGCGGCGGTGACCTGGAAGACACGGTGGGCGTAGAACGGGCGTGGGGTGTGAAACACCATTTTCTCCTCTCCTATCATGACGACCGAACGGGTCGTGATGGTTGTCAGGATCGCGTATCGGCTATCTGTGGCAACGGATAAAGGCGCTGTGACGGGTACGCAGATTAAACCGCGTAGGACGGATAGGACGGCATGGTTACCGGATCATCGCAGCAGGTATAGAGGGCGTGGGGGGAGGAAGAAGTGGCGGTAGGGGGGTACAAATATAGTGCAGATTTGCGGCTATTGGGCGGTGATCCGCTGCTCGCCGCAGTAGATGTTCATGCGGCCGTCACGCAGGAAGCCTATGAGGGTCATGTGTGATTCTTCTGCGAGTTGGACGGCGAGGCTGGATGGGGCCGAGACCGCGGCGACGATGGGGATGCCGGCGGCCAGTGCCTTTTGCACGATCTCGAAGGAAGCACGGCCTGACACAAGAAGCACATGCTGGCTAAGCGGGGTCATGCGTTTCATCAGGGCATGGCCCAGCAGTTTGTCTACCGCGTTGTGTCTGCCCACGTCTTCACGGGCTACGATTAGTGTGCCCTCCGCGTCAAACAAGGCTGCGGCGTGCAGGCCGCCGGTCTTGTCGAAACAGGTTTGTGTCTCTCGCAGCTTGGTCGGTAAAGCGGTCAGGATATCGGGGCTGATGCGGATATCCGAAACAACAGGCTCGAAGTGCTGGTGCAGAGATTCGATCGTGGCCTTGCCGCAGATGCCGCAACTCGATGAAGAAAATACATGCCGGGTCAGACGGTCCAGATCGATCTGGATGCCCGGGGCGAGAAAAACGTTGACGATGTTCCCGGTGTCTACTCGGACGCAGGGGTCGATGCGGGCGATGTCGTCGGCGCTGTGGATCATGCCCTCGCTTAGGAGAAACCCGGCAGCGAGTTCGGCATCTTGTGTGTCGCGTACGTCAGAGAAACCGGGGATGCTCCCGGGGAGGGCGGGGGTGCGCATGGTGACGGCTACGGATCGGCCCCGCACGCGGATCTCAAGCGGCTCTTCGATAGCCAGGTCGTCATTGACCCGCGAGGGTTGGCCGTTGTGGTACTTCACGACTTGCCGGGATTCGATCATGACGATGGGCTCAGCGTCACGGGGATGAATTTGGAGGTCGGGGTGTGTGAGCCGACGGCGGTGGAGTTGACCGAGACAAGCGGGTTGAGCTCGGGGAAGTATCCGGCGGCGCAGCCCCGTGGGATGTCGTAGGTCACGACGCGGAAGCCTGCGACACAGCGTTGCACCCCGTCGGCGAAGTGGCTTTCGATGCTGACGCTTTGCCCGTCGTGCAGCTTCAACTCGGCGATGTCGTCTTGGTTCATGAAGATGACTTTGCGTGTGCCGGAGACGCCGCGGTACCGGTCGTTGTTGCTGTAGACGGTGGTGTTGTACTGGTCGTGTGAGCGCAGGGTCATCAGGCGGAGCTGGCCGGCGGGGAGGGTGAGGTCGGGGATGGGGGCGATGGTGAACAGGGCTTTGCCGGTGGCGGTTTCCCACTGACGATCACGGGCAGGGTTGCCGAGGTAGAACCCGCCGGGGAGTTTGATGCGGTCGTTGAAGTCGTGGAACTGCTCGGGCAAGACCTCGGCGATCTTGTCGCGGATCAGGTTGTAGTTTTTTTCTAAGTTATCCCAGTCGGCCGTATCACTGGGGAAGGTGGCACGGGCGAGGCGGGCAACGATGACGGGCTCGGAAAGCAGCAGGGGGGATGCGGGTTTACGGCTGCCGGAAGATGCGTGGACCTGTGACATCGAATCTTCAACCGTCACAGATTGCGGGCCGGTGCTGGAGATATCTGACTCGGTGCGTCCGAGGCACGGGAGGATCAATGCGTCTTGGCCGACGATCGTGTGGGAACGGTTGAGCTTGGTCGAGACGTGTACGGTGAGCCCACAGCGTTGCAGGGCCTGGTAGGTGTGGACAGTATCGGGTGAAGCGGCGGCGAAATTTCCGCCCATGGCGAAGAAGACATCGACCTTGCCTTGCGACATGGCTTGGATGGTTTCGACGGTGTTGTAGCCGGGCTCACGGGGTGGTTTGAAGTTGAAGGCCTTGCCCAGGCTGTCCAGGAACGCGGTGGAAGGTTTTTCGGTGATGCCCATCGTGCGGTCGCCCTGGACATTGGAGTGGCCCCGGACCGGGCAGATCCCGGCCCCGTTTTTGCCGATGTGGCCACACATCAACAGCAGGTTCACGATCATCTGGATCGTCGGGACCGCGTGCTTGTGTTGGGTCAAACCCATCGCCCAGCAGGCGATCACACGCTTGGAGTGGGTGTATATCTCGGCAACCTCGGATAACTGTTGTTGTGACAAGCCGGACTGTTGTTCGATTTGTTGCCAGTCGGTCGCGCGCAGATCTTCGAGGAAGGCGTCGAAGCCTGTGGTGTGTTCCTCTATAAAATCGCGGTCAAGGATGGTTCCCGTATCGTCGTTCATCTCGATGACACGTTTGCAGATGCCTTTGATTGCGGCGAGGTCACCGCCGACGACGGGTTGGAGGTAGGTGGAAGAGATCGCGGTCCCGCCGGTGGGTGAGAGCATCTCGGCGGGGTGTTGGGGGTGTTTGAATCTTTCCAGGCCGCGTTCTTTAAGCGGGTTGAGTGTAATGATTTTTGCGCCTCGTTTGGCGGCTTTTTGCAGCTCGGTGAGCATCCGTGGGTGGTTGGTGCCGGGGTTTTGTCCGATGACCAGGATGCAGTCGGCGAGCTCGAAGTCTTGGATGGTGACCGTCCCTTTGCCGGTGCCGATCGATTCAGTCATAGCTACGCCGGAGGACTCGTGGCACATGTTCGAGCAGTCAGGGAGGTTGTTGGTTCCCAGCTTGCGGACGAAGAGCTGGTAGAGGAAGGCTGCTTCGTTGGAGGTTCTGCCGGAGGTGTAGAAGACGGCGCGGTTGGGGTTGCTTAGCGCGTTGAAACGGTCGGCGAGCAGGTTGAATGCGGCTTCCCAGGGAATCGGTTCGTAGTGATCGGTGTCGCGGTGGTAGCGCATCGGCTCGGTGAGTCGGCCGTGGCCTTCCAGCCAGCGGTCGGATTGCTGTTGCAGGGATGAGACTGTGTGTTGGGCGAAGAAGTCCCGCCCCACGCGCTTTGGGGTGGTTTCCCAGGTGACGGCCTTGATGCCGTTTTCGCAGAACTCTAGCATCCCGGGGGTAGTGGGTTCGGGCCAGGCACAGCCGGGGCAATCGAACCCGTTAGGCTGGTTGACACGTAGTAGAGCGGAGGCCGCTGCGAGGGTGCCGCCCTGGTTAAGGATGTGGCCGATGCCAGCCTTCAGTGAACCCCATCCGCCGGCGGGCCCGGGGTAGGGCTTGACCCGGCCCCCATCGTCCTGTTGATCGTGGCTGGCTGTTTGCTCGCCTGGAGGTGACTCTGACATGAGAAAGATTATACGTTGTGGGGTGGATGCGTCACTTTTGTGCGCACAAGGCCGACCGTGTTTGGATGAAATTCGTGAAGACGTGACAAAAAATGTTAGGCTGGGCGGTCGCAGCAGTTAGGAACGGATCGGTGTGGCCAAGAACCGCTTATGTGCGCACAAACCCGTCGCGTTGGCCAAGGGTAGGAGGCCGAAGTTACTTTGGCTTTGGCAGTCTCTATCATGGTCACTAAACAGATACGAGGGTACCGATGAAACGACGGATGCTTGGTTTGCTAAGGGTGTTGGGGGTGGTTGGGTTCTGCGCTACGGCCTGGTCGGCCGGGGTGTTCGCGGGGGTGGTGGAGTTGGGGACACACCCGGTCACGCGGTATTCGGCGACCGTTGATGACTCCGCTGTGGACGGGCCTTTGGCGTTTGGTGAGGTCACCGAGAGCCCTGATAGCCGCATCCGCTTGGAAGTGGTCAGCACGCAGCGCGAACTTAGCCTATCGCGTCCCGAAGCCAAGGCGGTTCATCATCTGCTTGGGCACATGCTGGCGATGTCGCCCCCGGATAGCGCCCCGGATACTCCCCCGGATAACGCCACGGATACCCCCATGGTCATAGCCCCGGTCATACCGCCGACAAATGAAGAGCCTGCGGCTGATCCTGTTGATGACCCCGTAGCCCCTGCAAAACCTGACAAGCCTGACACGCCGGGTAAGAAACCGTTTCTGGGGATGAACCTTTCGGATGTGACTTACTACAGCCGTGCATGGGTGTTCACGGACCTGATGCTTCAGAGTGACGCCTGGCGGAAGGACGGTCGGGGGCACATTTTTAAGACCGGTTACGCACCTGCGGGGTTGTATATCTGCACCTGGGCTGGGAGCGGGTCGATCCGTTTTAGTGGGGATGCCAAGGCTCAATCGACCGGGTCCAATAGTGCGCAAGTCACGATCACCCAGGGCGGGCAGGGCATCGACATGCGTAAGCATGGGGACGTTGCGGATGTGAGCCTGATACGGATCGAGCATGAGACGCGCATCTCGCCGTTCCAGCCGGGGTATCTTCGCACGCTTGAGCTGTTCAAGGTGATCCGGTTTATGGACTGGGCGAACACGAATAACTCGGGGCATCAGCGGTGGGGGGGGCGTGCCCGCAAGGGGCAGGTGACCCAGGCGGGCGGTGGGGGGGTGGCGATCGAATACATGGTGGCGCTTGCCAATGAGTTGGGCGCGGACCCGTGGTTTTGCATGCCTCATAAGGCAGACGACGACTACATCCGTCGGCACGCCGAGCTGGTCCGCGATCGTTTGCACCCGGATGCGAAGATTTATATTGAGTATTCCAACGAGGTGTGGAACAGCCAGTTCGGGCAACACGATTACATCCGCAAACTGGGGGATGGCGAGACGTATTCGACCGAGTTTTTCGACACCTGGGCGGAGCATTGCCGGCGGACGTTTGCGATCTGGACCGAGGTTTTTGGGGAGGATGCTTCCCGGAGGTTGGTGCGTGTGGCGGCGGTGCATCTGCAGAACCCTTGGGTGGCCCAGAAGCTATTGCCCAGGCTCAACGGGGAGTTCGACGCGGTCGCGCCGGCGGCTTACTTTGGGATCACACGCAAACAAGGCAAACGGCTCACCGGGGCCAGCACGGCGGGGGAGGTGCTGGACCTCTGTGAACAGAATATCCGTGAAAGCAACCGCGATTGGTACGGCGGGCACAGCCAAATGACACGAGAATGGTCGAGCAAGCTGGGGCGACCGATCCGGTTGATTAGCTACGAGGCCGGGCAACATCTTAGCGCTAATGGTGATGAGGGGTTGTCTTATTACGATGCGTTGATCGGTGCGCAATCTCACCCACGGATGTACGGGCTGTATCTATTGAATATGCGTGTGTTCGAGCAGGCGGGGGGGGATTTGTTTGTAGCGTTTAACGACATCAGCAAGCCCGGGAAGTTTGGGTCGTGGGGGCACCTTGAGTACCAGACCCAGCCGATCGAAGAGGCGCCCAAGCACAAAGCGTTGCTTGACTACCCGACGATGAACCAGCGGTAGGCATGGATTCAATACATGACTCACAGGCACAAGGTTAATAAGAGGTATGCAAGGAACAGTGATGAACGCAGATAAACGCTGATAAGATGATGGGTCCATGATCTACTCTGATATCCGTGTTCATCTGCGTTCATCACTGTTTCCTTATGGTTTGTGTTTTCGCATCGGATATAGTGTGTCGATCAATTGTGCCTGGATGCGATGACCAGTGAGTGATAGCCATGTCTGATGAGATGAATGTTGATTCCCGCCGTATCGAGGTGCCGGCGCGTGTGCGTTACAGCGAATGCGACCCGATGAATGTCGCGCACCACTCGGTGTACCCGGTGTGGTTTGAGATCGCGCGGACGGACCTGCTGCGTCGGCGGGGCAATGCGTATCGTGATCTGGAGGCGGCGGGGGTGATGTTTGTGGTTGCGCGGATGAGTCTGCGCTACCACAAGCCGGCGAAATACGACGACGAGCTTGCGATCATCTGCACGGCCAGACCGTCGGCGGGAGTGAAGGTTGAACATAGCTACGAGGTGCGGCGCGGGGGCGAGCTTCTGGCGACCGGGCAGACCACGCTGGTGTGTGTGGACCGTGACGGCAAGCTCAAGCCGATCCCGGCGGATTTGTTTCCCTGAGAGGGGATCTGATTCGATGTGTGAGTCTGCGGCCACATCCGCATCCGCAAGCGGGGTTAGGCTTACACCGACTCGTCGCTATTTGAACTGAGTTGCAGCGATGATCCGCAGAACTTACAGTTTGTTGCGTCTGGTTCGTGGCCGGCGCGGTGGCAGTTCGGGCACACATGGGTGGTGATGCGCTGCTGGCGTGAGGCGGCGGAAATTTCCGCGGTGACGATCCCGGTGGGCACGGCGATGATACCGTAGCCGAGAATCATTAGCATGGAGGCGAGGGTTTTCCCGGGGATGGTCTGCGGTGTGATGTCGCCGTAGCCCACCGTGGTCATGGTGACGATGGTCCAGTAGATGCTGGCAGGGATGCTGGTGAACCCGCTGTCTGGATGCGTGCCTTCGATCAGGTACATCAGTGACCCGACGATCAGCACGATCGACAAGACGGTCAGCAGAAACACGGTGATCTTCGCCCGGCTGGCGCGCAACGCATCCATCAGCACGCTCGCCTCGCCGACGTACCGCGCGAGTTTGAATACACGGAAGACACGCAGCAGTCGCAGCGCACGGATGACGATCATCGCGTGTGACCCGACGACGAACAGGCTGAGGTAGGTCGGGAGAATGGATAGCAGATCGACGATGCCGTAGAAGCTGCGGATATACAACCAGGGCCGGCGCACGCAGACGATGCGGATGGTGTATTCGATGGTGAAGAGGATCGTGAAGCCCCACTCCACGGCATACAGCAGCGGGCCGTAATTGGTGCGGATCGACTCCACGCTCTCCAGCAGCACAGCGACGACGCTGAGCAGAATCGACCAGAGCAGCACGACGTCGAACGTCTTGCCGGTGGCGGTGTCGGCCTCGAAGATGATTTCGTACAGCCAGGTGCGCCAGGTGTATCCGGGTGGTGGGTTCATGGGTATTGGAACTCTCCGACTTGACTTCGCCAGCCTGCGATTTTGGTATCCGTGACATGGATATCAGTGGTTGAATCATGCACACTTTGCCCTACGGGTCAAAGTGTGGCACCCGGTCTTCACCCCTCCGTCTGCACGGTCTGCGCCGAATAGACGGCCTCTGCTTTCGGGTCCGTGATGGGTTACACCCGGGCGGAGAAAACCGGCCAGGCGATCACGCCGACCTTATCCATTCAGGGCCTTGCTGGATCGGGCCCTGGTATGTCCAGGTCAACCCGGCGGCGACGGCTCTTCTGCCCGCTCCGCCAACTACACGGCGGCGCATGTGCACCCGACCCTCGGCTGGTTTATCTCGATTGCTTCGGTGTCTTCACTGGCATGGGCGGTGGGGTATTACCTGGGGAAACACTCGGCGGCGTCAGCGCGGTCGGTGTTGGTCGGTGGACTGGCGTGCATGGGGACCTGGGCTTGGCTGACCTATCACCCGGCGGTGGCGGTGAAGCTGATCCCGTTGTCGGTACTCGCCCAGATCGAAGGTGTGGGGAACGTGCCATTTTTTATGCTGCTGCTGGGTGTGGCCTGGTCACGGGCACGGCTACCGCGGCAGAAACGTGTGATTACCTGGGCGGTCATGTTCGGGGCGGTCTTTTTTATCAATGGCGGGCTGTGGATGCTCCAATCCACCCCCGAGCGGGGCTTCGCGGCGACGGTCAGTAATGAACCGGTGATCCAGAGCCAGGAGTATTCCTGTGTCCCCGCAGCGTGTGCGCAGGCCTTGGACCTGCTGGGATATCCGACCAGTGAGCAGCAGATGGCTGAACTCACCCAGACACGCCCGGGCACGGGATCGACCACCCTCCGTGCGATGCATGGGCTGGCCCAGCGGCTGAAACACAGGCCGCATGAGGTTGAACTGCTGCAGGTTGATCTTCAGGAATTGCGTCGGTTGCCGCTGCCGATTGTGACCCCGCTGCAGTATGAGCCGACCCGCAGGCACATGGTGACCATCACGGGCTTCACTCACGAGAAGATTCATATCCAAGACCCTATCGACGGCAAGGTGTCGATATCCTGGGACTCGCTTGAAACAGTGTTTACCGGCGAGGTGCTGGTGTTTATCAGGCGGTAGGGCGGTGGGGGGGTATCGTCAGGCCCCCCGGTGACAGTTGTCACATGATGTTTACACAGGCCTATCCACCGGCTGAGACAGTCGCGGCGTTTGGGGTCATCTCGTCGGATTGACGCTACCTCAGCAATCACTAGAATCGACGGTCTTAACATGGCGTTCGGCCTTGCCGAGCCCATGCGGGTCTGCCGTTCATCCTTATAGAATCAGGCGGACAATACCCCCCGAACCGGTTCGGAATCCACCGACCCACCGCCGTGTAACAAGCGATGCGGGCCCTCGGTGCCTCACAAAATCGGCTACGGATCGTCACCCAAATCCCTACCCCACGGCTCCCCGCCAGAGAAAGACTCAGGATCCACATCATGGCTGCAAAGACTAAGAAGCGTTCATCCAAGAAGACCCCCGCCCGTGGCGGCAAGCAAAAGATGGTCTACTCCTTCGGCAAAATCCGCACCGACGGCAACACCACCATGAGGCAGTTGATCGGCGGCAAGGGTGCCAACCTCGCGGAGATGACTTCGATCGGCCTGCCGGTCCCTCCCGGGTTCACCGTCACCACCGAGGTCTGCGACCAGTACTATCAGCAGGGCAAGAAGCTCCCCAAGGGCCTGCTGGATCAGGTCCACAAGGCCATCGGCTTGCTTGAAAAAGAGGGCGGCAAGAAGTTCGGCGATTCCGCTAACGCGCTGCTGGTCTCGGTGCGCTCCGGTGCCGCGGTATCCATGCCCGGCATGATGGACACCGTCTTGAACCTGGGGCTGAACGATCAGGCTGTCGTTGGTCTGGCACGGGCCTCGGGTCATAAGCGTTTTGCTTACGACGCCTACCGTCGGCTGATTAATATGTATGGCGACGTGGTGATGGGCGTGGACCACCATTATTTTGAGGCCGAGTTTGATAAGATCAAGAAGCAGCAGGGGGCCAAGGAAGACAACGATGTCAACCTCGAAGGCCTGATTAAGCTTTGTGACGCCTACAAGAAGGTGGTCAAGAAGCACGCCGGCCGGGCGTTCCCGCAGGACCCGTTCGAGCAGCTTGAACTGGCAATCGAGGCGGTGTTCCGCAGTTGGAACGCACCGCGTGCGATCCGCTACCGCCAGATCCAGGAAATCTCCGGCCTCAAGGGCACCGCGGTTAACATCCAGACCATGGTCTTTGGGAACATGGGCGACGACTGCGGCACGGGCGTGGCCTTCACCCGTGACCCATCCACCGGCAAGAACGAGTTCTACGGCGAGTTCCTCATCAACGCCCAGGGCGAAGACGTCGTCGCTGGCATCCGTACACCCCAGCCCGTCAAGGAAATGACCAAGTGGAACAAGCGGGTCTATAAAGAACTCATCGCGATCAAGAACAAGCTGGAGAAGCACTACAAGGACGTGCAGGACATCGAATTCACGATCGAAAGTGACAAACTGTTCATGCTTCAGACCCGTACCGGGCAACGGACCGGTGCCGCGGCGGTGAAGATCGCCTGCGACATGGTCCAGGAGAAGTTGATCACCGAGAAGCAGGCGATCATGCGGATCCCCGCCGGCGACCTGACGCAACTGCTGCTGCCCAGCTTCGATCCTGCTTCCAAGAAGAAGCAAGACGCACTGACCGTTGGCCTGCCGGCTTCCCCCGGTGCGGCTGTCGGCAAGCTCGCGTTCACCGCACTGGAAGCCGTGCAACGGACCCAGGCCGGCGAGAAGGTGTTGTTGGTGCGTAAGGAAACCAGCCCCGAGGACGTGGACGGCATGCACTCGGCCGCCGGTATCCTGACGTCGACCGGCGGGATGACCTCACACGCGGCCGTGGTGGCGCGTGGCTGGGGCAAGTGCTGCGTCGCCGGTGCGGGTGACATCCACATCGACGAGAAGGGCCGAAAGATCAAGGTCGGCGGCAAGACGTATAAGCACAACGATGAGTTGTCGATCGATGGGGCGACCGGCGAGGTGTTCGCGGGGCGTATCGCAACACGGACACCCAAGCTGTCAGGCGACTTCTCCAAGGTCATGAAGTGGACGGACAAGTACCGCAAACTGAAGATCCGCACCAACGCCGATTCACCCGCTGATGCCAAGCGTGCCCGTGAGTTCGGGGCCGAGGGCATCGGGCTGACCCGTACCGAGCACATGTTCTTTGAGGGCGAGCGCATCCTGGCGATGCGTGAGATGATTCTTGCCGAGGACCGTACCGATCGTGAGAAGGCACTGGCCAAGCTGCTGCCGTACCAGCGTAAGGACTTCGTGGGCATCTTCACCGCGATGAAGGGCCTGCCCGTGACGGTCCGCCTGTTGGACCCGCCGTTGCACGAGTTCCTGCCGCACGACGCCAAGAGCCAGGCCGATCTCGCCAAGGTGCTGGGCGTCAAGACCTCGGTCGTGAAAGACCGTGTCTCGCAACTGCACGAGTCCAACCCGATGCTGGGCCACCGTGGTTGCCGGCTGTCGATCACTTACCCGGAGATCCTGCTGATGCAGGTCACCGCGATCGTCGAGGCCACCATCGTCTGCAAGAAGAAGAAGATCAACGCCATCCCCGAGATCATGATCCCACTGGTCGGGACACGCAAGGAGCTTTCGATCCTGCGTGAGTTGGCGGAGCAGACCATCAAGGATGTCAAGGCCAAAAAGAAGCACAAGGGCAAGCTGGATATCACCATCGGTACGATGATTGAGATCCCCCGTGCCGCACTGACCGCCGACGAGGTCGCTCTGAGTGCGGACTTCTTCAGCTTCGGGACCAACGACCTGACCCAGCTCACGTTTGGGTACAGCCGTGACGATGTGAACACGTTCCTGCCTGACTACATCGGCCAGGAGATCCTTGAGAAGGACCCGTTCCAGTCGCTGGATACCACCGGCGTGGGTCAGCTTGTCGAGATGGCGGTCGCCAAGGGCCGTAAGACCAAGAAGGGCCTGAAGTGCGGCATCTGCGGCGAACACGGCGGCGACCCGGCATCAGTCGTCTTCTGCCACAACGTCGGCCTGGACTACGTCTCCTGCTCCCCGTTCCGCGTCCCCATCGCACGGCTGGCAGCGGCCCAAGCGGCGCTTGGCTGAATACGCTGAACTGACTCAGACAAATACAGTTAGAAATTCAACACCCCATGGGCCCATGCCTGTGGGGTGTTTTCATGGGCGGGATCTAAGGAAGATCGCGATGCGGTTTAAGTAAATCAGACCTGATTGCCCCCCCTACTTGATCTCTGAAAACCGCCGATAATGCATATTATGTATAACTCGACGTTTCGGCCCCAGATTCTAAGTTCGGCCCCGGGCTGGGCTTGTGCTTGGATATTACCTTTAGAAGCGTCGTTAAGCCGACTTACGATGCTGTGTTGGTCGGTTCAGGACGTCGTCGCGTGTGCCGCCGGCGATGGTCATGACTTCGCCGATGATGTCTGCGGGGACGTTGAGTTCTTCGAGTGTGGCCTGGAGGTGGCCGGCGACGGCGTCGAAGTGACTGTCGTTGAGGCCCTTTTCGACCAGGTGCTTGTGGGCTTGGCGCATGTCCTTGCCTTCGTATTTCACGGGGGCTCCGAAGGCATAGGCGAGGAAGATTTTTTGTTTGCCGCGTTGCTTGTCCATGTCGATGCCGGCGAAGAACCGGTTGATGGAATCGTCGGCCAAGACCTTGCCGTAGAAGATATCGACGGCTGCTTCGATTGCGCCCTTGCCGCCGATCCGTTCGTAAAGACTCTCGCTCATGGTTTTAACCCTTCCTTTGTTAGATGATTCAGACACGTTTATCGGTTTTATTTTGCTGTCTAATCAGATGCCCAGTGACTTGTAACTCCGTGGCTGAGGTCCGATAGCTCGTTTGCATTTGAAATATCCATCAAACTACGAAACATTTCGTTGACAATACGAAAAGCTTCGTATATGCTCGCTGAAACTACAAGGAGGTCCACATTTGGCCCGTCAACCCATCACACCGACTGACAGCGAGTTGCAGATCCTATCCATCCTCTGGGACTTGGACCCCGCCCCCGGATCTTCCCACGGATCTTCCCACGGATTACCCACTGGTACTGTGCGTCAGGTCCACGCGGAGATCACCAAGCATCGTCCTGTCGGCTACACCACCGTGCTCAAACTCCTGCAGATCATGCTGGACAAGGGGCTGGTGCTGCGGGACGAGTCGGAGCGTTCTCACGTCTACCGCCCCGCTGTGCCCCGGGCCAAGACACAACGCCGACTCACGCGAGACTTTATCGACACCGCGTTCAGTGGGTCGGCTAAGAGCCTGGTGATCGAGGCGCTGGGGGCACGGCGGCCCAGCGCGGAGGAGCTTGCTGACATCCGAAGACTGCTGGATGAGATGGAAGGAAGCAAATAATGGATCTTCTTTTTACCTACCCGTCGGACACGTTGATCCATGCTGTGGGCTGGGCGCTGATTCATTCGTTGTGGCAGGGCGCGGCGGTCGCGTTGTTGTTGGCTGGGGTTCTTCGAGCCTTTCCTGGGGTGGGGGTAAATCCGGGGGTGGCGAGTCGTAGGCGGTATGGGGTAGCGTGCGTTTCACTTGTGACTGTCGTCGGCCTGATTGTGATTACGTTCTTTTGCTATGCCGATGTGGGCCAGATGGATCGGGGGCGGCCGGTGGTTGCGGATATGGCTGTTGTGACTGAATTGACCAGGATCAATGTCACCCCCCCACTGTCCACCGAACTACTTGTTACTGCGGAACAAACCGCTGGCCCGTTTGAATGGGTTGAGCGTTATCTGCCCTGGATGGTCGTTGCCTGGCTGATCGGGATGTCGATCGTGTCGCTTCGATTGCTTACGGGCTGGGGGGTGCTTCGGCGGATGTGTTACCGGGATGTGCTGCCGATCAATGCGGCGTTGCAGGGGCGTGTGTCTGCGCTTTGTCAAACGATGAGGGTGAGGCGGGTTGTGCGGGTTTTGGAGTCCAGCCGAGCCGTCACGCCGATGGTGGTTGGCTGGGTGCGTCCCGTAATCCTGCTGCCCACCGCTAGCCTCACCGGGTTGAGTTCGCAGCAGCTTGAGGCGGTGATCGCGCACGAGTTGGCGCATGTGCTTCGGCACGATTACCTGGTCAATCTGCTGCAGTGCGTGGCCGAGACGTTGTTGTTCTATCACCCAGCAGTCTGGTGGATTGGGCGGGTGATCCGGCAGGAACGTGAACGTTGCTGCGACGATTTGGCGGTGACTGTCAGCGGCGATCGCGTGGATTATGCAAGGGCGTTGCTGCACATCGCCGAGTCCGCCCCGCCCCACGGTGGTCGACTGTCGGTGGCATCACA
>JAJDCX010000051.1 GCA_029260615.1 Phycisphaeraceae bacterium | reverse complement strand
GTCCGTCATCTAGCCGGGACGGTCCGCTACCAAGGTTGTGATCGGGTGCCCCCGGTCACAACAGCCCTCGAGTCCCGGTCCTTTTAATCTTTGGATGCTCGGGGTAGCTGTCGATCGTCGCCGTGAGGTTGTCGGCAGACGCCCCCCCGGATATTAGTCCAAGGATAAGTTGCGCCTCCACTCTTGGATGACGCGACAGGTTTGTGCGCACAAAGGTGGTTATTGGGGGCGTTGGGGGTGGGGTAAGTGGTTGGTGGCAAGGGGGGTAAGAAAATGTTTGGAAGGGTGGATTTTTGAATGGAAAGTCGTCGGGTTTGTGCGCACGGGGGTGGTCGGAAGGGGTTAAACCGCGGAGGCGCGGAGGGCGCAGAGGGAGACGCGGAGGGAGGTATCCGCAGATTGCGCAGATGACACAGATTTATGAAGGAATGAAGAGTATCACGGAGGGGCCGGGGGCGCGGAGGGAGGCGGGGAATGTTGACAGGATGACGGGATGGTCAGGATCAGATTGAGTTGTGCCCCCCGCCCCCGGATTGCCCCCCGGATATTCCCGGATTCTCACCCCCCCCCACATCACACATCAGCAACCGAAGGTCCGCGAAGCGAAATCTCCCCCCCCTCGCCCCCCACTGCTCCCGCTGGTATTATGCTGGACATGCTCTGGATTCCGGCCACATTTATACGCGCAAAGACACAAACGTACGGTCCAACCGTGTATCGACTCTATACCCCTTTTCCGTTCTCGAAAGATATTTAACAATGAATTGCCGCACGAATCCCCCCGACGAAGATACAACTGAGAAGTTTCGGTTTCATTCACACATCAAACGCAACAGAGAGTACTATGAACTCGTTATACCTATCTGCCTTTCGATTGTAGCGATTGTAGTATCGTGCGCCTCTATTATTACCGCCACGCGCACCAACCAGCTCGGAGAGTTCCAAGCAGATATTGCCAGGCAGGCGATGATGCCTCAAATATATGTACACGCAGAACAACACAAGTCCGGCAAACTGACAAACTATGATGAGGACATCATATACATAGAAAATCAAGGGAAACCCCTTCGAGAATTTCACAGCCAACATCTTGTTGTCTTTAAGCTAAAATACAACACTTACCCAAGCGGACAGCCATCAGAAACCGCAAATATCGAGTTCTTTGTATCAGGATATTATAATAACACATTTAAAATTCCTACTACGACCGGACTTTTGGCCAAAATCGGGGGAGGGCGGAATTACGCATATTTTTCACAGCTACAAGAAGATCTAAGCGAGGATCTGGCGTCCAACCGTGACTTCGCTTATCTATCTCTTGAGCGTTATGTACGGATAAGCTACAAAGATCAACTTAATCAACGGCACACCGAATACTATAAAGTTGAGTTTGTTGGTGGAGCGGAGGAGATAGACTTAGACCAAGGCAAGGATCTCTTTAACCGAATGAAGGAAAGTAATAAAAACAATATTAGATCAAATCGCATATTAGAAACTATTACAGCGACAGATCTCCTTGCGGAAGCAATGGCTGCCGCCAAGCCGCATTAGTTACCCTGGGTTCGAAATAGGAGCCGGGAGTTAAATTGCGGGGAACAGGAACGGGAACAGGAACGGGGTCTGACCCCGTTAGAACGCTCGACACTTTCATGACGGACACCTCGATGCAAGAAAAGCATATTCAGCTTCTAGCACAATTGCTGAGAAATATTGACATAGAAGTCGAGGATCTTCCCTATACCATAAAATTTGAGGATATCTATCAGCGCTTTATCACTGCAACGTCCTCAGTGTGCGATCGCCATGAAGTCTGGGCCTCACTCTTTCACATAAAACATCCCGCGGATATTGATTCTCCCGCCGTAGCGCCACTTCACGAACCTGATCTGCATCGACAACAACCTCAGGTGCGAGATACACAGCCGCCAATTGGCAATCAAGATTTACATGAAGCACCCTTGTTTAGCCAGCATCCTAATGTAATTGCACAACAGCCTTGGAGAACCCCACAGCGAGAGGCAAGTGATACGGCGACTGAAGCCAGGGAACGATTACTTGCTGACATTGCCAATTCACGGCTAGGGAATATGGAGCAGCGTCTAGGTTTCATACTACAACGATATCCAGAAACACGAGACAATGACACATCACTTGCAATTCGATATTGGAAGTATTTTCAAAGTGATATTATTGTGAAATGCAATCCATTAACACTTGATGTGCTCTTTGACTTACATCGAATTGATACTATTTCAAGAGTGCGTAGACACATCCAGAACAGACTCAAACTATTTACATCGTTGCGAGAAACTCATCGATTACGCGAATTTGCACAGATAGAATTCCATGAATATCTGGCTGCTGGAAATAGCACGGAGCCCGAGATTCGATTTTTCCTAGACGAGACGGGAAATGAGGGACAGAAAACATACACTGGCATTGCTGGCGTATGTGTGATGAACTGGAAGCAGTATGAGATGCATTGGGCCAGCTTAAATCAGTGGCGGCAAAATCAGGGGTGGCCTGAAACGATCCATTTTGTTGAGATGGGCAACGCGCTTCAGGGTCGCGCTACAGCGCTACTGGACGAATTAGGACATCGCCGATCAGGCCTGCTTTTTCTAGGCTATGCCTTACCCTCACGGGGGCAGACACACAAAGATCTTCTATCTTTATTTATCCAACTCATCTTGGATGCACTCCGTTATATGGATAAAATCGGATGTCTCAATGAACCGCGATCGCTAAAAATAATAAAAGAGGCGGATATTGGATTTGATAATATCTACCTTGAGAATATGGAGAAATTTCTAGGTGAGCAAATTAGTCTAGAATTTCCCGGCAGGGTAGTTTGCCTGCCCATTGACGCGATCCCTAAAGGACGGGAAGTCATGCTGGAATGTGCGGACTTAATCGCGGGTGGCATGCAACGTCGGGCATTAATGAAGGGGCATAATCCCAAGGACATCCTTGCCGAAACTGTTTTCAATGTGACAGGGTTTGATGATCTGCGAGACAATGGCACGGTGTTTAAACACTATTAGGTTGTAGGCATATTATCGTCGGGAACAGGGATCGAATTACCAATCAGGCAAGAATCCAACGATCCCTATTCGCTCGCCATCGTGCCAAACGCGTAGATGGTGATTTTGTTGTTACCGAATTGGTTGGCGAGGAAGAGTAGGTATTGGGGTTGGAAGCCGGGGGCGAGGTATTTTCGGAAGACTTCGATGCTGGAGGTGTCGAGTGTGAGGCCTGCGGGTAGGCCCATGCCTTCTGGGCCGGTGGTTGCGCCGCCGAAGTAGAGGAGGGTTTTGCCTTGGGTGGTGAAGAGTTGGACGATTTCCCATTGTGAGTCGGCGACGTACATGACGCCGTCGGGGTCGATGGCGATGCCTTTGGGTCTTGCGAAGTAGCCTGGGCGGTCGCCTGGTTCGCCGATGAGTTTCAGGAGGTTGCCCTGGGGTGTGAAGACCTTGACGGTGCATTGTTCGGAGTCGACGACGTAGATGTTGCCGTCGGGCCCGAGGGCGAGGTTGGTGGGGGCGCGTAGTTGGTCGGGGTCCATGCCTTTGGTAGAGAAGGAGCGTAGGAGTTCGCCAGAGGATTTGTCCCAGACTTCGAGGGTGCATTTTCTGATGTTGCAGACGAAGAGATCGTCGCCGACGACGATGACGTCGATGGGTGCGCAGCGTTTGGGGTCGCCCATGGTGCGTATGAACTGGTCGTTGGCGTCGAAGACGTGGATGATTGCTTTTTGTGTATCGCAGACGTACTTGGTGCCGTCGGTGTCGATGGTGATGTTGACGGGGCCTGCGAAGGTGTCGGGTTGGCCGAGGCGGGCGTAGGTTTTGTTGACCATGTCGTAGACGTGGACGGTGCGTAGGGGGATATCACAGACGTAGAGTTTTGCGTTGTGGACGGCGAGGCCGTAGGGGCCGTGCATTTTGCCGAGTGCTTCTTGTGGCCCGGAGGAGCCGACGACGAAGTCTGAGAAGGAGCTTTTTGTGGTGACCCAGAACTCGGCGTCTGAGAAGCTGGTGAGGAACTGGAGCCTGGGTGGGTCGGGGGCTGGTGGGTAGAAGATGGCTTGTGAGGGGGCGGCGTCCTTGGGGCCTGAGGAGCAGGCGGCGAGGACGAGGAGGGTCAGCAACGAGAGTGCGACGACGGCGAGGGTTTTTAGCGGGGCCGGGGTCGGGGTGTTGAAGCGGGTCATGGCTGGGCTCCTTGGAGCGGGTGTGGTTCTGAGATCGGGGGCTGGTTGGACACCTTGAAAAACATGGGTGAGGTGTTGGTCGGACTTCGCTAAGCCGCAAGCGGCTATTTACTGCACGGCGGGCGCTGCTTTTTACGGCACGGGGGGCACCCGGGGGTCGCGGTGTGTAGACCTACTGCAACCGGCGTTCCAGAGGGATACCCAGTTGGATGGGCTGAAAGCGGGTTTGGTTCTCATGGATGAGAATGTGGTAGTTCAATGGCGCGGGGTTTGGCGGGGAGATAGGTGGCAAAGCCTTTATTTATAGGGGGATCGGGGAAGTTGGCTGTGGCATGGTTTGGGTGGGTGGCGGCACAGGCTTTGCGGTTGATGGGTTGGAGAGGTTGCGCCCATGAAGCTATGCAGCCAAAAGTTTGAATCGGACGGAGCGGGTGCCCCCGGATCTGTGGGAGCGCGCGAGGGTGCGGGTGCGCCTGGTTCCCGCGGTGGCCCCGGTGCCCCCGGTTCTGTAGGGGGTGGTGGGTTGGTGTGGCGGATGTTGCCGGGGGCGATGGGGGTTTTGTTGAGTGTGGGTGCGTTGGTGATTACGGGGTGCCAGGACGAGGTGCGGCGGTATGAGACGCTGAGTTTCTTTTTTGATGGTGTGCCTGCGCCGGAGGGGTATGAGCTGGAGGATGAGCCGGAGGCGTTGATTGGGCCTTGGGGTGTGCAGGTGGATGCGGACAGTGAGTTGGGCCGGGAGATGCTTGCGAAGCGTGAGGCTGGGCCGACGATGGGGTTGGCGGTTGAGCCGGACAAGGTGTTTAACTATCACACGCCGTATAAGAAGCGGGACTGCTTTGGGTGTCACGTTCAGGCGCAGGGGTATCGACCGCCTGATGCGGGTGGAGAGCTTTGCGGGAAGTGTCACGAGAGTTATCAGGAATTTGAGGCGGACGACTGGGTGCATGGGCCGGTGGCGGTCGGGGAGTGCGGGTGGTGCCACGAGCCGCATAAGTCGGAGTTTAAGGGGCTGTTGAAGGAGAGTCAGCCCGGGTTGTGCATGAGCTGTCATGAAGAGTCGGTCGTGGATTACAACGCGTATCACAAGGACAAGGGGGACGCGCGTTGCTCTGATTGCCACGACCCGCATGCATCGGGGAACCGGTTGCTGTTGGCGGATTCACGGACGTATGAGAGGCGGGCGAAGACGTTGGCGTTGCTGCCGTCGCCTCATGCGGGTTGGCCAAAGGATCTGTGCCGTAGCTGTCATGTGCCGGAGCGGTCCAATGAGTTGACGGAGGAGGTTGATTCGACGTGTCTATCTTGTCACGGTGAGTTTGATCCGCCTGGGCCGACGGACCCGAATCTGCACGGGGCGATGAAGGAGGGGAATTGCACGACGTGTCATATGCCGCATCGGTCGAAGTTGCCGAACCTGTTGCGTGTGGATGCGGAGAAGAAGTGCTATCAGTGTCACACATTGGAAGAGGTGCGGAGCGGGGATCACCCGAATGTTACGCGGGTGGATTGTTTGCTGTGTCACAACGGGCATAGTTCGGAGAGGGCGAGCTTGTTGAAGGATGGGATATCGGTGGGGCCCGGCCCAGTAGAGCAAGGCGGTGCGCCATGACGTGCCGGTGCTTGCAGGTTGGTGTGTTTGTGGTGCTTGTGGTTGTGCCGGGGGGGACGGTGCTTGCGCAGCAGTCTGCGCCGATCCAGAATCTGAACATCACGGGGCTTGAGGGGGACCTGCTGTTGACCGGGCATTACCGGAAGGATCACGA
Organism: Phycisphaeraceae bacterium; assembly: GCA_029260615.1. Classification (GTDB taxonomy): domain Bacteria; phylum Planctomycetota; class Phycisphaerae; order Phycisphaerales; family Phycisphaeraceae; genus JAJRRS01. The sequence continues at coordinate 5,151 of JAJDCX010000051.1, read as the reverse complement.
GACGCGGGCCTCATCGGGGCAGGTGACTGATGAAAAGGATGTGTTCTTCCGCGAGGAGTTGGGTCTGCGCAGCAGGGGGTATTTCTATCACCCGAACCTGCTGGAGTGGAACGCGGGGCTGCGGCTGGGGCTGACGCAGCAGACGATCGACATTAATGATGATAGCTTCGATTCGGATGGCACGATCACCGGGTACAACCTGTCGGGGTTGTTGCTGAGGGAGAAGCCTGTTTCGGTCAGGGCGTATGCCTCGAAGTCGGATGAATTCATCGACCGCAGCTTCGCAAGGCAGATCGAGTTGAACTCGCGGGTGCATGGGGCGGAGATCTTATTCAAGGGGGCTACGCCGATCTCGTTGCTTTATGAGAAGAGCGACGAGTTTGAGGAATCGGACATCCGCACAGACGATGAGACGACCGACCTGTTGCGATTTCGCATCACCGACTCCCGGGACAAGGATCTGTTTACACAGTTTACTTACGAGCATGAGGATACCGATAAGACGTCGATCTTCTTTATCCCGGGGGGGGCGCCGATCGTTCAGGACCTGCCGGATGAGCGAGACGAGTTTAACCTGGCCAACCGGTGGCGGTTCCATGATGGAGACAACACGCACACACTCTTTGGGCACACACGGATGCTCCGACGGAGGGGGTCATTTAATAATGATCTATTCAGCTTCAACCAGCGTCTTGATTATCAGCACAGCGACACGCTGTCGACGTTCTATCGGGGGCAGGTGCTAAGCGACGACACCGATACTCAGAAGGACGACTTTCTGGAGGGTGAGGTCGGGTTCGTCAAGAAGTACTACAAGAGCCTGGTGGTTACGGGGAGGATATTTGGGTCGGACCGGCAATTGGACTCCGGGACGGAGCAGCGCTACGGGACGTTTGTTGATCTGGACTATCGCAAGAGGACGCCGGTCGGGCGATACAGCTCGAGCCTGGGTGTCGGGGTGGATCAGGAAACGCAGACGTCCGAGTCGGGGGAGCTGGGCGTGCGTGATGAAGCGGTGGTTCTCGCTGGGGTGACCCCGCAGCGGTTGCGCGAGCCTAACATCGTCCCGGGCACAGTCATTGTTACTGACATCAGCAACGCGGTGACTTTTATTGAAGGGATAGACTATCGGCTGCAGGATATTGGTCGGTTCACCGAGATCGTTCGGCTGGTCACGGGGACGATCGTGGATGGGCAACTGGTGCTGGTGGATTATGCGTCTGGGGCTGCGGAGGATGGGCAGTTTCGGACTAACCGCGTTAACTGGCGTCACCGGTTGCAGCTTAAGGATCTGCCGATCGCGTTGATTGTCGAGTACCGCTTGCGTGATGAGCAGCTTGAATCCGGGGACGACCCGGGGAACCTTGACCGAGAGGAGGTGATTCTTCTGGGTGCTGAGTTCCGAGTTGATCCGATCACGCTGGCGGGCGAGTATGAGCAGCGAGATCAGCGGTTGTTCCCTTCGTCACGGGCTTACCGGTTCCGGGGGACGTATGACCAGTTGATCGACGACACGTTGTCGTTCACGATTGGCGGTGACTACGAGAAGTTGAGATATATCGACGCGGACGACTTTGGGTTTGAGCCGGGACGAGATTTTTTGGACCGCTACAGCTTGTTTGCACACTCGACCGTCAAGCTGCGGCGCGATCTGCTGGCACGGTTTGAGGCCAGCTTCACTGACATGCGGGGCAGGGACAACGACAAGCTGGCCCGGGTCGGTGGGTCGCTGAACTACCGGCGGGGCAACCTGGACTTTACGATCAGCGCTCACCATGAAGAATTCGAGCAGGAGGGTGACGACGGGGAGAGCGACGTGATCCGGTTTACAATGAGGCGTTCCTTTTAAGGGGTGTTCGCCATGTTCAGATGGTTTTGGATAACAAGAATCCTGGTGTGCGGCGTGGTGTTGTCGGCTGGGGTGTCTGGCTGCGCGACCTCGGAGCGTGTGGTGGAGGGGGATCACCCGGCCTGGCCCCCCCCACCGGCGGAGCCCAGGGTCCGTCATGTGATGGATATCCGCACCTATGACGATCTGCACAAGCCGACGTTTCTGGATGGGCTGGGAAGGATGATTACCGGGGATGGGAAGCGGGCGCTGATACGCCCGAACAGCGCGGCGGTTGTCGGCGGCGGGTTGTTGTGCGTGACCGATCAGGAGTGGCAGGGCGTGCACCTGCTTGAGATGGACTCTGCGGGGTCGCGGTTTGTCTCGCTGGCGGAGGAGGGTTTGCACTTTGTTTCCCCGGTGGGCGTGGCTGGGTTTGCTGACAAGATCGCGGTCTCGGATAGCGCGCTAAACCGGGTGTTTCTAATCACACGCGGGGGGGAGCCTGGGGGAGAGATCGAAAAGCCAGGGGGGTTTGGTCGGCCGACGGGCCTGGCATACGACGGGGAACGGGGGGAGCTTTACGTTGTGGATACGCTGGCCAACGAGGTTTGTGTTTTTGATGTTTCAGGTGGATTGGTTAGGCGGTTCGGGTCGGGGGGGACGGACATTGGGAGGTTTAACTACCCGACGCATGTGTTTGTTGATCGGCGTGGGCGGGTCTTTGTGACCGACTCGATGAACTTCCGTGTGCAGGCGTTTGACCGCGATGGGAACTATCTATTTGACCTTGGGACCCAAGGCGATGCTACGGGTTATCTGGCGGTTCCCAAGGGCGTGGGGGTCGATGGGTTTGGGCATATTTATATTGTCGATTCATATTTTTCTAACGTGCAGGTGTTTGATGAGAACGGTCGGTTTCTTCTGAGCGTGGGTGGGCCGGGCGAGGGGGCTGGGCGGTTCCAGGTCCCGGCTGGTCTGTTTGTCGATCAGGACAACCGGATTTATGTCTGCGACAGCTACAACCGTCGTGTGCAGGTGCTTGAATACATTGCCGAGGCGAACCATGGAGATGCGGATCATGAAAACAGCGCAGACTCTGACCATTAGTGTGCTTGGTCTAAGCGTGTGGCTTGCTGTGAGCGTAGACGGCGTGGCGCAGGATCGCGCGACGGATGTCGCATCGACACGTCACAACCTTTCGGCGACGGGTCCGGGGCCGGTGCGGGTCGAGGGGTCTACCGGTGTGTGTCGGTTCTGCCACACGCCCCACAGCGCCAACCCGATCGCGCCCTTGTGGAACCGTGACGATCCGGGGACGTACTACAAGACCTATGAAAGCTCCACGTTAGTCGCCAGTGTGGGGCAACCCACGGGGTCGTCGCGGCTTTGCCTGAGTTGCCATGACGGGACGATAGCGTTGACGCAGACTTTCAACCCGCGCAACGCGCCGGGGGGCGGGACGATCTACATCACGCCGACGGACCGGGGATACCTGGGGACGGACCTGGGGGATGACCACCCGATTAGTTTTGTTTATGACACAGGTGTTGCGATGACCAAGGGGGATTTGCGTGACCCGTCCACGCTTCCGAGTCAGTTGCCGTTGGATCATCAGGGCCGGGTGCAGTGCACGACTTGCCACGAGCCTCACGACGACTCGCTGGGGCAATTTCTGCGGCTAGACAACAACGAGTCGCAGCTGTGCCTGGGTTGTCACGACCCGGAGGGCTGGAGTATCTCGGCGCACGCCACTTCGCCGGCGTCTTTGGCGGGGTCCACGGATATCTGGGACAACCTATCGGCGGCATCGGTTAGGCAGGCTGGGTGCGAGAGCTGCCATCGGCCGCACACCGCGGGGGGGCGGCAGCGGCTGCTGAAGCGTGAGGCCGAGGAAGAGAACTGCATGAACTGCCATGACGGGTCGGTTGCGCGGACGGATCTGCGTGCTGCGCTGAATGCGTTCAGCACCCACCCGGTCCGTCTGACCACCGGGGTGCATGATCCGACGGAGAACCCGGCGATTATGAGTGAGCATGTTGAGTGTGCCGACTGCCACAACCCCCATCAGGCGAGGGCGGGTGGTCCCAAGCAGGCGCCGCTGATTAAGCCTTCCATGGCGGGGGCGAGCGGGGTTACCAACAGCACGCTTTCCACTTCGGAGGCGACTTATGAGTATGAGGTGTGCTACAAGTGTCATGGGGTAAGAAATGTCAGTCGGCCGACGGTTGATCGTTTGCTGGATAACAGTAACATCGCGGACGCTTTCGATCCTGCCAATGCAAGCTACCATCCGGTTGAGGCGCAGGGAAGAAACCCCAGTGTCCCGAGCCTGCTGCAGAACTACAACACCAGCTCGATGATTTACTGCACGGATTGCCACGGGAGCGATAGTCCGGGCAACGCGGCTGGGCCGCATGGGTCACGGTATGCGCCGCTGCTGAGACAGAACTACAGCACGCGCAACAACACGACCGAGAGCCCGCAGGCGTACGCGCTGTGCTACCGGTGCCATAACCGGGCCAGTATTTTGGATGATGAGAGTTTTAAGGAGCATGACGAGCATATCGGTGAAGACATCTCATGTGCTGCGTGTCATGACCCTCACGGCGTGCGGGAGAATACCCATCTGATTAACTTTGATCGCACGCTCGTGGAGGCCGCTTCTAACGGGGAGGGGCCGAGCTTCACCGACCTGGGAGATCGGTCGGGGTCATGCACGCTTTCGTGTCACGGTGAAGACCATATTGATGAGGATTACTGATACAAATCACGTCACCTGTGCATGACGCGCGGATCTGCGATCCGCCGCTAAACGGCAGGCGTGTGTGCCGGGGGTGTGGTTGATTGATTTTAATGCGGGTCACGATGTAACTTGTGCCCAATGTCAAGCGAATCCCCCCGGCAAAGCTGGGGGCTGAGGGTCAAATGATGAGCCATGTATTTATAGGTAGCCGTATAAGAGCGTAGGACACACCCTCGGAGGCGAGGCGGTTCGGCGCGGTGATTAAGGTGCTTGTGCTGTCTCGTCGCGTCCCAGGCCTTCGGCGGCGGTGCTTTTTTCGAATGCGTGGCGGTAGGCGTTTGAAGCCTGCTCCCATTGACCGGCTTGCTCGTGGACTCGTCCGAGGAAGTAGTGTGCTACCGCGGGGTCGGGGTGGATTTCAAGAGCATGGGTCAGGGCGGTGCGGGCATCGTCGAAGCGATTTAGGGCGACCAGGGCACGGCCGCGGAGGGTTTGGATGCGCCAGGGTGGTGCGGCGTTGGTATCGAGCGCATCGAGTACGGCGAGGGCTTGGGCGGGTTCGCCGATCATGAGTTGG
>JAJDCX010000050.1 GCA_029260615.1 Phycisphaeraceae bacterium | reverse complement strand
GCCCAATGTTTCAGGCCCCGGGTCGGAACCGGGCAAGGTGTATCTGACGCAGCCGCTCAATGAAATACTGGTCAATGCTGAGCAGCAGGCCAAGCGGCTTAAAGACGAATATGTCTCGGTCGAACACCTGCTGCTTGGGATACTGGACAAGCCCGACGCCACCGCAGCCGGCCGGATACTTAAGGGGTTGGGCATCACGCGCGACGCTTTCCTGCACGCATTGACCGAAGTCCGTGGGAATCAGCGTGTGCAGTCCGCTAATCCAGAGGCGACTTACGAAGCGTTGGAACGCTACGGCCGAGACCTGGTGGTGATGGCACGCGATGGGAAGCTTGACCCGGTGATCGGGCGGGATGACGAGATCCGCTCGGTGATCCGTGTCCTGTCTCGCAAGACCAAGAACAACCCCGTGTTGATCGGTGAGCCGGGCGTCGGTAAGACGGCTATTGCGGAGGGTTTGGCGCAGCGGATTGTGCGCGGCGATGTCCCCGAGGGCCTGAAAAACAAGACTATTTTCGCCCTGGATATGAGCTCGCTGGTCGCGGGGGCGAAGTTCCGTGGGGAGTTTGAGGAACGGCTCAAGGCGGTGCTCAACGAGATCAAGCAGGCCGAGGGACGCATCCTTCTGTTCATCGATGAGCTACACACCATTGTCGGGGCGGGGAAGGCCGAGGGGGCGATGGACGCGGGGAACATGCTCAAGCCGATGCTCGCCCGGGGTGAGCTTCATTGCCTGGGGGCGACGACGCTGGATGAGTACCGGCAGTACATCGAGAAAGACGCGGCGTTGGAGCGCCGTTTCCAGCCGGTGAAAATTGATCCGCCGACGGTTGAGGACACGATCTCGATTTTACGTGGGCTGTGCGAGCGGTTTGAGGTGCATCACGGGGTGAAGATCCAGGACGGCGCGATCGTCGCGGCGGCGGTGCTGTCGGATCGGTATATCACAGACCGGTTTTTGCCGGACAAGGCGATTGATCTGGTGGATGAGGCTTGTGCGATGATCCGCATAGAGATCGACTCGATGCCCGCGGAGTTGGACCGGGTGAGCCGGCGGGTGATGCAGTTGGAGATCGAAGAGGCGGCACTTAAGAAGGAAAAAGACGAACCAAGCCGCTTGCGGCTTAGCGATCTGCAGAAGGAGTTGGCGGACCTTAAGCACCAGGCGGACACGATGCGGACGCAGTGGGAGAACGAGAAGGCCGAGCTTGGCAAGGGCCAGCGGGTGCGTGAGCGGATCGAGCAGGTCCGCCACGACATCGAGGTTGCCGAGCGTGAATACAATCTGGAACGGGCTGCGCAACTCAAGCACGGCGAGCTGCCGGAACTGGAAAAGCAACTCGCAGCGATGGAGTCCGATACAAAGCCCGCGATGGTATCGCGGGTTCCCGGGGAGGGTGGTGGCGACGACGATGCCACCCATGACCATGCAAACAATGGTGAATCCGGGGGGACCGGCGATGACATCGACGGCTTTGTGGGGGTGGGTAACTCCGGGGATATTTCCGGGGGCGATCGTCTGCTGCACGAAGAAGTCAGCGAGGACCAGATCGCCCAGGTCGTTGCGAGGTGGACCGGGGTGCCAGTCGCCCGGCTTATCGAGGGCGAACGCCAGAAACTGCTGCACCTGGACCAACAGCTCCACGAGCGTGTGATCGGCCAGGACCCCGCGGTGCAACTCGTCGCCGATGCGGTGATCCGGGCCCGGGCAGGGATCAAAGACCCCAAACGCCCGATCGGGTCGTTCATCTTCCTAGGCCCGACCGGCGTAGGGAAGACCGAACTGGCCCGTGCCTTGGCGGAGGCGTTATTCGATAGCGAAGAGAACATCGTGCGGATCGACATGAGCGAATACATGGAGAAGCACGCCGTGTCCCGGCTGATCGGTGCCCCTCCCGGATATGTGGGCTTCGAGGACGGCGGGCAGCTCACCGAAGCGGTCCGGCGCAAGCCCTACTCCGTGGTCCTGTTCGACGAGATCGAGAAGGCCCACCCGGACGTTTTCAACGTGCTGTTGCAGATCCTCGACGATGGTCGGGTCACCGACAGCCACGGGCGGACGGTTAACTTCAAGAACACCGTCATCATCATGACCAGCAACATCGGCAGTCGGCACCTCCTGGACGACCAGGTCCTCGGCGGCGGGCAGATCAGTGAAGGTTCGCGTGAAGCGGTGATGGTCGAGTTACGCCAGCACTTTCGGCCGGAGTTCCTCAACCGGGTGGATGACACGATCCTGTTCCAGCCGTTGGGCGTGGAGCAGATCACCCACATCGTGGATCTGCTGTTGGCGGATATCCAGAAGCGTTTGGATGACCGATCGATCACGTTAACCCTGACAGATGCCGCCAAACGCCACGTCGCGGAGGCCGGTTACGACCCGGTTTACGGGGCTCGACCCCTGAAAAGGTACCTTCAGCACCAGATCGAGACCCGCCTTGGCCGGGCGATTATCGCAGGGGAGATCTCCGACGGCTCGGTGGTGGGGTTTGATGTGGCAGACAGCCAATTGACCCTGACAATTCAATAAATCCAGTAAATATATAAAAATTAAGTATTTACATTGATTTTAGCCCCGGGTCACCTCAATATTACCCCCTTCTGAGCCCTCCCACGGCTCCCTGATTGCCCTTAGCACCCAGATCGTATAACCGGCCCCCCAGGTTTTTTTTAAGAAGAGTTGGGTTAATTATCTAATAAGGGCATGGCCGATCGGGACAGTTCGGTTATACTTAGTAGTGTCGCGTGCTGGAGGGCATGTGGCTGGATGGAGGAAGAGAGAGCATCCTTTGGATGGTACGCACGTCTCTTGTGGGTCACATCGGCCCGGTATCCGGTCATGAGTTTAACTTCAACACGCGGCCCACAGGTCGTTTTGTCTGTGGCTTGTGTTGTGAGTGACTAACCGGTTCGTTTTCTTAATCTAGGAGAGGAAGAGATCATGATGAAAAGTAAGTTTTTGGTAGCAGCGAGTACGTTTGCCGTACTTGGGTTCGCAGTCAGTGCGAGCGCAAGCATCGTCCTGTTTGAACAGTTCGATTACGTTGACGGGCCCTTGTTGGGGACCGGCGGCTGGGTGAGTTCCAGCGGCACCGCCAGCACCTTGCTCGTAGCCAGCGGCCAGGCCGTGCTGAAGGAAGATGGCTCGGCTCCTGAGGACCTGAACAAGTCGTTCCCTAACTCAGCCGGCGACATGTACTTCGGCGCTGATTTCACGGTTGACGATCTGGGTACTCCCTACGTCGGCACCGACAACGAGTACTTCATCCACTTCAAGGACACGGGCTTCAACTTCTCCGCACGCGTCGATATCGTAGCTGCGGCCGGTGGCGGCGACTTCTCGGTCGGCCTCGGCACTGACGAGAGTACTGCCGATGTGACTTGGGCCACTGACCTGACCTACGCCACGACCTATCGCCTCGTCGTCAAGTACGACCAGGTGATCAATCAGGCCGAAATGTGGATCAACCCTGTAAGCGCAGCGAGTACCTCCGCTCTGGGCGAGGACCGTCCTTTCGCCGGTGACGTGGTCTCGGCAATCGGTATCCGAGAGTCCTTCTCGTCCGCTGGCGAGACCGTCCGCGTTGACAACATCGTTGTCGGCACGACGTTTGGCGATGTCCTGGTTCCTGAGCCCGCCAGCCTCGCGCTGATGGGCCTGGGTGGCTTGGCGATGCTGCGTCGCAAGGCGTAAGTATCCGACTCGCGAGCCTTGTAAGGGCTCAAACACTGATTATTGAAAGGGTGGGTCCTAACAGGCCCACCCTTTTTTTAATAGCAATGTATTGACAATCGAATACTTTACTCTTATGATCCGCATTCTGATGTAATTTTCCGTGCTTTTCCAGGGACCACTTTGTAGTGATTTTCTAGGGGCACAGTTATATTTTGTGTTAGGAGGATCAGATGGGAATTCCCCAAAGATTCGGTTATCTAGTTGGCGCAGCTGTGTTTACGGCCGAGATGTTTCTGGTTACCACAGCGTCCTATGGTGTACCCACAGCAACCATCACCTCGCGGACAACGACGGTTACTTCATTTGCGGCGGGGCATTTGGATACCTTGAATGGTATCAACACGGATTTGAACGGCACATTTGCCATATCAGAGCAGATTGATTCGATAATCACAGATCCTGCCTACGGCATCATTTTTAGCGGGAAAAGCAATGTTATGGAAGGTTCTACTCTTCGCGTAGATGCGACGTCTAACGCACATGGCCGTTTTGATCATCACTCAGCCTTCCCGCCTATGCCACCTTTTTCTGCGGGTCTGACCACGACTACAGATGTCATGTTCTCTTTATCGGAGCCCGCCGAAGTTCTTGTCAGTGTTGAGCTCCACCCTCACGTCTATATCCAAAACCCTGAGTTTTCCGATGCACCATCTGCAAGCACTCAAGTCGTATCGCATGCGGTATCGGCTGGGTTCGATGGGCTTGTGCGGCGTCGAGAGATGATTTTCTCATCCACAGAAAGCGCCACGACATCGGGTCAGCCTGTAGACAAAAATCCTGACTCTGACACTGACCCTAAAATTGACCCCATACTCCGCTTCTCTTGGTCCGTGTCTCTCCTTCCGGGCAGTTATACAGTCACGGCGGCGAGTGAATCTTTCTTTGAAAACACGGATTTCACATCACATAGTTTCGTGCTTGATAGTGGGGGCCGCATATTTGAAGGCGACCAGCCAGGCGCAGATATTTCATTGCAGTTTTTTGATATCGGGGAGTTGTTTGTAGGCGGGATTCCACCTGCCAATGTAATCAACGGCGATTTTAACTCCGATGGCATTGTCGATGACAAAGACATCGATCTGCTGCAGGCGAATCTGGGAAGCAACAACGAGGACGTCTTCGATTTGGATTTCGATAATGATGTAGATCAGGATGATTTGGACATATTGATCACGGATATTCTGGGAACGTTCTACGGCGACGCAAATCTCGACCAATTCGTCGGTCTAGAGGACTTGAATACTGTCCTCTCCAACTGGAACTTGAATGTGACTGGCTGGGGGAACGGCGATCTCAACGGCGACGGCTTCATCGGGATTGCGGACCTGAACCAAGTATTGGGCAATTGGAACCTGGGATCGCCTCCGCTGGCGTCGAGTGTGCCCGAGCCGGCCTCACTTTCGATCGTATTGGGCCTGTCAGGGCTTGTTTGTCTGCGTCAAAGGCGCAGATGAGTTCATGTTAAGTCGCTTGAGATGGTCACCATCGAAACAATGGCTGGCGGCATAATTCTGTCCCAGTTCACCCTCGAATCATAACCCGTGTATTTTGAAATATTCAGTTGTCTTTCGTTTAAAAAGGATTTACCTGTGTCTAAACTACCTATCGCACTAGCCGTTTTAACAATGACCGTCAGCCCCGCAATGGCGGCGCTGACGCTAGATTTTGTTGAGGTTGATAACACCGCCTCGCTGACCGGATACCGCACTTACGACCTCATGGTTACAAGTGACTTAGACTTCACCAGCGGGGCGTTGCTTCTGGAATTGTTTGACGGGTCGATTTATCAGGAACCGGAAGGGTTTGGCTTCAATGGTTCAACACTTAGGCCACCCAACCCGGCAGGTTTCAGCGCGTTCCCCTCGTCCGAATTCGACACCTATATTGAAATCGATGGGCAAACGGCTTCGGTGGCCGGCGGGGCTGGCGATGTTGGGGGCGATGCGTTTGCATTTTCGACTAGTGAGTTAGACTTATCGTTTTACGGCTCGAATAGGACCGATACGGGTACATTCTCGATAGGCAGGTTCACCGTCACCGAGTATGCCACGGGTCTTATGGACCTGGTCCTTTTTGCGGGTACGGAGCGCAGCAGATACGAGGTCTTCGTTGACACGGGTGCCATAGATATCTTAGATATGACCTTTTCTGGCACCAGTTTGGTCACCATAGTTACCGTTCCTGAGCCCGCCAGCCTGGCGCTGATGGGTCTGGGTGGCTTGGCGATGCTGCGTCGCAAGGCGTAAGTATCCGATCGCGAGCCTTGTAAGGGCTCAAACACTGATTATTGAAAGGGTGGGTCCTAACGGGCCCACCCTTTTTTTGGCAGGGGTTTAGCGGGGGTCTGGGGCGAAACTCGCGGGCGGATGGGTGGACGGCCCAAGAGGATCACGTTTTTCTGCTATCGGGGCTATTTTGGCCTTCGGTTCTGTCAATAAGTATCTACTTCGTACAAACGGCTGTTTTTAGCCCAAATTCCGACACTTTAGCCCGAACATCCACCCCTAAACCGCCTCCAATTAGACGGCGGGGTCTGTTTGGGGGAGCGTTTCAGGATGAGTTTTACGTTTATACTGGGATTTTGGGTTCGCCCAAACGCCATGCGAGGGTACAATATATCGTGGTCGGGCCCAGGCCTCCCAGCCAGCCCGTTCGATCCGTGTAGCAGTGGTTCCCAGTTGCTCCAAATATTAGACGGAGCCCAATGGCGATCTGCTATTTTTTAGAGGCGGTTTTAAGACAGGCAAACAGATACAGACAGGGATGCACAACATGAACATGATGACCAGGGAAACACGACGTACCGGATTCACACTGATCGAACTGCTGGTGGTGATCTCGATCATCGCCCTGCTGGTGGGGATCCTTCTGCCGGCACTGGGTGCGGCACGCAGGACGGCTCAGGGGGCGGTTTGCCTGGGCAATGTACGCAGCTTCGGCCAGGCCATGGCGATCTACTCGGCCGATAACAGGGGCTGGTTGGCCGGCCCCAATACCAGCGGGCTGGGCATCGGGCTGACCAAGGCCGCCGCCGATCGCAGCAACTCGCCGGCCCAGAACGTTGACTGGATTTCACCGACACTGGGCGAGGCCCTGGGGCTCCCAGAGAACGCGCTCGAGCGGATGACCGAGATCTCCAACGACGAGATGAGTTGCCCGTCCAACGGCGAATTCTTCAACTCCTTCGCTCTTGGCAGCCCCCCCCCAGGTGTGAGCCCAGAGGACATCAAATACACCAGCTACGCCGCGACACTTCAGTTCCATGCCTTCGGCAAGAAGCCTGCCCCGGGCGAGAAGCCCCTGGGCGATGTGCAATTCCCCAGCGCTGGCAACTTCGTCCCCCCTTCGACTTACAGCCCGAAGGTGGACGATGTGGGGTCCGTATCCAACAAGGTGTATGCGATGGACGGGGCCCGTTACATCGACCCGGCGGGCGGGACCGCCGATGCCAGCTTGAATTTCGCTGAGCGCCAGGTTGTCGGAGGCAACTTCATGGAGCAGGGGCCGACCGTTGCCCACGCCCACGGGCCGTTCGCTTACACCGATGCCCAGGGTGAGCCGCTTACCACGGGACCGACCGCTGGCTGGGCCGAGCGTTTTGCATACCGTCATAGTGGCGGGATGAACGCCGTCTACTTTGATGGTCACGCCGAGGGCCTGAAGCCCAGTGAAGCGGTGGCTGTAGATAAGTGGTTCCCGTCCGGGACGCGGATCGATCGAGAGAACGCCACGAAAGACCCCGACGATATCCGCGGTCAGATTGTCCGCTGAGGCGCGGCTCGGAAGCCCGATTATTGTTTATTGAAAGTCTTGCGTTAGATTTTTACTGGTATTAACCCATTACCCTTGATTTATGGAGGTGAGAGATGGATCGGAAGAGTTCCTTACGTTTCGCAACGGGTGCGTTGTTAACCGCACTGCTTGCAACACCCGCTATGGCGG
>JAJDCX010000049.1 GCA_029260615.1 Phycisphaeraceae bacterium | reverse complement strand
CCTGATCGGTGCTGGAATCATCGTCCTGCCGGCGGGGATCATCATTCAGATGGGGCTCCCCGGTGCGATGCAGATCTTTACGGCGGCGCCGACAACGATCGAGACGCTTCGGTTCCCGATGGTGCTTGCGCCGAGTGTGGTCGTGCCGACGTTTGTGTTGTTTAATCTGCTCGCGGCTTGGCGGGGCGAGGGGGGCGGTATCCGCAGATTGCGCAGATGACACAGATTAAGAAGGGGACGCGACAAGTCGCGGCGCTTCGTGGGGCGGATTTTTTCTTTGTCTTGATCTTCTCCGTGTCTTTGTGGCTCTGTGCCTTTGTGGTTAAACCTTCTTGTTCTTCAAATCATCGATCCTCAATCACGCATCATCAATCTAAAAGCCTCACGATTGTCCGGCGGTAACGGCAGGCGCGGGGTCAGCGGGACCGGGTCGAGCCCGCGTCCTGTGATCCGTTATCTGGCCGGGGCGATCCGCTACAACGTCCCTTCACCGGCCATGCCTTTTGAGCATGACTTTCCGTGGGGGCAGTCCTCGAGTCCCGGTCCTTTTAATCTTTGGATGCTCGGGGTAGCTGACGATCGCCGTCGTGAGGTTGTCGGCAGACGCCCCCCCGGAAATAGGGCCAAGGGAAAAAATGACGTCTCCACTAATGGGGGATGCGTCGGGTTTGTGCGCACAAGGGCGGCCTTTGTGTGGGTGTGATTTGGTGTAAGTGCTGGTGGTGACTGGTTTGGAAAAATATTTATTTTGAGGCCACAACGTGCTGGGAAAGGGTCGGTTTTGTGCGCACAGAAGTGACCAGAGGGGGTGAACCGCGAAGGCGCGAAGAGCGCGAAGGAAGATATGAAGGGTGAGGTAGATGGTGTTGCGGAGTGCGCGGAGAAAGTGGGTGCGACAGGTCGCGGCGCTTTGTAGGAGGGGAATACTGTGCTTGTTGTGAGGATGCTTGGGGGTGGGAGATCACCGCGTGGCTGCGGCGGTTAAACCTTGGTTGCTACAGAGAGAGTTGAGTTAAGCGGCTCTAGTGGTTGGTGTGTGACTTGGGTCCCAGGGGGACCAGGGCTGTGGCGAGGGAGACGATGATGAGCAGGCCGGCGAAGAGGATGGGTAGTTGGGCGAGGAGTTGGGGTTGGGCGAGCATGATGGTGATCCACAGGGCGCAGAGGGCGTAGCGTGCGGTGACGAGTCTTCCCAGTGCGGGGGAGACTTCCAGTGGGCCTTTTGTGTGTGGGTCTGGGCTCAGGAGGGATTCGAGCATCATCACTGCGATGACGGCGAGCATCAGTGCGGTGGTCCAGCCGGTGAGTGAGGCGAGGTGGTCTTGCTGGGCTTTTTGTAGTTGTGCGAGGAGGATGACTTCTTGTTGCTGGGCTTGCAGGGCCTGTTCGGGGAGGGCGGCGTCGGTTACGCCGGTGTCTTGGAGGGTGGTTAGTTGTTGTTGGAGTTTGGCTTGGCCATCGGCGAGTTGTTGGATGATGTCAGCGCCGCCGACGAAGGCGTCTTGGTAGGTTGAGGGTGCGAGTCGGCCGAGTACAGCGGGACCCAACAGCACGCCCAGGGCGATGCCTGCGATTAGGAGGTAGAGTCCGCCGAGGTCTGGGAACGGGTTGACGCAGCGGTTGCCTCCGGAGGTGACCCCGGAAGTGTCCCCGGAGCCCCCGGTGGCGTGGTTTTCATTTGTTTGCATTGACATGGACAACACCTTCGCACAGCGAGGGGGGTGTGGCAAGACTTGGCCCGATGGGCCAACGCGCGGATCTGCGATCCGCCGCTAAACGGCGGGGCTGGGTGTTATGCGTAGGGTTAGGAATGTAGATCGAGGCGGTATTATCTGGTGGCCACCTCTAAAAATACACGCACGCAGGTCATCCAAGGGGCCCCGCTAAGCCGCAAGCGGTTTTTTTCGCGGAGGGATTTCAATTATTAGAGGTAGCCTGGTGTATTTTTCACTGCTACGGATGACTGTCTGCGGTGCCATGACAAGCGGCTCGCTATGTCTGGATTGAGAGTGGGCTTAGCCGAACATTTGTGGTGTGACGGGTGTGTCTGAGCACTCGTCCTGGCCTTGGGTGTTTCGGCGGACGCGTACGAGGACTCGGATGGTGAGCTCGACGTAGCTTTCGATCTGTACGTTCTGGTGTGGGTCGATGATCGAGTCGCCGGCGAGTTCCATGAAGAGTTGTTCGTGGATGAGGCGTTTGATGGTGGGTCGGAATTTGGTGACCGGGCGGTCGGTGCATTCGTTGACCAGGCGGATCAGGCCTGGGAGTACGGCGACGATGGGGGAGAGCTCGGGGGAGCAGCCTGTATCTTCAGGGGGCTGCTTGCCCCGGCTGGTTTTTTGTTTTTTGGGGTTGGCTGGGGGATTGGCCGGTGTGTTTTGGCTTTCCCATTCTTCGTGGAGGAGTGCCAAGTTAGCAGGGTCGAGTCCGGTGTGATGGGATTGCATGCGTCGCCTCCCAAGTCCGTTTGGGGTGAGTCGGGGCTTTTGGCACCCGGCTTGGGGATTTTTTTACCGGGCACACAGGCTCGGAGGATGGACGGATGGGGGCTCGCGGCGATGCGTTGGCCTAGGTAACAGTATCCCTGTGGGTGGGGCTGGGTCAACGGTTGTGGAAAAAAATTGATGGTTGGTGGACAAGTTGGGGCGGGGAGGTGTGTGATTGATGATGTGGGGGGTGGGGGATGCCCGGGGGATACCCCACCGAAGCACCGGGGCGGTGCATCCGTGTGCTTTGATTTGAGGGCACCTCTAGAAATACCTAAACCCAAGGTGTTCACCAGGCCTCGCTAAGCCGCAAGCGGCTTTTTCGTGACGAAAGTTCTATTTTTAGAGGTGCCCTTGAGTGGATTGGGGGGGGGGCGGTGACCGTGGGGGGAGTTAGGGGACGAGCATGCTGTCGAAGGGGCTGGCGGGTGATTCGGTGCCGGTGTAGAAGTCGATGCCGTTGGCGGCCCAGATGTTGTCCTGGTCGTCCCCGAATGGATCGACGGTGGGGAGGACGCGCCAGGAGGCGCTGCCGTTGGCGGCGAGGACGTTTTGTCCCGTGCCTCGGTGGGCCCGGCTCGGAGCGTTCATGGGTGTGGATTGGTCGAAGACGAAGTGGTTGTGCTGGATCTGATACAGGGGGTTGCGGTCGGCGAGTACGGCCATGTCGCCGGCTTCATCCAGGCGGATGGCTCGGTCGGTGTATTGGTTTTGGTAGCTGAAGGAGACGGCGCGGGGCCCGGTCCAGTCGAAGTGTGCGTTGGTGAGGTGGGTGCGCTTGGCGTAGGTGTTTTCCGGGCAGCTCATGTCGTCGGCTTGGATGTAGCCGTTGCGGACCAGGCGGTAGAGGTGTGCGGAGTTGGAGTGGGCGCTCTGGCGGTTGGCGTTGGGGGATTCCCACCAGACCATGCCCGGTCGGGTGTTGTTGCCTCGGGGCATCTGGCCCTGGTTGGCGGCTGCGTAGCTGGCCATGGCTCGCCCGGTCATGGCCATGTTGGCGGCCCCGGTGATGCGGCGCGAGTCGGCCTGCTGGCGTTGCATGACGGGCATGAGTAGTGAGGTGCCGATGATGAAGACGGCCGCGGCGGTGAGTAGTTGGTGCCAGTTGACGCCCAGGGAGCGTCTGGGTTCGGCGAGCATCTGGACCTGTTGGGAGAAGCGTTGGCGCTGCTGGTTGGCGCGTATGGCTTGGAGGGTTCGGTTGGTCAGATCGGTGGGGGGGTCTTGTGGCGAATCCTGGTCGAGGAGTGCGAGAAGCTGGCGGATTTTTTCGGAGCGTTCGGTTAGGCCGGGGGGGATGGGGCCCAAGTCGCCCCCGGTGCCCCCGGTGCCTGCGGCTTTAGCGGCGAGGAGTGCGTCGAGAGCCTGGGCGTCGAGGTCACAGAGGCTGAGGATCGGGGCACCCGCAGGGTCTTGAGGTTTGGGATTCTGATGCGTGGGTTCTGACATGGTTGAGCTTCTTGATTACCACCCGGTATGGGGTGTGACCGCCTGAAAATAAGATCAATCTCCTCTATCCGTTCATCGTCATCTACTGGTCATTCGAGGCGGCGTGTGCTTTCCAGAGTTCGGCGAAGGTGCCTACGGCGGCGTGGAGGCGGCTCTTGACGGTTCCCAGGGGGATGCTGAGGTTCTCAGCGATTTCTCGGTAGGCCATCTTGTTAAAATACGCCAGTAAAAGCACTTCTCGGAGGTGTTCGGGCAGTGAGGCCACGACATCTCGGACTATTTGGCCGGTTTCCTTCTGCTGGGCCAATTCCGGGGGCAGGGGTAGGTCTGCCTCCATCAGGTCAATAAAGGCCTGTCCTCCATCGGGGTTTGGGCCAATCGTGGCAGAGAGGGAGACGGCTTTTTGTCTCTTGTTCTTACGTAGGTAGTCCCGTGCTTTGTTCGCTGCAATTGTAAAAAGCCAGGGTTTAAATCGTCTGGATGTATCGAATGTGCTGGCTGAGATGTGAACCTGGATAAAGGCGTCCTGGAAGATGTCGTCTGCGGAGGTGCGGTTCCCCACGAAACGGGCGAGGAAATGGAACAATTCCAAGCGGTAGCGCTCGATCAGCACCTCGAAGGCTGATTCGTTGCCGTTGCGGTGCATGCCCAGCAATTGCTCGTCGGTGAGGTCTTCCAAGGGTGCTGTGGGGTCGGTCTCCGGCATGGGTAAAGATTGTACGACAAGCGGGGGAAAAGGTTTGCGGTCTGCCCCCGGTAGCCCCCTGGTAGCTCCCCGGCTCACCACCCCGGTGGATTTTGGTTATCGCCCGTTGTTCTGGGCGGGTTTTGGAGGGGTATGATGTGGGGCCCGGGTGTGAGGCGGGGTTGTTATCGCTGGGGGGAGTCCACCATCTATTTAGGATTGCGGCAGTGAAAACCGGCTGGTGTTGAACGGTGAAGATTTTAGGAGATTAAATCGGATGAAAAAGACCATGATCGTTGTCGCTTTTTTTTGTGCGGTGTCGATGTCGTTGGTGATCGCGCTTGGGGGTGACCAGGCGGGGCACGGGCAGGATGGGGCTGAGGCCTCGTTGCATGCGGACCACGGCCATGCGGGGGCGGAGGCTGGGGGATCTGCGGGGACTCAACCAGATGAGGCTATGGATGTGGAGTCGGGGGAATCCGGGAGGGCTGCTGTGGGGTTGTCGGCAGGACTGCGAGAGTTGCTGCGTCAGGAAATGATTAGCCTGGACCGCGCGATGGGGACGCTTGGTTCGGATATTGCGCAGGGGCGGTGGGCGTCGGCTTCCAAGACCGCTGGGCAGATGCGTGACAGTTTTATACTTAAGCAGGCGTTGACCCAGGAGCAGGCGCACGAGTTGCACGCCAAACTTCCGCATGGTTTTATTGAGCAGGATATCCGTTTCCACAAGCAGGCGGACAAATTGGCGGGTGCTGCGCACCGGCGCGATGCCGAGTTGAGTGTGTTTTATTACGGGCAGATGATGAACTCGTGCGTGCGGTGTCATACGACTCATGCGCCGGGCCGATTCCCGGGGTTCGGCGTGGATGAGGCTGCGGGGCGTGGGCATGAGTAGGGGGGCAGGTGATCGGTAGGCTTTGATTTGGGGCGAAACGTCAGGCGTGTTGGATAGCATTGCGGTGTGTGTTTGGTCGTTGCCCGGGTTAAGGCGGTTGGTACACTGTTGGCGGTGTTACCATGCCGCATGCTGCCGTGCATTTTTGTGATGAAACCGACGTCCTTTGTGAGGACTGCGGCTATATCCTCAATGGGCTTGCCGAGGCGGGGAGTTGCCCGGAATGTGGCCAGCCGATCGCCCAAAGTTTAGGCAATCACCGCGGGCCCAGTTATTTCGAGGATGCGCCGTCTGTCCGGTCGTTCATTGTGACGACCTGCCAGGTGTTGTTTCGCCCGACAAGGTTCTACCGTTCGTTGGCCACTCGACAGGCCAGTGTGCAGGCGGTGCGGTTCGCTCGCTTGCATCGGGGCGTGGCGTCGGTTCTGTTCTCCTTCGCGGCGGCCGGCCATGTTTGTTTGAATTCAACAATGAAGGCGTGGGCGAGGGCGTTTTTTAACATGCTTTGGGAGAGGTTTTATGATGAGCCTGTGCTCTTCTGGCTGTTGATCGGGCCACTTTCAGTGATTATCTATGGGTTGCTCGTTGTCGTAACCCGCGTTGCCGCAGCACTCACGAGTCGGCTGTCGGCTTACCAAGGCGTCCGCTTGCACCGCGGGGTCGTGCTTAGGGGATTGGGTTTTCATAGTGCAACCTATGTGCCCGGCGCGTTGCTTGCTGCCGTAACGGTCGTGGGCTATATCGCTATGCTTGAATATCAGATTATTATCGATCCGTGGTCACCCGGATGGGCATCTTTCCGCAATTTTCACAGTCTGTTTGGTGGCGGGTGTATTCTCTGTTTAGTGTATCTTTTGGTCACTTACAGGATCGCCATGAAAAACATGATGTATGCGAATCGGTGATGGTGTGGGAGATTCAATGTGTGCGTCGGATTGCTCGGGTCAGACGTTGAAGCGCATGACGACCAGCATGGGCCAGTCGATGTATTTTTCGGCGCGGGGGAAATGTTTTGCGAAGGCTTGGTCGGGCTGGTGTTCGCTGATGTGGTTGAGGTGGAGGTTGGCTTTGAGTGCGGCGTTGAGGAAGTCGCTTATTTGATGGGGGAGGCTGCCTGGTGTGATGAGGTTGCCGGTGGTTGGGTCGGTGAAGCGGGCTTGTGTGCCGCGCAGGAACATGGCGGGGTGCATGGCTGAGACGACGAGTTGGCCCCCGCCCCCGCCCCCGCCCCCGGGTATTGCCCCGGATTTGTCTTCGGGGGACAGTACACGCTTCACCTCGCTGAAAAATAAATCCAGGTCGCGGATGTGTTCGAGTACCAGGCCGGAGACGACGGCGTCGAATGTGTGATCGTTGAACGGGAGGGGTTGGTGCAGGTCGTGGGTGAGCCAGGTGACGGCGTCGGCACCGGGTTTGGCGCGGGCCTGGTCGAGCATGCCTTTCGAGAAGTCGATGGCGGTTACGTCGGCGCCTTGGTGTGCCAGCCAGAGGGCGTGCCGTCCGGTGCCGCAGCCCATGTCGAGGACGCGTTGGTTGCGCACTTCGCCGAGCAATGCTTGCACGCACGGCTGTTCGAGGGCTTGCAGGGGGTTGCCATCGCAGTCGTAAACCGGGGCCCACTGGTCGTAGCCCGGGCGGGTTTGTGCGAGTTGATCTGAGGGTGGTTGGGGTGCCATGCCGATCTCCGAGTGTTGTATCGATTGGGGGGGGCAGCACTCAATGATATGGGACGCTGTGTGCAGGGTGTGGCACGGAGGGCGTTGGCATTATGCGAGGTCTATAATCTGACCGGTCGTGGTGGCTTGGTCACCTCTTCTGTTGAATACGATTCTGTTGGGTGGACACCCAATTTTGGACGATAGCAGGGAGCCGTTCAATCACCTCAAACCCAAACAAAACCTCATTGACATACCCCATGTGAAGCATGTCGATGATTCGGCAGAGATAGGGCTTGCCTTTAACCCACCAGGTGTGATGGGCGTCCACCATTAGAAGGTGCTCCACGTTGATCTTTTCCTGGGACGCTAATTCTTCGAGTTCCATCCCGTCGAGTAATGTCTCGTAAACACCGTCCGCGACACGGCTGCCGAATGTCTTGGAGTGATAATATTCCTTGATTTCCCATATGGCGATCGGGTTGATGACATGCGGGAAGGTGCCGTCAACTCGGCGTGCGAGTGTGCGTAGAGGGGCATTGTGCTTTGTTATGGTCGTCAGTTTTTGCGGGTCGTAGTCGCATGGCAATCCCTTGGTGTTGGCCTCGATGATCATATTAATGATGCAGGTAAAAAACGCGGGGGCCTTCTTGTTTTTTTTCTGCTTATTCATGGGGAGCGGGCAGGTGGGTTTCAGTCGCCGTTTCAATTTTTGGAATTCGGTGCGTGCCCGATCGGCATCCATGAGGCGGGGTTCGACAAAGTCATTCAATACCTGTGCGCGGAAAGCAAAATATTGAAGCAGGGTGTTTCCTAATTTGGTTGGCGTTCCATCTCCGGTAAACAGGTGGTCTGTCGATAGGTTGAGCTTGGTGTAGGCGCCACGGATCTGTTCGATGGATGGGGCCTTGACGACGCCTTTGCCGCGAACCGTGTAGCCGACCTGCTGGCTGATGGTTCGCACATTGGCCCAGAAATGCTTTGGTTGTCGTAGGAACCTCGGATCAGGTAGCATTACTTAGCCTTTTCGTAACGGCGGACAAATTCCGACAAGGAAATCCCCAGTGCATTACAGATCTGTTCTAATTCAAGTAAGTCCAAACAGCGATCGCCGCACTCGTATTTACTGACAAAGGATTGTGGATGGCCAATCTTTTCAGCCAAGTCCACTTGGCGCAGCCCCGCCTCCTCGCGGACCTGTCGGAGCAGTTCCTGAAGCCGTTGTCCTTTGAGAGAATAGGTTGACCGTTCCATTTTCAAATGAAGGCTATATCCGCTTGACGGATATCCATAATTGGGATATGTTCGTATGTGTGATTGGGTAAAATTGGATTTTATATGAGTACGCAGACACACCTATTCAGGCAAACGTCACGGACGTACTCCCGTCCCAGCAAGGGCTCTTTGCTGAAATGGATCGGCAATAAGTACAAGATGGCGGAGAAGATCAGTTCGTACTTCCCCGCAGAGTATGGGACGTTCTACGATGTATTTGTGGGTAGTGCCTCCATTCTTTCGACGGTTGCGCCTAAGTTCGGCATCGGCTCGGATACCTTTGCGCCGCTTATCGAGATTTGGCAGACTCTTAAGGCCGACCCCTCCTTGGTCAAAGGCTGGTATAGCGAGCGGTGGGAGTATGTCACGTCTGGCGAACACAAGGAGCGGTATGAGGAGATAAAGGCGTCGTATAATGCCAATCCTAACGGGGCGGATTTCTTGTTCCTCACGCGATCGTGCTATGGGGGCGTGATACGATTCCGCAAAGCGGATGGGTACATGTCGACGCCATGTGGGCCACACAAGCCGATCCCACCGGAATCATTTTCACGGCGTGTAGATGAGTGGAGCCGTAGGCTAACGGGGAGTTCTTTCCTTTTGGCGGATTACCGGGAGGTGATGTCCCATGCCAAGAGCGGTGATCTTATCTACTGCGATCCACCTTACAGTCACTCGCAGGCGATCCTCTACGGGGCGCAGGATTTCAACCTCAACCAATTGTTCGATCAGATAGTGGAATGCAAAGAACGCGGGGTATTTGTTGTTCTGAGCATTGACGGGACCAAGAAGTCTGGCAGCACGGTCTGCGACCTGCCGATCCCAGAGGGTTTATTTGAACGAGAGCTGTCCATCCATGTGGGGCGGTCGATGCTCAAACGATTCCAGATGAATGGGCGGAGCCTTGAAGGGCATGAAGTGACTGATCGTTTGATGCTAACGTATTAGAATTAATCCAGGGTCTTTCGGGCGTGTATCAATCCAGTGGATTGATGGCCAGGCCGGTGGCGAGTTTGGGGTAGAAGAAGGTGCTTTTCTGGGGCATCAGTTCGCCGGCTTCGGAGACTTGGCGGACGCTGTCTAGTGGGGTGGCGCGGAGGACCAGGCCCAGCTGGTAGGCGTCGGTGTCGGCGAGTTCTTTGAGTTGGGCGATCTGGTGGGGGAACTTCCATGTCACCGCTTCGCCTGAACTTCCGGGGGCAACGAAATCAGGTTGGCAGATCTGTTCGACGATCAGGTGTTGGACGATGGCTACATCGAGCTGCCGCCAGGCGTCGGATTGGTTGGGGTGGGTGGTTTTTAGTGGGTCGTTGTCGAGGGTGGTGGCGATGGATAGGGGGGCGTTTAGGTTGGACGGGTCGTACAGGCCGATGGCGTGGGGGTGGTCGCAGTCGGCGAGGGCTTGTTCGAGTTGTGCGGGGTCGGTCCCCGGGAGTGGCGTGATTTCGAGTTTGCCTTGGGCGGCTTTTTTGAAGGCTTGCATGTTGAAGTTTGGCATGTTGCCCAGGACGCGGTGGGTGGGCAGGACGATCATGCCGGGGTCTTGCATGGAGATGAGGACGAAGAGGCAGTAGGCGGCGTTGCCGACGGGCTTGTTTTGTGCGGTGAGTTCGTTGAAGTGGTTCAGTGCGGTGTTATATCGGTGGTGGCCGTCGGCGATGAAGAGGTCTTTGGCTTGGATGGCTTGTTGGAATGCTGTGACGCGTTGGTCGTCATCGACGGCCCAGGTTTCGTGCAGCACGCCGTCGTCCTGGGTCTTGCCGGTGAAGGTGGGTTGGGATGAGTCGATGACGTTGGCGAGTAGGGTTTCGATTGCTTTGTCGGGGTCGGAGTAGAGGCCGAAGATCGGGGAGAGCTGGGCCTGGGTGGCGCGCATGAGTTTGAGTCGGTCTTCTTTGGCGGCGCTGAAGGTTTGTTCGTGTGGGTGGATGCCGCCTTGGCCGTCGGGTGATGGGCCGAAGGGCTGGACCTTGACGTTGGCGATGATGCCTCGGCGTTTGAAGGTCGTGCCCCCGGAGTTCCCGGTTCCCCCGGTTCCCCCGGTTCCCCCGACGCCCCCGGTGACGGTATAGGTCTGCTGGTAGACGAAGAAGGCGGGGGTGTCTTGGCGGACCAGGACGCCTTGGTCGAGCCATTGGCGGTAGGTGTTGCCTGCACCGAGGTAGGCTTCATCGGGCCCGACGGTTTTGGCGGGGAGGTGCGGGAGGTCGATGACGCTGATGTTGTTTGGGCTGGCGGCGAGGAGTCGGCCTTTGGATGCATGATCCAAGACGTCGTAGGGCGGTGCGATGCGGTCGGAGAGGTCGTTGGTGTGCTGTGTAGAGAAGGTGACAGCCGGGATGGGTTGGATATCGGGCATGGGTCGGGTTTTCTTTGGTTGTTTAACGGGGTGTAGACGCTGCCGGGGCCGGGGGTGTCTTTGGGCGGACAGCTTAGCGGGGGAGGGGCGGGTCGGCGAACCGGGGGGTTGGGTTGGGCGTAGGAACAAATCTTGCCTTGTGTGTGTTAGGCATGGGCAAACCCTGTTTCGTGTGGCCCTTTAGCTGGATCGATTGAGTTATGAGTATTATTGTTAGTAAGCCTGCTGATCTTGGTGTGTCACCCGCCCCTGTTAGCCGTCGGCAACGGGCCAAATCGCTGGTTGCGAGGCTTCGGCACAAGCAGTTGCTGTCGGCGATGTCGGGTCGGGTGGTTGAGTCGGCTGTTTATGCGCAGCGGGCTTTGCGGGTTCGGCGAGATGTCTGTGGTTGTGCGGGTTGAAGGCTGTTTTCGCGTGGTGCCCCCGGTATCCCCGGTTCTAAGCCGGTGGGCTGGGGATTTTGAGTGTTTGGTAGCGGTCGTTCTGGATCGTGGGGGGCAAGGCTGTTAAAGTCGGTGGCGGCTGTACGGCCGTGATTTTCTGTTAGCAGCGAACCTTCGATCATGTCACGCACTTCTGTAAAAGACGCCAGTTCGATCCCGTGCAAGATCCGTTTGCTTAGCCGGGAGATCACGGCGTGTTCGGCGAGGCTGCTTGAGCCGTTGGATCTGACGCCCAGCCAGTCGGAGTTTTTGTATCACCTGACGCACGGGCAGACGTCGCCGTCGCAGATTGCGCGGATGATGGGGATCGATGCGTCGAACCTCTCGCGGATGATCCGGCAGTTTGAGGAGCGGGGGTTGGTCAAGCGTAAGGCGGATGAGGAGAACCGGACGCGTGTGGCGTTGGTGCCGACGGCTGCGGGGCGGGCGATGGCGGTTGATTCGGACCCTCATGCGGAGTTGATCCATCGGGCGGTGGATGAGGCTTTGTCTGACGCGGAGGTGCGGTCTTTGCTGCGGTCGATCCGTAAGCTCAGCGAGGCGTTGGGGGGGCTGGGTGCGGAGGATATGCCTAAGCCCGCCAAGCGTCGCCGCCGATAAATACGCGATCGGGGGGTTGTGGCGACGGGGGGTGTCTGTGGTGTGATGGGGCTGGGGTCGGTTGGTAGTCGTGGGGCGTGTTTATCTGGCGAGGTTTTTTGGGGGCCCTTGAAATTGATGGAATAATAGTTGACTGTACCATCGTTGGTCCGTATAGTTGACAATACCATTGTTTTGTATGTCAGTTGGTCTGGCCGTGTGGCCGGGCGTCTCTTGTTCTCTATTTCAAAGGAATTGCCCCATGAAGACACTTGGAACTTTGCGAGGCCGGATACCGACGTTTGCCCTTGTTGGCGGGTTGGCGTTGTTTGGAGCCTTAAGCGTTGGCGGCGCGACGCAGGCTCTGTTGGCCGGCCCGGTTGTGCAGGACGTTAGCGACGATTCAGGCTCGGAAAGCAAGCCGAAGCCGAAGCCTGATTGTGGTCGCGTCTGCGAGAAGTAAATGACCCCCCTCTGGTCCCTGCCGGGCGATCACTGAGTTCGGCAGGGGCCTTTTAATTGAATGCTTCCGGGGTGTACCCGCCTTGGTGGCGGGTGTGGCTGATCTCAAGCAGATCAATGCACCCGCTAAATCCGTACCTACCTTTAAGTTTTTTACACCTTCCCTAACACAATAGGAAAAACTGTTATGCAGATGAAATTTCGTAGTCTTTCGCAGCTAGCCTGCCTTCTGGTTGTCACCCTGGGTCAGGCGGTGATGGCTCAGGAGAGTCAACATCCCGGCGCTGCCTCGATGGGGGCGGAGGTTAAGCAGACGCAGATCACGTTCGAGCAGGGCAAGCTGATCGAGGCGGCGTTTATCAAGATCACCCCGGGGATGGAAACCCGGCTCAATGAAGAGTATTTCAGCCAGGTGATGCCGCTTGCGATGTCTTATGGGATGAAGCCGTTGGGCTTGTTCAAGGTCACCCGGGTTGAGCTTGGGGAAGACGACGCGGGCCTTTGGGGCTTCTTCGAGTGGCCCAGCCTGGAAGCCAAGGAGCGGTTCGACGCGGACCCGCAGTTTATTAAGCTCCGCGCCGTCCGCGACAGCATGCTGGACTCGGCCAAGATGATTTATCTGGATGTGGCTGAGACCACGGCGGTCACGATCCGTGAGGACCGTGTGTACGAGTTTTTTGGTGGATGGATCAATCGGCACAACGGTGCGCACCTGCAGCAGTACTTCGAGGTTGCTGGGCCGTGGCTCGCGAGCCATGGGGTGGTGTTTCCTGTGAAGTTTAACATTGTCGGCTCGCCGGAGGGCTACCACTTTCGGCCCGATACGGTTGGTTTTATCGAGTGGCCGAGTGTCGCGGTGAAGCAGGCGTGGTTTGATTCCGAGGAGTTCAAGGCGGTGGGTTATCACCGGGCGTTGGCGGCGGACCGGCTGTACGCGGTCGAGTCGGAGTTTGTGTTCAAGCAGTAATGCCCTGATTGAGGCGGCGGGCTCGGTCGGGCAAAGTGATGCCTTCCCCCGGCAACCCGACCGAGCCGCGCGCCTTCTCTTACGTATCCCCGGAAACACATGGCCCCGAGTCGGTGTGTCCCCCGGCTCAAAATCGGGGCGCGAAAAAAAGAGGATGTGTACATTTTTGACGGTCGCCCCGGCACTGCGCCGCCTGGTCAACCAGCCGCTGAACATGAAGGAACTCAAAGCCATCTGCGAGAGCATCCGCCGCGGCCGACCCCGACACGAATAGATGTACTCGCCCTCTTTCTTTTCCCCCTTTTCTTTTCGCACTATGGTACTACCATGAACGATACAAACGAGTGCTTTATATTGGTGTAAATTCGAAAGTGATACTGATGAACCTAAAACAAGGCATATTTCGTATCGAGAGTTCTGAATCCGAAACAATTATTCAGGCCGCTGAGCTTGAAGGGTGGGATGTTTTCGAGATAGATGGATCTAAAATAGAGGGCCGAGACTCTTACTTCGATTATCTACGTGAAAACTTTCCAATGAATCCACCTCTTGAGTCTAATAGAAGTTGGGATGGGCTGGAAGACTCATTGTGGGGAGGTATAGACGACCTTACCGCCAAGAGAGTCTTAATCATATGGAAGGATTCAAGCGTGATGGCTAAAACGGTGCCTGACGAGTACGAAGATGCGGTAGATACTCTGGTTCAAATGGCCGAAACAATTTGCGAGCCAAAGTACACCTGTGGCGACCCGACGGAGGTATGTGTTATTCTTGCATAGGGGCCAGAGAGAAATAAAAGGGGCTGGGATCGAAAAGAAGAGGGGGGTGAGCACACTTGTTTGAGGGTTTCGGGGTGGGGAACTTGGTGGGTGTCATTGGCTGGGTGGGGGTCTCGCCGGTACCTTACGGTTGATGACCAAGCTTACCGCTGCGATTACTGTGACTGATCTGGAGCAGGCCCTTGCTGCGGCTGTGCGGGCTGCGGAGCTGGGGGCGGACTTGGTGGAGTTCCGGATTGATACGTTTACGGATGAGCCTGAGGCTGTGACCGAACTGGTTCAGCGGTCGGCGTTGCCTTGCATCATCACGTGTCGGCCTACATGGGAGGGCGGGGCGTATGACGGGGATGAGCAGACCCGGCTGAGCGTGTTGGAGCACGCGGGGCTGGGGGTGCGTAAGCCTGTGTATATTGATTTGGAACTGTTGGCTTATCAGAGGTCGGCGAACCTTCGGCAGAAGATCGGGTTGGTTGTGGATGACCCGGGTCGGCCCAGGGAGACGGACACGGGGTTGATCCTGTCGAGCCACGACTTTGGGGGTCGGCCAAGCGACTTGTTGCGGAAGATCAAGGAGATGGCGGATGCTTCGCTTTGCCGGGTGGTGAAGGTGGCGTGGCGTGCGCGGTCGTTGCGAGACAATCTTGAGGCGTTTGAGTTGATCCGTCAGCAGGTTAAGCCGATGGTTGCGTTGTGTATGGGAGAGTACGGGTTGGCGTCGCGTGTGCTGGCGAAGAAGTTTGGTGCGCTGCTGACGTTTGCTTCGATTGATGAGTCGGACGGCACGGCACCGGGGCAGCCGACGCTGAGTGAGATTAAAAATCTATATCGCTGGGATTCACTTGATGCGGAGACACGGGTATTTGGGGTGATCGGTTTTCCGGTGGGGCACTCGATGAGTCCTGCGATTCATAACGCGGGGTTTGGTGAGGCGGGAGTGAATGGTGTTTATCTGCCGATGCCGATCCCGCCGGAGTACGAGCATTTTAAGGCGACGGTGTCGAGTTGGATTGGTGAGCCGGCGTTGCACTTTGGTGGGGCGAGTGTGACGATCCCGCATAAGGAAAACCTGTTGCGGTTTGTGAAAGAGCAGGGCGGTGAGATTGAATCGTTGGCGGAGCGTATCGGTGCGGCGAACACGTTGCATGTGCGTGAGGACGGCTCGTTGTATGCGTGCAACACGGATTACGCGGGTGCGTTGGATGCGGTGTGTGACGGGTTGAAGATTAAGCGTGATGAGTTGGCAGGCAGGCGTGTTGCGGTGATCGGTGCTGGGGGCGCGGCGCGGGCGGTGGTTGCGGGGTTCACGGAGTACGGTGCGGGTGTCACGGTGTACAACCGCACGGTTGGGCGGGCGGAGGCGTTGGCGGGGCAGTTTGGTGCGGAGGCGAAGCCGTTGGCGGAGTTGTCTGGCTGTGAGGCGGATGTGTATATCAACTGTACGCCGATCGGGATGCATCCTGATGTCGATGCTTCGCCGTTGCCCGGTGCGGGTGAGGAGTTGCCGAAGGGTTTTGGCCCGGGGGTGGTGGTGTTCGACACGATTTACAACCCGGTGCAGACGGCGTTGTTGCGCGTCGCGGCGGATGCGGGGTGTGCGACGATCCCGGGGACGGAGATGTTTGTGCGTCAGGCGGCGGCACAGTTCACAATGTGGACGGGGGAAGAGGCGCCGTGCGAGGTTTTTCGGGACGTGTTAACGAAGCATCTTAGTGCGTCGGGGTAGGCGAAGAGGTGTCACGGAGCGCACGGAGACACTGAGGCACGGAGGAAGAAGGGTTTGGAGGGGAGGCTTGGCCCCATATCCTGATTCTATCAATCTACTGTCGCTGCCTAACGTGGGGTTGGATCACCGTCTATTGAGTATGTCTAGGAGGCTGCGGGGGTCAGAATCTTCCCAGCCGTCACGTCGACTGTCCTGATCACGGGCAATGCCGTGAGAATCCATGAACTCGATGATTTGCTCTTCGGTAATATCTTCGCCTAGCGCGAATGTGTCTGATCGCTTCCATCCAGATTTCAGCAAATATCGGATGGATAGAGACGGTGTCTCAGGCATAAACTGACTGGGAATAATTGAATAACTACAAATCTTATCTAAGGGGATCACCTCTGCTGGCCCCAAAAACTTATTTCGAATCCTGCCCTCATCAATTGTGATTACTCTGCATGGGCAGATTAGATACAGGATGAGAGATGAACTAATCGTCACTCCGGCGATCATGCTTGAGAAGATCAATCCACAAGCCAGTGGATGCATACCTTGAACTTTACCAAAGTAATCAAGAGCGGCTCCAAGCGTTGTACCTAAAAGGAATGTGATTATGGTAATCGCGACGAATAAAATCCAGACGCGTCCACTCCGAAAACATGCACGCTCGACCCTCTTCGGGATTATCCAAGTGATGGTTTTCATAACATGCCCTCGAAATCAGTAGCCTAAGCTATCAGTCAGATCATCAGGATACTCGATTGAGATGCTTAATGTCGGGAATACGTTTGTCAAAATGCTCGATTCCGAAGTGCGTTACCGGGCCGAAAGATGCCATTCATACCAACCCCAAAAAGAACTTGCGCGTTGATTTGTGTTGCCGTGCCCACGTTCTGCAGAACGTGGGCTTCGCAGATTCACGAGAAGTTTTCGGGATTGGTATTACACGGATCCAGTTAAATTCCGCGCTCATTGCCAAGCCAATCCCCCGGCAAAGCCGGGGGCTGAGGGCCAAGCGGTCGCGCATGAATTAAATTGAAACCGTATTTAGATATGTGAATCGAACGCGGCCTGGTAGTGGCGTATCAGGGGGTCGGCGCTGGGGGGTAGGTTGACGGCGACGACGTCGAAACGGATCGGGTGGTTTTGGAGTTTGTAGCGTCTGACGACGTGGGCGGCGAGGGTGGTGAGTCGGCGTTGTTTGTGGTGATCGACGCGCAATTCGGGGAGGGTGTCTGGGTCTTGTGCTGCTTTGACTTCGACGATGACGACGGTTTTGTTGTCGGGTGCGAGGGCGAGGATATCTATTTCTCCAAAGCGGTTTCGGAGGTTGCGTGCCATGAGGCGGTAGCCTTTTTTCTTGAGCATTTTTGCGGCGGCGCGTTCGCCGCGGTGGCCGGTGGTTGATCGGCGTAGGAGCTTAAGGCGGATCGTGTCGGCGAGGCCGAGTAGCCGTTTTAGGGGTGTGTTGCCGTGGTGAGGCACGGTAGTTACGGGCTCGTCTTGGTGTAGCGGTCGGTGGCGATTTCCAGGAGGCTGAGGGTCATCTGCTCGACGGAGTTGTAGCTGCCGTCGGTGAAGAGTTTTTCTCGGTAGCGTTCGGAGTGTTCGCGGAGTTGTTGTTCGTAGAGGATTGCGTGGATGCGGACCTGGACATCCATGAGGGGTTGGTTGTCGGGTTGTTCGATTTTTTCGACGCAGACGAACCAGCTATTGTTGCCGACGGGGATGGGGCCGGCACATTGGCCTGGCTGGAGGTCGAGGGTGGCCTGGTTGACCTGTGGGTCGGCGAAGAGTTGGTCGCCAGCGAGGGCACCCATGAGCCCGCCGTTGTCGGGGCGGAAGAGGTTGAGGTCGCTTTGGGCGGCTTGAGCGAAGGCGGTGCCTTGGTCCAGGAGGGCGCGGATCTGCTGGGTGTCATCTTCTGAGACGGTTTGGATGACGCGGATGGTGCGTCGTCCCTGGGGGTTAAATTCGTCGTAATGGTCTTTGTAATAGCGTTTTACGTCTTTTCTTGTGACGTTGACTTTGGGACGTAGTTTCTGGCGCATGTAGCGTGAGACGACGGCGGCCTGTCGCCAGTTTTCGAGGGTCTGGTCCATGTTCAGGCCGGTCTGCTCGATGAGGTTGACTTCTGCGAGGGCGGGGGAGCCTTGGCCGTACTCCCGGAGGAGTTGTTCGCGGTAGCCAGCTTGTGCGGAGGTGAGGCCTTGGCGTTCGGCGTCGGAGAGGTCGCGTTTGGCTTCGCCGTAGACCAGGGCGTCGGTGACCATGCTGTTGAGTTTGATGGCTATGCGTTCGGTGGCTCGTTTGCGGAATTCGCTGTGTGAGAGTTCTCGGCCCCACCGGGCGAAGGTTTCGCAGAGTTGCTCGTCCAGGACGTTGTGCGTGTAGATGGCCCGGCCGTTGACTTGGCCGATCATGCCATCGACGTTGTAGGTTTCGGCGGAGGAGGGGGTTGAGGTGGTCAGGAGTGCGGTTGCAAGGAGGCAGGCGAGGGCGATGCTAAATAAGCGCTTCGTCGGGCTAGAGATAAAGGGGCTAGAGATAAAGTTGATCTGTAGCGGGATGGTAGCCGGGGGGTTTTGAGAGCCGGGTGAGTATCTGGGCGAGAGCGTGGTGTTATTTCGGGGGTCTTTCATGGCTGTCAGTGTAAGTCTGGCGCGTTGGGTGGGCAATGTGAACAGGTACGGGGAGGGTTTGGGGGGGGGGCGTTGTGGTGTGGGCGGGGGCAGGTATGGGGGGCTCAGGCGGCTACTAAGTTGGGGGCGGGTGGCGATTAATATGCGCGGCTATAAAATTTAAGTATATACTTTTCATGTATTTAGAAACTATGCAACCAGGTGGTTTGGCTGGGCTCCTGTGCTTGTCGGTTGCTATGGGGAGGCAGCGTTTGGGTGGGTGAGGAGATGGTGGGGGTGCGGCTGTGTTGGGTGAATGGTGGTGAAAAGAGGGGGTGGTTTGGCTCGATTGGGGTTAGCCAGTGGTGTAGGTGTGTTTTTTATGGGGCGGTGAATATTCCAGTGAGCGGCGGAATCGGGTCGAAGTCACGGCACGGGCAGCGCGCCGAATTCGGGCGTGTGCTGTTGATACGGAGGCGACTTTGTCATCAGACGTTCTGTTCGTTATTGTTCGCATAGTTGATGGTTAACGGTTGAGAAAGCAAGGCGGCATCGGCGCAAGGGAGCGCCTTGGTATCTACGAAGAAGAGGCGGACCCGTATTCCTACTATGTCTAACGATCAGACTCCGTCCGACAAGTTTGTTTTTCCCAGGTGGGCCAACTACCTGTTGCCCGTCATTGTTGTCATGGCTGCTGGTGGCGGTGCGGTGACGCCTGCGATTGTGGGGCTGGCGTTTTCGGCGAACACGTTGAATGTCGGGTACGCGCCCGTGCAGCCTGTGCCGTACAGCCATGCGCTACACGTTGGTGAGTTGGGGCTGGACTGTCGGTACTGCCACACGACGGTGGAGGACGCTTCTTTTGCGGCGATCCCCCCGACGCAGACCTGTATGAACTGTCACAGCGGGATCCGTTCGGATAGCTCGCGGCTTGAGGCGGTATTCAAGAGTAATGAGACGGGCGAGCCGGTGCAGTGGGTGAAGGTCCACGACCTGCCGGACTATGTGTACTTCAATCACTCGGCCCATGTGAACAAGGGCGTGAGTTGTGTGAGTTGCCACGGACGTGTCGACAAGATGGCGGTTGTGCAGCAGGTCAAGCCGCTTAGCATGGGGTGGTGCCTTGACTGTCACCGTGCCCCCGAGAAGCACCTGCGGCCCTTGGACAAGGTGACGGACCTTGCGTGGGAGCCAACGCCCGAGGCGGGCGAGACCCTTGAGAATGCCAGGTTGCGTATCGGCCGGGAACAGAAGAAGAAACTTTTGATCAACGACGAAGCCTATATGACGAGTTGCTCCACTTGCCACAGGTAAATGACAAATCGACGGGCAGCGTGTATTGGCGCAGCCTTGAAGAGTATTCGGCCGACCCTAAAGTCTCCGAGCTGTTGAAGCAGGAGTTTTCGGGTTATGACCCTGATGAGGTGCTGTCGGTTTCGCGTCGGCGTTTTGTGCAGTTGATGGCTGCGTCGATGTCGCTGGCGGGTTTGACGTTGTCGGGCTGTCGGCGTTGGCCCGAGGAGAAGCTGGTGCCGTTTGCGTCCAGGCCCGAGGGTCGGACGCCGGGTGTGCCGACGCATTACGCCTCGATGATCGAGCGTGGTGGGGTCGCCAAAGGCGTGCTGGTATCGAGTTTTGATGGTCGGCCGATCAAGGTCGAGGGTAACCCGCTGCACCCGGGGTCGCTGGGGGCGTCTGATGCCTTCACGCAGGCCAGCATCTTGCAGATGTACGACCCGTACCGTTTGCGTCAGGTCCAGAAGGGTAAGGACGACGGCGACGGGACGGAGCAGAGCTGGGTTGAGTTCAAGACGTTCTCTGATGAATTGATCGGGAAGATTAAGAAGAAGCCGGGGTCGTTTGCCGTGCTGAGTGAATCAAGCTCGAGCCCGTCTCTGGGGCGGATGAAGGACGGGCTGCTGGCTGCGTTCCCGGGTGTGAAGTGGTACGAGTACGAGCCGATCAACCGTGACAACGAGTTGCGTGGTGCGGAGTTGGCGTTCGGCAAGCGGGTGCGTCCGCAGTACCACTTGGATAAGGCCGAGGTGATCGTCTGCTTTGATAGCGACTTGCTGGGTGACCATCCCAACCAGGTGCGTCACGCCCGGGACTGGGCTGCGGGTCGTAAGAGCGCGGACGAGGGCAAGATGAGTCGGCTGTATGCTGCGGAGTCGACGATGTCGATCACCGGCGGGGTGGCTGACCAGCGTCTGCCGATCCGCTCGGCGAAGGTTGGGGAGTTGGTGGTGGCGTTGGCGCAGTTGCTGAAGCTGCGTTCGGGGTCGAGTAATCTCAATGGCTCGAGCGCTTTTGTTGAGGCGATCGCCAAGGAATTGAACCCTGCTTCGCGTCGGGGCAAGACGCTGGTGGTTGCCGGTGCGAACCAGTCGGCCGAGGTCCATGCTTTGTGCTGGGCGATTAATGACGCGATGGGGAACATCGGGCATACGGTCGAGTTGATCGAAGAGCCGGGGGTCGCAAGCGGGACGGGTGTAGGGTGTTTCGACAATATCGGTAATTTGAACAACGGGATCGCGACCAACAAGATCAAGCACCTGCTGATCCTGGGTGGGAACCCGGCCTACGACGCGCCTTCGGATCTGGCGTTGGCGGATAAGTTCCAACGGCTGGAGACGTCGATCCACCTGACCGAATATCGCAACGAGACTTCGCGGCTGTGCGACTGGCAATTGCCTCGGGCGAATTACCTGGAGTGCTGGGGTGACGGTCGGGCGTGGGACGGGACGCTGAGTATTCAGCAGCCTTTGATCCTGCCGATCGCGCGCAAGGGAAGTGAATCCAAGAGCCCGGTTGAGTTGATTACGACGATGCTGGGTGAAGACGCGACCGACGGGTACACGATTGTCCGCCAGACGTTTGCACAGTTTTTGCCGACGGTTGGTTTTGAGGGTGCTTGGCGTAAGTCGTTACACGAGGGGCTGGTCGAGGGTTCGGCGCTGGCGGTTTTGAAAGATCGGCCTAAGACGGCGGACAACTTCCAGCCGACGCTGGCGGAGACGGTTGACTTTGAGTTGACGTTCCATGCCGACGCGAAGGTGTATGACGGGCGGTTTGCGGACAACGGATGGTTGCAGGAGTTGCCTGGGCCGTTGACGAAGCTGACCTGGGACAACGCGGCACTGATTAATATTGCTGACGCGAGAGAGCTTGGCGTGAAGCAGGGCGATCTCATCACGATCACGCTGGGCAAGGGCACGTTGGAGATCGCGGCGTACCTGATGCCGGGGCAGGCGGCTGGTTCGGTGGCGTTGTCTTTGGGTTATGCACGGACGGCGGCGGGGCCGGTCGGGACGGGCGTTGGGTTTGATACCTACTCGCTGCGGACCAGCAAGCGTCCGGGGATCGCTCGGGAAGCGAAGATCGCTGCGACCGGCAGGCATTACGACCTGGCGTTGACGCAGAACCATCACCTGATCGATGACATCGGCGTGCAGATGACCAATCACCGTATCGGTGGCAAGAGCCAGAGCGGTTCGATCATCAAGGAAGCTTCTTTTGAGAAGTATCAGCAGAACCCGGGATTTGTTAAAGAGAACGATCACGGCGGGGTGACCCTGCAGCTCTGGGATGCGCCTTACAAGACCGAGCCTAAGCACGCCGACGCGCCCAAGGCGTTTAACCATCCCCATGC
The DNA here is from genome assembly GCA_029260615.1 of Phycisphaeraceae bacterium. Taxonomy (GTDB): domain Bacteria; phylum Planctomycetota; class Phycisphaerae; order Phycisphaerales; family Phycisphaeraceae; genus JAJRRS01. The sequence continues at coordinate 62,952 of JAJDCX010000049.1, read as the reverse complement.
GTGGGGGATGACGATCGACATGAGCTCTTGCATCGGCTGCAACGCCTGTGTGGTGGCGTGCCAGGCGGAGAACAATATTCCTGTCGTCGGCAAGGACCAGGTTTTGGTCAGCCGGGAGATGCAGTGGCTGCGGATTGATCGGTACTTCAAGACGTCTGACGGCGACAAGAACGCCGAGCGTCCCGAGGTGATCCATCAGCCGATGATGTGCCAGCAGTGCGAGAACGCCCCATGCGAGCAGGTTTGTCCTGTCGCGGCGACGGTGCATGATGCCGAGGGGCTGAACGTGATGGTTTACAACCGTTGCATCGGCACGCGGTACTGCTCGAACAACTGCCCGTACAAGGTTAGAAGGTTCAACTACTTCGACTTCCACTCGAAGAACCCGCGTGGGACGGCGAAGCCTTGGTTGCTTATGCCGGACATGCAGCAGGAAGCGATGATCGACAAGATCAAGCGGATGGTTTTCAACCCGGACGTGACGGTTCGGATGCGTGGTGTGATGGAGAAATGCAACTACTGCCTGCAGCGTATCAAGCGGCAGACGATCGATACCAAGAACCGCTTTGCGCGGGGGGAGCGTGACAAGGCGACGGTGGACGACGGGACGATCACGACCGCCTGCCAGCAGTCCTGCCCGACTCAGGCGATTGTGTTTGGCGACCTGAACGATGCGGGCAGTGACGTCACGAAGTCGCAGAAGAACCCAAGGTCATACATGGTGCTTGAGGAACTGAATACCCGGACCCGATCGCGTTACCTGGCGAAGCTGCGTAACCCAAGCCCGTCGCTGGTGCATAGTGGCGGCGGCGGCGATCACGGCAGTGGTGGTGCGGGGCACGTGAGCCCGGCGGCGCAGGGGGGGCACAGCTAAGTCATGGCGACAATCACCACCCAGCCTAAGATCCCCAAGCCGTTGCTCGATAACACCGGCGACGACCCGACCTCCCGTGCGCCGTTGGTGCTTGGGGACAATGATTTCACGAGTATCACGGACAAGGTTGCCGGGATCGCTGCGGGCAAGCCGCCATTTAGTTGGTGGGTTGCGTTTCTTATTGCGGTCTCGATGCTGGGCGTGTTGGGCCTGCTGATCGGGTACCTGTTTTCGACGGGTGTGGGCGTGTGGGGCAACAACCAGCCGGTGAGCTGGGGCTTCCCGATTGTGAACTTCGTGTTCTGGGTGGGTATCGGCCACGCGGGGACGCTGATCTCTGCGGTGCTGTTTTTGTTCAGGCAGAACTGGCGTACTGCGATCAACCGTTTTGCCGAGGCGATGACGATTTTTGCGGTGATGTGTGCGGGGCTGTTCCCGGGCATCCATGTGGGTCGGCCTTGGTTGGCGTACTGGCTGGCACCGATCCCTAATCAGATGGGGATGTGGCCTCAGTTCCGTTCGCCGTTGCTGTGGGACGTGTTTGCGGTCGGGACGTATGCGACGGTGTCGCTGTTGTTTTGGTATGTGGGGATGATCCCTGACCTGGCGACGTTCCGCGACCGTTGCAAGAACAAGTACGGGCAGTTCGCTTACGGGTTATTTAGCCTGGGGTGGACCGGGTCGAGTCGGGCCTGGCACCGTTATGAGAAGGCGTACCTGCTGCTGGCTGCGTTGGCGACCCCGCTGGTGTTGTCGGTTCACTCGGTGGTGTCGTTCGACTTTGCTGTGGCGCAGCTCCCGGGTTGGCACACGACGATCTTCCCGCCTTACTTTGTCGCGGGTGCGATCTATGGTGGGTTTGCGATGGTTATCACCCTGGCTGTCCCGGCCCGTGCGATGCTTGGGCTTAAAGATATCATCACCGACCGGCACATCGAGAACTGTTGCAAGGTCATGTTGGGGACGGGGATGATCGTGGCTTATGCCTATTCGATCGAGTTTTTCGTGGCCTGGTATTCGGGACACCATTATGAGCAGGCGGCGTTCATGAATCGGGCGCTTGGGCCTTATGCGTGGGCGTATTACACGATGATTTTCTGCAACATCATTGGGCCACAGATTCTGTGGTTTAAGTGGTGCCGTCGTAATGTCTTCACGATTATGTTCGCGGCGATGTGTGTGAACGTGGGGATGTGGTTCGAGCGGTTCGTGATTGTGGTCACGAGTCTGCAGCGGGACTACCTGCCTTCGAGTTGGGCGATGTTCACGCCGACCTGGGTGGACCTTGGGATGTTGATCTGCTCGTTTGGGTTGTTCTTCACGTTCTTCCTGTTGTTCTGCAAGTTCCTGCCGGTGATTGCGATGGCGGAGATCAAGACGGTGATGCCCCAGGCGCACGACATCGTGCATGAGCCCGGCGAGCCTTACAACCCCGATGAAGACCAGGCGGACTACCGCCCGGATCACCCGGTTACTGATGGGGAGGGCCGCTGATGACTCAGGTTATGGACCCACCCTCGTTGGATAGTGCTACGCAATCTCCCGGGAAGTTGCACGGTGTGATCGCCGAGTTTGAGACGGTGAACGACATCATGCGTGCGGCGAAGAAGACGCGGGCCGAGGGTTTTAAGCGTTGGGATGTGCATAGCCCGTTCCCGATTCACGGGATCGATGCGGCGATCGGTATCCGCCCGACGATTTTGCCTTGGATCGTGTTGATCTGCGGGATCACGGGGATGCTCGTGGGGTTGGCGTTGGTGCTGGGGACGATGGCGACCGACTCGATCGACCTGCCGGGCCTGCCGGGTGCGGCGGCTCCGATCCGCGGGTACACGTTCCTGATTTCGGGCAAGCCTTTTAATAGTTTCCCGGCGTTTATCCCGGTTGTTTTTGAGACGACGATCCTGCTGTCGGCTTTTGGGGCGGTGTTTGGGATGTTGTTGCTGAACCGGTTGCCCAAGCTGGCGAACCCGTTATTAAAGAGTGTGAATTTTCGGCGTGTGACGGCTGACCGCTTCTTCATCGAGGTGCAGGCCCTGGACCGCCGGTTTGATAAGGACAAGACGACCGAGTTCCTTAAGGGGCTTGGTGCTGTTTCGGTTGAGTTGATTGAAGACTGACCGAGTGTGGGCGTTTATGCCCGGGCAAACGCAAGTGTGAGAGACCGATGCTCAAGTGGATCGTTGAAGAATTGAAGTTGCCTGCCCCGCCGTTCTGGTTGATCGGTGGGCTGTTGATTTTGATGTGCTTGCCGTTGGTGCCTTTGGCGTTGACGGCGCGGGCGCGCGTGTCCAGTTCGCAGAAGCCTCGTCCGCACATATTCCTGGACATGGATAAGCAGACGAAGTTCAAGGCGCAGGCGGATTCCCCGGTGTTTGCGGATGGCCGAGCGATGCGTCCGCCGGTGGCTGGGACGCTTGCCTGGGGCGAGAAGGCGGATTTGCCGAACCCGGACCTGCTGGCTGAGGAAGACCACTATTTCCGTGGGTATCGGTTGGAGAAGAACGCGGCGACCGGCGGGGTGGACACGGTTTATTACCAGGGTTTCCCCGGGCGTGTCTCGGTGGACCAGGCATTTTTGTCGCGGGGGCAGAGGCAATTCAATATTTACTGCTCGCCGTGCCACGGCCTTGGTGGTCTGGGGGATGGCCCGATCCATCAGCGTGCGTTGAAGATCAATGCGGGCTCGACGGGTTGGGTGCAGCCCAGCGACGTGACCGATGCGGAGCGTGCTTCCCGGCCGGAGGGGCACATGTTTAATACGATTACCAACGGCATCCGCAATATGGCGAGCTATGGCGCACAGATCTCGGTCGAGGACCGGTGGGCGATCGTGGCGTACCTGCGTGCGTTGCAGATGAGTCAGGACGCCCCGGCGTCGCTGGCGGGCGGGATAGAGTAGGTTTAGGTGTAACGGTAACCGCTGGCCCGCTTGGACGGGTCGGTTGAACGAATTAAGTAGATAGAACCAGCAGGAGCGAACCACTTTGGCTCACCATCACGAGCCCGTACTGAGAGACGACGACAAGCGCCGGTTGGGCGCTGGGGCGCGGTCGTTTGGCTTGACGTCGATCGTTGTCGGCATCGTTGCGCTGGTGGCGGCGGTGGGGGTGTCGAAGATGTCAGGCGGAGGTTGGGAGCGGTTTGGCTATGCCTACGTCACCAACTTCGGGTACTTCCTGAGCATCACGCTGGGGGGGCTGTTTTTGGTGCTGGTCACACACCTGTTCCGGGCCGGCTGGGCGGTGGCGGTTCGGCGTATTGCCGAGGTGATCGCTGCGAACATGCCGGTGATGGCGGTGCTGTTTATCCCGGTCCTGCTGTACGTCTACATGGGCGATGGGGTGTTGTACCCCTGGGCGGCGAAAAGTTTTGACGAGCCTTCGGCTGGGCATCACGCCTCGGTTGAGCCGGGGGACGATGTGCAGATTGTCACGGTCTCGACGGAGTCGGCGTCCCATGAAGATGCGGCCGTGGATCACGGGGCCGAGGTTGTGGTAGACGCGGATCCTGGTGGGGACGGTTTCGTTAAATCCCGGATCGAAAACCATAAAATGGTTCTTCAGCACCTGGTGCCGGGGAAACGGCCTTACCTGACGCGGTGGTTCTTCACGTTGCGTTGGGTGATTTACCTGGCGATCTGGTCGGGGCTTGGTCTTTACTATCTCAAGAACTCGGTGGCGCAGGAGTCGGGCGACGGGGTGAAGTTGACCCGGCGCCTGGAGAAGCTGGCGGCCCCGGGTACGCTGTTGTTTGCGTTGACGATTACGTTTGCGGCGTTTGACCTGATGATGTCGCTGGACCCGGTGTGGTTCTCGACGATGTGGGGCGTGTACTACTTCGCGGGCTCGGCGCTGGCGGCGGTGGCGGTGATGATCTTGGCGTTGATGGCTCTGCAGCGGTTTGGGTATCTGCCCAGCGTGTCGGCCGAGCACTACCACGACCTGGGTAAGCTGCTATTTATGTTTGTGTTTTTCTGGGGTTACATCGCTTTTAGCCAGTTCATGCTGATCTGGTACGCCAACCTGCCTGAGACGAACTACTGGTTTGAGCTGCGAGGGATCACGTCCCAGGGCGGGAATCCGTTTGTGTCTGGGTGGACCTGTGTGTCATTGGTGCTGCTGTTTGGGCACCTGCTGATCCCGTTTGCGTTGCTGTTACCGAGTTGGGTGAAGCGTAGCCGGGTGCTGCTGCCGTTTTGGGCGGTGTGGCTGCTGGCGATGCACTGGGTGGATCACTGGTGGATTGTGATGCCGAACTACTCGACGCCAAGCCCGCAGTTGCCGACGGTGGAGCTGTTGTGCCTGCTGGGCGTGGGCGGTGTGGCGGTGGGTTGTGCGGTGCTGCGGGCGACCCGTCAGGGGTTGATCGCGGCGGGCGATCCGCGGCTGGGTGAATCCCTGGGCCACGTCAATCCGTATTAAAGGACCGAAACAATGCCCTCCGGCTCACATGATATCAATGTCAAACTGCTCGCCCTGATGGGTATCATCAGCACGATCCTGGTTTTTGCGCTGGTCGTCGCGACGCAGGCGTGGTTCCGTTATGAATTCCAGCAGGAAAATAAGCGGAAGTATGTGGATGTTCCGTTTGCCGAGTTGGTGGTGTTGCAGGAGAGCCAGTCGGCGGCCCTGACCGCCGACCCGCACTACGCGGATATGGATGAGAAAGACCGGATCGTAGTTCCGATCGACATGGCGATGCGTGGCGTGGTTGAGAAATACGGACAGAGTGAGTGATTGAGAGGTGGCCCCGCCGGGAGGTGGGGGTTGCCGGGCAAGGTAAGCACGAATCAGATGATGGTAAATACGACAACCCGAATGCTGCCCGTGATCGTGGGCGTGTTGCTGACGGCCCTGCTGGGTTCGGCGGCGCAGGTTGTCTCTGCACAGGCATACGCTCCGCAGGAGTCCACGGCCCCGGCGGACGCGGAACCAAGCCAGCTTAAGAGCGTGGATATGGACTATCACCTGGGGGCACAGGTTTCGCCGAATTTGGTCTTCACCAATTCCGAAGGCCAGCGGGTCAAGCTCGGTGATTATTTTGATGGTGAGCGGCCGGTGATTTTGCAACTGGGTTATTACCAGTGCCCGATGCTCTGCGGCTTGGTGTTCAAGGGGGTCCACACCGCGGTCGGCGAGATGGACTGGGTTCCCGGTGAGCAGTACCAGATCATTACGGTCAGCATCGACCCGGCGGAACAGCCTTCGCTGGCGAAGAGTAAGAAACAAACCGTTGCCCAGGACCTCAAGAACAGTTCGGGCAAGCTGGGGACCGAGGACGGTTGGCACTTCCTGGTCGGCGAGTCGCACATGATTGAGCGGTTGGCTGACGAGGTTGGGTTTGGGTTTAAGTGGGTCCGTGAGCAGCAGCAGTTTGCTCACCCGGCGGTGATTATGATTCTCTCGCCTGACGGGACGATTACGCGGTATCTTTCTGGGGTGAGCTACGACCCGCAGACGCTTAGGTTGTCGCTGGTCGAGGCGTCGGATGGGAAGGTTGGTTCGTTGGTGGACCAGTTTTTATTGACGTGTCTGCACTACGACCCGAGCCTGGGAACGTATTCGGCGACGGCGATGGGGATCATGCGTCTTGGGGGGGCGTTGACGGTCGCGCTGATGCTTTTGGTGATCGGGGGATTGTTGTGGCGGGAGTACCGCCGACGGAATTGCAACGTTACACACAGAGCCGCGCACGGCGCGGCGCAGGGCTAAACGCCTAAGGGACAGGAACGCGGATGCTGGCGATCCTTGCACAAGCCGAGAAGACTTTATTCCTCCCCCCCGCGCGGTCGACGGTGGCCGGAGCGCATGACGGGCTCTACAACTTCGTGTTGTGGATGAGCGTGTTCTGGTTGGTTTTGATCGCTGGGGTGATGATCTATTTTGTCATCAAGTACCGGCGTAAGAGCCCCCAGGACAAGCCGGTGGGGCCGACCCACTCGACGGCGATTGAGCTTGGGTGGACGCTGCCGCCGTTGATTTTGGTGATGATTATTTTTGTCTGGGGCTTCCGTGGTTTCATGGACATGAACCAGGTGCCCAACGGGGCGTACCAGGTGCTGGTCAGCGCGAGCAAGTGGAGTTGGACATTCACCTACGGCGGGGGCGAGAACGACAGTGTCTTGCATGTGCCGGTGGATACGCCGATCAGTTTGGTGCTTAATTCCACCGACGTGATCCACAGCTTCTATGTCCCTGACTTTAGGGTGAAGAAGGACGTGGTGCCCGGTCGGTACAACAAGACGTGGTTCCAGGCGACCGAGGTTGGCGAGTACAACCTATTCTGTGCCGAGTACTGCGGGCAGGGTCACTCGGCGATGGTCACGAAGGTGATCGTTGAATCGAGAGAGGACTTTTTGGCGTACCTGGTTGAGCGTGGCAAGTGGTGGGAGGGGGAGAGCCCTGCCGAGGTTGGCCAGACGGTTTGGGTCGAGAAAGGTTGCAAGCAGTGCCACTCGGTGGATGGCGTGGACGGGACCGGACCGACGTGGAAAGACGTGTTCGGCTCGGAGCGTAAGTTCGCCGACGGGTCACCCAGGGTCGCGGACGAAGAATATATCCGTGAGTCGGTTTTGAATCCCGGTAAGAACGTGGTGCAAGGCTTCGACAACGTCATGCCGACCTTCCAGGGGCAGATCAAGGACCCGGAGATCACCGGCGTGATCGAGTATCTCAAGTCGATCAGCACGCACTATGACGGGCAGTTGCTTGAGCCATTCCCCGTGTCGGTTCCGGCGGAAAACAGCGGATCGCCCGGGGCGCAAGAGTAACGGACAAGATTAAACGGCCCGGCAAACGGGCGTCAGGCAGCCGCAGTTTTGCGGAACAAGGATACAGCGATGTCGGTCATACAAGACCAGGTCAAATCAGGCGGCTACGGCGGGCAGCACGGGCCCGGCGAGACGAACTACATCAACCACAGCAAGGGCGTTTTGTCCTGGCTTCTCACCCTCGATCACAAGCGTATCGGGCTGATGTACATGGTTGCGGTGATCACCGCATTTCTGGGTGGTGGGTTGTGTGCGATCGCGTTGCGCACGATGCTCTACCTGCGGGCGGCCCCTGATGTCGCGCCGATCACGGCGGGGACGCAGGACTTATACAACCAGTTATTCACGCTGCACGGGGCGATTCTGGTGTTCATGTTCATCATCCCGGCGGTGCCCGCGATTTTGGGGAACATGATCCTGCCGTTGATGCTGGGTGCTAAGGATGTGGCGTTCCCCCGGCTGAACCTGCTGAGTTGGTACTGCTACATGGCGGGTGCGACGCTCTTCCTGTACGTCTTGTTAAGCGGCGGCTTGGATACCGGCTGGACGTTTTACACGCCGTACTCGACTTCGACGACGACTTCCGTGGCTGCGGCGACGATGGGTGCGTTTGTCCTGGGGTTCAGTTCGATCCTTACGGGTTTGAACTTCATCGCGACGATCCACATGCTGCGGCCCGCGGGCATGGGTTGGTTTAAGATGCCGTTGTTCCTGTGGGCGTTGTACGCGACGAGCATTATCCAGGTGCTGGCGACCCCGGTGCTTGCGATCACGCTGTTGTTGCTGTGTGCCGAGACGGTGCTGCACATCGGGATTTTTGACCCGGCGTTGGGGGGCGACCCGGTGTTGTTCCAGCACTTCTTCTGGTTCTACTCGCACCCGGCGGTGTACATCATGATCCTGCCGGGGATGGGGATCATCAGCGAGTTGATGGCGACATTCTGCCGGCGCCAAGTATTTGGGTACAGCTTCATCGCGTTCAGCTCCATCGCCATCGCGCTGCTGGGCTTTTTGGTGTGGGGCCACCACATGTTTACCAGTGGTCAGAGCGCGATGGCCAACGCGGTGTTCAGCCTGATTACCTTCTCGGTGGCGATCCCGTCGGCGATCAAGATCTTCAACTGGCTGGCGACGATGTACAAGGGCAGCATCAGCCTGGCGACTCCGATGCTTTATGCGTTGGCGTTTATTTGGCTGTTCACCATCGGCGGGCTGACGGGTGTGTTCCTGGGGGCATTGAGCCTGGACATCATGGCCCACGACACTTACTTCGTTGTGGCTCACTTCCACTACGTCATGGTCGGGTCGATGCTGACCTCGTTCATCGGGGGGATGTATTACTGGTGGCCGAAGATGTTTGGGAAGATGTACAACGAGACGGTGGCGAAGATCGCGTGGGGTTTGATCTTTGTCGGGTTTAACCTGACGTTCTTCATCCAGTTCATCGCGGGGAGCCAGGGGATGCCCCGGCGGTACGCGGACTATCTCCCGGAGTTTGCTTTCTATCACAAGTTCTCGACGGTCGGGTCGTATGTCCTGGCGATCGGGTTGTTCGTGGTGCTGTTTAACTGGATCCACTCGTTGATCTACGGGCGTAAGGCCCCGCAGAATCCCTGGGGCGGCAACACGCTGGAGTGGCACACCTCTAGCCCGCCGCCACACGAGAACTTCCACGAAGACCCCTTGGTTACGGAGCCTTACGAGATGCGTGCCTGGGATTACGACGAGTCGATCGACGGCTACGTCTTCGACAAGGACAAGGCCATCGAACTGGATCAGCAGAGCCACCACTAAGATCAACCGACGCACCGGATCGGCCGGTGACGGGACTTGACCGCTTATGAGCAGCGAAAACGAACATACCGGCGACACGGGCCACGGTGACAACCATCACCCGGCGCACCTGGCGCACCACTTTGAGACCCCCGAGCAGCAGTTCGAGTCGGGGAAGCTGGGGATGTGGGTATTTCTCGCCACGGAGATCCTGATGTTCGGTGGGCTCTTCTGTGCTTATGCCATCTATCGTGGGAATCATCAGGATGTTTTCCTGTATGGGTACGGTGCGTTGGACAAGATGTGGGGCGCGACCAATACGGTTGTGTTGCTCGCCAGTTCGCTGACGATGGCCTGGGGCGTGCGTGCGGCGCAGAAGGGGCAGCAGAAGCTGCTGCTGACGATGCTGTTGCTCACCTTCATGGGCGGTGTCGGGTTCATGTGCATCAAGGGTGTTGAGTACAAGGCCAAGTGGGACCACCACCTGTTCCCCGGGACGATGAATGCGTTTTATTACGAGGGTGGCCAGCCCAAGTACCCCGAGAAGCTTGAGCACGCGATCGCGTACATCGATGGGCGCAACTTGGGCGGCGAGGCGCACGGCGGTGGGGGGCACGCTCCGGCGGGCCACGAGGCGGGCGATGAGGCTGCGCCACAAGAAGATTCACATGCGGTTGAGCATGACGGCTCGCAGGTCGGGGACGAAGATGCTAGGCACCTCGGGTCTGTTTCGCCGGTCATTATCCCTGCGGTATTCGGGGCACCGGCCGACGTTTCCACGATCAAGCCTCCGGCGAGCCCGGCGGATATGGGTGTGAATGATGCTGTGATCGACCAGGCGGGTGCCGTTTCGATGCCCAGTGCCCAGCACACACAGGTTCTATGGAACGATCTTAGCGGTGCTGAGCAGAAGAAGGTCCACCTGTTTTTTGGGATCTACTTCATGATGACCGGGCTGCACGGGTTGCACGTCCTGATCGGGATGGTGCTGATCGCCTGGCTGTTCTTTAAGGCCCGGGCCGGTGCTTTTAGTAAGGACTATTTCGCCCCCGTGGATATCGGCGGGCTGTACTGGCACCTGGTGGACCTGATCTGGATATTCTTGTTCCCGCTGTTGTATCTGATTCATTAGTCGTGTTTTTAGCTGTTAGCACAGACGTTAGACCTTAAACCTTAGACTCAATATGAACGCACACACGAACGATGACCACGGGATCGGACACGTCAGCCCCATCTGGATGCTGCTTGGTGTTTTTGCCCTGCTGATTTTCTTTACCGTCCTGACGGTTGCGGTGACGTATGTTGATCTTGGGCCGGCGAATATCTGGATCGCGTTGGCTGTGGCGGTGGTTAAGGGCGCATTGGTTGGGCTCTACTTCATGCACCTGCGTTACGACTCGCCTTTTAACAGCCTGATCCTGGTTGGGGCGTTTCTGTTTCTGGCGGTTTTCATTGGCATCGCGTTGATGGATACCGGCGAGTACCAGCAGAACATCAGCCCGCCGGACACGGTCCGCCCGGTCGCCGGCTGACCACCAACCTGTTATGCGACCCTAACGTCCCGGGATTGTTGTCGTTCATGTCGAAGACTTACGAGAGACTGAACTGTGCTCTGGTGGCTGCAGGGGTTCCTGTGCACGTTGTTAAGCACGTTAAGGATTGCGATCTCCAAATCAGCGGTTCTATCAACGTACTGGTAAACGCAAATATTGACGCGGCGCCGTACGCCCACATTCTCCTTGAGCACGCGCCCGAACTTACCGTACCAAACGAAATTGAAATGGTGGCGCGTTGCATGATGCAACCCAAAGGATTTCGCGACGCGGTTCCCTGGCTATTATCGCTCTTCAAGGAATTCCCGAAGAACGGGCTAAGTGAAAGCCATCTTTGGGCGATCGGTGCCGCAATCTATACGATCAACGACAAGAAGTTTTACCCAGATGTGATCGCAATCTGCCGCGTCACGAGATACGGGAGCAGTCGTCAAGAGCTGATGGGGACATTGGCCAGAGTTAAAACGGATGCTTCTTACGATGTTCTCCTGCAATGCGTTGACGATCCAACCGTTCGAGCCCATGCGATTGAAGGGCTGGGCCGTTTTGGTCGCACCGAGGGAATTCCAATCTTGGAAGCCCTTGATGTACAGAAAGGTCTCTACGAATTCAAGGCAAAGGCGACTGCGCTGCGCCGTCTCCGCCGCAAGCGAGATCAAGAATCATGAACCTCTTTACGCGCGTTTGTACAGTATGATGCCAATCGTTCGCGCAACGCTTGTCTTGTCCACTAACTACGCCATCGCCGCCCGCGAGGACAGGCCGTGCCCGACTGCTCGCCTACAATTACACGACCTATGACCACGAAACCGCCTGACAATCCCGGCTTCTTCGAGGATCGGCACACCCACCTCCCGCAAGGCACGGGTCTGTTTGGGATGTGGTTGTTCCTAGTGGCGTTGGGGATTCTTTTTGCTTCGTCGCTTGGCGCGTACATGATTATCCGCCTGATGACGCTTAATCCCGTCATCGACCCTGCCGGGGAGGTGGTGCGTCAGGCTGGGCCGGCGTTGGGGTCGATCCCGATGCCCTTGGGGCTGTGGGTGTCGACGACCGTGATGCTCGCAAGCAGCTACACAATCCACTTGGCGCTGCGGGCGATCCAGCAGGAGCGTCAGGTGGTGTTCCGGCGATGTCTGGCGGTGACGGCGGCTCTGGCGGTGATGTTCCTGGTGATCCAGACGCCGAGCCTGATGTTGCTGTTGAATGAACACACGGCGTACCGGGAGCAACTGCGCGACGAAGCGACGCTGGGCCTGATGCCTTACGGGATGGTCTTTTTCATGATCGTGGTCCACGGGGCACACCTGATCGGCGGGATGATACCCCTGGGTATCGTCACTCACCACGCCTGGCGGGATCGCTACGACCACGAGTCGTACAACCCCATCCGCTACGTCGCGATGTACTGGCACTTCCTGGATGTGGTTTGGCTCTGCCTGTTTGGGGGGCTGTTGTTGATCGGGTGAAGTTGGCGGCCTTGAGCTGATTCATCATAGACGGCATTGATTACTCCGATGGTCCGCGCTGTTGAGCGCGGGGATTGTGTGCTTGGGGATCAACACAGACGGCGATCTTTGGGAGTGTACCAAGGCTCGGGGGAAATCAGGTTGGGTAGGAGTTTTCCCTTGGTTTTTTTTTTGGCGGATAGAGTTTTCTCGTGATCCGTCAACCGAAGACACCCCAGCAGCCTAGAATGAGCCCGACAATTAATGCGGTATTTGAAAGAATTGGGCTGTATTTTTCAAGGTGAGATTTTTCACTCCAGTAGTAACTGAAATGGAAATACAGCCCAATGCAGATATAGAAGAACGCCCCGAGGACCGCTGCGTTGCCCGTGACCCAGGTTACTGAGGGTTGATCGCGTGCAATGCCCCAACGGTTGTAGAAGAAGGTGTTGCCATTGATCAGGCAGATCAACCCTGTGAGGGCCCATACAGCCGCGGATGCGACACCTGTCCCGAGCGGGGAAGACCCAATGGGCGGGATGAAGTAGCGGGTTGTCAGGGTCTTCCACAAAGTTAACCCCCGCTATCCAGCGCCTCGACTGCCGCACCGACCGTGGTGACCACGTTGTACAGATCGCGGTGTTTGGGCTTAGCGAAGTTATTTTCGATAAAGTGATCGAACAGATCGACCAGGGGGTCGTAGAACCCGTGGCAGTTGAGGATAATGATTGGTCGGTGCTGGTACTTCAGTACTTTGAGGACCAGGACTTCGGCGAGTTCTTCGAGAGTGCCGAACCCGCCGGGGAGGATGACGAAGGCGTCGCCTCGGGTGAACATCTCGGTCTTGCGTTCGCTCATCGTCTTTGTGACGATCAGTTCGTCGGCCAGTTCGTAGGCGAGTTCGACGGTTTTGAGTGATTCGGGGATGATCCCGACAACCTTGCCGCCGTGTTGGTGGCAGGCCCGTGCGACTTCGCCCATGAGGCCGACCTTGCCGCCGCCGTAGACGAGGGTGTCGCCGCGTTTGCCGATGGCGGAACCGAGGTCGTGGGCGGCGTCGAAAAACCGGCGGTCGATGGTGTCACTGGATGAACAATAAACGCAGATGTTGGTAGGCATGATGAGGATTATATATAGCCCGGGAGCCTGTGTTGAGTGAGAAGAAATTAAAGCCAAAACGATCGAGGGCGGTCACCGGTTTGCTGGGGTTGGCGTGTGTGGGGCTGGTGATGGTGACGCTGGCTGGGCGGCTGGGGCGGTTCTGGTGGTTGGCGGACTCATTTTCGCACTTCGCGGTGTATCTCGCTGTGGCCGGAGGGGGGCTGTGCGTCATGGCGGCGGTGTTTCGGCGTTGGAGGTTATTTGGGGTGGCGCTGTTGGTGCTGGTTGTAAACGGTGTGGTGATCTGGCCCGTGTTCGTGCCGGGGAAGACAACGGCTTTTCCGGGCGGGTCGGTTGCTCTGAGGCTTGCAGAGATCAACGTGCGATACAAGAACCACGACCGTGAGCGGGTCGGCGAGTTTTTGCGTGGCTGCGATGCGGACATCATTTTTGTGCTGGAGGTTGATTCCTGGTGGGACCGTGCGTTGCGTGATATGGATGTGCCGTATCGGATGGCGGTGTCGCGGCCTCGTGAGGGGGCGTTTGGGATGTCGTTGCTGGTACATGAAGCGTTGGGTGTTGACGGCGGTGTGACGTTGCAAGAGACCCGGGTTCTGGAGTTGGGCAGTTGGGTTCATGGTTATGAACTTCCTGCGATCGAAGCGACCCTGTTGTTAGACGGTCGTCGTGTGCGCATCTTGGGCATCCACCCGCCCCCGCCGGTCTCGGCTCGGCACACTATGCTGCGTGATACGGTGCTGCTTAGGGCCAAGCAGTGGGCCCGAGAACAAACGGGCCCGCATGTTGTGATTGGCGACTTGAATACCACGCCGTGGTCGTATGCGTTTTCGATTCTGACGGGTGATGGGGGATTAATCAGCACGCAGGATGGGCGAGGGAACCAGGGCACTTGGCCGACGACTCGGAGGGTTCCGTGGATGATCCCGATCGATCACTGCCTGGCCAGCAAGGAATGGGTCTGTGCTGAACGATGGATCGGTCTTGAGACGGGATCGGATCACCTGCCGTTGACGGTGGGGTTGGGGCTGTCGGCGATTGGGGCGGTAGAGGAAGAGGCATCGGAGCGGGTGTTGGATGCGATTGCTGTAACGAAGGGTTACACGGATACGGTAGTGGAGCCCCCCGGCCAGACCCCCGGTCGGTCCCGATGAACAGGTTGCCGGTGTCGATTTAGCCGGTGCGAAGTCAAGAAGGTTTAACATTGATCTGGGGGCCTTGTTTTTCTGATTTTTAAGGGGCAGAATCAATTTCGAAGCGTAACGCCGGGTCGAAAGTGATGTATTCGTGGCAACAGGGGGGAATAGGGGCTGGAACATAGCGGGGCGGTGCAGTGTGTTTTGTTGGGTGGAATCGGATGCCGGGGGCTGATTTCTGGCTACAATAGAGGCATGAGCGAAGAATCTCATGACAAGCGGATCACGCTGCGGGACCTGCGGCGTTGGGCCAGTGGGGGCGAGCCGTTCGCGATGCTGACTTGCTACGACGCGACGACGGCGAAGTGGCTGTACCGTGGCGGGCTGCGGACGGTGCTGGTCGGGGATACCGCGGCGCAGTTTATTCTAGGGCACGACTCGACGCTGCCTGCACCGATGCCTTTTATGTTGGAGATCACCCGGGCGGTGCGTCGCGGAGCGCCCAAGGCGTTGATCGTGGCGGACATGCCGTTTGGGAGTTATCAATGCGGAGCTGATGAGGCGATGCGGCACGCGGTGGCGTTTATCAAGGATGCCGGGGCTGATTTGGTGAAGCTGGAGGTTGATGAGACGCACGCGGCGCTGGTGGAGCGGATGAGTCACGCGGGTGTTCCGGTGATGGCGCACCTGGGTTCGCGTCCCCAGCAGGTAAGGGCGACCGGAGGGTACAAGGCGGCGGGGCGTTCGCGGCGTGAGGCGGATCTGATTGTTGATACAGCCGAGTTGATGATCGCACGAGGTGTGTCGGCGTTGCTGTTGGAAGCGGTGCCGGACGAGGTGTCCAAGCGTGTGGTTCAGATCGCCCGTGGACGGGAGGACGGTGAGCCGATCCCGGTGATTGGGTGTGGGGCGGGGCCGGCGTGTCATGGTCACGTCGTCGTGCTGCACGATCTATTAAAGCTATCAGACTGGCAGCCGCCATTTGCGCCCCCGGCGATCGACATGGGGAACCAGGTGCAGGCGGCTGCGGCCGCGTGGGTCCGTGCGGTGTCGCGTGGTGAGTATCAGCGTGGCGGTGGGGCTTATCACATGAACCCACCTGTTACGCCGACTCGGGCCGGTAAAACAGGCGAACCGACCCGCCCCGGTGTCGTATAAATATTCGAGCCGGGGGCAACCGGCCGATATCGTCTTGGGTGAGTTGACACCTGTGATGGGCAACCGCCGTTGCCTGAGAGTATCCCCGAATACTAGTTACCTACTGTTACGCATCAAAGATCGAATAGAGGAGTTCTCGATGTCCCGAATCCGCTGGTATGGCCCGACCATTGTGCTGCTGTTGACCGTTTTGGGGGTGATGATTCTGGGGCCGCGTGTCGCCAGACAGATCGCCTATACCCAGACGCACGCCCGGGTCACGTTCGTCAAGAACAGCCTGTCGGAGAACCCGTTCCTTGCGGAGTTGAGCGAGTCGTTCCGCAAGGTGTCTCAGGCGGTCGAGCCCAGCGTGGTGGCGATCCAGGTCCTGGCACGAGCCGACTCCAACCCCCACGGTGCCGTCCGCCGATTCTTCGGTCCCGGGGCAGACACCGACGAGCTGTTGGATCAGTTAAAAGAGGAGAAGTCAGGCGGGGACCGTTACGATCGTTACGCACCGCCTCGGCCGATCGGGTCGGGCTCGGGGTGGGTTTACCGCTATCAAAAAAGTGACGACCCCGACGATTATCAGGATGTCATCATCACCAACCACCATGTGGTGCGCAACGCCGACGTCATCAAGGTCCGTTTCCACGACGGCGCGGAGTACGAGGCCAAGGTGTTGAACACGGATGAGCGGACCGACGTGGCGGTGCTAACGGTGGATGCTACGAACCTGGTTCCTACTTCGATTGCGCGGGAAGGTGTGCAGCAGGGTGACATGGTTTTTGCTTTTGGGTCGCCGTTGAGTTTCGATTTTTCGATGAGCCAGGGCATCATCTCCGCGACCGGGCGGGAGCTTGGGATCATTAACGTCAAGGGCGGTGGGTACGAGAATTTTATCCAGACGGATGCCATGATTAACCCCGGGAACTCCGGCGGGCCTCTGACCAATATCTATGGTGAGGTTGTCGGGATGAATACCGCGATTGCCGCGGGCAACGGTCCACGCACGCCTGGTAATGGCACGTTTGTTGGGCTGGGTTTTGCTATCCCTGTTGATATGGTCGTTGAGATCGCGGATCAGATTGTGCAGGACGGCGCGGTTCACCGTGGGTTCCTGGGGATTGCGTTGCCAGCTCGGGATCTGGATGAGCGGATGGCGCACACGTTTGGGTTTGATGGCCGGGGCGTTCTGGTCAGCGGGGTTAATGCAGATGGTCCGGCGGGCCGGGCCGGGATCCGGCGTGGTGACATCATCACGAAGATCAACGACACGCCTACTGCGACGATCGCGGGGCTCCGTGGTCTTATCGCGCGGTACAAGCCGGGTGTTGAGGTGTCGGTGGAGTTGTTCCGTGATGGTGAGATACAAACCGTCAGTGTTGTTCTGGATGAATTCCCCAGCTTGACCGCTTTGGCTGGGCCCGGGGTTGAGCCTCAAGAGGCCGTCGTTACTGCCGAGGGGATGAGTACGCTGCGGAAGCTGGGTGTTGCCGGCGTTCAGGATTTCACCGAGCAGACCGCGGAGCAGTTGGGTGTCGAGTATTTCCCTGCTGTGATGGTTACGTCGGTCAGGCCCAACTCTGTCGCGGCGGCCGAGCATCTTCAGCGGGGCATGCTCATCACTCACGTCATGGGTGAACCGATCATCAACGTCGATGAATTGGTCTCACAGGTCGAGTTGCACGATCCCGCCCAAGGTATCCGTATCAGTGTCAAGCTCTGGGACCGGGCCGGCCGAGAGTTCGTCAAGCAGTATGTGATCCTGCAGTTGCCTGAATAATAAAACAGGAAAGCAGGAAATTTAGAAAGCAGAAAATCAGAATGGGACACCTACGTTCCGCACCTTGATCGAATTTGCTGCTTTCTAAATTTCCTGCTTTTCTGCATTTCCTTTACACTCATGCTATGACAGCGACCGCCACGCACACCGTGCCTCATGAGGATTCACTATCCAACGCCCAGCCGTTGCTGAGTGTTAAGAACCTCAAGACTTACTTCCCGGTGAAGCGAGGCCTGATGCGCCGACTGGTCGGACATGTCCGTGCGGTTGATGATGTGTCGTTTGATATCGGTGAGCGCGAAACCCTCGGGCTGGTTGGCGAATCGGGCTGCGGCAAGTCCACCGTTGGCCGGAGCATCCTTCGGCTGATCCCCACTACGGAGGGCTCGGTCCACTTCGAGGGGCAGGACGTTCTGGCCAAGAGCGCCGGGGAGATGAAGCGGCTCCGCCAACGGATGCAGATCATATTTCAGGACCCGGTTGGCTCATTGAATCCCCGCATGACGGTCGGCCGAATTATTGGGGAACCGATCACCGTCCACAAAATAGCCAAGGGTAGCGAGCTGCGCGACCGGGTTGCCACGCTCTTAAGCAAAGTCGGCCTGGAACCCGATCATGCCTTCCGCTATCCCCACGAGTTCTCCGGCGGTCAACGCCAGCGCATCGGGATTGCACGGGCGTTGGCGCTGGAGCCTAAGTTTGTTGTCTGCGACGAGCCGGTCTCCGCGCTGGACGTTTCTATCCAGAGCCAGATTCTTAATCTGTTGGCGGACCTTCAGGATGAGTTTGGCTTGTCGTATTTGTTTATCGCGCACAACCTGGCGGTGGTCGAGCATTTTTGCGACCGCGTGGCGGTGATGTACCTTGGCCGGATCGTTGAACTTGCCGACCGTGACACGCTGTATCGCAATCCGCTGCATCCCTACACCCGTGCACTGCTTTCGGCTGCTCCTAACCCCGACCCGACTGGCAAGAAGCAACGCATCATGCTTGAGGGCGATGTCCCCAGCCCGATCCACCTGTTCAAAGACGATGGCAAAACTGCAGCCGTCAACACCTCTGCCGCCCCCGACGAACACACCGAAGGCGGTGTCACACACATCACACGCGAAAGCCTGCTGGACCGCCCGTCGTTAAAGGAGGTCCCCGGAGAGGCCGGGCATTTCGTTTCGACGCATGGGTTCTGAATAACGTGTTCCATCTATAAATTAAACAAGCCGGGGTATCAGCGATAGCTCAACGTTGAGTCCTTGACTTCGGTATTGTCAAACCCATTGGCCTTTAACACACCTTCGATTACATGCTTGGGCGTTGGATTCTTCGGGCCAACAATAACTTCGCTAATTCGGCCGTCTTTGTCGTTTTTGATTAGTTCAACGGCACTGTATGGGACGATACCATGCTTTCCTATTCGAAACGAACACTCTGATATGTGTTTTGGGATGTTGTATGGCGAGATCAATCGCGATTCTTTCTCTTCGCTGAAACCATCTTTTTTCAATGCAAACATTACTTTGTCAAGAGAATGTATAGCATTGAAAAGATCAAATAGGTGATCTTTATAATATGTGCCAGTGCCGCCGCCAGAAGTGTCGGGTGAAGCTTCCGTACTTTGTATAGGCTGTAGCCCCTCCCCCTCAAGAGCGCCTGCGTCAATTCTACCTTTGATATTCTCACATATCGACTGTAATAAATCAGACTGTTTCTTACTATCGTATTCAATCTTATGCAATCTGATTTCAGGGAAAATACCCGGCAAAGATTTATTGGCAATCGATTCCAGGTAATCCTTTGAAAACCCGATCGATATGCCCTTGCCATCATCGGCGTAGCCGCGCCACTGGCTAAGCAGGTCACCTTCCTCGGATAAGCAGAATCCCAGGCCGTCGTACCGGCTATTGATATTTTCAACGAGCATCAGGAAGTCACGTCGAAGGGGTTCCGGGTTTATGTTTTTGGATGCCCACTCCTTCATTAAATCGATGACCAACTTACCCTCCATCCGGTCATTTGAAATCGATAGAGATGATAGATGGATGCTACTGCCAGTTATTATTTTCAAGAATGTGTCGTTTGAGCAATAGTGGTAGATCGCATCCATGATTGAGAGCATAATCAGTTAACTACTTGATCGCCAGAGGTTGAGCGGCATCTGGGGGAGTGACAGGCGGGGGGGGGTGATGGGTGTTGGGCTGTTAAGCTTGGCTCAACGTGGGTGGGCGTGGCCGTGGTCCCCGAACCGGGAGCGTTCGGGTTGATGTGTGTGGGGGCGGGTATGGGTGTGCTTGTGCGGCGTCGATCCCCGGGCGTAGCCCGGGGCTGAAGGTAGAGGGGGACGACTTGCTACGAGTTCTCAGTTCGTCGTCACGCCGGCGAGGACCTGGTTCATGGCTTTGTAGGTTTTGTGGTCCTGGATTCGGACGGTTAGTTCCAGGCCGTGGTCGAGGAGTTTGTAGTTTTGGACGCGGGCTCTGCGGCGGTGGTCCAGTTCGATGACGGGTTTGAATTCCATGTGCTGGAGTTTTTCGAGCCATTCGCCGACCTGTGCGGCGCGTGGGTCGCCGCCGGTTTTCTTGCGCAGGTGTTCACCGATAGCGTCGGTGGGGACGGGGAGCTTGCCGACGAGGAAGCGTTTCATTGATAGCTCGGCCATGCCGTCGTTCTGGATCGTCAGGCCGAACTTCCCGGAGACGATCTGGGTGAAGCGGCCGATCTGGAATTGAAACGCCATGACCAGGTTGCCGTCATCGACGGTGACCATCGGGTTGGTGATCTCGGCGGGCTTGACGTAACCCCGGTCATCCATCCATTGGCCCATCCTGGTCTGCACGACGGCGGCGAGTTGATCGTTGGTCAGGGTGATTGTTTGGTCGGTGTTGATGCGGACGTCTTGCGGTTTGATTTTTGTCTGTGTCGATCCGTTGTTGTTGGGTGTATTGGCGGTGCCGGTGGGTGGTTGAGGCGGTAGTGTCGCGGTGGCGTTGAGGCCGAGATTTGCGAGGGCATCGAGTTGGGTATCGACCTGTTTTGCGAGTTGTTCGATTTGCGCGGGTGTGGATTCCTGGAGGAATCGTTGGTGTTCTTTCCAGTAGGCGGGTTCTGAGCGTGCGAGGTAGACGATGACGCTGGCGGCGATGGTTGCTGCCAGCAGGGTGAGCAGGACGAGCCGTTTAATGGTTTTGCCGAGGGTGCGGTTGTTCTTTTCGCTCATGGATCACCACCCGATAACGTTGATTTAAAAACCCGATCTAGCAGGATGGCTGCGTGCAGCGGCCTATCTATAAGAGAGTCGGCTAAACGGGGGGTGGGCGTTACCTGCAGGGGGGCGGAGGCGGAGTGTGGGGCGGCTCAGAAGCTTTCGACGGCCTCATCCATGTCGTCGAAGAGCCCGAATACATGGTCCAGTCGGGTGACTTTGAAGAGGAATGTGACGTTGTCCTGGCAGTTGACTAGTGCGATCTGGCCTCGGCAGTGCTCGACTTCCTGTAGGAATTCAACGAGTGAGCCGATGCATGCGGACGCGAGGAATTCGACCTGTTCGAGGTCGAAGATGAAGTTCTGTGCGTTGTTGTAGCGTATCTTTTCGGCGCACTCCTGAACGAGTTCCTGCATGTCTGCGTGGGCGACTTCCACGGCGCGCAGGTGCGCGGTGACCAGTTGGCCGGCCTGCTCGACTTCGAATCCTTCGGGGAGCATGATGGTCCTCCACACCCTTGGTGTAATGTTACGCCTCGGTGTCTTTATCGGAATATCTGGTGTGTGGATGAGGCGGGGCAGAGGGTTGCCCTGATTCTCTAGTTGGCCGGGGTTCGCCAGGCGTTAGGACTGTCAGGACCGGCATGATCGTGTGTATTGGGGGAGTAGAGCGCGACAGGTCGCGGCGACTCGTGTGGGTGGGTCGCCACGTCTGTTATGGGGATGCTCTTGGGGTGTGTTGAAGATGGGCGCGTTTAGGGTTGCGAGCCGGGATGCAGATGTTGTTCGTGGGAGATGGGTTGGCGGGTGTGGATCCGCTTATGGGCTCGCAGGAGGGCGGCGAGCAGTGGGGCGTAGCCGGGAGTGTTCCGAGGGGTGGGTTGGCTCTGGGGGTTGCGGGGTGTGGGGGCATCGGAGCTGTGGGGGCGTGCGGGGCGTGGTTTGGGTCGGGTGCGTCGGTCGCGTAGCTCGGCGATGGCGTTTTCGGTGGTGTCGTACAGGCCCATCACCTTGTCCAGGCGGGTCATTTTGAAGAGGAACTCGACGTTGGGTTGGCACTGTGCGAGTGCGACGGACCCGCCGGCGGCCCGGGTGTGTTGGTGCAGCGAGATGAGCCTGCTGAGGCAGCAGGAGTCCATGTGTTGGACGTTGCTGAGTTGGACGACCACACTGTCGGCGTCGGTTTGGTCGATCTGTCGGCTCAGCTCGACGACCAGGGACGCGATGTCCCCGCCGGTGCATTGGGCTCGGTTAGGGCGTGCAACCAGCACCCGGCGGTCCCGCTCGATCTGGTACGCCGGTTGGTTCATGTTTAGCCGCTTCTCCGTGAAGATTCCCGGTAGTTAATATCGGCTTGATACAGTCGAAAACAACAACAACAGGATAACACGGCTGGGCTGGGACAGGTGCCTGAAACCACACCCCCGGTCATCGGGTTTTTCCCAGAGGACTATCGGACACACTACCCAGACAGCGGGGATTGGACGTCGGGTTCGGCTCTATATCTGGGGGTTACCCCCATTACCCTGCTGGGGGGGTTAGGAACGCAAGGCCTTGGACGTCGGCCTTCACAAGCCCGCCCTCGGCTGGGACGAGCACGGATGTGCCGGGCGTGTGGTGGCCCCACTTCATCACGGCGAATACGACGGGGGTGTTCCCAAGCAGCGGAGAGATGGCTGAGCTTGTCACCCCGCCGATGATCTTGTGTGTCGCGGTGGGTGAGTTTGTGTCTGTGTCGGTGTTGTCTTTCACGGGCTCGGTGACTTGTGCGCCGGCGACGGGGAGTTGATCGCCTTGGACACGCAGGCCGACTAGCACGCGCTTGGGGTGGCCGAGGCTCTTCATCCGTGCGACGATTTCCTGGCCGAGGTAGCAGCCCTTGGTGAAGCTGACGGCCTCATCGAGCATGCCGGACTCACCTGGGAGCGAGTCGTGTCCGAAGTCGATGTGGAAGATGGGTGAGCCGGCTTCGATCCGTGCGGTGTTAAATGCAGACCAACCGATCGGGCGCCCACGGAGGCTTGCGCGTCGGCGTTGGGCGAACTCGGCGGCGGCGATGGGGTCTGTCTGGGCATCCGGTTGATCTAACTCATAGCCAGAAGCGCTAAGCAGTGATTGATACACCTCCGCTTCTTGTTCGGTTGGAACCCAGAGGCCAAAACCCATGACGCCGCAGGTGTCCCATCGGTATACCGTCACCCTGGTCCCCGCGAGAGTCAGCACATGGTGGGTGCCGGGCATGTCGGCCATCGGTTGCGGGTCTTCTTCGCAGACGGTGCGAAGCAGGTCGATCGATGACGGGCCGTGCAGGGCCAGTGCGGTGCGTTGGTCGGTCCAGTCTTCGAGGGTGACGTCGTCCACAAACAGGTGTGACTCGTACATCTCGCGGACGGCTGGGAGGTCGAAGCGGTCCATCTCAAGCCAGGTGTCTTCGTCGCCGTGGTGGACGATGATATCGGCGATGACCCGGCCTTTTTGGTTGAGCTGAAAGGATCGGACGGTTGAGCCGCCCTTGAGGGGGTTGATGTCCTGGGTGAGCATCCGGTGCAGGAAGTCCTGGCGGTCGTTGCCGGTGAATCGGAGTACGGCCCGGTGTGGCAGGTGCATCAGGCCGACCCGTTGGCGTATGGCGGCGTATTCGGCCTCGTAGTGGCCAAAGGCCTGGGCGACCTCGACGGCCCCGGACTCGTCGGGCCCGTAACCGATAAATTCGGCCCCGGCGTTGGTCTGGATGTCGTGAAGGGGCTGTGTATGAGTCATGTCAAAATCCTGTTTTGTCGGGCAATCATAACGGGGCATGACTCTAGGCTGCTACGGGACTTATTACCAATCCCTTTTTGGATTCCTCTGGATCCTGTGTACCCCGGCTTTTGGGATTTGGTTAGCCTAGTACAAGGCAAATCCGTGTTGAGTGTGTGGATAATTATTTTTGCACATGGGGTTGAATGACGGTGGCTGCGGACTATTATGACTGCTCTGGTATTCAGCCCTTGGATTCTTTTTTTACTACGCGGAGAGACCGATGCCTAAGAAGACGATTGCCGACGCTGATGTGGCTGGCAAGCGCGTATTGATGCGAGTCGATTTCAATGTCCCTTTACAGGACGGGAAGATCAGTGATGACAGGCGGATACGGATGGCCCTGCCGTCGATCACGAGTGTTTTAGATGGCGGGGGGTCGTTGGTGTTGATGAGTCACTTGGGCAGGCCCAAGGGGGATGGCCCGGAGACGGCGTTCAGCCTCAAGCCCGCTGCGGATCGCCTGGGCGAGCTACTGAAGATGGATGTGCAGTTCGCGACCGATACCATCGGCGAAGACGCCCGCAGCCAGGCCCTGTCACTTGAACTTGGGCAGGTGCTGGTCCTAGAGAACCTCCGCTTCGCCAAGGCTGAGAAGAAGGGGGATGCGGATTTTGCCCAGACGTTGGCGGGGTTCGGGGACATTTATTGCAACGACGCTTTTGGGACTTGTCACCGCGAGCACGCCTCGATGGTTGCTGTGCCTAAGGCGATGAATGCGGCGGGGAAAATTGCGGTCTGTGGGTTCCTTGTTGAGAAAGAAATCAAGTACCTCGCCGACACCGTCAGCACCCCGGAGCACCCCTTCGTCGCGATCCTCGGCGGGGCGAAGGTTTCGGACAAAATCACCGTTATCGAGAACCTCCTGAAGATCTGTGACAAGGTACTCATCGGCGGGGCGATGGCGTACACCTTCTTTCTGGCACAGGGCAAGAAGGTCGGCAACAGCCTGGTCGAGAAGGACCGGGTCGATATGGCCAAGCGGATACTTGAACTCGGCGGCGACAAACTCGTGCTTCCGATCGATACCCACTGTGGGGATGCTTTTTCTGGCGACTGTAAAAAGCAGATGGTCGCTGGCGATATCCCCGACGGCTACGAGGGCTTGGACATCGGGCCCAAGTCTATCGAGTTGTTTTGTGACGTGGTTAAAAATGCCAAAACGGTTGTCTGGAACGGTCCGATGGGGGTCTTCGAGATGCCCCCGTTCGATGCGGGCACCCAGGCCGTGGCACAGGCCATCGCCGATGTATCCGGGGGCGGGGCGACCAGTATTATTGGTGGGGGCGACAGCGCCGCCGCAGTCGAGCAGCTCGGGTTTGCTGAGCAGGTCAGCCACGTCAGCACCGGTGGCGGGGCGAGCCTGGAGATGCTTGAGGGCAAGAAATTCGCCAGCGTTGAGTTGCTGGACGAGAAAGCTTGATGGTTTAAGCTGGCGGCGCCCGTAAGTGTTTTAAAATAAACACCTTAATTCCGCCACGGATTCGTGGCATAAAAAAACCCCGGCCACATCACCAGCTCAAGGCTGGGAGAGGAGGTACCGGGGACGGCAATAATAGTATACTCGGCTATCTTGACTAAGCAAACGAGTTTTTTCGACAATTTTAGGGATGTGGTTTCGCCGGCAAGGTTGGAAGTTTACCGGCGGGCGGATGATGGTGGCGATCTGGAGGCTATCGCTAGGTATTGTTGGAATGTGATGTTGGCCGAAGCTCTATACCCTACACTTCAAACTCTGGAAGTAGCATTACGGAATACAATTCATCAAGCGGCCTGCCGAGCATATCACGATGAGATGTGGTTCGATTCTGCCAAAGTTTCATTGCATAAACATGAGTTGCAAGCGGTAGAAGGTGCTAAGGCCGCCCTCCATCGCTGGAAGAAACCACTCGAAGCGGGCAGGATTGTTGCTGAGCTTAACTTCGGGTTTTGGACCAGCCTATTAAATAGCCGTTATGACCATGTCTTGTGGCCAAAGCTGTTAAAGCCCGCATTTCCATATCTGCCAGCATATGCTCGTACACGCCGTATCCTCAGCAGTCGCTTTAACGACATTCGTAAACTAAGGAATCGGGTCTTTCATCACGAACGTATTATTCATCTTCAAGAATTACCCCGTGTACATACAGAGATCATCGAAGCAACGGGGTGGATCAATCCAACGCTACAAACATTCGCTTGCGCAGTGGATCGTTTCCCCCATGTACATGGCAAAGGGTTGGTTGAGGCGAGAGCATTGATTCGATCCATTTCCGAAGTAAGTGAATAGTAATTTTGGTGTCAATGTTTACATGCACGCAAGAGTTAAAGAGGTGAAGCTTGAATATCAAACTATGCGCTCCCATGTTTAGCCTAATCGTTACCGGGTTATTCACGTCACTAGTTTTCGGGCAGACGGCATCGACGATGCTGGCGAATCCTTGGGCCCAGGATCGCGCGGTGGAGGTTGCGGTTGATGTCTGGGGTCAGTCCGAGGGGGACACCGACCAGACCGGGATGGATGTTCGGCTATCGCGTTATCAGGCTGCGGGGCGGTGGCGTTTGGACCCATCGGACATCCTTTCGCCGAGCATGGCGATCGGTGCGCACCGACTGGATATTCATAGCCCCGATACGGCGCTGCCGCAACGGCTGGTCGATGTTTCGTTCGCCGGGTCGATGGTATTTGAGGTCGATCAGGACACGACGTTGCAAATCATCCTCGGCGGGGGCTACGCGGGGGACAACGCCTTTGGGGATGGCAGCGCCTACTACGGGCTGGCTGACCTGATCGCGACGCGGAGTCTGGGTGAAGGTCGGGGTTACAAATTCATCCTCGACTACAACGGCAACCGCACGATCTTCCCGGACATCCCGCTCCCGGGATTCATCTACTACGACCGGCTCGATGACCAGACGACCTACACGCTGGGCTTCCCCGCCAGCAGCATCACATGGAAACCCAACGGCCGCACGACCCTGAGAGCAACTTATTTCATCCCGACCACGATCAACGCTCTGATCGAATACGAGCTGGCGGAGCCTTGGTGGGTTTACGCCAGCTTTGAGAACAGCCTCAATGCTTACAAGGTTGATTCTGATCGTTCCAACCGCCGGTTGCTGTTTGCGCAGCAGCGCATTGAGGGGGGCGTGGTCTGGCGAGGCCGAGAGGGGGACAGCTTCCCCGGGGTTGAGGTCCGTGTTGCCTGCGGGTACGCCTTTAACCAGGAGTTCACCCGCGGCTTTGATGTGCGTGACACCGACACCGTCCGGGATATCAGTGATGAGCCGTATGTCCGTGTCGCGGTCACCAGTCGGTTCTGACCCCCAGCCGCCTCAACCCGTTATCATGCCCCCATGCTTGACATTACCCAGCCGCCTAGCCAACCATTGGTCGCCGCTTCGATCCTGTCCGCGGATTTCGGTGCGATGGCCGAGGACTGCCGAGATGTTTTAGGCAAGGGGGCGGACCTGTTGCATATCGATGTGATGGACGGGCACTTTGTCCCGAACCTGACGATGGGTGCGGACATGATCCGTGGGGTCCGTCGGCACTTCCCGGAGGTGTTTTTGGATGTCCACCTGATGGTCGAGCGGCCGGGGGATTATGTGGATTCGTTTGCCCAGGCGGGCGCTGACTTGTTTGCGTTCCATGTCGAGGTCTGCAAGCCGATGCGCCCCGGCGGTGTCGATGCCGGGGAGTTGATTAAGCGCATCCGTGCTGCGGGGATGTCGCCGGGCATGGTTGTGAACCCGCCGACCACGATCGACCAGTTGGAGCAGGGGATGGGCCCACATCTGGGTGATCTGGATCTGGCGCTGGTGATGAGTGTGAACCCCGGGCGATCGGGTCAGGTGTTCATCACGGACGTTCTAGAGAAAACCCGCTGGCTTAAAGAGCGCACCGGTCCCGGGACGCGGATCGAGATGGACGGCGGACTCAACATTGAAACCACGCCCAATGCCGTAGCGGCAGGCGCGGACGTGATTGTGACCGCTTCGGCGTTATTCGGTAGCGACGACCGCGCGAAAGTCATCGTCGCTATGAAGGCCGCCGGGGCATGATCGAAGCTATCGTCTTAGACTTCGACGGGTTGATCCTCGAAACCGAACGCCCTCAATACGAGGCGTGGCGGGATGTGTATGCGTCTTTGGGTCGCGAGCTTCCGGTGCAGGCTTGGCTGGACGTGATGGGCAAGCCGGTGAAGACCGATCTGTTCCCCCGCCGGCTCGCCGCCGAGTTGGGGCGTGACTTAGACATCGACAAGTTGATTAAGGAGTACCGGGAAATCGTTGCCAGGCTTTTAGAGGCGCAGCCGATCCAGCCCGGGGTCCAGCGATTGATTGAAGATGCCAGGGAGATGGGGTTGAAGTTGGCGGTGGCGTCGGGTTCAACCCACCGGTGGGTGGATGGACACTTGAAGCGTTTGGGGTTGTTTGATTTCTTTGACCACACGACCTGCAGCGAAGACACCGACAAGCACAAGCCCGACCCCGATCCGTACCTGCACGCCTGTGTAGCACTAGGCGTCCCGCCTCAATGCACGTTGGCGCTTGAAGACTCGGCTCTGGGGATCACCGCCGCCAAGGCCGCGGACATGTTTGCCGTTGCTATTCCCACCTCGATGACCGGCTACCAGTCGTTTGACCACGCTGACCTGATTCTGGATTCACTGGACCAGGTGCCGTTGGCCCAGTTGATTGTGCGACTGGGTTTGACCGCGACTGACACGGAATAGGGGGGCTTCGCCGGGGCGGACCTTGACGCCGGGGGGGCCCAGCCTTAGCATCTCCGCCGTAGTAACTGGGCGATCTGCCCTGCACCTTGGCCCATGGTGTAATTGGTAGCACGAGTGGTTCTGATCCACTTAGTCGGGGTTCGAGTCCCTGTGGGCCAATTTGAAAACTCGTAGAGTTGAAGCTCCCCCGGTTCCCGCCGGGGTTTTTCTTTTTGGGGCTTGCCTGATCGGTGTGTTCCCCGATCAATCCAGACGCACACCCTGCTTCTTTAAGAAGGCTTTGAGGTCGGGCATCAGGGTGTCGAAGACCTCGTGGTCGTAGTCTTCTTCGAGCTTCTGGATGTGTTCGAGCAGCTCATCTTTTTTGCTCACCGCCTTGGTCAGGCGTTTTTCCCAGCGGTCGCTGGTCTTGCGAAGCTTGTCGAAGTTCAGGGACAGGTCGAGGATCGCAGCGAGCTTGCGTGCGACGGCCTCGATGCTCTTGGCGTTGATGCCTTCGATGTAGGCTGGGATCTCCGCTGAGAGGTTCGCCATGGTCATCCCCGCATCTTGGACGCGGGTGAGCATGTGTGTGGCGACGCTGGCGGGGCCCTCGTAGTTGCTGAAATTGATCCCAAGTGTTTCAAGCCCGGGTTTGATATCGGGTCCGGACACGGTGGCGAACAGTCGTGGCTCTCGGGTGTGGGGTACGGCTCCGCCGAAGCTGCCGATGAAGTAGATCGATTTGACCCCGATCTTCTTAGCGACGTGGAATACGCAATCGGTGTAGAGCTGCCAGGCGTTGTTCGGCTCTTCACCCTGGAAGAGAATCAGGTTGTGTTCCTTTGAGATGTGGAACGTGTTTGTTGGCTCCTGATACTCGACGATCTGGCCTTCTTCGATATTCACATGCGGGCGGAACATCGCGGTGACCTCCATCGACCCGGGGAAGTTGACCAGGTAGAAGGGGTCCGGCTCCATGTGGGCGATTTCTTGGGCATCCAGTTGTTCAATCAACCAGCCCAAGGTTCCGGTGGAGACCTCGCCGCCATCCATCCACCCGTCCAACGCCAACACCATCCGGGCATCGGGCATCTTCGGCAGTTCGTCGTAATGTAGCGGCTGGGGTTTCATGAAGTCGGGTATCGGGGTTGGGGTATCGGTTCAGAATACCAAGCTAATGGCTAACAGCTAAAGGCTAATAGCTCACCTCTTCATTCTACCCTTATCGGTGATGCACTGACTGACCAGCGCGGTCCAGCCAGTCTGGTGGCTGGCGCCTAGGCCCCGTCCGGTCTCGCCGTGGAAATACTCGTGGAACAGCAGCAGGTCGTTGAAGCCGGGGTCGTCTTTGTAGCGGGGGTCTTGTCCGTGGCAGGGCCGATTCCCCTTGTCGTCCGGCATAAAGAGCCGAACCAACCGTCGGCGTATTTCGTCGGCGGCTTCTCCCAGACTGACTTTCACGCCCGAGCCCTTAGGGCATTCAACCCGGATCGTCCCGCCGTAGAACCGGTCGTAGCGCTCGAGTGATTCGATCAGCAGGTAGTTGACGGGGAACCAGACCGGGCCGCGCCAGTTGCTGTTGCCGCCAAAGAGATAGCTGTCGGATTCGCCCGGGACGTACCCGACGGAGTACCCCGCGCCGTCGGTGAGGAAGTGGTAGGGCTTGTCGAGGTGAGCCCGTGACAGCGATCGTATGCCGTAGGGCGAGAGGAATTCGCTTTCGTTGAGCAGGTATTCAAGGATGCGTTCCAGTCGTCCGCGCGTCGGGATCGCCAGCAGGTAGCGGTCGTCGCCGCTTCCGTCTTCGTGGCTCATGCAACTGATCGTCCGCGCCAGGTCCGATCGGTTCTTGATAAACCACTGCATCCGCTTTTTGAATCCAGGGAGCCGGTCGATGGTTTCGCCCTTGAGTACCTCGACCGCGAAAAGTGGGATCAGCCCGACCATGGAGCGCACCCGAAGCGGCGTACTCTGTCCCGCGAGCATGAGCTGGTCGTAATAGAACCCGTCTTCCTCGTCCCAAAGGCCCTCACCCCCGAGGTTGTTCATCGCGTCGGCGATGTGGATGAAGTGTTCGAAGAATTTGCTCGCCAGGTCTTCATACTCCGGCTGCTCGAGCGCCAATTCCAGCGCCATCGACAGCATCGTCCCGCAGTAAAACGCCATCCACGCCGTCCCGTCGGCCTGTTCGAGCGTCCCCCCGACTGGGAGCGGCTTGGACCGATCGAACACACCGATGTTGTCGAGTCCGAGGAACCCGCCTGTGAAGAGGTGTCGGCCGTTGGCGTCTTTTCGATTGACCCACCAGGTGAAATTAAGCAACAGCTTCTGGAACGCCCTAGCCAGGAAGTCGCGGTCTCGCTTGCCGCGTTTGCCGGTCATCTTGTACACGCGCCAGCAGGCCCAGGCGTGTACCGGCGGGTTCACATCCGACAGCGCAAACTCGTACGCGGGGATCTGCCCGTTGGGGTGCATGTACCATTCGCGCAGCATCAGCAACAGTTGTTCTTTGGCAAATCCCGCATCCAGCCTGGCGAAGCTGATCGTGTGGAACGCCAGGTCCCACGCGGCGTACCAGGGGTACTCCCACTTGTCAGGCATCGAGATGATGTCACGGTTATACAAATGCGACCAGTCCGCGTTCCGCCCGGTGTTCCGTTCGCTTGGGGGCGCGGGCTGCGCCAGGTCGCCTCGCAACCAGTCACGCACGACGTAGTAATAGAACTGTTTGCTCCACAAGAGTCCGGCGTCTGCCTGACGTGAGATACGCTTGCGCTCGTCATCCAGCCCCGCGGGTGTGCATGAATCGTAGAACGTGTCGGTTTCGGAGATCCGTTTATTCAGCGTCTGCGCAAACGCCTCGCCAAAAGGCTTTTTGGGCGATTCATCTATTGATGACAGCCGCAAGTCCACACTGACCGACCCACCCGCCGGCACGGTTAGTTTGTAGTGTGCCGCCGCTTTTGTGCCGGTGTTTCGGGGGTTGACCGCTTCAGTTTCATTGTGAACGACGTACCGATCGAAGGCGTCCTTGACGTAAGGGGTGTCGTTTTCCCCGCCGTGCAGGCGGGCGTGGTTTGTGTCGTTATCGGTGAACAACCAGTCGCTGCCCGTGCCGTCCGAGGCGGCATCGGCCTGGAATTGGAATCTGCCGAGTGTGCTGTGGTCCGCCTGGACACCTCGGCTATTTTCGTCAAGCTTAAGTGTAGGCCGATGCCAACACCCCTCGTCGCCGCAGCCCCACGACCAGGTGTTGCGGAACCACAGGGTCGGCAGCAGGTGCAACTGGGCGTCTTCCGGGCCACGGTTATGTATGGTCACCCGGATCAGCACATCGTTGGGCGAACCTTTGGCGTATTCTGCAAACACATCGAAGTAACGCCCCTCATCAAATATACCCGTGTCCGAAATCTCGAATTCATCCTCAGCCTTACTTCGTTGCGAATTCTTTTCGACGAGTTCAGCGTAGGGGTATTCGCGTTGCGGGTATTTATACAGCGCCTTCATGTAGCTGTGTGTGGGTGACGAGTCGAGGTAGTAGTAGTTTTCTTTGACGTCTTCGCCGTGGTTGCCTTGCGGCCCGGTGAGTCCGAAAAGCCGTTCTTTAAGGATCGGGTCTTTGCCGTTCCAAAGCGCCAATGCGAAACACAATCTGCATTCCCGGTCACTGATCCCAAGCAGCCCGTCCTCACCCCAGCGATAGGCCCGGCTGCGAGCATGGTCGTGCGGCAGGTAGTCCCACGCATCCCCTCCCGACGAATAGTCCTCACGCACCGTCCCCCACATACGCTCGGCAAGGTAAGGACCGAAGCGCTTCCAGTTCTTCTGCCTCGCTGCGTCCTGGGCAAGTCGGCGGCGTTCGGGGTTGTTTTTGGGGTTAGAAGGGTCCACTATGAATCTATCGGCTAAATATATATCGGTTGTCGTGCGGTCGGAGTGTTGATCTGTTGCGTCTGATAAGGTTTAACCTATGGCGTGCGGATTACCATCAGGCGTAGCTCGGTCATCTCCTGGATTGCGTAACGGATACCTTCGCGCCCAAGGCCGCTGGCTTTGACTCCGCCGTAAGGCATGTGATCGACACGCCAGCTTGGGATGTCCCCGATGATGACGCCACCGACTTCCAATTCGTCCCAGGCTTTGTGGGCTTTGTAGAGATCGCGTGTGAACACCCCGGCCTGCAGGCCGAACGGGCTGTCGTTGACTATCTTCAGAGCCTCGTCGAAGTCGCTGAATTTTTTCAGCACCGCGACCGGGCCGAATGCTTCTCGGCACCAGATCGCCCGATCACTGGGCACGTCCTCGAGCACGATGGCTTGCAATACCGAGCCCTCTCGCCCGCCGCCGCACAGCAGTTTTGCGCCGCCGTCCACCGCCTTGTTGATCCAGCCTTTAAGACGCTTGGCGGCTTTCTGCGAGATCATCGGCCCGATGAAGGTGTCTTCGTCTTTGGGGTCCCCGGCCTTGAGTGCCTTGGATGCGGCTACAAACTTCTGCCGAAATTCGTCGTACACCGCTTCATGCACCAGAACCCGCTGCACGCTGACGCAGCTCTGCCCGGATTGGTAAAACGCACCGATGACCATGCGGTTCACGGCGTCATTGAGGTGTTCGCCGGTGATGTCTTCATCGACGATGCAGGCGGCGTTGCCTCCCAGTTCGAGCATGATTTTTTTCTTGCCCGCCTTCGCTCGCAGTTCCCAGCCTACGGCCGAACCGGTGAACGAAAGCAGTTTGATCCGGTCATCTTCGATTAAGGGTGCGGCGAGTTCGTTGGTGGTCGGTAGGATTGAGAACGCGCCTCTGGGCAAATCTGTCTCGGCCAGGATTTCGCCGATGATAAGGGCGCCGATCGGCGTGTCGGGGGCGGGCTTGAGCACAAACGGGCAGCCCGCCGCGATCGCCGGGGCGATCTTGTGTGCTACCAGGTTCAGGGGAAAATTAAACGGCGTGATGAATGAGCAGGGACCAACCGGGACACGTTTGGTCATACCACTGTAGTTCGCTGCCCGTGCCGAGATATCCATGGGGATCACTTCGCCGGCGATCCGAGTCGACTCTTCTGCGGCGACGCGGAATGTGTCAATCAGGCGGGTGACCTCGCCCCTGGAATCCTTGATGGGTTTGCCCGCTTCGACACACAAGGCATACGCCAGCTCATCGAAGCGTTCTCGGAATCGTTGCACGCAGTGGTCCAGCACCGCCTGGCGTTCATACGCCTTGAGCCGACGCATCGGTTCGGCGGCTTCCGTGGCGGCTGCGATTGCCTGTTCGATAGCCTCCGCGTCGGCCAGCGCCGCGCTCGCAGCGACCTCGCCGGTGTATTTATCTTTCACCGGGAGATCGACGTTGGGCTGCTTGGGCTCGTTCGCTAGGTAGTAGGGGTAAGTTTCGTTGAGCATCGCTGGCCGGGTCTCCGCGTGGTCTTGCAGGAAGTGTTGGCCGCGATCTTACCACGCCGGACGCCTTAGTTCGCCTCGGAGAAGTATCGCTGGGTTCCCCCTGCCTCGACCGCTTCACCGATCCGTTTAAGTGCGTGAGCATACGCAGCGGTCCGCATGTCTGTCTTGTGCAGCTCCATCAGGTCATACACCGCGTTGAGCTCGGCCCGCATGATTTTTTCTAGACGGTCTTGGACCTCTTGCACTGGCCAGTAGAATCCCTGGCGGTTCTGCACCCACTCGAAGTAGCTGACCGTGACCCCGCCGGCGTTGGCAAGGATATCGGGGACGATCAGTGTGCCGTTTTTCACCAGCGCCGCGTCGGCTTGCGGCGTTGTTGGGCCGTTGGCGACCTCGACGATCACCTTGGCTTTGATGTTGCTAACGTTTGCGGAGGTGATCTGGTTTTCCAGTGCGGCGGGGATCAGGATGTCCACATCCAACTCAAGCAGTTGCTCGTTGTTGATTGAGTCGGCTTGAATCGCTTCGCAGACCGAACCGTCGCAGTAGACAGCCTTGAGTTTACGCGACTGGTTCTTGATCTGGATCAGGCTGGGCACGTCGAATCCCTCGGGCTTATAGATCCCGCCCCTGGAGTCACTCACCGCGACGATCTTGTATCCGTCGGCGTGCAGTAGTTTCACCGCGTTTTGTCCGCCGTTGCCGAACCCTTGCACGGCGACGGTGATTTTCGTTGGGTCCCAACCGCGTCGTTTTTCCAGTTCCTTGATGCAGTAGTACGCACCTCGCCCCGTGGCGTCGTCTCGGCCGAGGCTGCCGCCGAGGGGTATGGGTTTGCCAGTGATCACTGCGGGGCTGTATTGCCGTTTGATCTTGGAGTACTCGTCCATCATCCAGCCCATGATCCGTGCATTGGTATAAACATCGGGCGCGGGGATATCGACGTCGGGTCCGATGAAGTCGGCGAGCTGCCGGATGAACCCGCGCGACAGGCGCTCGAGTTCCATGTGCGACAGATCACGCGGGTCCACGGTGACCCCGCCCTTGCCTCCGCCGAACGGGATGCCGACCACGGCACACTTGCAGGTCATCCAGAACGCGAGGGCTTTGACCTCGTCCAGTGATACGTTTGGGTGGTAGCGGATGCCGCCTTTGGTCGGTCCGCGGTGATTGTTGTGCCGGACACGGTAGCCCTCGAACACCTTGAGCGACCCATCATCCATCCGCACGGGGATCGAGATGTGCATCACGGCCTTTGGGTGTTTAAGCAGCTCGACCACCTCGGGGTCAAGCCCGGCGATCTTCCCGGCCTGATCGAGTCGGCCGATCGCGTCGGCGAACAGTGTATCTGTGTTTGCATTAGTCATGGCTTACCCTTGATTCGCTGGCGGGGGAGGGGCGTCAATCCGTGCGCCGTCGGGCTGGGTGAAGGTGGATTCATCGGGCTCGACGAATTGGTAGTTAGCTAATTCCAATTGCCCGAGCATCTCGCCGATTTTGCCGGTGCCTGTTTCCCAGTTCCACATGCTCATGCGTGTCGGCAGGGTGACGCCGTCAACCTCTTCAAACGCCTCGTAGATGGCGATGTGGGGTTCTTTCTCGGCGTCGTGAGTGTCTTTGCCGTAGGTCACGATGTACGCCATCGCCGCCAGTTGGTTTGTGTCGGGGTCACGGTAGACCAGGTACCAGTCGTCGGGTGAGTCGCCTGTGCCTGGGGTGAAGGTGAGCTTGCCGGTGGGGAAAATGTGATGCACGTCTATCGGCTTGATCCCGGCATCGTCGATGTGTGTGCCGGGGTCGGCGAGCTTGAACGGTGCTGCGATGAAGTAGGGCCAGGTCAGCAGATGAAACCGTGCCATCCCCGGCGGGATCGGCGCGTCGGCGGGGGTGACGTAGGCATCCTGTCCGTCGAAGACCATGACCGTCCCGTCCGCCGTTTCGATCCGTGACTTGCCGACCGGCGTGTCGAAGGTCATCACGCCTTTGAGCATGGCCTTGCCGCCAAAGGAGACAGTGACGTCGGCTTGCAGCGCCGCGTGAGACCGGTAGGCGTCGGCCCCGTGAGCTTTGCCGATCTGGTCGGCGAACGTCTGGTGGAATGCGGCGTCTTGCGCCAGAACCGGTGAAGCGACTGCCAGCACCACGACCATCATGAGTTTCATCATGCCATACATAACGCGCCCTTTCGTCAGATTGGTTCAGACAGTATTTCCGTTGACGGTTAGTTCCGCCATCCGCACGGGTGAGGCCCCGAGTGTATCAATCCCTAGCACCTCGCCAGTATTCCTGCTGATGCGTCCGAAGCTGAGTACCCCGGTTGGGCAGGACTGCACACAGGCGGAGCATCGCACGCACTGGGGGTCTTCCATGGGCAGACCTTTGTTGGCGAAGTTCATGATGTCGATCCCCTGGTGGCAGACGCTGGTGCAGACGTTGCAGGAGATGCACTTTTTCTTGTCGCTGAGGATGCGGAACTGGCTGAACCGTGCGTAGATGTGCATCAGCGCCGCTAGCGGACAGGCGAACCGGCACCAGACTCGGCCGGAGAACCAAAAATAGAACGCCACGCCGAAGATACCCGCCCAGAGCAGATCGACCGACCATACATAGTTGATGTAACGCATCAGTCCCCCGATTTGAGAGCCATCTGCACGCTTGCCCTCGAAGATCAGGTTGTACGCCGTGGTCGCCCAGCCTCCGGGGGTGATCCATGAGACGATGCGCAGCACCAGCAGCGCGGTGACGACCCATAGGAACACCTGCCCGATCATGTTCAGGCGGTTCCACTTCGGTCCGTGGGGCATCTTGTGGCGGTGGGCATCACCCATCGTCTCGGCCAATGCGCCGCAGGAACAGATCCACCCGCAGTACGCGCCCTTGCCCCAACGCCAGACGATCAGCGGGATCAGCACGAATGTCTGAAGCGACCCGATGACCAGCCAGGCCCAGATGGGCTGGTAGGTGAACACGTTCCAGAACATCAACGGCCAGGCGAGTATGAAGCCGACGCTGCGCCAGTACTCACGACCGTGGTTGTCCCACTGTGTCAGTGGAAACAGGGCATCGGCGATCGCCTTGCCGACACCATCATTGAACAGGCCGTTGTGTCCCATCCAAGGCAGCAGTATGTACGGCAGCAAAAACAACGGAATGCACTGGATCGTCATCAGCGACAACGTCTGCACCTTGACATAGGGCGTTTTTCGCCGCTTGATCCGTTTGATGCCGAATATAACGATGCACAGGCAGTAGGCCAGCGAGTACCAGAAGCTAGGCTTCTGCATGGATACCGCCAGCGTCCCGATCAGGCTCGCGGGGTTGTCCAGGCTGGCGATGTTGAAGGGGAACCAGTGGTGGGCCTTGAATATACCTTTGAGGTCAAACCCGGCGTTACTCTTCCAATGATAAAGGAACACACAAAATGCAAAGAACAGTGCGAAGCTAACGTAGTTGCTAACCCGCCATTCTCCGCGGATTGAGACGCCGCTGCGCCGGAAGAAATCCAGCGGGGCTTCCCGGCCGATCATTGTGAATACCGCTTCATTTTCAACCGTCTGGTCGTTGCCGTCGGCGTCGGTGATAACCACATCGTCTTCGTGGATTTCCTTGACCTTGCTTGCCATCAACAACGTGACCGATCCAGGCTTGCGGTGGTCGTTGAGGAACGCGCCGGCGGCGGTGGTGATCCGTTCGCTGCTGGGCTCTTCGACCACGGCGTCCGGGGCCATCGGGTCGTCTGCCAACATCCTCAGCTTCTCGACATTCTCGGGCTTTGGTCGGCTAAATTCTGGTTTGCGGTAGCTGACGGTGACGTGACTGCCGCAGGCACCCAGTGCGATCGCGGTTTCCATTGCTGTGTCACCGCCGCCGACGATCAGGATCTTCTTGCCGCAGTAATCTTTAGGGTCATGCAGGCGGTTGGAGACTTTGCCGAGTTCTTCGCCGGGTATGCCGAGCTTGCGGAAGTTGCCGGACCGTCCGATCCCGACGACCACGCGGTGCGCCAGCAGGTTTTCACCGTCTGGGATGACGACTTCCAACAGCCCGCCCTTGCGTGTGATGCGCTCGGCCCGGATGTGGCGAGGCTGGATGTCGTATTCTTTGAGGTACCCGTGGAGCGTATCGACGAGGCCTTCTTTGATCGCCGTAGATTCGCCGAACTGCAATGCCCCCGCCGGGGTCATGTCGGTCGGGTAGGTGAAGATCGGCTTGCCCTTGGGGAAGTTCACGACGGTGGAGAAGGGCTCGGACGCTTCGAGCAATTCAAAATTAAGATCGTTCTTTCTCGCCTCGATTGCCGCCGCCACACCGGACACACCCGCTCCGATGACAACCAGGTCAAGCACCTGCTTCCCGTCACGGCTGGCGTTCTGGTCGCGTTTTTGAAACGAACCGTCGGCGGTGATCGTCTGCACCGCTCGCGCACCGGTGTCGGATGAAAACTTTAAGAGCGGGATCCCGGTGATGTCACCGACGATGTACAGCCCTGGCACGGCGGTGGACCCGTCGGGGTTGACCACCGGTAGTTTTTCGACGTGCCCAGCGGGCCAGCGTGTGTGTAGCCAGCGCATGTATCTAGAAAGTAGAATCATAAGACGTGGTCACCTCCCTGATGGTTACGGGCATGATACCCCGGCTCCCGGATGACTTGCGAACCAAGGGGGGGCCAAGCGCCTTCAGACACAATACACGCCGAGCCTTGGGATTATTCCCGAGGGGTGTTGGTTGTTCGGCTACAATCGCTTTGGAGACTAATCACGATGCCTGAGGAGATGAAAGCAGCATGGGGAGCTGATCTGCCATTTATCGGTCTGTGTTGTCCGAAGTGTGGGTACAACCTCACAGGGACGACCGAGACTCGCTGCCCGGAGTGCGGGGAGGCGTTTGATCCAGCGAAACTGCGCCCACCGAAATCGGGTTGGCGTAGTGGATCGTGGTGGCGCAGCCGGGCGTCGTGGCGGGTTACGCTGGCGGCGGTGTTGCTGGCGGTCTACCTGCCGAACACATGGGTCTTCTGGATCGATTACGGCTGGCGTGGCGGGTATCGGATGGGCTGGGTGAAGATGTTTCCGGCCCTGCCGTCGTTGGTGTTAGCCGTTTGGGGGAGGGCAATGGCCGGATTCAACAACGCGTTTGGGGACGACTGGTTTCTTGTCTCCGGCGTTGTCACGGCCGTGATGATTGCGATTTGTGTCCTGATCGGCAGGCGTTCAAGGCGATGGCTCCTGGCTGTCTGCGTTGTGATGTTCGTGTTACAGATATTCAACGCGTTGGGGTCTTACGCGCTGTTCCGGATGTGACCGTCAATCGGCCTTTATTGCCGCCGCATCGACCAGCTCCCGTCCTTCGACGGTTATCCCGATGCCGCGCATCTGATTGATCTTCTGCGTCACCGTACCGACCCGGTCGTTGTCGAAGCTCAAGACGTCCATCGGGCAGACCGTGACACAGATGCCGCAATGGATACAGCTTGTGTTATCGTTGCCGAAGGATTGTTGATTCTTGGCGAACGCCATCACGTCAATCCCGACCTCGCAGTAGCGTGAGCACTCCCCGCAGGTGATGCACTTGTCGTCGCTTGATATCTGCAACGTCCCGAACCACTTGCTGGTCATCTGCATCCACTTCGCCAGTGGGCACCAGTACCGGCACCATATTTTCCCTCCGTAGATCGGGTACAGCGCCACCGGGATGATCCCGACCAGCCAGAGGTCGGCGACCCAGTCGTAGCTGTTAAATAGCCAGTAGGTCCACCACCCGTGTTCGGCGACGTTGGGGGATTGAAACGATTGCCCGGTGATGTAGTAGCCCAACCCGATCTTTGATGTCACCAGTACGCCTGCGGCGACGGCCCAGATCAGGACCGCGAAATTCATCCACTCCCAGCGCCCGGCTACTTTGCCCTTAGGTGCCAGGTGACGCCAGGGGTCGCCCAATGTTTCCGCTAACCCACCGCAGCCACAGAACCAAGTGCAGTACCGCTTGCCGTGGCGGATCGTCACCAGGGGGATGATGACGAACGTCGCGGCGAGGCCGTAGATCAGGTAGAGCCAGCCCACATCCCAGACGAACTGCATGAAGAACAAGGGGAAGGCGTACTCAAACCCGCTGGCGTGCCACCAGTTGCCGCGCTTGCCCAGCACCGCGTTGTCGCCGAAGTATCCGTGGAGGAACCACATCAGCCCCATCGGGATCAAAAACGCAAACGTCCACTGCACAATAATCAGCGAGAGGAAGCGCTTCTTCTGGTATTCATCGTTGTGTCTGATGCCCCAACGCTGGTACGCCTTGAGCCCGAACCACGTCATTACCAGGCAGTACGCAAGCGAATACCAGAACGACCCGTTAAGGTCGAACCGCCAATTCCCTTCGCCGACATGGATGTTTTTGATGAGGCTGTTGAGGGTTGAGTCGGTCCCGAACCAGGTCAGCTTCAGGTTGTAAGGCCAGATGCCGTCGGCCTTCTTCACGCCGTAGATGAAGTGACAGACCAGAAACACGATCAGCAGCAGCGTCCACCGCTTGACGTTCCAAGTCCCTTCCAGTTGGATGCCGACCTTCTTGAAGAACCCCATCGGCAGCTCCGCCCCGATGCAGCGGAAGATGTGTTCGGCGGGGACTGTTTTAGTTTCGCCTGACCCAAGGTCCTTTAACGTCACCGAATCGGGACCGATCTCCGCAGCGCCGTGGCCCAGGCGCAGGTCGATCTTTCCCTCGGCCGCCCGCTGATTCACCGCGTCGATGTTCCGTTTCTTGGGGAACGTGAATTCTTTATCAGGCGCCGCCATCGTGATGTGGTTACCCCGGTCCGCCAGCGCTATCGCCGCCTCGCAAGCCACGTCGCCCGCGCCGAACACGACCAGGTTTTTGCCTTGCCATTCATCCGGGTCGGCGACGTTCTGGCTGATCCGCGCCGCGTGTTCTGTTTCGCCGGGCACACGCAGTTTCCGGGGGTTTCCCGCCTTCCCGATTGCCAGCACCACACGCCGGGAAGCGTACTCGCACTTATCCGTCGTGATTTTGAACCCGTCCTTGTCGCCCTGGCGTTGGATGTCGGTGACCTGCTCGAAGGTGCGGATGTGCTTGTCCAGCCCAAGTTCGACGATCTGCCTGTCCCATTGTTCCAACAACGCTTCCTTGCTGCACTCTTCGCAATACAGCCGGGTCTGGTTGTCCTCGTTGGGCGGCTCCATCAATAACGGCTTGCCCTTGGTCATGTTCCGCACAAGCTGCGCGGGCCGCTGCCCTTCGATCACGATGTACGACAACCCCAATTGCTGGCATCGGTCGGCCGCACCCAGCCCGGCACTCCCCGCACCGACGATCAACACGTCGTACCATTTCCCGTCACGCGGCTGTGTCGGGTCGAACCCCGTCTGTTGTGATTCCAGTTCCCCGTCATCGTTGAGCTTCACACCTCGGTCGCCCAACTCCCGTGCCAGGTCCACGTTGACCAGATGATCGATCACCGCACGTCCACGGTTCAGCCCCAGCTTGATTAACGGCGTCCCCGCGATCTCACCGGCCAGGTACAGGCCGCGGACATTCGATTCGCCCACCTCGCTGGCCACGGGCAGCCGGCGGGCACGCGCGGGGTCGAAGCCCCGGTCAAATAAAGACGCCACCGCCTGGATGGGATTTGTTAAGAGGGTCGTCATGGTCGAGAATCTCCGTCATGGTAAACCACGCCCGGCGAAGTGGATAATCCCCGGTCGGGCCGGATTATTCCCGCGTCCGACGGGGCGTCACGGTACGATGGTAACCCGATTCAGTACCCAGGAGATCTGACCTTGATTATTGCGGGCACGTTGCTGCTTCCCGACACCGATAGCGAAAGGCCCGGCGTGCGCCTGGCCCAGGGATGGCTGCGCACCGAAGGCGGGCGTATCGTCGAGGTCCATGAGGGCGGGCTCCCCGCTTCATTCGATCTTGGAGGCGACGGCCACCTGATTTCGCCGGGCTTCATCGATACACACATGCACCTGCCGCAGTTCGATCTGATCGGCGCACACGGGATGAGCCTCTTGGACTGGCTGGACCAAGTAACCTTCCCCAACGAAGCACGCTGGGCCGATCCAGACTACGCCCTGACGATGACCGAGCGTGTGATCGACCAACTCCTATCAGTCGGGACGACAAGTTTTGTTGGCTACGCGACTGTCCACCACGAGGCGACTAAGCGTGCATTAGATTGTTGCGCCCGGCGTGGCTTGCGGGCCGTGGTCGGGCAGGTGCTGATCGACCAGGAGGCACCCGATTCGATGCTGCGCGACGCAGACGAATGTATCGCCGAGACCGAGTTGCTGTTAAACGATTGGCCATCGCATCCCGAACAACGCACGCCGGGCAACCGTGTCAGCACAGCCGTCACACCCCGCTTCGCCATCACCTGCAGCGAGGGCCTGCTCAAAGCCGCTGGCGATCTTGCGAAGAAGCATGACGCATACATCCAGACCCACCTCGCCGAGATGCTCCCCGAACTGGAAGCCGTTGCCAAACTCCACGGCGGCCCCGATTACACAAGCGTCTACCACCGCGCGGGGCTGCTCTCGCCACGCACCCTTTTAGGCCATTGCATCTATCTAAGTGATAACGAACGCCGACTGATTGCTGAGACAAGCTCCGTCGCCGCGCACTGCCCGACCGCCAACTCATTCCTACGCTCCGGCACGATGAACCGCGAACAACTCTCCGGCGCCGGTATCACCCTCTCATTGGGTAGCGATATTGGTGGTGGCTACGAACGCAGCATGGTCCGCGTCGCCCGGTCGATGATCGAGGCCACCTTACATGCCCAGTGCCTAGCCCCCAGTGCTAGCGAATCCTGGTGGCAGGCGACCGCTGGCAACGCCGATGCTTTGGGTTGGCCTGGCACCGGTCGTATCCAGGAGAACGCCGAGGCCGATCTGGTCGTCATCCAACCCGACATCCGTTGGCAAACCGCGCACAACCCCCTGGGCATGGTGATGTTTGCTTGGGATGATCGTTGGGTCAATGCGACCGTGGTCAATGGCGAGGTGGCGTACAGTCAATGACATCTTCTCGCGGCGAACGAAAAGGTGGTGAGTAAATGGGTCGTTCCATGCACCTCGGACACACCGGCCCGACTCGCCGATCGTTCTTACTCACCGCGGGCCGTGGTGTAGTTGGTAGCGCTTTGTTGGCGGGGATGGGGATGTCGGTATCACGGGTGCTGGCGCAGGCGACACAACCCGCGCTCGGCCTCCTGCCCACACCCGATTTCTCGTCAGGCCAGGTGCTGCGTTATGTCGCGGGCATCAGGCCGTACCGTGAGAAATCGATCCGACTGGAGCTTGAACAGATCGAGGGACGGGTGCTTGTTCACAACTACGGCCACGGCGGAGGCGGGATCACCATGGCCCCGGGGTGTGCCGAAGAGGTCAGGCAGATGATCGCCCAGGCGGGCGTTATGCCGACGGAGGTTGCTGTGTTAGGCGGCGGGGTCAACGGGATGACCTGCGCACACGATCTGCTACAGCTTGGTCACCATGTCACGATTTATTCCGACAAGCTTACGCCCCACACCACCTCCGATGTTGCTGGCGGTCAGTTCAGCCCGTCGTTCATCCGCTTCGGTGAGGGCGATGAAGCCAAGGCCCGCGCCGACCGGATGATGATCGCGTCCTACCGACGGTACAGTCGGCTGCTCGGGGATGAGTGGGGCGTCTACGAACGCGACAACTACGGCGTGGGTGATCCCCATGGCTCCACGTCCCGCCTCCCCGCTGGCCTGCTCCCACCGGTCAAGCGTTTTGACCGACTACCGTTCGAGGGTGACCCCCGGCCCGGGTACATGTACCGCACGTTGCTGATTACCCCGCCGATCTACCTGCCTAGGCTGCTCAAGGAAATCAAATCATTGGGCGGACGCACCGTTCGTAGAAAATTCTCCTCCCTACGCCGCGTTATGAAGCTGCGTGAGAAAGTGATCGTCAACTGCCTTGGACTCGGCGCGGGCAAGGTCATGCAAGACCCGGCCGTCATCCCGTTCCGTGGTCAACTCGTCCACCTAAAGCCCCAAGATCTGCCTTACCTGCTGGTCGGCAACGGCTACATATTCCC
Source organism: Phycisphaeraceae bacterium (assembly GCA_029260615.1). Taxonomy (GTDB): domain Bacteria; phylum Planctomycetota; class Phycisphaerae; order Phycisphaerales; family Phycisphaeraceae; genus JAJRRS01. Next base: position 19,175 of record JAJDCX010000049.1, on the reverse strand, counting down.
CCGCCCCGACGCCGTCGTACTCGGTGGCACGATGGAGCGCGGCGTCACCAGCACCAAGCCTGACAAGGCACGGTGTGAAAAAATAATCGAACGCAACCGCAGTTTCTTTATCCCAAGCCCGTTGGGATCAGTCCGGCAGTGAGCTACGTATCTCAAGCAACTGCCCCGCGATCGACACCGCGATCTCGCCGGGGTGGTTCGTCCCGATCGGCAGGCCCAACGGGCAGAGGAACACCTGTTGTTCCTTATCGATCCCCGCCTCGGTCAGTTCCCGACGCAGCACCGCGGCCTTGGACTTGCTCCCGATCACACCCAGGTAGGGGAACGCACGCCCCTGTTTAAATAGCTCAAGCAACACAGGCAGGTCGGATTTGTGCCCGCGTGTCATGCAGATGACATACGCATCGTCCGGCAACGACGCAACCTGACTGGGCGGATCGTCGGCCTGAATGATCTCGAGATTCGGCGCAGCGGGTAGTTTCGCAAGCCAGTCCGCTCGCGGATCGATGCAGGTGACTCGGCATGGCAGTGTCACCAGCAGTCTTGCCAGCGACTGTGTCACATGGCCGGCCCCAAAGATCACGATGCGCCATTGCCGGTGATTCGACGCCTCAAAATAAAGTTTGACCGTCCCGCCACAGGTCATCCCCACATCTTTGCGAAGATTCCAATCAACGAAATCGGTGTGTGACGCGCCGCCGCTTTCAGCTTTAAGCATCGAAATCGCGTGGTCAATCGCTTTCGCTTCGATGCGTCCGCCGCCGACCGTGCCGTAGTAGTGACCCTCTGAGGTGACGAGCATCTTGCTCCCGGCATCCTGGGGTGTGCTGCCGACCGCCTCGACCATCGTCACGCTCACAAACGGTGTGCCGGAATCAGAAAGCTCGGTGTAGCGTGGGATAAAATTAAGATCGGGCATGGAAGGGGTCTATTCTTTTAGCTATATCACAGTGGCTAGTGCGTACTCGCTTGCCGCTTGTCGGCTTCGCGTTGCTTGTGCTCTATCCCGGTGAGGCACATCAACACTTCTTCATTCGTTGCCGGCAGTTTCAACGGCACAGACTCCTTGCCCGCGACGCAACCCAGTGCGTGCTTCGCTGCCGCCCACGCCGCAACCCCCAGCATCAACGGCGGCTCGCCCACGGCCTTGGAACTGCGAATGTTCTTAGAGTTCTCGCCGTTGTCCATGAACGCGATGTTGAACCGCTTGGGGATGTCGGTGATGTTCGGGATCTTGTACGTCGTTGGGGAATAGCTAAGCAGCTCACCTTTGTCGTTGTACACAAGCTGCTCGGCGGTACACCACCCCATCCCCTGAACGAACCCGCCGATGACTTGGCCGTGGTCGATCCCGGGGTTAATCATCCGACCGATGTCCATCAGCAAATCCACCCCGACCACACGCAGGTCGCCGGTGAACCGGTCGATGCTGACCTCTGCGACGGCGGCACCGGTGGTGAAGTAGAAAAACGGGTTGCCCTTGCCGGTGTCACGGTCGAAGTCGATCCCCGGGGTGAGGTAGAACCCCCGCGCCCCCAAATCAATCCGCGCCATTCGTGCCTGGTTGGCGAAATCCCCAAACGCAACGCGGTTGTCCGTGTTACGCCGGTCAAAAACGTGTCCATCCTCGAAGCGTATCTCGTCGGGGCTGGGGGCGAGGTGATTATTCTTCTGGGCGAACAACTCCGCGGCGAACTTCGCCATCCGTTGGCGGATCTCCGCACAGGCGTTGGATGCGGCCGCACCGTTGAGGTCCGTGCCGGCGCTGGCGGCGGTGGGGGAGGTGTTGATGTTCTTCTCGGTCGAGGTCGTCATCATCATCACCCGGTCGACCGGGATCCCAAACTCGTCGGCGACGATCTGCCGGATCTTCGTGTTCACCCCCTGGCCCATCTCGGTCGCCCCGGTCGAGACCTGCACCGTCCCGTCGGTATACACACTGACCAGCGCGTTGCCCTGGTTGAGGAACTTAGTCGTGAACGATATCCCAAACTTCACCGCCGTCATCGCGATGCCCTTAAGCCGCGTCGGCGATTGTTTGTTGAATGCTTCAGCCTCGGCGAGCCGTTTCTTGTAGTCACTCGTCTTGGCGAGCGTCTCAAGAATCTGAGGCATCAGGTTGTTCTTGACCTCTTGGCCGTAGGGCGTGGTGTTGCGCGGCGATCCGCCGTAGCAGTTGATTTTGCGGATGTCGTAGGCGTCTTTGCCCAGTTTCGCAGCGACCTCCTGGATGATATTTTCGATCACCGCGATCGCCTGGGGCCCTCCGAAGCCGCGGAACGCCGTGTTTGGTGGGATATTCGTCTTGCAGATGCGCCCCTTGAGCTTGACGTTCGGCAGGTAGTACGCGTTGTCCGCGTGCAGCAGGGTCCGCTCCATGATCCCGGTGGATAGGTCCGCCGACGCGCCGCCGTCGGAGTAGTAGTCGAGCTTGACCGCGTTCAGTCGCCCCTCGCTATCAAACCCAGCCTTGTACCAAGTCTTGTAGGGGTGGCGTTTTCCGGTGATTTTCATGTCGTCGTCTTTGGTATAGACGACACGCGCCGGCCTCCCGGTCTTCTGCGAAACCAACGCCGCCATCAGTGCGGGGATCACGCCCTGGGTTTCCTTGCCCCCGAACGCCCCGCCCATCCGCTTGCAGCGCACCACCACCTCGTGCATCCCAAGGCCTAGCACCTCTGCGAGGATGGCCTGCGTCTCGGTCGGGTTCTGCGTCGATGACTCGACCATAAGTTGGCCTTGCTCGCCGGGGTACGCGATGCACGCCTGACTCTCCAGGTAAAACTGCTCCTGCCCGTTGCTCTCAAACGTCGCCTCGATCGTGTGCTGTGAAGAATCCCACGCCGAGTCAAAATCACCGCGTTCGATCCGACGCTCCGGGCCGAGGAATTGTTTCTTTTGTATCGCGGTGTCGATATCCAAAACCGGCTGCTTCGGCGACACGTCGATCTTCACCGCCTTCCGCCCAGCCAATGCCGCCTCACGGGTTTCCCCAGCCACCACCACGACCGGTTGCCCGACATAATCGACCCGATCCTCTGCCAAAAAAGGCTCGTCACAGATCACCGGGCCAAAGATGTTGTGCCCCAGAACGTCCCGATACGTATACACCCCGACCACGCCCGGCAGCTTCTTCGCTTCCGACACGTCTACCGACTCGATCTTCCCACACGCCGTCGGCGAGCCGACAAACTCTACGAACAACTCGTCCGCGATCGGTGTGTAGTCGTCGATGTACAACGCCTCGCCGGTCACATGACCCGTGCCCGAATCGTGCGGGATGGATTGGCCTACGGTTGGCATGGTCTTGGATCGGTTGGTCATACGGGTGTCTTCTGTGCACAGTCGAAGTAAAACTTCGCCAAGATATTTTCCGCCAGTTGCAGCCTAAAGTCCGCGCTGCCTCGCACGTCTGTGATTGGTGTAACTTCGGTTCTGGCTAGCTGACCCGCCTCACGCAGCACGCTTTCCTCGAACGGCTTACCCGTAAGGAACGCCTCGGTCTTGGGTAGTCGTAGCACCACCGCCGCGACTCCGCCGTAGGCGATGCGGGCGTTGCGGATCGTCTCTCCCGCGTTATCCAACTCCACCAGCACAGCCGCGGTGAACGTCGAGATGTCCAGGTCCCGCCGACGGGAGACCTTGTATAGACGCAGTGTCTGCGCCTCGGTCGGCAAGGGGATGTGGACCCTGGCGATCAACTCGTCCGCGCTGAGGTCGAACTGTTTGTAGCCGGTGTAAAAATCATTGATGTCGATTCGCCGAGTCCCGTTGGGTCCCACGATCTCAAGCTGGGCACCCATCACCAGGAGGAATGGCACGGAGTCGGCGATCGGGCTGGCGTTGGCGATGTTCCCGCCGATCGTCCCGGCGTTTCGGATCTGCGGCGAGCCGAAGACCGTCAGCACATCATGGAACTGTGGCACGATGTCTTTGATCGACCGTTCGACCCGTGACCAGTTGGCGCACGCCCCGACGGTTAGATTGCTGCCGGCATAGCTCACACCCATCATCTCCCCGACATTCGCCAGGCAAAGCACTTCACGGGGATCGATCTTCCCCTTGTTACGTTGCACGCCGATGTCCGTGGCGCCCGCGACAACCGTGCAACCCGGGTGCGCCGCTTTGAACGCGACGGCCGCATCGAGGTTGGCGGGGATGGCGACCGTCCGCCCATCGTCGGCAGTGACCACCACACCGTCTTGTGAATGCGAATTAAACACATCGGCGATCGGCCCATCGGGGTACAGCTCGCTCAAGCGTGCCGTCTTCCCCGGGTCCACCGCGCAGCCCGCATCAATAATCTGGACATACCCCGTGCATCGGCAGAGGTTCCCCGTCAGCCCGTCACGCAACTGGTCCGGTGTCAGTGCTTCTCCCCGATCAACGCCGTCGCCTTCAAGCAGCCCCGCCATCGTCATCACAAACCCGGGCGTGCAGAACCCGCACTGTGAGCCGTGGCATTTCACCATCGCGTCCTGCACCGGGCTGAGCAAACCGTTGCGCTTCAGCCCCTCGATACTGACAACGTGCGCCCGGTCGAGCTGATACATAAACTGGATGCACGAATCGATGGCCCGGTAGATCAGCTTCCCACCCCGGGATTTATCCCCGCCCCCGGATTCATCTACAACATCTTCCACCCGTCCGACCAGCACGCTGCACGCCCCGCAGTCGCCTTCCGAGCAAACTATTTTAGTACCCACCTGTCCGAGACGCAGCCGAAGGTAATCCGACAGCGTCAGGAAGGCGTTCAGGCCGGCAACTTCGTGGCGTTGGCCGTTGATGAAGACCAGCAGGTGGTCGCGGGAAGTGTTCGTTGATTGAAGCATGGCAGGTCAGATCCGGGGGCCCGTGGCTGGGCCATCACGAGGGGGCCAGTCGATCCCAGCATTATAGGCCAAGGCCCGACATCGCCCATGCCTTATCTGTGGGATTTTATCTACGCCTCAACCGGCACAAACTCAAATTTATCCCCATCGAACAGCCCTTTATCACTTAGCTTCAGGCTCGGGATAACCAGCAGGGCCATGAACGAGAGCGTCATGTACGGGGCGCGGAGGGTCGAGCCCATCTTTTTCACTGCGACGTCGAGGCGGGCGTAGGCTTCGGCGACTTCGGTGCATGACCCGGTAGACATCAGCCCTGCGATGGGCAACGGCAGGACTTCGATGGTGCCGGCTTCGGCAACGCTCAGGCCGCCTCGGCTTTCGATGACCAGATTGATGGCTTTGGCAAGGTCGTTGTCGTTTGTACCGACCGCGATGATGTTGTGTGAATCGTGTGCAACGCTGGAGGCGATCGCACCTGACTTGAGGCCGAAGCCCTGGATCAATGCGACAGCGGGGGGGGCTTGTTCGTATCGGTTGACGACCACGATCTTAAGGATGTCGTTGTCCGTGTCCGATTCCACGTTGCCGGCAACGGTCTTGACTTCCTGGATGCGCTGCTCGGTGATGAGTTGCCCGTCCAGAGCGCCGATCACACGGGCTTTATTAGTGGGACACGGCAGCTTCAGGTCGGCCGGTTGGATCGGCTTGGCCTCGAACCGGTTGATTAATTGCGGGTCGGTGGGTTCGGGAAGCAGGGGTTGGCCATCCTTAGCCACGCACACGCCGTCGATGAAGGTCCGCAGGACGTTGAAGTCTTTAAGGTTATTGACCTCGATAAAATCGGCGGGGTCGCCTTCCTGTAACAGCCCGACATCGAGCTTGTAATGGTGCACCGGATTGGCGCAGCCGGCCTGGATGACGTTCATCGGGTCCATCCCCAACGCCACCGCTCGGCGTGCCAGCTCGTTGATGTGTCCGCCCACCAATTCGTCGGGGTGTTTGTCGTCGCTGCAGAGCATGACCTTGTCGGGGACTTCATCGATCAGGGTGTACAGTGCCTCGAAGTTTCGTGCAGCCGAGCCTTCCCGGATCAGGATCGCTGCCCCGGCCGCGAGTTTGTCCAGCGCCTCGTCCTTGGTGAAGCACTCGTGGTCGGTGCTGATCCCCGCACGGACATAGGCCGCCGCATCGTCACCGCGCAGGCCCGGCGCGTGCCCGTCGATAGGTTTGTTGCGTGCCTTGGCGGCGTCCATTTTGGCCAGCACCTCCCGATCGCCCATCAAGACGCCGGGGAAGTTCATCACCTCGCTTAGGTAGCCGATCCGTGGATCGTCAAGCAGCTCTGTCACCGCCTTGACATCCAGCGCCGCTCCCGCGGTCTCGAATGTGGTTGCTGGCACACATGACGGCGCACCGAACATCACTTTCAAAGGTGTATGCTCCGCGTTGTCGAGCATGAACTTGACGCCCTCAATCCCTACGACGTTAGCGATCTCGTGGGGGTCGCTGATGGTCGCGACCGTGCCGTGGACCACCGCAGCCAAAGCGAACTGGCAGGGCGTAAGCATCGAGCTTTCTATATGGATGTGCGCATCGACAAATCCGGGGATCAGGTAGGTGTCGCCCCCGGTTTTTCTGGCGTCCCCAGTCCCCCCGATTGTCGATCCGTCATGCTCTGTCACCGAAGCGATCCGGCCGTCCACCACCTCGACCGTGCCGGGGAACACGCGCCGACGGACAATATCTACCACGTTTGCTTGTATCTGAAAGTTACCTGTCTGCATCGCGTCGCCTTAAGAAGTGCTATGGGCCAAACCTTCTATTTTACGCGCCAGACGGCCCCCGCTCAAGGCGTCGGCCCACTACAGGTGGGGCGGCAGGGCGGATTCCGATGAAATGACCCGGTAGGGCGGGTCGTTGTACCCTCACAGGTGGGTGTCAGGTAGAATAGATCGGCTTCCGGAAGGAGACGATGTGAGTGAACCCCACGGTCTGAAGGCCGCTGTCTCGCTACGGCGGGTGTGGCCAGGTGTGTGTGCCCCGGCCCGCTTGGCCGGCGCGCGGTGCCGCTGCGCGTTGACCCAAGAGGCCGGCACCGCCACGGTCGAGTTTTGCATGGTCTTCCCGATCGTCCTGTTCCTGATCCTGATCCTGGTGCAGGCGACGCTTCTGATGGTCGGCAACCAGTTCGTCCACTACGCCGCCTTCGCCGCGACCCGTTCGGCGATCGTCTATATCCCCGCTGACATGACCGATGAGGGCGGAGTGGGGCGCAACTCGTTGTCTTTGACCAAGGGTTCCCCCAAGTACGATGCGATCCGCGCCTCGGCCTACTTCGCGGTCATGCCCGTCTGCGGCAAACTCGATGACAGCAACGAACCACTCCGCACAGACGAGTTCGTTGACGGTTTAAAAAGTCACTTCACCAGCTACGGCCAGGACGCGCCCCGATGGGTCGACACCCTCGCCGCCGACCGCCTCCGTTATGCCGCAGAAAATACCGACATCCAGATTATGCGGACGGTTGTGACGAACCAAGATGTGGAGTTTGAGGAAATCCTTGTGGGCGATGATCCTTTTGGTCCCCGTGAAGCGATCACCGTGTGGATTGAACACAAGTTGAATCTCAGTGTCCCCTACGTCCGGGGTATCTTCGCTGATGACGACCACCCTGACGGCCGGGGCAAGTACGCCCTGGTGACCGCGCACTACACACTGACTAATGAGGGCATCAACCCCGACCTGCCCGACAAGCCCGACATTGACAGAAAAACCGAGTAACACCGCCAACCAATCGTCACGCCACAGAGGTAATATGACCCACGCCCCCGACCAACCCGCCCCTGACCCGCAGCAACCCGACTCTCCGGTTGCCCCCGCAGCGGCCCTCAACCCCGGCGACACGCTGGGCCCATATAAAATCTTGCGACAACTCGGCGCCAACGAAGCGTCCGTGGTCTGGCGTGGGCAGGACACAAGCTCCGGCAAGGAAGTGGTGATCCGACAGTTGATCCCCGGCTCACCCGCCGCCCGCGAGCGGTCGTTCCTGGAACGCTGCCAACGCGAAGTCAGTAAACAGCAAGCCCTTGCGGGGAAGGTCCGCCGGGTTGTGCTGCTTAAAGAATTGGCCGACGACCCGCGCGGCGCTTTTGTGATTACCGACTACATCAGCGGTGCCAGTGTTGAGCAGTTGCTTGACAGTCGGCCCGACCCGTTCGATCTGGTCCGCGGCCTGCGCATCATCCACGCCACCGCCAAAGTCCTCGAACAGGTCCACGCCCACGACCTGATCCACGGCGGGCTGCGCCCCAGCAACATCATCCTCAGGCTTAGCGGCGGCGTGCAGGTCTGCGATGTTGGTGTGACCGGCCTGATTGCCGATCAAGAGGCGCTAAGCCCCGCTTCGGCGAGGTACATGGCCCCCGAGTTGTTTCACGGCGTGGCCGGGGATGCGACGTCAGACATCTACTCACTGGGCATGGTCGCCTATGAGATGCTCGCAGGACGGGGTGCGTTTGAGCAGGCGTTCAGCGCCATCCTCACCGACCCGCGCAGCTCGGCGATGCGGTGGATGAAATGGCACACCAACGCAAGGGTCCAGCCACCGCCTCTACACGAACTAAACCCGCGCATCCCCGTCCGCCTGGGTGAACTGGTATCCAGGATGATGGCTAAGGACCGCAGCAAGCGGATCGCTTCGGCCGACCAGCTTCTCGCAGCGATCCAACGGCACTTCGGGAACAAAACCATCGACCAGGCCGAGGTCTCCCCCGACGCTTTCACCCCCTCGGGCCCGCAGGTTGCCGCGACCGGACCGGGTGATACCGCCGTGCTGCCTCCACAAAGCAAGGCCCCTAAGATTATCGCCATCGCCGCTTTGATCGTGGTGGTCCTCACCGCCGGGATATGGATGACCGTCAGCACTATCAAGAGCCAGTCGCTCGCCCAGAGTCGCGCCCTGTCTTCCGATGCGCTCAACGATGCCGACCGCGCCTACACCGCGGGGAGATTTAACGAGGCGATAGCGATCTACGAAACTCAGGCACAATCCTGGCCCGAGAGGACGGACCCGCTTGGGCAGCATGGCACAGCGGGGGCGCTGTTAGCTAAAGCCCAGATCGATCTGACATCGGGCGATTACGAGCAGGCACTTGGCCGGTTAGGTGAGCTAGACAGCCTACCCGAGGCCGGGCCCGCCGACCGTCAGGCGGTCAAGTCGCTGACCGATGAAGTGCAACGACGCCAGGCGTTCCAGGAGTCTGCTGTAACGATCCTTGAACACCTGGACGCCGACCGATTCGCCCAGGCCCGCGCGATGATCCAAGAGGTCAGCCGCACCGGCCTCACCGATCAAGAAATGCAGACCCTTTTAGACTTCCAGGTTCAGATCGACGCCCAACTCGAAACCCAGCAGGTCGATGATGCCCTCGCCGAGGCTGACCACCTGGCCGACGACGGCAACTTCTCTGGCGCGATCAATCACCTCAACGGCATCACCAACCGTATCCAAAGCCCACGCATCGACGATCGGCTCAAGACCCTGCAACTCTCCCAGGACTTTAAGGCCGCGGTGGAGCAGGGCGAATCCGCCGAGCGTGCAGGCAACCTTGATTCGGCGGTTAGCTTTTTCGAGCAGGCGCTGGCGATCAATGAAGACAAAGAACTATCAACGCAGGTTCTGGTGCTTCAATCCCGCGCGGCTGTCGAGCGTGGGCGCGGGATGGCAGACGCCGGGGACAGCGCCGGTGCGAAAGAGGCGTTCACCACCGCGTTGGGCTACGACCCCGACAACGCCGAGGCCCGGGGCTGGCTTGCACGGATGAATGTCACGATCGAGAAGCGTTCGCTGGTCCAGGCGGCACGCCGCGCCGAAGCCTCGGGTGATCTCATGCAGGCGGCCGGGCACTACCGTGGGGCACTGAAGCACGGCCCAGACGAGGAATTGGAAGCCGACCTTAGGCGTGTGTTGGCCGGGGCCGCCTTGGCGCGTGCCGAGCGGTTGCTGGCGGTTGGTCAGATCGACAGGGCCGGCACCGAGTTACTTAAAGCCAAAAACCTCGCACCGGACAGCCCTGCCGTAGCCGAGGCCCTTGACCGTCACGACCGTCACGCACGCTACCGCGAACTACTCACACGAGGCGACGGCTTCGCCGAGCAGGGCCGATTCGCCCAAGCCAAGCAGGCCTACCGCCAAGCCCGTGACGTGATGGATACCCAGCAGATCAACCAACGCCTGGACAACACCGAGTTTAATCACCTGATCGCCCAGGCACGCGGCTACATCGACAACGAGCAATGGGCCAGCGCCCTGGGGATCCTCGATACCGCCGCCAAGCTGCGCATCACCGACGAGCTCAAAGATCTGCGGCAACAGGTCCACCTCGGCCTGAAACAATCAACCGGAGCCCGCGATGACCAGGGCTAAACCCCGCCTCGAAACACTTTTGCCCCCCCCCAAGGCCGGGCCTAAGCGCAGCGAAGGCTCGGGTATCTTCCCCCCCGCGCCGCGCAACCGGGGCGTGGTGATGGTGATTGCATTGATAGCGATTGTGCTGATCGCATCTTTGTTGTTCTACGTCATGAACGTCGGCCGGAGCGTGCAGGGCCGGGTCGTGACCCAGCACACCGCCGATGCCGTCGCCATCGGTGGCGCGGCCCAGGTCGCCCGGTCGATGAACACGGTTGCCATGAACAACGTCGAGACCGCCCGCCTGATCGCCGCTGTCAGCGTGCTGGACAGCCTCCCCCTGGCGGTCGATATGTCGATCACCGATGCGTCCGAGCAAGAGCTAGGCGACCTCGATGCCGTAGCCCAAGCGGTCTCATCGCAAATCAATTCCGGCGTCATCGACCCTTGGTTTGAGACCATGCTGCGGACTATGATGGATTCATCTGACTCCGAGAGTGTCGTCTCCGAACAGCGATATCTCCGTGAGCTCGACGACCTGTTCCGTAACCAGCCCGACATGGTCAAGGAGATGGCATGGTACATCGCCCCATCCGGTGACATGGGAAAAATGCACCAGGCGATGCGATCCATAGACGCACACAGCCGAGCCGTCATGCTGACCCTCGCAGAGTCGGCCCAGTCCGCCGCCACACGCTCCGCCCAAGCCAACCTCGGCAACGACGATTCAGGCAATGCCGGCCTGCTGCTGCCAGCCATGCCGAGTATCCCCTGGGAACGCGGTGTGTTCGACGACTACGAACGCCCGGTCCGCTTCGGCCTGCTGCCGGGCCAGGATGAGAGGCTGGTCGTGGACAAGGTCACTAAAGGATTCGGGCAGGTCGATGACGAGGTCACCAACCGCGGGCCGTGGGATGCCGTCTTCGGCTGGCGGCTGCGGGTCCCCGGGCGCACTCAAACCATGCCAGGCATCGATAACGCCCCGGTGCCTAATCCCCCCGCCGGACCTCAAACCGCTTACGAACCCTTCGGCCCAGAAACCTTGCTCATCCGCGCCCTGTTCAGGAGCCCATACAGCCAGCTTAGGCAACACATCTGGGACCTCTACTCGATCAAGGCCAACTACCTCTGGTCCGGCAGAACGCTCGGCACCGTGCTCGACTCCAATTGGGAAGTCGACATCGACCACGACGACGAACGGTCATCCGACCGCAACAGCGACTACGCCTACGGCCTGTCCCGATCGGATATACGCCAGACCGCGTTCGCCATCGGAGAGATCAAGAGCCGGATTGCCAACGACCCAGGCCACCCCGGACGCAAGGGCCTGACATGGAACACCATCCCTGGCGGCCCTGGCCGTCGATCGCCTTTTGTCCGGTACATCGGCGGCTGGTCCGATCCGCGCAACGGCTCACCAATCCGCATCAACCCGCGATCCATTAAAGGATCACCCACCTGGAGCAAAATCCAGGACCACATCTGGCGGCTTTCCGCTATCTACGAAACCGACCCCGAAGGCTCGGAGCTTGGCGGTGATCTTTCCATCGGCCTGCCCCCCAAACAAACCGGCACCGATGCCGACGGCAACCCGACCTACGCCGCACAGGAAGTCCATTGGGAAATCGATGTCATGCTCATCGGCGTTAACGTGGGCGGAGACATCGAAGTGACCAACCCCTGGGATGGATTCGACCGCAACAGCGAGGACGCCCCCGCGCCGATCGACTTGATCCACGATCAGTTTTTCCCCGACGACTCCACAGCACGCCGCCAGTTTCTGACCTTCCTGGGTGTGGCCCGCAAGCCAAGCCGACCGGACTTCTGGCCGACCCGATTCAACGGCAACCGCGCATACCCCTACAACACCGCCATCGCACAGGCCTACATATTCAACAACCACTCATGGGACCTATGGACCCAGACCTGGCAGGCCCAACTCGAACCCGTAACTCGTTTTGATGATTGGGTAGATCAGGCCGACGCCGCCGTGTCCACCTCGCAAACGGCTAACGTAGACCCCGACGAGGTTGCGGAGATGGCCGAGTACCTGCGCAGCGTCCAGACCCTCGCGCCCGTGATGCTCAACCACTAAGAGTGACAAGCCATGTATAAACCACAGAGACACAGAGGCACAGAGAAGAAAGGGCCGGAGCGATCCGCAGATTACGCAGATAAGAACCCGGGGCAAGTACATCCCTGTAAATCTGCGTCATCTGCACAATCTGCGGATAACCTCCCCTCTTCTTCTCTGCGCGTCTGCGCCTCTGTGGTGAAATCCCCCCGTTCCCTAGGCACCGCGATGATGGAAACCGTCTTGGTCCTCCCACTGGTGCTGGTCGTCCTGGCGTTGCTGTTCTTCTTCGGGCAGGCGATGACTCGGCTGCAACGCTCCAGCGTGACAGACCGTTACGAAGCCTGGCGCCAGACACAATACGCCCCAGGCCCCGGCGCGGAATTTGCCAAGAACCCCGTCGAGTTCGGCAACGCCAATATGCTCGACCAGGCGTTCTTCGCCGGCAACGCAAGCGACCTCTCCGTCGCCGACCGCGCCGGACGGGTTAACATCAGCGAGCCCTCCGACCTGGTCGCCGACAGCGCACGTGGCATTGCCCCTCCCTCCGACAGTCCCGTCTACGACCCCGATGTTGCTGGCGACATGATCCTCGCCCGACACCTGCGTTCCCCCGCATGGTGGCGGATCGACCTGGCGACCGAACACACCTCAAGCGTACCGCTCTACCAGCGCTTCGCGGGCCCCGTCCTCCACCAGCACACCGTCATCGACGGCGACTGGTCCTACGGCTCATGGATCGAGCAAGAACACCGCGGCGACCGCGCCCAACTCGGTGACATCCTCGTCAACGATGTACACTTCATCGGCGACGATGACGAGCAGCCCCCCACCAATGACGGGTTGGCAGACCTCGATGATGGCCTCCGTCCCCACGGCGTGATAGGCGTCTACGAAACCTTCTACCAGGATTTCGACCCCGTACTCCGGGAGATGGACGTGCAGCAAGACAACCCAATCGCGCACTCGGTTAGATTGATCTACCTCAGCTTCGCCGGGTACCGCGGCCCCCAAGTCCTCCCGGAACTCCCGTTTGTCGGCATGTGGTACCGCCCCCAGCCCGACCCCGATCCCGGCGACCCCATCGATTAGCTGTCCACCCAGCCCTCGGACGAGGTCATTGTTGATAGAGCATTAATCCACCCTAGCGATCCGCTCTTCAAACGCCGCTCGGCATCGTTCGCCCAACCCTTCAACCTCAAGCGCACGTCGCATCCCGTCGATATCTTTCGTCCGGTACATAAATAGCTCCGCCAACTCGATTACCCCCAACCCCGCCGGGCTCTTTTGGATCAACGTCACCGGATCGCCCACCTTGCCCTCGCCCGGGTCAACCACACGCAGGTAAAACCCAAACCGCCTGCTCTTGGCGTACCGTTTGGCAAACCCCCGTTCGCCAACATGACGCTCCAACGTGCCGCAGGGTATCCGTGGCCCGGTGATGCGCACCACCGCGTTACCGACCCGGTAGGTGTCGCCGATGCAAACATCGTCATCCACCCAGCCCGCGACCGTCAGGTTCTCGCCAAAATGACCGTGCTCAAGCCCGTCACGTCCAAGCTCTTTCCGCCAATAGTCGTAATGCTCCGCCGCGCAGGCATACACCGCCTGGTCCGGCCCGCCGTGATGTTTAAGATTCCCCACCCAGTCCCCGTCTAGTCCCCCCTCACGCATCATCACCTCGCCGTCCACCGGGCGCTTACAGATCGCGCTGGCGAACGTCTTATCCCCCAACTCGGCCGGGACCGGCATCGCGACATTGATGGATAACAGTTTCATGTAGACATGATATGCCACCGAGCCCCTAAACGAACGGCATATTGTGAGCCGCCTGCAGGACATCTTCCATCGCGGCTGGTTATGCGTTGAGGGTCTGACGCTCGCTACTTACCCAGCGCCTCGAGCATCGACTCGACCGTGGTGAGTTTCACACGTGGCCGGCCGGTCTCCTTGCCGAGGTTGATCTCGTGTTCGTCAATCGAACGCCAGTGGTCGTAGCTAAAAAACGCGGGCTGACGCTGGCGGATGAATTCTTCGGCGGCGTCGGCGGTGGGGTGTTCCGGTTTAAGCACGTTGCCAGCCTCGATGTCTTCGAGCATACACTTAACGGTCTCGATGGCGTCACCCTTATTGGTGCCGATCAGGCCCGAGGGCCCGCGCTTGATCCACCCGGCGCAATATTCACCAACGACCTGCTCCTGCGATTCACCGTCGGTCACCCGGCCCTTCTCGTTGGGGATCACGCCCCACTTAGCGTGGAAGGGCACGTCTTCAAGCGGCACCCCAAGATACCCGACACTTCGGAAGATCAGGCCGCAGTCCAGGTGTTCGGTTTTCTCGGTGGCACGCGGGCGCATCGCGCCGTTCTCGGTCTCATAAAGCTCGTTCTGGACGATGTCGACACCGGCGACCCGGCCGTCTCTTTCCGTGATATTTGTCGGCGAGACGAGAAACCGAATAGTCAGGTCACGCGATGTTCCGGCGTCCGGTGCGTCGGCCAATGCCCTGAGCCGATCCGCCTTCTTCTGCGCCGTGGCGTCGGGGGTCTCGGCCAGGTGTTTGGTCGTCAGGCCGTCGAGCTCGACTTCCGGCAAGATCGTGCGGACCTGGGCGTCTTGCATATTGCCCAGCTCCCTCAACTCCGGCAGGCTGAACGCCGCCTGGGCCGGCCCGCGCCGACCGAGCATGACCACCCGCTTGACTTTGCTTTTAGCCAGTGCCTCCAGCGCGTGATCGGCGATGTCAGTCTCTTTGAGTTCGTCGATGGTGCGGCAGAGGATGCGGGCCACATCGACGGCCACGTTGCCCATGCCGACGATCACAACCGTGGGTTGCGACAGGTCGAACTTAAGGTCACGGTAATGGGGATGCCCGTTGTACCAAGCGACAAACTCGGTCGCCGAATGGGAGCCCTTGAGGTCTTCGCCGGGGATGCCCAACGCCCGGTCGGTCTGGGCACCGACGGTGTAGACGATCTGATGGTAGTGGTTGCGAAAGTCAGCCGGGGACAGGTGCTGGCCGCAGGTGACGTTGCCGAAGAAGCGGAACTTTGGATTCTGTGCCGTGCGGTCGAAGACCTTGGTCACGTTTTTGATCTTAGGGTGGTCCGGAGCCACGCCGTGCCGCACCAGGCCAAAGGGCGTGGGCAGGCGGTCGAACATATCGACCTCGACATTCAAGTCGTCCTGCTTAAGCAAGTGGTCGGCGGCATAGAACCCGGCGGGGCCAGCGCCGATGACCGCTACACGGAGGGGTTGGTTTGCACCTCCTGGTTTGTTTTCAGGGACGGGGGCTGAACTACCGGGGGCGGGGGTCATGGGTGGATCTCGAACGGATTGAGGTTGGAGACAGATACCTGCGAACGATTTTTGTATGGAGGCGCCGTTGCCATCTGTGGAAGCCGGTTTACTCCACGGTCTCGACCTGCGACAAATCACGGACTTCGATCTGCGGCCGATCACGATGTAGCGTCACTTTTCCGGTGACCAGCAGGGTACGGTTAAGGTAGTGTTCCTCGGGCGGGTCAGGCAGCAACTTGAACGCTTCGCTGAACATGGCGATGTAAAACTTGCCCTGCCAGTCCGGGTCGTAGTTCAGGAAGCAGATCTGCCCGATGTTGTTCGTATCTACGATCGTGCCTTTGACGGTGATCGTCTGCCCTAGGTATTTGTGTGCCTCGGTCCAGGCGACCGGCCCGTCCGGTGCCGGGAGTGTTGAAGCCTGTGGTGGATCGGCCTCGTATGCTTCCTGAGTAATCAGGCGCTCCGCTGGGATCGGTGGTGCGACGCCTTCGCCGTGTTTGGGCAGTGGGCTCGCGCCGTTGGCGGCCACATAGGGCTTGTCCTGCGTCGGCGAAGTTTGAGGCGGATCT
The DNA here is from genome assembly GCA_029260615.1 of Phycisphaeraceae bacterium. Classification (GTDB taxonomy): domain Bacteria; phylum Planctomycetota; class Phycisphaerae; order Phycisphaerales; family Phycisphaeraceae; genus JAJRRS01. The sequence continues at coordinate 2,991 of JAJDCX010000049.1, read as the reverse complement.
GCAGCATCCGGCTGGATCGCAGGCTCAACCTCGGCCACGCCGTGTTTCTCAGCAGCAACCGGCGCTTCGGCCGAATCGCCAGCCATGTAGACCAACCCAACTGTCACGAGCCCCAACACAAAGAAGATGGCTGCCACCCAAACCACTCTCCCCAGTCCAGGGTCGGTGACAGAATCGGGTCGAGCAAACGGGCCGCTGGTCGTTGACATGAAAACCTCACCTTTCGGGTGATTAAGGGGGTGAATTGTATCACAGACACGCCTGATTGCCGAGCATCATTTGTAAACCCAGCCTAAACCCCTACACCGCCGCCTTGCTACCATGTACTCATGGATCAGGTCCTTGGACAACCCAACGCGCTGGACCTGCTGAACCTTCAGCTCACCACCGGCAGACAGCACCACGCCTACATCTTCCACGGCCCGATCGGTGTCGGGAAGTTTACCACCGCGCTGGCATACGCCCGTATTCTCCTCTGCCACGACCGCGTCACCGATCTCGCCGGCAAAGCCGCCGCCTGCGGTGCCTGCCCCTCTTGCAACCTGCTTTCAAGCCTCACCACGCCCAATCCCGAGGCATCTCAAGACGACGACACCGTCGGCCTGACCACCGCACACCCCGACCTGCACGTCATCCGCAAAGAACTTGCCCGCTACAGCGACGACGCATCGACCCGCAACCGCAAACTCACACGCATCCCCGTCGAAGTCCTCCGCAGCTCGCTGATCGAGCCTGCCAACCTCGCGCCCAAACTTGCCAGTGGCAAAGTCTTCATCGTGGACGAAGCCGAGTTATTAAACCCCGCCGGTCAGAACGCACTACTCAAAACCCTCGAAGAACCTCCCGCCGGCACGACACTCATCCTCGTCACCGGCAACGAAGACCGCCTGCTCCCCACCATCCGCAGCCGCTGCATGCGCATCGCCTTCTCACCCCTCCACGATCAGGCCGTCGAAGACTGGTGCACACAACACACACCGGACCTCACCGGCACACAGCGCCAAACCATGATCGAATTCGCAGCCGGCAGCCTCGGCCGGGCACAACTCATCTCCCGCTTCGGCCTGCTGGCATGGACAGACTCCGTCCTCCCCGCACTCGACCGCGCCAGCCAAGGCAAACCCACCGCCGATTTCGGCCAGCAGGTGTTCGGTTTTATCGACAGCTACGCCAATGCCTTTGTCAAAGCCCACCACAACGCCTCCAAAGAAGCCGCCAACAAACAGGGTGCCGACCTGATGTGGTCGCTCATCGCCACCCGCGCACGCCGCCGCATCACCGAGCTTTCCCAACAATGCACCCCCGACGACCCCATCACCAACGAAGCTCTGCTATCGCCCTGGCTCGCCGTCATCGACGCCACCGAGCAGGCTCAGAAACTCCTGGCCTCAAACGTCAACCTCTCCATCACCTGCGATCACTTCGCCGTCGCCATGACACGCGGTTTGGACCCAGGGTGTTAAATCACACGGCCCGTTCCCTGGAATATTGGCCCCCAGCCTGATCGGTCATACCCTGTACCTGTAACACCTGTACCCTTCATAAAGGATAAGGGCTCCACCGCATGTCCTGGTACTGGCTTTTTCTGTTCGCTCTCACCGCCTCGGAGTGGATCATCCGCATCGTGATGGTTGCGGTGATCCTTCGCCGACGCTTCGCACCCAGCACCACGCTGGCCTGGCTGGTGCTGGTCATGTTCCTCCCCGAGTTGGGGCTGATCGTCTACCTGTTCTTGGGCGTGAATCATCTGGGCCGACGCCGCGCCCGTTCCCACTCTCTGGCCGTTGCACAAGCCCGCGCAAAACAAAACCCCGACCGCCTCGCCCGCTACGCCGTCCGCCCCGAGATCGACCCCCAGCAACGCAACATGATCCGGCAGGCCGAACGCATCAGCGGCAACCCGATCGTCGCAGGCAACGACGTCGAACTGATCTCCGACGCCGACACCCTCTGCGAACAACTCACCAACGACATCGATGCCGCGCAGCACCACGCCCACCTCCTCTACTACATCTTCGCCCCCGACAACATAGGTCAACGTATCGGTGACGCGCTGATCCGCGCACGCAAACGCGGGGTCGCCTGCAGACTCCTCGCCGATGCCGCCGGTTCACGCGCCCTGTTCCGTAGCAACCTCTACCGCGATCTTCTATCACACGGCATCGAGGTCCACGACATGCTCCCCGCCTCTCCCTGGAGACGGAAACTCGCACGCATCGACCTGCGCAACCACCGCAAACTCGCCGTCATCGACGGCCAAACCGCCTACGCCGGAAGCCACAACGCCGTCAACGAAGACTACGGCCACAAGCACGCCGGTAAATGGATCGATTTAAGCGGCCGATTCACCGGGCCCATCGTCACCCAGTTCCAACAACTCTTCTGCGAAGACTGGGCATTCGAGACAGACCAAACACTCCACGACGCAGAAACCCTCTTCCCCCCGATCAAATCCACCGGCGAGATCCCCGCGCAGCTCGTCCCCACCGGCCCCAACCACGAGGGCGAAAGTTTCCGGCGTGTCCTCATCGCTGCACTCGGCGCCGCGCAACGCCAAATCATCATGACCACCCCGTACCTCGTCCCCGACGAGCCCACCATGCTCGCCCTGACCATGGCCGCCGACCGCGGCGCCCAGGTTGATCTGATCGTCCCGAAAAAATCCGACCACCCCATCGTCGCCGCCGCCGGGAAGTACCACTACCAGGCACTCCTCGAAGCCGGCGTCAACATCCACACCTACAAAGGCGGCATGCTCCACGCCAAGACCATCACCGTCGATGACGCCTTCGCGCTGCTGGGCTCCGCCAACCTCGACATCCGATCCTTTTACCTCAATTTTGAGGTTAACGTCCTGCTCTACGGCCAACAGGTCACCCAGCACCTGCGCTTCGCACAGCAACACTACCTCAACCAGTCCGAGCCCGTCGTCCTGAGCGCCTGGCGCAAACGACCAGTCGTCAAACAGTACGCCGAGGGCGTTGCCTCGCT